>JBAQFI010000001.1:0-15960 GCA_049287185.1 Minisyncoccia bacterium
GTTTAATTTGTTTTATAAAACAAATTAAACCGCGCTCACACTATCGAGAATTAATCTTAATAAGAAAATCCTGGATTGCCACGCCGGATTACCGGCTCGCAATGACGGAAGGAGAAAAATAAACCTAAATGCAACGAGAGCAATTAATAAAAAGAATAAGGTACGGAATAATTATTATAGTAGTATTACTCATTGCCGTTTATTCAATTTACGAAGCTCAGAGAATTATTCAGGGGCCACAGATGATTGTTTTAACTCCGCAAGATGGGGCGACCGTCAATCAATCTTTAATAGATATTACTGGCTCAGTTCAAAATATTAATCGCTTGAAACTAAATGATCGGGATATTTTTCAAGATGAACAAGGAAATTTCAGTGAAAAATTACTCTTGTCTTATGGCTACAATTCGATAAAATTGGAAGGCTGGGATAAGTTTGGCAGAAGTACGACGAAGGTTATGCAGATGATATATAAATGAAATTAAAAAAAGAAAGTTTAAGAAGATTAATAATATGAAAAAGAGAAATATTAATAGTAAAAAAGAAAAGGTGACGTTAGAGAGTTTGTCTAATAATATAGACAATTTAGCCATGGCGGTTGGTAAGGGTTTTGCACATGTAGATGATAGATTAAATAAATTTGAGGATGGCTATAATAATTTAGAAAATAGATTTGATAACCTTGAGAAAACCATGAAAGTTGGTTTCATTGAGGTAAATGAGAAACTAACCTCTATAGATAAAAGACTGACTGTCGTGGAAGATACCCTACCTCCGATTATCAATATGCAAACAGTGCAGAGTCATGAGATTCGGGAACTTAATATGAGAGTCGATAAGATAGAGAAAAAATTGTCGGGAAAATAAATTAATAATTATTAATAAGACTGGATCCCCGCATTCGCGAGGATGACAGAAAAAAATAGCAAATATCGTTATGAAAAAGAAAGAACCAAAAGAAGCCAAGACAATGGGCGTTAGTAAAATTGAAGATACTTTGAGAGATATTCGCGCGAAATTTGGCGATGACTCGATTATGAAACTGGGTGAAAAACCTCGGGTTGATGTTAATGCTATCTCGACTGGTTCGATTGGTCTCGACGCTGCCTTGGGAGTTGGAGGACTACCTCGCGGACGTATAGTGGAAATCTTTGGACCGGAATCATCTGGTAAGACTACCCTTGCCCTTCATGTTGTGGCTGAAGCGCAAAAGCTCGGTGGTATTTGTGCTTATATTGATGCCGAACATGCCATGGACCCAGAATATGCTAAGAAACTAGGTGTTAAAATCAATGAATTACTCATTTCCCAACCAGACACTGGTGAGCAAGGTTTAGAGATCGTGGAGAGCCTGGTGCGCTCAGGTAAGATGGATGTTATCGTTATCGACTCAGTGGCGGCTCTCACTCCAAAAGACGAAATAGAGGGTGATATGGGCGCTCAGCACATGGGTAAACAGGCCCGTCTAATGTCCCAAGCTTTGCGAAAATTGACCGCTATTGTGGCTCGTTCCAAGACCATAGTGATTTTCATAAATCAGATTCGTATGCAGATTGGGGTCATGTTTGGGAATCCAGAAACTACTCCGGGAGGCAAGGCTTTGAAATTCTATACTTCAGTTCGTTTGGATATTCGTCGTATTGCTCAAATCAAAAAAGGTGAAGAAATTATGGGTGGACGCGTGCGCGTTAAAGTAGTTAAGAATAAAGTGGCCGCTCCGTTCCGTCAGACTGAATTTGATTTGATGTACAACGAAGGAATTTCTCGGGAAGGTGAAATAATTGCCTTGGGAGAAAAATATGGAATCATGAGTAAGTCAGGTACTTCCTACTCTTTCGGCGAAGAGAAGCTCGGACGTGGTTATGATGCCACTCGTCAATACTTGAAAGAAAATAAAAAGATAGCTGATGAAATTTTGAAAGAAATTCGAAAGAAGATTGCTGGTGGGGCTGATCAGTTAGCCGGAGCAAAGGAAGAAGCGGAAGAAGAGCCGGAGGAATAATCCGAAAAGTATATAGTATCTGGTATACAGTATTTAGTATAAGAAGTTGGATGACTTCCCTTCTGTCCTCCTCGCGAATGCGGGGATCCAGATCTTAATTTATTTAATCCTGGATTCCCATCTTGACCTAATTTTCTTCACGGTACTCCGTGGTAGAAAATGGAAATGCCCTGGTGGTGCATGGGAATGACAGATAAAAAACAAAACTATGACTTTATTTAAAACCTTATCTTGGATTGCGATTATTGCACTGGGCATCTATATCATGCAGTTTAATACTAAACTCAATATTTCTTTTACCGTTACTTTAGGTGTGGTAGTTTTTACCCTGGGTATCTTGGGCTTTATCTGGCACTTGATAAAGAATTAATTGAAATTGAAAATAATAAAACCGCTGTCATTTAAGTCAGCGGTTTTATTTGTTTTTTCTATTTATTACCTATACTTTTTCCAGAAGCATAGTAGTAGTAAAAACAAATGCCGGTAGTATCACCTTCTCACAAGGTACTGAGCCGTGGATGAAACCGGGACTCGCACTTGTGTTTGTAGTGAGAGTGTTTGGTATTATTACCCAGCCTTCCTTTAAAAGTGGCTGGATAACCTCATCAATATCAAACTGATGTTTTGTTGTTATAGTGGGTAACCACTTTTCACAAACATCTATACGAGTTTGGATAACGATTGGTTTCTGTTCCATTTTTTTCTCCTTTTTCTGTTATTTGAATTTACTTTAAGTCTGTTGTAATTATACACCTTAATAACATATTTGTCAATACCTCCCCTGGTAGACAAATCCTCCTAATTACGGCTATAATGAGCCCTGTTAACATTTAACCTTAAAACCTATGGCAATGCTTGAATACAATGAAGTCGTCGAGAGAAAATACATTATTATGGATGGCCAACCCTATGAAGTTTTGACTTCCCATGTTTTTCGTAAACAACAGCGAAAACCAGTTAATGCTACTAAATTAAAGAACTTGCTCACCGGTAAAGTGGCTGAAAACTCTTTTCATCAGGCGGAGAAGGTTGAGGAGGCTCAAATTTCTAAGAAACCAGCTAAATATCTTTATACCAATAAGGGAGAGTTCTGGTTCAATGATCCAGCTGATGCTTCAAAACGTTTTATGATTTCTGAAGCTATCCTTGGTGCTCAATCAAAGTTTCTCAAGCCGAATTCAATTATGGATGTTTTGGTTTGGACCAGTAGCGAGGATGATGATAATGATGAGGAGGGTAAAATTATTGGTGTAAAAATGCCAATTAAAGTTGAACTCCTAGTTAAGGAGGCAGCTGCCGCCGTTAAAGGCAATACTATTTCCGGTGGGACCAAACAAGTAGTTTTGGAAACTGGGGCTACTATAAACGTTCCAATGTTTGTTAATCAAGGCGACACTATCAGTATCAATACGGAAACTGAACAATACGTTGAAAGAATTGAGAAGAAATAACTATATTAAAAAAACCGCTGGTGACCAGCGGTTTTTTGTTGTTTATGATTGTTTAGAATGGCACAGCCTTTTTATTTCCGTTAATGGTAATAAAAACAATGTTTGATTCAGCAACAAACTTATCAAAGAAAGTTTTGTCCTTTCTAGTAAGATGTCCTTTTGAATCATTCCATTTTTTACAGAGTTCATCAATTTGACGGCTTTTGTTGATCGTCTGACCAACTTTTACTTTTCTACCGACTGGAACAAAACACATAACTACCTCCCTATTTATATCTTCTAGGTTAAGATTCAATCCAATTAAAATCTAACATAAAAAGAGAAAAAAGAAAGCGACACTTTTAGGTGTCGCTTTTGAGATTTAGTCCCCTATTAGTTTTGAACAAACTCAACATACATTGTGTGAATTTTGTCCATATTATCCCAGCTTTTTTCTTTTCTGATGATTTTGTAGCTTGGGTTAGAAGTTTTCCAGATATTGAAAGCCTCTTCAATATCAATTTTTTTCTGAGTCTCAGCTTCTTTGCCCACAATAATCACTGCTTGAATGCCGATGGCTGGTGAACCATCCGTCATCTTTGCCTTGGCATCAGCAATTACCACGACTGGGAAATTTGCCTCAACTGCTCCTGAACTAGTTGTAATTTTTTCCGTAGTTACGTGGTTGTCTGTTTTTTTGGGCAGAAAACTGAGACCGACCAAGGCCGTACCGGTGCAAATCGCAAACAAGAGAAATGCAGCCACATAAACCATCAACCCCTTCATAAAGCCTCCTTTGTAAATAACTATTTGTTTAAATTAATCTTTCAAGACTATACAATAAAAGTGCCTTTAAAACAAGGCTAGAAAAAGCATTGTTTCCGTATAGGTTAGGCCTATACAGTCGCAGGTGTCCGTGTATAGGTCTAACTTATACGGAATAAATCGACAAGATAAGTGAAAGAAAACCGCCTCCACTTGAAAGTGGAGGCGGTTTTTTTACGATATATTATCTTGAAACGAAAGGTAGTAAGGCCATAAAACGAGCACGTTTGATAGCTTCAGCTAATTGACGTTGACTGCGAGTATTTACGCCAGTCTTTTTACTGGATAGTAAGCGAGCATGAGGATTAATAAATTTCTTTAGTAATTCCACATCTTTATAGTCGATATGTTTAATATTGTTTTGTGAAAAATAACACTGTTTCATGATAGATTTTTATGGAGTATGGCGACAATTAAAATCATCATCCCCCACCTATTTATTTAGTTCTTATTTTAATAATGTTCTACACTTACATCCACCAAATCAACAAATATAATTTTAAATTACTTCTGTGAAATAGGTGGGGGGTTAGAGAATATATAGTCGTAATAAACTCCTTATATTCTACTAAAATGGAATATCTTCTGGGTTAATATCTTCAGATGGATACTCAATGGTGTCTAAGGTTTCGGCTTTTTTGGAGGGGCTGGCACTAGTTGATGGAGTGGCTGTAAAGTTTGAACCACCAGCTCCAGGAGCACTTGGTCCAAATTGGAAGTTCTCAACGACTACTTCGGTTCGGTATTTTTTAACTCCAGCTTGGTCATCCCAACTACGAGTCTGGATTCTTCCCTCTACAAAGACGCTGCGTCCTTTCTTTAAGTATTGAGCGATAAGTTCAGCTGGCTTGCCGAAGGCTACAATATTGTGAAATTCTGCTTGTTCTTTTTTGTTACCAGTCGCATCCTTATAGGTTCGATTGGTAGCCATACCAAATGAAGTTACTTTGATACCTGATGGTAATGACTTAAGCTCTGGGTCTTTAGTCAAATTTCCGAACAAAAACGCTTTATTGAGATACATAGAACTTGTGAGTCTGTTCGCCATCTAACCGCATAATGGGAACCATGATATCTGGCTTGTCTGCTCAAATCTTTAAATTTTGGCTGCAAATCACTCATTCCTTCTCGATAGACTCTTGTATATCTCGTCGGACTTCGTGATTTTCGCTCAAAATTTAAAGATTTGAACTAGACATTAGATGTCTCACAGACTCTGATTAATTAATAATTACTCTTTTATAAGATCATCGATAGTTTTATCAATCTCTTCGATAGTAGCAGCAGTTTTTTCCACTACCTTTTCTTCTTTCTTGGTATAAGTCTTCTTCTTAGAAATTTCTTCAGCGATGAGTTTAGCACCACAGAGAGTATTTTCAGCGACAGTCTTTACCAACAAAAATCTAATGATATTGTCGACTCCATCTAGCTTCTTTTTAAGCTCGACGATTTCGTCAGTTGGTAGAGAGAATTTAATCCAACCAAAATAAGCTTTATCAAACTTACGGCGGAGTCCACCGATTGGCTTAGCAATAGTATAAGCTAAATCAATTAATTTTGGGTTCTCTTCACTAATAATTTCGACTTTACCTAGAATCTTTTTGATTCCAGCGACTTCGGCAGCAACATTTTCTTCTGAGACAGAAGAAGCGATGTGGTAGCCAACTTCATATACTTGCGTATTTTCTGTTTTTTCCATATTTACAATTACTTAATAATTCCCTTTTTAGGGCGATATCATCCTTAATGGACTATCTAACAAAATAACTGGATTTTTACATTTTCAAAATGTAAGAATTCTACCGTGAAGGTAGACTGGTCCAAGTAATTTAGCTAGAGATAAAGTAACACAGAAGAACCTTATAAGCAAGGACAAAAAAACCACCGGCTGGCTTAAAATCGACAATTCTGATTGTCGTCCCCGCGCACCACAAGGGCATTTCCATTTTCTACCACGGAGTACCGTGAAGAAAATTAGGTCTCAGTGGAGATCCAGTTCTTAATCTATTTTGCCTGGATTCCCGTCGTCACGGGAATGACAGAAAGAGAAACCAATCCTTAAATATTTAATTTAAAAACTCTTTTAGCGTTTTCTACTAATTGATGTTTTACCCAAAGTACGTCCTCGCCACGAATTTCCGCGATTTTTTTGACTACTTCGGTCACATAGGCCGGTTCATTGCGCTTTCCCCGGAAAGGCACTGGTGCCACATATGGTGCGTCAGTTTCCGCCATAATCATATTTAAAGGGGCTTTCTTAATAACTTCATCATAACTCCTAGCGAAGGTAATAACACCAGTAAAGGATAGAGTAAAACCTAAATTTAGGAATTGTTCGGCTTCTAACCAAGTACCGGCAAAAAAATGGACATTACCAGTCACTCCATTGTTTTCTTTTAGCATTTCCAAAACATCTTTGAAAGCCCGGCCCTTAGGATACTCAAGATTATTTACTGCATCACGGATGTGAAGCATCAGGGGTTTGTTATATTTTTTAGCTAAAGCAATTTGAGCGGAAAAAATTTCTTTTTGTTTTTTTATTTGGTTCTCAGGATTGTCTCCTAAACGAAAATAATCCAAACCACACTCCCCCACAGCCACCACCTTTTGTTTTTGGATCAGCTCCTCATATTTTTTTATATCAAAAATCTCCGCTTTGTCTTCATCAGGATGAAGTCCAACACAAGCAAAGACATCAGGGTTCTGTGATGCCAGTTCAACCGCTTCAGCAGATGATTTATAATCTGATCCGACGGCAATCGTCGCCACATTATTGGCACGCATGTTTATCAAGACCCCCAATAGATCTTGTTTATAATCTTCAAAACTTAAGTGTGAGTGGATGTCGATATATTCTGTCATATTATTGTATTTGTCATTCCCGTGCACCACATGGGCACTTCCATTTTCTAATCGCTATGCTCAAGAAAATTAGGTCGAGACGGGAATCCAGCTCTTATTTAATCCTGGATCCCCGCCTACGCGAGGATGACAGAAAAAGAATAAGGTCTGGATTGCTTCGTCGGGCACCTCCTCGCAATGACGAAAGAAATTTTATTCCTTGCGCATAAATAGCGGAGTGGCGAGAGCCTTACCTTCTTTTACAGCTTCTATAACCTTTTTAGCAGTTTCTGGTAGTAGAGGTTCCAGCAATCTACCAATTTTTACTAATTCAACTAGGAGATTTTTAACATCGAGTTCGGCAGCAGCCTTATCAATTTTAATTTTCTTGAATGGCTGTTCACGTTGGATATAAGTGTCAGAATTTTTAATCAGACTCCAAACGTAATCCATTGCCATATTCAATTTAAATCCAGCAAAACTTTCAGTATATTCTGTTGGTAGGTCTTCACTCAAAATCTCTGCGACTTCATTCGCTGGTAAGGAAACATTGTAAGACTCGGCCATTTTAAGTACCCGACTAGTTAGATTGCCTAATCCATTGGCTAAATTCGCATTGTAAGCATTTTTAAGTCCTTCGGCAGTAAATGGTGTGTCCTCAAATGGATGGATTTCGCGTAAAACAAAATATCTTAGAGTTTCAGTGCCATAATCCCTAATAACATCGAGTGGGCTAATAACATTTCCTAAACTTTTACTCATCTTAACCCCTCCCTCGGCGGTGACAAAACCATTAATAATGATTTGTTTGGATGGTGGTAAATTGACGGACATAAGCATCGCCTGCCACATAGCAGATTGCTGACGGAGATTATCCTTACCACAATATTGAGTAACTGGCCACCATTTATTGAACTTCTCCATATCTTCCGGCCAACCGATAGCCGCTACATAATTGACTAGAGCATCAAACCAAACATACATAACTTGGTCGGGATCCCCCGGTACTTCTATCCCCCATGGCATTTTAGTCTTTAAACGAGAAATACTAAAATCTGATAGTCCACGTGACACGAAAGCTTTTATTTCATTGAAACGAAAACTTGGGATAACAAAATCAGGATTATCACTATAAAGTTTTAATAATTTTTCCTGAAAATCCGAGAATTTAAAAAAGTAGTTCTCTTCATCAATATTTTCCAGTTCCATATTGGGGTGCTCCGGGCAACAATCATTAACAAGTTCTGAATTAGTTTTTTCTAATTCACAACCGACACAATATTTTATAGAATATTTTTTCTTCTCAATAAAACCATTGGCCATACATTGTTGCCAAAAAGTTTGAGCGGATTTTATATGATCAGGGTCAGTCGTTCGAATAAAATTTATGTCCTCCATTATACCGAGTTTTGGTAAAAGATCTTTAAAACGCTTGGCATAATCGTCAACATAAGCTTGTGGTGTGACTCCAACCTCTTTGGCTTTATTAAAAATTTTTATGCCATGTTCGTCTGTGCCAGTATTGAAAAAAACCTCAAAGCCTTGAAGTTTCTTGTAACGCGCCACCACATCAGCTCGCACAAATTCTAGAGCATGACCAAGGTGAGCCTCAGAATTAACATACGGCAAAGTTGTCGTGATATAGAAGTTTTTCTTGTCCATAAAATATTTTTGAAATTAGACTGTCTCTTTTAATCTGGCTTTTTGCTCTTGGATGTCATCCAGGTATTCTGTTAGAGCGGTCATAAATGGAACAGCGATAATGAGACCGAGAAAACCAGCTAGTTCCCAACCAATAACCAAAGAGATGATTACCATGATAGCTGGAACGCCGACAATTTTACGAACGACTAGTGGGTAGAAAAGATTATTTTCAAATTGATGAATAATTAGAAATACGGCTGCAGCTTTGAGGGCCAGGATTAAGCCACCAGAGGTATAACCGAAAACAGTACCGATAATTAAGGTCATAATTGTGCCAAAAACTGGAATAATTTCAAAGATAGCGGCGATGACTCCCAAAAGTAGAGCATTTTGGACGCCGAAAATGGTCATACCCAAATAAACCAAAGTACCCACAAGCACAGCTAAGAGCAGTTGACCTTGCATCCAAAGACCGATCTTTTGTTGTGAACGGCGCCAAAGGTCAATAACATATTTTTCATTCTTAAGCGGAGTAATTATTTTCAGGAAATTCTCCACACCAGATTCCTGGGCTGACAAATAAAAAGAAAGAACGATAATTAGGATGAAACTAAAGATACCACCGAATAAAATGGTAATACCACTGACAAAATCTTGCGAGAAAATTGAGGTTAGATTTTGAATATTACCAATAAAAGACTCTAATGATGAATACGAGACTTTGTCTGTTGTATCTGTAACAGGGGTAATATTGGTTGGAGTTGATAAGGTAAGGTTCTTGGAAACTAAATTTTGCGCTTTACTAAGACCAGTAGAAATAGTTGAGACATTCTTTTCTGTGGCTCCTAAATTACTAATAAGATTGTTATCAATAATATTAGCTGTCTTCAAATATTTTGGTACAGTAGAAAGGAAATCGGAAGTTTGTTGCAAGAGAACCGGAATAAGGAAGTAAAGAATACCAAATAAAAGACTCAAAATTACTCCGTAAACCGTAATAACTGAGGTGATTCTCCCAATCCTATATTTTGCTAATCTTAAAACAATCGGTTCAACTGAGGAAGCAATAACTACAGAGGTTAGGATGACCAAAACCAATTCCTTTAGATAAAATAGGGCCACAATTAACAATAGGACCAAGACGGTCTTTATAATTGCACTATAGCTGAAATTAATAATCATCTGTTGCTTTTCGTCCTTCATAAAAGCATAGTAACACGAATTTTTTCTTTAGGAAAGAAAAAAGAAAGTCAAAAGTAAAATTTCAAACCTACCTGTCCTGCCCATAAGCAGGGAAAAATTAAACTTAAAAATATAAAGTATATAAAGATAGTGACTTTACTAAAGCAAAGTCACTATCTTAACTTTTAACTTTTTAGGTTAAGTTTTGAGATTTTAGCTTTGAGATTTGAGTTTATAGGTGAAACCAACTATTAAAATCCTCCTTCTTCCCTTTCCCCACCATGGCTAGGTTTAATTTTTCATTTTTAAAAATCTCTCGAGCTAGTTTTTGAATATCTTTGGCTGTGACCGCTAAAATTTCTTTTTTAATTTCTTCTGGTTTCTTTAATTCTTTGTGATAGATTTCCTGGAAACCGTAATATTCCGCTAAACTATCAGATGATTCAAGTCCCAAAGTAAAATTACCGGTCATTTGATTTTTAACTTTTGTTAATTCTTCTGGAGAAACCAATTCATCACGTAAACGTTTAAATTCTGCGAGAATAGCTTCAACAGCTATTTTGACGCGGGAATTATCAAGTCCAGCAGAAACTGCTAGTGTTCCATGATCAGTTAAAAGGTCAGCCCCGGTTCGAACATAATAACAAACTCCCAATTCATCACGGAGTTTTTGAAAAAGTCGCGAGCTCATTCCCCCACCCAAAACACTAGAGAGGACAGATAAAATAGTGCGTTTTTTATTATAAGTATCAAATGTCCGAACACCGACAATAATATGAGATTGATCAGTTTCTTTATTAAAAACTGCTACTTGGGGTGAAGTTTGGACTTCTTTAACTTTTAATTTATTTTGTTTTTTGCCTTCGGGCATGCCTTTAAAAGCGATGTCTATTTTTTTATAAATGGATTTTTCATCAAAATTACCGGCAATGATTAAACTAGTGGCTGGTGGCAAATAATTTTTCTTTCGATAATCAACAAAATTATCTCTGGTCATTTTTCGAACGATTTCTTTGGTACCAGCAATGCTCCAGCCGGCTGGTTGGTTACCATAAAGTAATTCCGTAAAAACTTCGTCCACTTTTCGCTGAGGCAAATCCTCATACATGTTTATTTCTTCCGCAATCACTCCTTTCTCCTTTTCAATTTCTTTTTCATCAAAAACTGGGTGCAGGTACATATCAGAGATTACATCGAGAATTTTATCCAAGTGTCTAGCTTCAGCTTTGGCATAATAGCCAGTATATTCTTGGGAGGTAAAAGCGTTGTAGTGTGCACCTAAACCATCGAGTTCTCGGCTAATGTCTGATGCCTTAGGTCTATTGGTAGTACCCTTAAAACACATATGTTCTAAAAAGTGCGACAGTCCATTAATATCTTTAGTTTCGTACTTAGAGCCTGCTTCCACAGTTACGAGAACTGTCACAGTTGGATTGTCGGCCATGGGAATAGTCACCACGCGCAAACCATTTGGCAAAACTTTTCTTTTAAATTTCATATAGAAAATATAGCATAGATTAATTAATACACAAAAAAAATGGGCTCGAACACCATGTGATGTTCGAGCCCTCTGCAAAAGATCAATTTTTATCTCTTCTTTCTTATTGCAAAGAAGACATAACCGATTACGATTCCGACTAGAAGTGCTCCTGCAAGAGGTATTCAGAACATCAGTTTTTCTTTTCTTTTCTCCCTCTCTGCTTGCGCAACCTCTTTTTCATGCAGATTAATCAAATAAAGTCTTTCATACTCCAAGCCACGAATGCATTCGAGTCTTTGAAGGCGATATTCGAGTGAATTTGGCTTAAAGCCAGGTTTCCCTTCATTCGTAATCTCATGTTCAAAATTACGTATCTTACCATCAATGAATTTAATCCCTTTCTCTGGATTATCCAGGAAGTCTGAACTTGTCTCAATAACATTAACATCATAAACAATGGGACGATAATTACCGTGTCCTCCTCTTGCCTCAGTCGTGAAGGAAAACAAAAATGCTATTCCAACCACAAATAATGCCGTCAGAAACTTCTTCATAGTCACACTCCCTTTAAATTTTAAGGATCTTATTTATTCTCTACCATTATACACCCAAATAGACATTTTGTCAATAGCAAAACAGAGCGGTAATTTGTCTTCAAATTATCGCTCTGTTTAAGGGTTTCTAGGTTTTAGTAGAGTTTAAACCAGCTTTTCTTTCAAGTAACCGACAAGCTTGTCGATATCTATCCTCTCCTGTTCCCCAGTATCGCGGTTACGAATAGTGACACCAGCTGACTTTTCAATCGTATCAAAATCTACAGTAACACAGAATGGTGTACCGATTTCATCCTGACGGCGGTATCTTTTACCAATATTACCATTATCGTCAAAAGCGACTCCTGAAATTTCCTTGCGAAGCATTTGATAAATCTCTCTCGCTTTTTCTACCAAAACTGGTTTATTTTTCAGAAGTGGAAAAACAGCGACTTTAACTGGAGCGACTTGAGGAGAAAATTTCAAATAAGTACGAGCTTCTCCACCTAGGGTGTCTTCGGTGTAAGCATCTGATAGAACGGCGAGGACTGTACGATCCAAACCAAATGATGGCTCAACACAATGTGGCACAAATTTCACTGGTGGTTGCCCAGGAGTAGATTTTTCTTCATCCAAATATTCCAAAGAGACCTTGCTGGATTCCATATGTCTCCCCAAGTCATAGTCAGTTCGGTAAGCCAAACCGTATAATTCGTTTTGACCAAAAGGAAAATCAAATTCAAAATCGATAGTTTTTTTAGAATAGAAGGCGCGATCAGACTCAGGAATCTCATGTTCATGTAAATGTTCTTTATTAATACCGATCATCTCACACCACTTGAGCATTTCCAAACGGAATTCATCAAAAGCGCGGAGACCATCATCTGGTCGCACTAAATATTCAATTTCCATTTGTTCAAATTCTCTAGAGCGGAAAACAAAGTCTCGAGGAGCAATTTCATTACGAAAAGCCTTTCCCACTTGAGCCATACCGAAAGGCAGTTTTGGGTGAAGTGAATCCATCACATTCTTATAGTTTACAAACATACCCTGAGCTGTTTCCGGTCGAAGATATGATACTGAATCATCATCCTGCATTGGACCCATATGGGTCTTGAACATCATATTGAATTGTCTTTCTTCACCGAGCTCACCTTTACAGTCTGGGCATTTTTTCTTATCAGCCAATTGATCAGCACGAAAACGACGTTTACATTTTTTACAATCTACTAATGGATCAGAAAAATTACCAACATGCCCAGTAGTTTTCCAAACCTGCTGATTCATAAGAATAGCAGCGTCTACACCATACATATCTTCCCTATTTTCCACAAACATCTTCCACCAGAGTTGGCGAAGGTTATTTTTTAAGGTTACACCGTATGGGCCGTAGTCCCAAGTACCAGAAAGTCCGCCGTAAATTTCTGAACCGGGAAAAATAAAACCACGGCGTTTACAAAGACTAATAATTTTTTCCATTTTGTTCTCCATGGTGTTTTTATTGAATTACTTTTGCGTTATTTTTATTAAAGCCTGGTTCGTTGTTTAACTGTGTTGTTAAGTTTGTCTGGCTATCAGTTACTTCGGTGTTGGTGAATTTATCTATACCACGAACGACATTATTTGTTAAGATGTCTGGAGTGCCTCCAACCTGACTGAGGCTTGGCAAAAATGATACTTGGAACGATACCTGCCTTGGGGAAGAATTTGTTCCAACACCAGATTTGATATCCTTAGGTTTCCAAATCACCTCTCCACCAACTGGATTATATGTAACATTTTCCCCTCCAGAAACATTGTTAAGCCAACGAACATAAGATGGCAAGTTGGCGCTAACTACTACATTGCCAACATCATTAAAAGTATTAGAAAGTGACCAAGTAATGGTGTAGGAAGTTTCTTTTTCAGCTTTAGGTGGCAACAAACCAATATTTTTAAAGGGCCCAGTGGTGTAAGAAATTAATGAACTCAAACGTAAATCAGTGACTATTTTTATTTTTTTAACAGTTGAAGAAAGAACCTCTTGAGGGACATTAAAACCTTCTTCACGACGGCCTTTGACGGTAACTTCCATGATTATTTCCTGGTTACTACCAATGGTATTTCCAAAAGGATAGGCTGAGAATGAGAAACCTAATCTACCACTATCACTTGGGTCTAGAACAGACAAACCATTCGAATTTTCCTTATTAAAAATAATCAGGTTATCAATAGAACTATAATAACCATTGGCTACGATGACAGAATTGCGATTTAAACTATTACCTTTTAATTTGATAGATATTTCTGCATCAATTATTTTTGATGGCAGATTATTTTGATACAAAACATCAGTACGCAAAACTTTATTTGATTTAGCTATATGTTCAGTAGCAGTATCTCCATCAACAACCAAGGAGACCCCGATAAACGGTTTCTGAATAATGATTGGGGAAATAGAAGAGAAGAACGGTGTCCCTATCGCCAAGGCATCAGTACTTTTTTTCAAACCTACAACAAATTTAAAGGTTCTTTCTTCCCCATCTTGACCCTCCATTGTTCCAGTAAAAGAGAGGCGACGGATACCATTGGGTTCCAAATCTCCAATATTCCAAACATTAAGACCAGCCTGTTCAGGTGTACTTTTTTTCAAAACAAACCCAAAAGGAAAAACTGCTTGGAGTAAGAGGTCTTTGATAACCTTGGTGCTATTGGAACGAACTTCGACATTAAAGGTTAATGTTTGTCCTGAAGTAATTTCTTTGAGACCAGATACAGTAACAGTAACCGGAGCTGAACTAATTAGGACATCATAGATTTTTTCTTTATGAAAAACAGCATTGGAACCTGGGACACGATATTCTATAGTTACTTTGATTGACCTAGTATCATTTTCCGCTCCAAATAAGACAGCTTTAAAGTCTTTTTGAAAAAATGAGTTAGCTTTTAAAGTATCAATGGTATTTCCTTCACGTTTAAATTCTTTTGAGATATCTCCGACTTCCCTCGTTCCATCCGGGTATTCAACTAAATAATTAAGGGATGTTAAATCTACGCTGTTGTTATTACTAATTTTGACATCATAAGCTAAAGACTCCCCCGCTGAAATACTAATTGGCCCAGTAATAGAAATGCCAACATTTTCAGATGAAATAACGTTCCCACCCAAGAAAATACTGTAACCAACAAAACCGAGAGCTACTAAAAAGAACAAACCAGCGATAATCAAAAAAATTATAGAGCCCGAGAGTTTTTTGGTTTTATTGGCCATTGAATTATTTGTAGCGGATAAACTCTTATCATCTTCTAAATCTAAGGCAGGAATAGTTTTGTCTTCTGCCCAGCCTAAAGACGATTCTCTATTTTCAGGAGAAAGAATATGGCGACGAGAGCTTATAGGAATTTTTTTGGTGCGGGAATACAAACCTCTTTCTATTTCTT
This sequence comes from Minisyncoccia bacterium, assembly GCA_049287185.1. Classification (GTDB taxonomy): domain Bacteria; phylum Patescibacteriota; class Minisyncoccia; order Phycocordibacterales; family GWA1-40-21; genus JBAWVR01. The sequence goes on from JBAQFI010000001.1 coordinate 15,358, forward strand.
CTAAATGATTGTCTTGGTTACTCATATTTGCTAAATTATAACACTAAAGTTGAGTTTCTTTAAGAGCGTTGTTGATTAAAACCAGAGCCCTGGCCTGTTCACTCAGAAAGTTGTTTAGGATTTCCTTATTCCATGAGTTATCTTCGGCAAAGCGTTCCAGAGTCTTCTCCTCACCAAAATAACCAAGACAACGTAATATCCTCAAAACAGCGACAATTTCAAGGGTTTTTAGCTCTACTGGGGTAAAAGATTGATATAAAAATGTCTGGGTTTGATAAAATAGATCGTAAAGTTTTTCATTTTTTTCTTCACCGTGAAGAAGTCTAAGTAATAAACGGCTAAGTCTAAACAAAACTAAAAAATTATCTGGATATTTTTTGATAAGATTATTTTCTTTAATTAATTTGGCCCCGGTTAAACGCCAAACTTCTTTACCACGGACCAGTGATACTTCTGTTAAAGAAAAATCCTGAAGGCTATAACGCAGTTTTGAATTTAAGAGACGCAAACCTTGAGCTTTGGCAGAAATGAGACCTAACTCTCTGGTTAAGACGTAAACATACTTTCCGGCTTCCCCAGCTGGTTTAGTAGTTAAAATTATGG
>JBAQFI010000002.1:0-9397 GCA_049287185.1 Minisyncoccia bacterium
ACAGTAACAGAGGCATATTTACGTCCTTCAGAAGTATAAGTTTTGTAAACACGATTATTGCTACCGGATAAATTATTTGTTCCATCCCAATCATAACGATAGCTACCAGTACCACCGGAAACTGAGGCGGTCCAAGTTACTCTTTCGTCAGTATCAGCGTTATCGGTATTTGGGCGACATGAGACAGTTAAGTCATCATCGTCGTCATTGTTATTATTATTGTTATTATCATCAGAAACAATAATATTTGAATCACAGTTAACGTGCAAAGAGGAAGCTCCACTGCTATAAATAGTTACAGAAGCGGTTTTTGAGCCAGTCCGAGTATAAATTTTACTTATTGATTGTGAACCTCCAGACAAAGAATCTGTACCTGACCAGGAATATGTATATGAGCCATTACCGCCAAGAGGAAAAACAGACCAGTTTACCATTTCATTGGTATTGGCATAATTTTTATTTGGATAACAATAACCACTAATAGTAGCTTTTGTAGCGGGATTGTTTACATAAACTTTCTTCTCAACAACTACTGTATCAGAATCATGAAAATGTTGACCACTTAAAACCTTGAACATTTCAGTCACCATTGACGCTTCAGTTTTAGCAGGAATTAGCATTGGAATAACAAAAGCCAATACCAGAGCACTTACAGCCATGATTTTAACAAAAGTTAAAAGTGAAGTATTTATTTTTTGTGTATTCATATTTTTCATGTGATTAATAATTTAATTATATGTAAAAAAATCCCGCTACATTAAGCGTCTATAAAACAGTTAAATGTCTGAAGGATCTTGTTAATAAAGTATAGCACTAATAATTTTAAAAGTCAATACTATTATAATAAATATGTTTAGATGGTAGGGTAACAAAAAAACCTTGTTTTAACAAGGTTTTTTGGCTTAAATATCTAATTTGGCCATCTTGGCATTACTTTGAATAAAGGACTTACGTGATGGAACATCCGTACCCATAAGCATATCAAAGATTTTATCGGCCTCTTCGGCTTCAATAATATTTACCTGCTTTAAAATACGTTTCTCAGGATCCATTGTTGTCTCCCATAATTCCTCGGCATTCATTTCTCCGAGACCCTTGTAGCGTTGAACATGAATTTTATCGAGCCTTTTTTCTTCTTTGATGCCTTTCTTTCCCTTTTCTGACTTTTCATTTTTTTCTTCAGCCTCCGTCTCCTCTTCCATTACTTCCCCTTCTGCTTCGATTTGTGGTACATCGTCACCAAAATGTTTTTTCTTTTCTTCTTCGGAATAAAAATAAAATTCTTCTTTACCTTTTTTAACTTTATATAATGGTGGTTGAGCAATATAAATATATCCACCTTCAATTAAAGGTTTGAAATATCTATAAAAAAGTGTCAGGAGCAAAGTTCGAATATGAGCACCGTCCACGTCGGCATCGGTAGCAATAATAATTTTGTGATAGCGTAATTTACTAATATCAAAAGTATCGCTGATACTAGTTCCCATAGCGACAACTAAATTTTTAATTTGTTCGGAACCAAGCATACGGTCCAAACGAGCTCTTTCAATATTCAGAATTTTTCCTCTGAGAGGCAAAATTGCTTGGGTACGACGGTCGCGTCCCATCTTGGCAGTACCACCTGCAGAGTCTCCCTCCACAATGAACACTTCAGATTCAGAGGCATCTTTGGTTTGGCAGTCGGCCAGTTTTCCAGGTAGAGTCATTCCTTCAAGAGCACCTTTGCGTAGTACAGAATCTTTGGCGGCTTTGGCAGCTTTACGAGCCTTCATAGCTAAGAAGGATTTATTGATGACCGCTCTAGCGTCTTCAGGATTTTCTTCTAGGAATTGAGTGAATGCATCACCAAAAAGTGTGGCCACAGTGCTTTGAGCTTCGGTAGTACCAAGCTTGGATTTGGTTTGACCTTCAAATTGAATCTTATCTGAACGTAATTTAACGGAAACTACGGCTGTAATACCCTCTAAAACGTCATCTCCTGTAAGATTGTCCTCACTGTCTTTAGATAAATTATTATTTTTAGCATAAGTGTTTAGAGTTCTGGTTAAAGCAGTTTTAAAGCCAGTCACGTGGGTTCCACCTTCTGGAGTATAAATATTATTAGCAAAAGAAACTAAACGAGATGAAATATCATCAACATATTGTAAGGAGATTTCGATTCCCTCTCCACCCTCCGCCTTTTTCTCAACATAAAAAATATTCTTCTGAACTGGCTTTTGAAATTGATTATAGAAACGAACAAGAGAAAGCAAACCTCCTTCAAAATAAAATGATTGCGATGGAGAATCCAAATTTAAGTCAGCCAAATAATGTCTGGAACTGTCATCAATTTTAACTTTAGATTCACGGGCATCAATAGTGGTGATTCTTAAACCTTTTACCAAGTATGCTTGCTGTCTTAAATGATGAATAACTCTTTCCCATTCAAAGACTGTTCCTTCTTTAAAAATTTCTGGATCTGGTTCAAAAGTAACAATCGTTCCACTGTTTTTTGTTGAACCAGTTTTTTTAACAGCAGCCTTTCTTTTACCTTGAGAATATTCTTGAAAATAAACTCCGCCCTCTTTCAAAACAACGACCTTCATATATGAAGATAAAGCATTCACAACAGAAGCACCCACGCCATGAAGACCACCGGATACAGCATAACCATCATCGCCAAATTTTCCACCAGCATGAAGAACGGTCATAATAGTTTCTAAAGCAGAAACTTTTGTTTGTTTGTGAACATCAACTGGAATACCACGACCATTATCAGCCACGCGAACTCGATTGCCCGGTAAGAGACAAACTTCAATATGATTACAAAAACCATTCATCGCTTCGTCGCGAGAGTTATCAAAAATTTCAGTAATTAAATGATGTAATCCATCAATGCCAGTAGTACCGATATACATACCTGGACGGCGGCGAACCGGTTCTAAGCCTTCAAGAACAGTGATTTGTTCGGCACCATAGGCACCTGTTTTTTTCTTATTATTGTCTTTATTTTTGGTCATTTTTAAAAAAAATTTACCCAACTAAATTGGAATATTTACCTTAATATTATAACAAATTAGCACTTAAAAAACAACTAGCAAATAGCAGTAAAAAGCTATATTTTTCAACTATTTTTCGATAAATATTGCCAGTTTGCGCCAGGCAGAAATAAATTCATTTAATGGTAAGAAAATTGCCTCTCCAGAAGCAGCATCTAACTTCTCGGGGTCAGTAATATAAAAACCTTTTATTCCATCATTAGTGAGTTCATATCCGACCACCACTGCCATATGATAGGTATTTGGTTCATTAAATCTTTTTAGAACTGAAATAACTACTGGTAAATTATGATCCAGCGCTGATTTTATTTTAAAAATACCAAAATTAATTTGACCTGGTTCAAACTCAGATTCAGAACTTTCTTTTGTTTCTAAATTGATTTTGCGACTTTTGAACTCCTGACGAAAAGAGTTGAATCCATGATTGCGAAAAATACGAACAATCGCTTCATGATTCCAACCGAACTTTTCATCATAACCATTTATTATTTGTCCTTCAATAATTAGTTTTTCAACTTCAAGTTTTTCCACACCTAAAAAGTCTGTTACTATTTTAATTGCAGCTAGAGCACAGACCCGTGAACGCCATTCATATGGAATATCACTGGAATATTGAGAATAAAATTTTACAGGTAAAAGCATGGTCTTATCTTACCTGCCAATTTGGCTGGTTGTTCAAAGCGATAGTCATCTCGGACATAATCTTATTTATTTCTTCATCAGACAAGGTTTTTTCGTATGATTGAAAAATCAAGCGGTAGGCATAGGAAGTTTTGGCAGAACCATCTGGGAACTTTTTGGTAAAGACATCAAAAAGTCTAGTGCGAACAAGAAGTTGGCCAGCTTTTTCAGTAATAAGATTAAGTAATTTATTTTCTTCTGTTTCAACTGGAACAAACACAGCAATATCTCGAATCATAAATGGATACTGGGAAATTTTTCTAAAACGTAAGTCACTCGCCACTCCCGGTAAGGCAAAATCATAACTGGTCGGTTCTGGTAATTTGGTTATAACTTCGTCAAAATTAATTTCTTTAACATTAGTTTTAGTATCAGAAGTTCCGTCCATTTTTGTTATTCCTAAAATAGAAGTGACTTGCTGTATCGCTTTGTTTAACACAACATCATCTTTTTCAGCGACTTTAACTCCTTGGGCAGATTTAACACCTATGGCCAGACTCATTACTTCACCGGACTTAGGAAAAATCTTACCAATTTCAAATACTTTTACCTGAGGCATACCAATGAGTTCGGCTTGACGAACGTTAAATTCTAACGATTCTGACACTCTAGAGGCCAAATTGGCACGTAAGAAGGGTATCTCGGAATTCATTGGATTTTGTAACTCTATCTCCCCTACTGTAGCAAAAGCATAGGTATAAATTTCAGCAAAACCTAATTCAATTAAAGTTTTTCTAACTTTATTGGCATAGTAATATTGTTTATTTACTTTTGAAATAAAGTTGCCTTTCAAACTTTCGATATCAGGAATTTTATCGTAGCCATAAATCATAGCTATATCCTCAACCAAGTCTTGTTTCATTCTGAGATCCACTCTCTCCACTGGAATGGTCACCACAAAACGTTCGCTATTGTCTGACATTCTTCTAAAGCCTGCGACATTTTTAAATTGTTCACTGTCAGCTAATTTTTCCTTAATAACACCACTACTGTGACGAGTAGCATGAATGATTTCACCCTTACCTAAATACAAACCAACATGGTCAACTCCAACTGAGACTTTCGTACCTGGTAAAAAATCTGCTGTTTCAGTGCGAATCTGTCCTTCTTCAGAATTAGCAAAGACCAAATCGCCAGGTTGCAAATCTTTTTCAGGAATTTCTTCACCGTAAACAAATTGATCAATGGCTATGCGCGGAATAGCAATGCCGGCTTGAGCAAATAGATAAGAAGTAAAACCCGAGCAATCAAATTCTTTGGGCGCATCATAAGTCACGCTCGCACCATAGCGATAAGGTTTGCCGATTAGAGTTTCCGACAATTTAATCACCTCATCAAGCGGTTTAACTATTTTATAATCAAAATTTAATCGAGTAAAAATATCAGCAATTTCTTCTTGGCTAATAGTAAAACCTAAAATTTTTACTACATCACCAACAGACACACCAACTTTATAGGGATTAGCTCGACGAGGAAAATTGTCTATCACTTCCCCACATTTAGTTTCTGTAGTGCCGGCAATTTCCAAAATAATTTTGGTGAGAATTTCCATGGCTTCTTCGGCGACTTCTGGAGCAAAATCATTTTCATAACGCTTGGAGGCATCAGTTAAAATTTTAAGTTTTTGAGCGGTTTTTCTAATTAAGGCCGGACTAAAACTAGCGGACTCTAAAACAATGTTTACAGTGTCATTTGTCAGTTCAGCTTGGGTTCCACCCTTAATTCCCGCAATTGCCAAGGGTCGATCACTATTCGAAATCATTAGAACAGATTCATCTAAATCAACACTTTTATTGTCCAAAGTAGTCAAATTTTGTCCGGATTTAGATCTTTTAATCTCAATGTCAATGGTATTTTCACGTTTTAATAGTTTATCGGCATCAAAGACGTGGGTAGGTTGACCAATCTCGTTTAAAACAAAGTTGGTGGCATCAACAATATTATTTATGGAACGTTGACCAATGGTTTCCAGTGATTCTTTTAACCATTCCGGAGACGGTTCAACTTTTACACCTTCAATAATTCGTCCAATGTAACGGCGACAATCTTTATTGTCTTCAATCTCCACAGTTAATTTATTTTTTGTTTCGGAAATTTTATAATCTATTAAATCTCGAGAATTTTTATTTGGTAAAATATTTATTTTAGCACCAAGCATTCTAGCCAAACCACGGTGAGACAAACAGCTATGAGCTAAGTTTGGAGTAATCTTTACATCTAAAATAGTCTGCCCATTAGGAGCAGTGTTTATAGCATCGACTTCAGCAATATTATTGGTCAAAGTTTCTGCTATTGATTCTGGAGTCGGTAATTTGTTATTGAAAAAATTATTGAGCCAATTGTATGAGATGATCATGAGAGTTTTATTAATTTGTTTTAGATATTTTGTTTGTCATTCCCGCGCAGGCGGGAATCTAGATATTTTAATTTCTGATTCTGGATTCCCGCCTGCGCGGGAATGACAGAGGGAAAAATGTATTTTAAATTACTTTTTATCAGGATTAACTTCAAACTGATTTACTAACCTCAAATCTCCAGAATAGAATAGTCTAATATCATCAATGCCATATTTCATCATGGCTAAACGTTCAATTGAAGCACCAAAGGCATAACCTTGCCATTTCTCTGGATTGATTCCCATACCGTTTAAAACCTTAGGATTGACCATGCCCGCCCCCATCACTTCTACCCAGCCAGTCCCCTTGCAAATTGGACAACCCGGAACACCAGTGACACATTTAAAACAAGAAATATCAACTTCAGCTCCCGGTTCCACGAATGGAAAGAAACTCGGACGAAAACGAACATTGATATCACGTTCGAAAAAACGGTCAAAGATTGTATTAATCACAGATTTAAGGTCAGCCATGGAAACATTTTTATCAATCAAAAGCCCTTCCCACTGATAGAATTGCATTTCATGAGTAGCATCAGTAGCTTCTTGGCGAAAAACTCTACCAGGACTAAAAATTTTAAATGGGGGCTGATTGTTCTGCTCCATAAAACGAATCTGGACGGCACTGGTTTGGGTACGGAGCAATTTTCTTTCACTTCTACACGATTTTACCCCTAAATCATTTTGTTTGACAAAATGATCGGGCGAACAATTTTCTTCAGAAGAAAATTGTTTTAGCCAAAAAGTATCTTGCATATCTCTGGAAGGGTGATCTTTGGGCACATTTAAGGCGTCAAAGTTATAATATTCTGTCTCTAATTCTGGACCACTAACATAGGTGAAGCCTAAATCACTTAATATGGTACTAATACGGTCAATAACGTGGGTCAGAGGGTTGATTACTTGTGATTCTTTCATTACTCGATTATACAGAAAGTATCGGTATAATTCAATATTTTACTTACATTAAAGCAGGTGTGAATTATTAAATCCCAAAACCCAATGACCAATGCCCAACTAAATTTAAAAATCCCAATGACTCAAATTTATGATTTGGAGTTTAGAATTTGGTTGGGGTTTGGGGTTTGAACATTGGGTTTTTTGACTAGCCAAAGTAGCTAAAATACCCTATAATCGTCATTACAAATGATCTGGAATTCAAGCAATGTTGTCACTTATACTCTGATTTTCCTTTCCCTCTATTTTGAGGTTTTTTTACTAATGACTTTTTTTGAAAACCTTAAAAAAACCAAAAAGGAAGAAAAAAAGATTATTACCCGCTATCCAACGGTAACTGTAGTAGTACCGGCCTATAATGAAGAAAAAACGGTCGCTAAAACTATTGAAACCTTACTTAAACTGGATTATCCGAAGGATAAACTCAAAATTACAGTAGTGGATGATGGCAGTAAAGATAAAACCTGGGAGGAATTACAAAAATACAAAAATCATCCACAGGTGGAAATATATCGAAAGGAAAATGGTGGAAAGTTTACCGCTCTCAATTTTGCCATCACTAATTCTACTTCAGAAATTATTGGCTGTCTGGATGCGGACTCATTTGTTGAACCTCACGCTCTTAAATCAATTGTTTCTTATTTTGAAGAATCCGACGCTATGGCCGTAACTCCAGCTGTAAAAATTCACAAACCAGATAATATTCTTCGTCACCTACAACGTAATGAATACAATATGGGTGTCTTCAATAAAAAAGTCTTGGGACAATTGGACGCTATTAATGTTACTCCGGGACCTTTCTCATTCTTCCGTCGTGAAGTTTTTGAAAAGATTGGTCTATTCAAACACGCCCATAATACTGAAGATATGGAAATTGCTATGAGGATGCAAAAACATGGTCTCAAAATTCGTAATGCGCATCGTGCTTGTGTCTATACAGTCGGTCCTGCCACTCTAAAAGGCCTCTACAAGCAACGTTTGCGCTGGATTTATGGTTATCTTCGTAATCTCATAGATTATCGAGAAATGGTTCTAACCAGAAAACACGGAAACCTTAGTATGTTTTTCCTGCCTTTCTCAGCCATAATGATTTTTGCGGCTCTGTATTACACAACCATGATTGCCTACAATATTGGAGATAATATTATTGGTAAAGTAATAAAATTTAATTCTGTTGGTTTTTTCTGGACCTGGCCAAGATTTGATTGGTTCTTTGTGGATACTAGTGCTGTTCTATTTTTATTTATTATTTTGGTCACGTTATCTCTATTAACAATAACCATTGGAAGTAGAATATCTGATAACCGTTGGGGTTTGAGTGTTCATTCCCTTTACTTTCCTTTTATTTTCCCTATTATATCTCTAGTCTGGCTTATAAAAGCTATCTATAATATTATTACTAAAGAAAAAACTAGTTGGAGATAAAACATAATTTTATTAAAATACACATGAATAACGATACACAAAAAGGATTTGATTGGAAAAAATATATATTTGCTTTAGTTATTACTAGCCTTATTTTTGGTACAGCTATTTACATTGGCAATTATTTCAATAATCGCAAGGTTGAGCAAGTAAGTTCTATCGAGAAAAATATTGCCCTAGACATTATGGCTTCAGAGACGCAATTTGCCTTGTTGAGTGAGCTTTCTTGTAAAGATATTGCTAGCTCCTCTGCCCTTTCCCTCGAGTTAAATAATCTGAATGATAGATTGCAATACATTGAAAGCACTCTCGGAACTGATAATGAAGAGTTTGCTCGACTAAAAAAGCAATATTCTGTTTTGGAAATAAAGGACTACCTCTTACTAAAGAAATTGAATGCTCAATGTAAAACCAAGCCAATTACGGTTCTTTATTTTTACAATAATGATTGTTATGACTGTACTAAGGAGGGTTATGTTTTAACTGAACTTAGACAAACTTATCCTAATGTTCGTGTCTATTCTTTTGACATGGATCTTGATTTGCCAGTTATAAAAACTTTGGCAAAAATTAATAAAGTTGGTGATAAAATGCCGGTGATCATCATAAACGGTCAAAATTATGAAGGTTTTAAAGATTTAGCAGAATTAGAAAAAATTGTCCCGGAATTAAAGGAAAGTAATGCCACCACCACGGCGACGAACATAAAAAAATAAAATTAAAAACGTCCGAGTGGACGTTTTTTTATGGAGCCGACTCTCGGGCTTGCACCCGAGTCACTAAATATTTTAAAAAACTTAAAAGTTTTCTAAAATATATAAGTGCTCGCGACCCCAGCTCGCGGTTTTGTTCGCTAGTGGCTCACAAAACATCGCTGCGCTTTTCAAGCCCGACCATAAGC
>JBAQFI010000003.1:0-2304 GCA_049287185.1 Minisyncoccia bacterium
AAATCTATCTTTATCTGACCTTTTTATACTACTCCCGGTGCCAGCCAAAGTCAACGGGAGTTATACACCGGTGTGGATAACTAAAGAAGGTTAAAAATCAAAAGTTAAAGCTCAAAACTGAATCTACAAAGTTATAAGTTTAGGAATTTATGTAATTTTAGTTTCACATTCCATTCTATTCTTACTTTTAACATTTGAGCTTAATTTTTGAGCTTTAACCTTTGAACTTTGATTTAGTTCTTAATCTTATTCATGTTATAGTATTGGCGTGAAAGACATTTTTGATGAAAAAAATTACCTAACTGGTCTAAATTCCGCTCAGCAAGAAGCGGTTTTGACTTTGGATGGTCCAATGCTAATCATTGCGGGCGCAGGAGCCGGAAAAACCAAAACAATCACCCACAGAATTTTTCACCTGATCAAAACTGGAGTGGCACCGGAGAAAATCCTGGCTATCACCTTTACCAATAAGGCAGCTAAAGAAATGAAAGAGCGTGTTAGCAAATTACTTGGACATGATCAGACCCTCAGTTTTCCAGGTAGCTATAATTACCGTCAACCTTTTATTAGTACTTTTCATTCTCTAGGTGTAAAAATTATTAAAGATAATGCTCAAATTTTCGGTTTAACTAAAAATTTTACTATTTTAGATAGAGCGGACTCCCTTAGACTTATAAAAGAAGCCTTGAAAGAAATGGATATTGACCCGAAACAGTTTGAACCAGGAAAAATTCTAAATATTATTTCTCGTGAAAAGGGAAATATGACGACCGCTGATAAATATGCTGGGCAAAGTGACAAGGGGGGATATTCAATCGGGGGAGTAACGGCTAGGGTATGGAGCAGGTATGAACAACTATTATCTGAGGAGAAAGGTCTAGACTTTGATGATTTGCTATTAAAGAGCTATCTTTTACTTAAAAATCATCCGGAAATTTTAAAACAGTATCAGGAACAGTGGCACTACATACATATAGATGAGTATCAGGACACCAACCAGGTACAATATATGACAGTTAGATTATTGGCCGAAGCGAGAAAAAATATTTGCGTCGTGGGAGATGTGGACCAAAACATTTATAGTTGGCGCGGAGCCGATATTCAAAATCTTTTGCGTTTTGAAAAAGATTATCCAGGAACAAAAGTAATTCGTTTGGAAGAAAACTATCGTTCCACTCAAAATATTATTTCTGTAGCGAATGAAGTCATTTCCAAAAACACTATTCGTTTAGAAAAAACCTTATTTACCAAAAAAGAAGAAGGGGAGAAAATCACTATATTTGAAGCCGCCAATGAAGTCGAGGAATCTCGTTTTGTAGCTAGAGAAATAAAGAAACTAGCGGAAGAAGGGAAGGTAGAACCGGAAAATATTGCTGTTTTGTACCGAGCTAACTTTCAATCTCGTATTTTGGAAGAAGCTATGCTCGCCGAGAGCGTGCCATATCAACTATTGGGCACAAAATTCTTTGAAAGAAAAGAAGTAAAAGATATTTTGTCATATATTCGGGCGGGACTGTCACCAGAAAGTTTAGGAGACGTTAAAAGAATCATTAATGTTCCGACTCGAGGACTTGGAAAAGTTACCATCTTGAAAATCTTCTCTGGGCAAAAAGACACTTTGCCGGAAAATACAAAAATTAAGATTGCTGGATTTTATTCGTTTCTAGAAAAAATTAAATTGGAGATTGAAGCTAAAAAACCATCTGAAGTGGTGAAATTTGTGATTAAAGAAAGTGGTTTAGAGAAAGAACTAATGAATGGGACAGAAGATGAGAAGGAGAGGCTGGAAAATATGAAGGAATTGGCAACCTTGGCAACCAAATATGACCATCTCTTGGGTGGGGAGGGTATTGAAAAGATGTTAGAAGAGTCCGCTTTGGCGACTGATCAAGACAATTTAGAAGAAAAGAAAAAGGCAGTTAAACTTATGACTGTTCACTCCGCTAAAGGTTTAGAATTTGATTATGTTTTTGTAGTGGGCTTGGAAGAAGATTTGTTTCCTCATCAAAAAATTGGTAGCTCAAGACGAACCAAGGAAGAAGAGGAAGAGGAACGTCGTTTATTTTATGTCGCCGTTACTCGCGCCAGAAAAAAATTGTATTTAAGCTGGGCTCAGATTCGCACTATCTATGGTTCACAATTATTTAATTCTCCTTCAAAATTTCTTGAGGACGTGGCTGAAGATTTGTGTGAAAAAGACCAAACTTTTGAGTATCGGGAGAAGATTATATATTTAGATATATAATCTAGAATATAGTATCTGGTATATAGTATTTAGTATGAAGACAGCGACTTGGCTTTAGC
>JBAQFI010000004.1:0-84806 GCA_049287185.1 Minisyncoccia bacterium
GTCTAACGAAATGGTACCAACAGATCGATTCACTAGATCAGGGAACCAATCAAATGGATTTTGATAATGCTTCTGGTACACCAGTGTTGAGTTTGTTACAAAGTGGGAATGTGGGAATTGGCACCTCTTCACCCGCCTACAAGTTTACAACTATTGGCGATGGCTATTTTGCTGGTAATTTAACCGCCACGGGTACTTTGTCTACCCTAAACCTCTCTGGTACTTCAACAGGAGTCAACTCTGGTGATGTCACTCTCGCCAACAACATTAACGGTCTTACTATTTCCGGCCAAGCTCTCACTCTCGGACTCGCTGGTGCTTCAGCCACCGGTACTCTTTCAGCCACCGATTGGAATACTTTCAATAACAAACCAGAACTTCCTTCCGCCACTCTTTCTGACGACGGCAAAGTCATTGCCGCTTCGGTCACTAGTAACTCTAATACCGGAACTGGAGCTGATGGTGATCTCGCAGTTTCTTCCGATATTGTCGTTAACACTTATGCTGGTATCACCAACGATGTAGCCCAAAATGCCACTTCTCTTATTGTCGCTGACTCTTCAGGTTTCACTGCTGGTAATGAAATCATGATTATCCAAATGCAAACCTATCGTGGCGGAACTTTAGGTGCTTACGAATTTGCCACCATTCAAAGCGTTGTCGGAACCACTATCAATCTTGATGCCGGAGTAATCAGAGGCTATTACTCCGATACTCTCACTGTTAACGGACAATATACTCGGGCTCAAATCGTAAAAATTCCTCAATATCATGATGTCGTAATCAATACTGGTTTCAATATTATTTCCACTCCTTGGAACGGAACCAAAGGTGGTATCGTCTCTTTCAAAGTTTCTGGTACCTTGTCAGGTAATGGCGGAATTAATGTAGATGGAGCCGGGTACCGAGTTGATGGAACAGGAGGAACACAATATGGTGGTAGTCCATACGGTGAAGGATATTTTGGTCCAAAAGTTTCCAGTTTAGTCTATGGTGGTGGTCAAAATAGTTCCGCTGGTGGACATGCGACCGCTGGAACTGGTGCTACTCCCGGTGCAGCTTTTGGTAGTGCGGATCTTACTTCCTCACTAACACTCGGAGCGGCTGGTGGACATCAAAGAACAGAATACAGTATGGCAGGCTACCCAGATGTTGGTGGTGTCCGTGGTGGTGGAATCATTGCTATCTATGTCAATTCTATAACCTTATTAGGAACTCTTTCTGCCAAAGGAAATGATGGTGGAGTGAGCGGTTATTGGACTCTGAGTTATGGCGCCAGTGCCGGTGGTTCAATTTTACTGGCTGAAGTTTTATATCCCTCGGCTGTTTATACTGTAGCTGGTGGAACCGGAAACAATACTGGTGGAGTAGGTTACTATCAAAATACTGACGTGGCAGTTCCTCCAACTGTTTCTTATTATTACAAAACTTTAACGGCTGCTGATGTTGGACTCTCTGGCCTTTCTAATACCTCCACTTCTACTCTGTCTGTTAATGGCAACACTTATATTTCCGATGTTTTATCTGTTGGTTCAACAACGGGTGTTTCTAATATCCTAGGAAAACTTTCGATTGGTACCACTACATCTCTAGCCGACTTAGCTATTGATGGTGACCTATCTATCTCTGGTAAAATCTTTGATACCAATTATTCCGCTGGTACCGCTGGTATGATTCTCCAATCCACTGGTACGAGCACTCAATGGGTTTCCACTTCGTCACTTGGTATTTCTGGTGGTTCAAGTATCCCAGAACTAATTGCTGTTACCTCGGCTGGCACCACCACCATTGACTCATCTTATAATGGAAAGTTAATTACTAATGCCGGAGCCACTGCTGATGTAATTTATCAATTACCTAGTTTGGCGAGTGTTGGTAATGATTTTGAAATTGCGATAGTGAATGAATCTGCTGCAGCCCCTGGAACGGGTGGAACAATTACTTCTTTGAATGGTATTAAAGTCCATACATTTACAGCCTCAAGTACTTTTTCTGTTTCTGCTGACATTGTTGCAAAAGTATTAGTGGTTGGTGGTGGTGGTGGCGGTGCTAGTGGATATCATCAAGGTGGTGGCGGAGGAGGCGGAGGAGGAATACAATACGATGCAACATTTTCTATACCAGCCGGTTCTTATGATGTGACCGTTGGTTCTGGTGGAAATGCTGGGGCTTTTGATTCTTCTGGTAGTCCCGGAGCCTCATCCACTTTCAGTACCCTAATTGGTGGCGGTGGTGATGGAGGTCATGCCGATGTTTCAAGTCATGGAGGCAATGGAGGTAATTCAGGATTTCCTCAAAATAACACCGGAGGAGTTTACGGAACTCCATATTCATATACACCTGGTGCAGGTGCGGGTGCGGGAGAAGATGGTGGACTTAATTTACAGGCTGGTGGAGATGGTCTCCAATATTCAATTTCTGGAACACCTACATATTATGGTGGTGGCGGTGGTGCTGGATGGAGTGAAAATAATGCTGGAGGTTTAGGTGGTGGCGGTGCTGGAGGTCAAAATAGTTCATCGATTGGTGTTGCAAATACCGGTGGCGGTGGCGGAGGTACTTATGATGGACTAGCGGCGCATGGAGGATCTGGAATTGTGATTATACAAATATTATCTAATTCAATTACAATTGCACCTGCTGAAGGTGATCAAATAACTGGTACTGCTACTTCAGGTAGTGCAATAATGTCTACCACAAAAGGGGATTATGTTAAGTTACGTTCAACAGATACGGGCTGGATTTCCGAATCTTTAGTTCCTTCAAGTAATTGGGCAAATAAAACAGATGATACCACCTGGAACCCCTCCTCCCGCTCCGTCAAAGAAAACTTCACTCAACTCGACAAACAAGACATCCTCAACAAAATATCTAGTTTAGACATGACAGAGTGGAACTACATCGCTCAAGACGATGGTATCAAACACATTGGTCCAATCGCTGAAGATTTTTACACTACCTTCGGTCTCGGCGGAACAGACAAAGCCATCTCCACCATTGATCCCGCTGGTATTGCTCTTGTCGGTATTCAAGCCTTAAACAAGAACTTACAATCCATCTTCGGCACTACTTCCATCCAAGATTTAGCTAATTCCACCTCTACTCTAGAAACTTATACTGTCACCGATCTCTTTGCTGGTATGGTAAAGTCGGCTCTCAAAAAATTATCATCAATCTTTGTTGAAGAGATTAACACCAATAAATTATGTGTCGGTACTATTTGTGTCTCTGAAACTGAATTGAAACTTTTATTATCAAATAATAATATTGAGGCCTTATCTAATATAGCTTCAAGTAGTGAAGAAATGAGTACATCAACTAGCACTACAACTGACAATGAGTCTGCCTCGGCAGGGGAAGAAACCCCAGATTCTGGTTCAAGCCCGACCTCGACCGAAGAAACAGTTACTCCAGCAGACGAAACTAATACCACCTCAACTGAAACCGCTACCACAACTCCACCAGTAACCGAAACTCCAGCTACTGCACCAGCTACCGAACCTACTACTCCACCAACCTCAACCACTTCCGAAAACCCACCAACTGAACCTATAGTCGAAACCCCTCCAGTGACTGAACCAACTCCAGAACCAATAGTTCCTGAGCCAGTCGTTGAAGAACCTATAGTCGAACCTACTCCCGAACCAGTCGTAGAAGAACCAGCCGTTGAAGAACCTCCAGTCGAAACACCTCTCGCTGAGGAAACTCCTGCTCCCGAACCTACACCAGAACCACCGCCAGAACCTCCTCCAGCCGAGACTCCGGCAATTTAATTAAAAGAAAAACCAATCCTCAAGGATTGGTTTTTAAATAGACACAATAAGGACGCGGTCGCTGTCTTATTGTGTCTATTTTCTTATACTAAATACCAAATACTATATACTAAATACTTGTTTTTATGCTATTATACTTTTACTTATGGATTTAAAATCAATCAAAAATAAAGGCAAAAAAGTGTTGCAAACCCCCAAGAATTTTGGAGGGAAAAATGATAAGTATGGTTTAATTAAAAACGTGGTGACGGTGGTGGTTTTCTTTTTATTTCTTGCTAGTTTTTACTCTTTAATCGCTGGGGGGACGAAAACGGAAATTATTCCAATTTCTCAGTTAGCTAGTGACATTTCCGCTGGTTTGGTCAAACAAATTGATGTGGCCGGTGATGAACTAACTATTGAATATGTTGATGGAATAAAAAAGGAAACTAAAAAAGAGGAGGGAGTAGCCTTAACTCAAACCCTAGCCAATTATAAAGTGGCTTCCGAAAAATTGGATGCAGTAAAAATTGATATTAAATCCTCAACTGGTTTCGCGTACTGGATGCTAGTCTTGGGGCCATTCCTCTTACCAATTTTCTTTATCGTTTTCATCATTTGGTATTTATCTCGCCAAGTTAAAGGGGCTGGTATGCAAGCTTTCTCCTTCGGACAATCGAAAGCGCGTATGACTTTACCGACTGATAAAAAACAACGTGTCACTTTTGCTGATGTGGCCGGTTGTAAAGAAGCCAAAGAAGAATTATCTGAAATTGTAGATTTTCTTAAAAATCCGAAGAAGTTTTTTGAAATTGGTGCGCGCATTCCCAAAGGTATTCTCGTGATGGGTGCACCTGGTACGGGAAAAACTTTGCTCGCTCGCGCCGTCGCTGGGGAAGCGGGCGTCGCTTTCTTTTCCATTTCTGGTTCGGAATTTGTTGAGATGTTTGTCGGTGTGGGTGCTTCTCGCGTTCGTGATTTATTTAAAATGGCGAAGGAAAAAGCCCCAGCCATTATTTTCGTAGATGAAATTGATGCTGTTGGTCGCGTTCGTGGAGCGGGAACTGGAGGTGGCAATGATGAACGTGAACAAACTCTAAACCAAATTCTAGTGGAAATGGATGGTTTTGAACCAACCGAAAAAGTGATTGTTATGGCTGCTACCAACCGACCAGATGTTTTGGATCCGGCCTTACTGCGCCCCGGCCGTTTTGACCGTCGAGTAGTTATTGATTTGCCAGACAGGAATGACCGTGAGGCGATTTTAGTTGTTCATTCAAAAGAAAAACCTTTTGCTGAAGACGTAAACTTGAAAGTTATTGCTGAAAGAACCCCTGGTTTCTCTGGAGCTGATTTGTATTCTCTAATGAACGAAGGTGCTATCTTAGCCGCGCGAGAAAATCGTCGCAAGATTAGTCAGTTTGATTTGATTCGCTCTATTGAAAAAGTTATGTTAGGTCCGGAGCGTAAGAGTCACATTCTTTCCACTAAAGAAAAAGAATTAACTGCTTATCATGAAGCGGGACACGCCATCATTGCTTCCGTTTTGCCATACGCCGATCCAGTTCATAAGATTTCTATTATTTCTCGTGGTCGCGCCGCTGGTTACACTTTGAAATTGCCAATTGAGGATAAACGTTTGCAATCCAAGAAAGAATTTCTAGATGATATTGCTGTTTCCTTGGGTGGGTATGTCGCTGAGAAAATGATGTTTGATGATTTGACCACTGGTTCATCAAATGATTTGCAGGTCTCGAGTGCTCTAGCCAGAAACATGGTTACCAAATATGGTATGTCAGAAAAAATGGGACCAATCGCTCTTGAGGGTGAAGGTGGACGAACGATGTTTGGTCACGGTGTAGGTGACAGAGATTATTCTGAAAAAGTTGGGGCGGAAATTGATGCTGAAGTCTCAAAAATTATGAATGAGGCTTTGAAACGAGCCCAGGATGTTTTGGTTGAATATAAAAAAGCCTTCAGCGCAGTGGCCGAAAAATTAATTGAAGTAGAAACTTTAGAACGGGCCGAATACGATCAAATCATTACTACTCACGGTATTGCTTTAAAAAGGAAACAGGATATTGAACATCAGGTTTAGTAGTTAGTATAAGGGAATAGTATAAGCAAAAAACTGTCTAGGTGAGTCCTAGACAGTTTTATTTTTGCTGTGTGCGCGTGCTAGGATTCGAACCTAGGACCACCGAGGTATAAGCTCGGGGCTCTACCAACTGAGCTACACGCGCATTAATTGTTTCTTCAAAAATCTCCTACCTGCGGCTGATTTCAAATACAACTCTCTTTTTCTGGCTTCCACAAAATTATTACATATTTCCGTATAAACAATCCTTATATCATTCATCTTCGCTGTTGTTATTGTGTGTCCAGCTTTATGTTCAGATAATCTCCTCGATATATTATTTGTTAAGCCTTTGTAGAGCTTACCCTTATTATCTATTAAAACATATACATTATACATAATTAGGGCAAAAATAATATTGTATATTCTCTACCAACTCCCGCCCGAACGACTGAACAAGACCTCAGTCGTTCAGTCGGGCGGGGAGCTAAGCGCGCAAACTCTACGTTGCTAAATATAGCAAAAACACTGTTTTTTAGCAAAAAATCACTCTGTCATTCCCGCGCAGGCGGGAATCCAGGAATCATGATTTTGTTTTAATATTAAAAAGACTGGATTCCCGCTTGCGCGGGAATGACAAACAAGGAAAGAAACTATTCAAAATGTATCTCCTTACTTTTTCTTTTGGCTAAAGTTTTATAGATGGTTGGATATTTGGCCAGATTTTCGTCATCTAATATTAGTTTCTGAGCTTCAGTTCGGGCGGCTTCCACCATTTTAATATTCTTTAATGCCTCCATGCCAACATCAGAAATACCCCATTGTTTGCCACCAGAGAGTTCTCCTGCTCCACGGAATTGTAAATCATACTCAGCTAGTTCAAAACCATTTTTTGCAGTCTTGAAGGCTTTGAGCCTTTGTACAGTTTTAGCTGTTTTTGTTTCAGTAAAAACATAGCAGTAGGCCTGATGATTACTGCGAATCACGCGACCACGAAGTTGATGGAGTTGGGCCAGGCCGAAACGCTCGGCCCCTTCAATAATAATTATCGTAGAATTGGGAACATTCACACCAACTTCAATGACCGAAGTTGCTACTAGGATATTTATCTTACCATTAGAAAATTCATCCATGATTTCTTCTTTTTCGTCTGTGCTCATTTTGCCATGAATACCAGCCACCACAAATTCCGGAAAAATATCTTTTTGTAATCTTTTAGTTTCTTCAGTAACTGACTTCATTTGTATCATCGCAATTTTCATTGGATCTGGATCACTTGCCCGAATACCGTCTTCGGTGGGCGGGTCAATGCGTGGACAAATAACATAGGCTTGGCGACCAGCTTTAATTTGCTCCCGAATTTTTTCATAAGTATTTTCTCTGTCAGTTGGCAAAACGATTTCCGTAATAATCTGCTTGCGTCCCAGAGGCATTTGATCCACCACTGTTAAATCTAAATCTCCATAAATCGTGAGAGCTAACGTGCGGGGTATTGGTGTCGCGGTCATACTCAAAAGGTGTGGATAAATATTATCTTTACGCACCAGTTTTTGTCTTTGTAGTGTGCCAAAACGATGCTGTTCGTCGATAATTACGTACGCCAAATTTTTAAATTTAACAGTTTTTTGAATCAAAGAATGTGTACCAATCAATATTGGAATATCACCACTTTCCAGCCATTTCAGAAGTTGTGACCGAGAAATGTCGGTGGCTTCATGCGGATTAACCTTAGAAGGGAATTTACGACAACCACTGGAAGTAATTAAACCAATCTGAAGATTTAAATGCGTGAAAAATTTTATAAAAGATTCAAAATGTTGCTTGGCTAAAATTTCAGTTGGACACATGTACGCTACTTGGAGGCGGCCATATTTACGATCTTTTGGAGGGGTAGAGATTACAGCATGAGCGGTAGCGGCGGCCACAGCGGTTTTGCCAGAACCGACATCACCTTCGAGCAGACGATTCATGGCATAACCCTTGCTAAAATCATTTAAAATATCATCTACGGCCTTCCATTGAGCTTCCGTTGGAGTAAAAGGAAAATGTTCAGCGGCGAATTTTTCAATATCTTTCTTGCCATCATTAATAGTGAAAGCGGGATTTTTCTTCCAGGCTAAACGAGCTTTTTGTTTTTCCAATTGAATCAAAAAAACCTCTTCAAAAGCAAAACGTTTGCGAGCGGCTATAGCTTGAGTATTTTTCTTCGGCGCATGAATCCAAAGAATAGCTGTGTTTAAATCTGGTAAATTATATTTTTCTAGAATTTCTGCGGGAATAGAATCAGTAATATTTTCCAAAACACCAGCTTTTAAAATTCTCTGCAGGGCATGATAAAACCAGTTGGAGGTGACACCTTTGCTTTCCGGGTAGACTGGATAAAGCTGAAAGTCATCAGCTTCACCACCAAAGAGAGATTGGCCAACTCCCTCGGGAATCTTTTGAATAGTCTCCACTTTGGGATTACTTAAATATAATTCACCCCTAGTAGTAGAGCCAAGCTCACTACGGGACTTCGCCTTACGTTCAGATACTTTTCCTTCTAGCCGAACAAAAGAACCTGGGTGAAGCATCTTGGCGAGATAGGCCTGATGAAACCAAACTATTTTTATCTGCCCAGATTCGTCTTCGGCTACTGCTTGAGACATCGGGATTTTTTTAATATAAGCTTTGGCAGTTTTTATACTATTAAGACGGGCATAAACCACAGTATTTTCTCCGGCTTTTAAATCGGCAATATTTCTAATTTCTGCTGTATCACCATAGCGAACAGGAAAGTGATATAGCAAATCCCCAGCTGTAAAAAGGCGCAGTTTGGCCAGGGCAGCTTTCTGACTCGGTGCTAGGCGGAATATTTCACTCAGTGGTGTTTGCCAATCTAACATAATGCTATTTTAGCCTACTTATTGAGAAAAATACATTTTCTAAGCTTTGCTTCTTATATAGAAAAATATTATAATAATCTTATTATGGATATACAAAATATATTAGCTTTTTTACCCCCACTTCTCACAGCGATGATTTTAGGTGCAATTATTGGTGTTGAAAGAAATATGGCTGGACGACCTGCCGGCATGCGAACCTTTGCCCTCGTATCTATGGGTTCGGCTCTTTTTGTTACTATTTCAAATTCGCTTGGCAATATTCCTGGTCTACAAACAGTGGATGCTTTACGTTTGACACCACAAATTTTAGTTGGCATTGGTTTTATTGGAGCTGGTTTGGTTTTCTTTCAGGATAATAAAATCAGTGGATTAACTAGCGCCGCTGGCCTCTGGGTGGCCGCTGGTATTGGTATGGCCTGTGGTTTTGGGATGTATAGCCTAGCTGTCATTGTTTCAATTTTAACCCTAGCTATTTTTTCAGTCCTCTGGATTTTTGAAGATAAATATCTTTTGAAAAAAGTTCATTATCCTCCAAAGAATGATGAACTAAAGAAATAATTTAATGTAAAAGAAAATCCGCTAAAATAGCGGATTTTTTAATTAGGAACGCATTAGTATAATGGGAGACTAAATTTGTTTTAAAAATTAATAATTTTAATTTGATGAGATTATTCCTTTTTTGTTTTTTTACTGGTATAGTTAAATTATATGATGAAAAATCTAGTAACTAAGTATTTTTTTCTATGTGTGGTTATTCTTGTTGGGGCCTCATTCTTTTACATTTGGAATCTTAATTCAAGACTGGATTTACAGAGGGTTAACTTACAAAATGATTTGAATTATAGAACCAACAATCTAGCCGATAATGTTCTTGAAAATATAAGTGATAAGTCATTCGCTATAAATAACATAGGCCAAACTCTTGATAGAATTTCAACTTACGAGAAAATAGTTGACGTTTCTTTTTATGATAAAAACGGTTTACTTTTGATTTATAAAAATAATCAGAAGAACGAAATTAAGAATGCTGGAGCGCCTGATATCTCTGGGCTGATTACCAAAAAAGTGGAAACAAATATAGAGACTCTCCCTGAATTTACAAGATATCTTTATACGGTTAAAAACTTGGATGAAACCAAGGGGTATATTGTTATCAGTCAGGACCAAAGATACATCAATGAAAATCTTAGAAATTCATTTGTAAATGGACTTGTGAATTTTTATATCATAATGTTTTTGCTATTTACTTTTATTTTTCTTTTTATTTATCTTTTAATTTTGAGGCCAACAAATAATGCCATAGAGATTCTTAGAAAGATAAGAAAAAGCGTTGATGATCATATAGATCTTCCTGCTAGTTTTCTGTCTTTTTCTAAAGAACTCAAAAAAGAGGTCCATCTAACTATCAAAAGTTTTTTAAGTGCTAGACAAACCGCTAGGGATGAAGCCAGTCTTAGACAAATCATTGTAGATTCCCCTTGGACGGAAGCCAGGTTAGAGCAGTTTTTCATTCAAAGAATGAAAGATAGAGATGTTGTCGTTGTTTCAAATAGAGAACCGTATGTTCATTTTTCGGAAAATAAAAAAATAAAAGTTGGTATGCCAGCTCACGGATTAATCACTGCCTTAGATTCCATAATGAAGGCCTGTAAAGGAACATGGATTGCTCATGGTAGTGGTGAAAAAGATGCTGATTTTGTTGATGAAAATAACAAAATCCGAGTCCCTGTAGATAAGCCGGAATATTCTCTTAAACGCGTCTGGCTGACAGAAGAGGAGATCAAAGGATTTTACGTTGGTTTTTCTAATGAGACGATGTTTCCGCTTTGTGTCATGACTCACAATCGTCCAATCTTTAGAGATTCCGATTGGGAAATATACAAAAAAGTAAATGAGAAATTTGCTAATTCTGTTCTTGAGGAAATTAAGGATAAAGTCAGGCCAATAGTTTTTATTCAGGATTTACATTTTTCTCTTTTACCTGAATATATTAAAAAGCAAAGACCTGATGCTGAAGTTATTACTTTCTGGCACCATCCTTGGCCAGCTGCGGAAATATTTAGTATTTGTCCTTGGAAGAGAGAAATTCTCAGAGGTTTATTGGCCTCAGATTTGATGTGTTTTCATATTCCTCATTTTGGTAATAATTTCATCGAGACTGTAAAAAGAGAATTAGAAATAAGATTCAATAATGAAAATAATGAAATTTATCTGCAGGGTAATAAAACATTGATAAGATCATTTCCAATATCAATACCTTTTATAAATCAAAATAAGAAAAATAGACCAGAAGTAGATATTTCAAAAATGCTGAAGCATAATTTTAATGACAAAAGAATCATCCTAGGTGTTGATCGATTGGATTATTCAAAGGGATTAATTGAAAGACTGAGGGGCGTAGAGAGTTTTTACGACCTTTACCCGGAATATAGAAAGAAAACTATCTTTGTTCAAGTAGCGGCCCCAAGTAGAGAACAGGTTAAAAAATATCGGGAATATGCCAAGGAAACAATTGACGAAGTTGAAAGAATAAACAATAAACTTCAAACATCAAGTTGGAAACCAATACTTTTCATTCATAAACAGCTGACTCATGCTGAACTGGTTCCTATTTATTCAAAGGCGGATGTTTGTTTGATTACTTCCTTGCATGATGGAATGAACCTTGTGGCTAAGGAATATGTTGCTGAACAAGAGAAAGACGGAGTTTTAATTTTGAGTGAATTTACTGGTGCCGCCAGAGAAATGACATCTGCCTTGCTGGTCAATCCTTATAGCCCAAGAGAAATCGCAGATTCAATAAAGAAAGCTCTTGAAATGTCATCTGAAGAAAAACAAGCCAGATTAGAAATCATGAGAAATAAAATAAGTCAGTATAATGTCTACAGATGGGCAGCGGATGTTTTTAATACAGTATTAAATAAATTCTAGTTTATGAAGATACTGACTAACATTCAGAATAAAGAGATGGGGGGAATAAATAGATTAATGTTTTCTGTTTTGAATTATTCTCAAAAAAATGAGAAAAATATAGATTTCGTGCTGGTAAGAGTTGATAGTCGATTAGAAAAAATGTCAGATACGGCGAGATTCTTAGGCGACGAAAGTATTTTTATGGGGTATAAATGTTATGACAGAAGTTATTCCAAAGAGTATTTTTTAGATGCTCTTGAAAAGGCGGACTCCGTCGAATCATTAAAGGTTAGTTTAACTGAATTAATCAATTTTTATAAAATTGTCCTTAAAAAAGAAAAACCAGATTTAGTTTATATAAACGGTACCTATTATAGACCGTGGTGTTTATTGCAAGCAGCTAAAGATTTAAAAATAAAATATTTAGTTCATTTTCATGGTTCCGCATATCTAGAAAGCTGTGGCTTGGACATTAAAAAAAGACAGATTATTGGTGACATGGAAGCTGATTTTTATGAGGAAAATGCAAAATTTATTTTTCCTTCACGGCTAGCTCTAGAAAAATCTCTAATTTTTCAAAAACACCCTAATTTAAATTACAGAATTATTTTTAATGCCTTAAATGAAATGCATTTTATTAATTCTAAAAAAATATCTTTGAATAGTCGTAAAATCGCTTTCATCCTCAGATGGGAGGAAATTAAAAACACCGACTTTGTACTTAGGTTTGCCAAATATAATTCAGTGCAAAATAATCCTTATCAATTGGTAGTTGTCACTGACAAAAACAAAGAATATATATTAAAAACTGACATACCTTATATGGAATTCCTTAAACCTATGCCGTTTGAAGAGATTGTTAATTTTTATAAACAGGTTGATTTAGTTATTAACCCATCTCATTTTGAAACTTTTGGATATGTACCGGCTGAAGCTATTGCTTGTGGTACACCAGCCTTGATCTCTGAACAACAAGGTGTAGCGGAAGTTTTTAGGAAAATAGGAATTGATAGACTGATTGTCGATTTTAGTAATGAATCCAAGGTCTTTGACGGAATTAATGAGATTGTTAAAATTGGTATCAGTGAGGAAGAAGTTTTAAATTTAAAGAAAACAATTATAGACATTAAACTAATCAGAAAAATTTTCGAATATATAAAGAAGTAAACTATTTTATCAGTATTTAATGTCACCAAAGCACCACATCAAGTAATAAAAAATAATCATGACTATTTTATTTGACACACTAATTCTTCTGCTATTGTTTATTGTCTTGGGTTGGTCGGCAGACTTTACTGTAAAGAACATCAGGTATCTAGGTTCTGTTTTAAAAATTCGATTGTTTGCGTTTGGAATTTTACTTGGTCTTATTACCAGTCTACCAGAGCTTTCTTTAGGTATAACTGCAACAATAGAGCAAGTTACGATTTTGTCAGTTGGTAATCTACTTGGTGGAGTAATCCTCATGTTAGGCTTAATTTTGGGAACAAGCTTAATTTTTAATAGAAAAATAGTTACTGATGGTCGGTTGGCATCTTTGATTCCAACAGTTTTGGTTATTTTTTCTCCAGTCCTATTTGGTATTGATGGAAAATACGGTCTGCTTGATGGGTTGGTGATGATAGGTTTGTATATTGGCTTAATCTTTTATTTGTATCGTCTTAACCAATTTATTAATCATAGACACATTGAAATTGCCGACAGTAATCAAACTGGGAAATCAATTATCCTAGCTATAGCCGGGATTATAGGTATTATTATTTCTTCAAATTGGATAATGGAAATAACCCTGAACCTACTTAATTATATTCAAGTTAGTCAATTAATAATTGGAGCGGTGATTTTTTCGATTGGCACAAATTTGCCAGAAATAAGCATTGCCATCACTTCATGGCATAAAAAAACGTCCGAACTTTCCTTGGGGCATCTTCTTAGTTCATCCTTCACCAACGTTTTAGTTTTAGGAATTCTTTCTATTCTCAAACCGATTATCTTTGATGTGAATTCAACATTTTGGATAATTTCTTTGTTCATGGGAGTTGTTCTGACTTTGTTTTCATATTTTTATTACAGTGGTAAAAAAATGGACCGAAGAGAAGGAGTAATTTTATTGGTCACATATATATTATTTATAGTAGTTAGTATTTATTTCGCCAGGTAAAAGAGACCCGAAATTGCATGAATAACAGAACACAAAATAAATAAATAAATAATTTAAACGTCGACCAGTTGAAGCTGGCTTGCGTTTATGTTAATCTAAACGAGTCTTAATAAGTTTTGGAGAGTTGGCTGAGTGGTCGAAAGCGCCTCACTGCTAACGAGGTGTGGGTCTAAAAGCCTACCGTGGGTTCGAATCCCACACTCTCCGCATTTAAAAATCCACTGAAACAGTGTGATTTTTTATGCGGAGAGTAGGAGTGCTGGGGAGCACTCCGTGTGGGATTCGAAGCCTGTTTGAGCATTTTCTTAAGTTTTCTTAAACGAGAAGAAAATCCAAACAGGATACTGCTCCTGTAAGGAGAGAAACTCCCACACTCTCCGCCAAATAAAATTCACACGCATGGTGTATATTTTAATAATGAATTTCATTAACCACTTGAAATAAGTAATTTTTTCTTGTGTATATTGTAAATAAATATTTTTTTAAAAAAACTATGATAGAATGCTCGGGTAATTATTAAGGATTTTATTAACTTGCCCGAAGAAATTTCATTCTTACGAAATTTGACGGGTATAATCAACCCGCAAAAATTGATGTCTGACTGGATCCCCGCCTGCGCGGGGACGACAATCAGAATTGTCGACTTTACCGGGTAAACAAAACAATGGCAAAAGAAACGAAGTATGTGTATGTTTTTGGAAACAAAAAAGCTGACGGTGATGGTAGTATGAAGCCACTTCTGGGTGGAAAGGGTGCTAACTTGGCGGAAATGAGCCGAATTGGTTTACCAGTGCCTCCAGGCTTTACTATTACCACCGAAGTTTGTACTTACTATTACAATAATAAGAAAACTTACCCAAAAACTTTAGCTCCAAATGTAAAAAACGGAATTTCCCATATTGAAAAAATCATGGGTGTAAAGTTTGGTGATAAATCTGCCTTACCACTTCTTGTTTCTGTTCGTTCCGGTGCCCGCGATTCTATGCCAGGTATGATGGATACAATTCTCAATCTTGGTTTGAATGATGAAACTGTAAAAGCTCTAGCTTTGGCTACCAAGAATGAAAGATTTGCTTGGGACTGTTACCGCCGTTTTATTCAAATGTATGGTGATGTTGTGATGGGAGTGCAAAAACGTGAAGGTGAAGATCACGAACCGTTTGAAGTTTTGATTGAAGGTTTGAAACACGAAGTTTACAAGAAAGATATTGATGACTCCAAACTGACTGTTGAGGATTTAAAGAAACTCATTACTCGTTTTAAAGCTTTGATTAAAGAGCGTTCTGGTAAAGCTTTTCCTCAAGACCCATGGGAACAACTTTGGGGGGCGACCGGTGCCGTCTTTGGTTCTTGGATGAACGATCGTGCCAATGTCTATCGCCGAAAATATAATATTCCAACTGAGTGGGGAACTGCGGTTAATGTTCAAGCCATGGTTTACGGAAATACTGGTGATAATTCTGGTTCCGGTGTGGCTTTTACTCGAAACCCTGCCAACGGTGCGAAAGAATTTTACGGTGAATTTTTGATTAATGCACAAGGAGAAGATGTCGTGGCTGGAGTTCGTACTCCAGAGCCTGTCGTTCAGCTCGCCAATTACTTGCCAGCTGCTTTCAAAGAATTAAATAATATTCGAAATGTTTTAGAGAAACATTTTAAAGATGTTCAAGATATTGAATTTACTATTCAAGATGGAAAAGTTTTCATTTTGCAAACTCGTAATGGTAAAAGAACTGCGCTCGCTGCCCTCAAGTTCTCCATGGACATGGTGAAGGAAAAACTTATTGATTGGAAAACTGCAGTTCGTCGTAACCCAGCTGAACAACTTGACCAACTTTTGGCTCCAATTTTTGACCCTAAAGCTGAAAAAAGTGCCAAGGTAATTGCTAAAGGTTTACCAGCCGGCCCAGGTGCGGCTTCCGGAAAAATTTATTTTAACGCCGACAAAGCTGTTATCGCCGCTGCTAGAGGTGAAAAAGTTTTGCTTGTTCGGGCTGAAACTACTCCAGAAGATTTGCGTGGAATGATTGCCGCTGAAGGAATTTTAACTGCCAAAGGTGGAGTTAGTTCTCATGCTGCACTAGTCGCTCGTCAAATGGGTAAGGTTTGTGTTTGTGGAGTTTCTGCCTTGTGTATTGATTACGCCAAGAAAACTTTGTCCGCTGGTGCTGACTGCCAAGTTTTCAAAGAAGGAGATTCAATTTCTATTAACGGAACTTTGGGTACTGTTTATGCTGGCCAAATCAAAACTGCTCCATCAGAAATTATTCAGGTTTTGGTTAACAAAACTCTTGATCCAAAGAAAAGCGAAGTTTATCAGATGTTCAGTACTCTCATGACTTGGTGTGATAAAGCCGCTAAACTAAAAGTTCGCACTAATGCCGATACTCCTGAGCAAGTCGCTAATGCACTGTCCTTTGGTGCTACTGGAGTCGGACTCGTTCGTACCGAACATATGTTCTTCGAAGGCAATCGTATTGACGCTATGCGCGAAATGATTTTAGCAGATAATCTCGAAGCTCGTAAGAAAGCGTTAGCTAAACTTTTGCCATATCAGAAATCAGATTTCGTTGGAATCTTCAAAACCTTGAAAGGTTACCCAGCTACTATTCGTTTCCTCGATCCACCACTACATGAATTCTTGCCTCACGAAGACAAAGCGCAAAAAGATTTGTCAGTAAAAATGAAAGTTTCTATTGATAAAATTAAACAACGCATGAAAGAACTCCATGAGTTCAATCCAATGCTCGGTTTCCGTGGCTGTCGCCTTGGAATTGTTTACCCAGAAATTTCTGAAATGCAGGCCCGTGCTGTTTTTGAAGCCGCAGTTGAAGTGCAAAAAGCTGGTATCAAAGTTAAACCAGAAGTGATGATTCCTTTGGTTGGTTTCAAAAAAGAATTGGATATTCAAATTGAAGTAGTTAATCGTGTCGCCAAAGAAGTTATGGCCGAAACCAAAACCAAAATTGATTACATGGTCGGAACTATGATTGAAATTCCTCGTGGAGCCCTGACCGCCGATGAGATTGCCGAAACTGCTCAGTTCTTTAGTTTCGGAACTAATGACTTAACTCAGACTTGTCTTGGTATGAGCCGTGATGATGCCGGTTCATTCTTGCCAGCTTATCAGGAGAACGAAATTATTAAACAAAATCCTTTTGCTTCTATCGATCAAACCGGAGTTGGTCAGCTTATCAAGATTGCGGTGGAGAAGGGTAATAAGACTCGCCCAGGCATCAAGATGGGTATCTGTGGAGAGCACGGTGGTGATCCGGCTAGTATCGCTTTCTGTCACAAGGCTGGACTCACTTATGTTAGTTGTTCACCATTCCGAGTGCCAGTTGCTCGTTTAGCCGCTGCTCAAGTAGCGATTGAAGAAGAAATTAAAGCTGCCGCCGGAGGAACAAAGAAAGTTGCTAAGAAGAAATAAACTTAACAAATTAAAACCACTTTCCTCAGAAAGTGGTTTTTTGTTGTAAAATTTTACCGATATGGGTTTCCTCTCATCTCGTCAGTGACCTCAATGAGCTGTTGGGGAACGACACCACTGACAATCTCAGCTTCGTTTTCGGCGAAACAAAAATATTGTCCGGCCATTGGGAAATCATGCTCTTTCCACCATTTGGCGGCTTTGGGTTTCTCCTGACCCAAAATTTGTAGTGCCTGTTTTTGAGGAACACTGAAGCCATAGCGATTGACGCTGGCTTTTTTCTTACTCAGGACACCGCGTTCGCCGCCACTATCAGGGAAACCTAGATAGTGACAACAGGGAAGGAGAAGTCCTTTCCAAGCTTGGCGAATCTTAAGCGGTGCTTCACCAATAGGAACTTTTATAATTCTAATCACTCCGGTTGCTCTGTCTCTTTTCATAAAATCACCCTTTCTTGTTGTAAGTTTCTGTCTGTCGAAGATATTAGCACAGATTTCAGTATTTACCAGAAAATGGGTCCTTAAAAGTCAGCTGTTCCCATAAGGTAGTAGAATATGCTATTATATGAGCTATATTAATAATCACTCTAAACGCGTAAGCGCGAAGGGTAAACAAAAATAATATGCCAGCAAAAGCAACCTCAGCCTTTATGAAGCCTATGAATGTCAGCGCCGAATTAGCAGCTGTTGTAGGAAAGGGTCCTATGCCAAGATCAGAAGTCGTTAAGGCTCTCTGGGTTTATATCAAGAAAGCTAATTTACAAGATCCAAAGAACAAGAGAAACATCAATGCTGATGCTAATCTAAAGAAAGTTTTCGGTGGAAAGGATGTCGTAAATATGTTTGAAATGACCAAATTGGTTTCTAAACACCTTTCATAATTTTCGTTTTTAGAATAAGTAAAAAGACCCTCATTTTGAGGGTTTTTTTTAATGCACCCGATGATTTGATTGGGCATAACATAGTGATATAATGAATAAAAGTTGAATAGTCTCATAAATTTAGTTAATAAACTGAATTTTTTATTAAGTTGATAATTTGTAAATAAAATTATGAATAAAAAAGTATTAAGTATTGTTTTAGTTGCAATTGTAATTGTGGCCGGGGTCGCATATTACGGCTTTCAAAAAAGCTCTCTTTCTACCGGGATAGATAAAGATAGTGTAATGGGTATGATGAAGGAGAAAGGTGATACTGTTATGGATAAAGCGGAATATATTAGTAAATGTAAGGAATCTGATTTAGATACACAGGATATGTGTTATGCCTTAGGAGCTCTTTATTATCGAGACGCTAGTTTTTGTGGTTTGATAAAAAGTGCTGAAACAAAAGGAAACTGTAATGAAGAAAAAATTGAAGAGTGGTATGTCACCATGAAAAAAACTGGGGCCACTGGTTTTGAAAGTCTAGGTGGTTTGACGGGTCAATTACCAAATGCTGGCGATGGAATTTCTAATGGGGATGAACCATCACCTGCAGATGGTGATAATGAAAAGCCAATAGATTATTACAACTCGACTAAGGATATAACGTCACTTTCCTCTGTGGCAAATGAAGTCAAAACCATTCTTGGTGAAGCTTGTGGGGCAGTTAAATTAAAACAAGTACTCAAAGATCCAATGTCTAAAGCTGATATCTTTGTTTATGTTTGGAAGGAAGAGCCAACTGCAGAAAATTTAGAGAGTAGCTTTGTAAAAAATGGCTATACTATAGAAATGTCTGGCGAGTCGCTTATTGTAAAGAAAGGAGATCTTGCGATCGCTGTTAGTTGGGTGGAAGAAATGGCTAGTCAAGAAATTGGTGTCACACCATTCAGCGACAATTAATTGTAAGAATAATAATTATGACAAAAGAAGAAATATCAAACCTTATTAAGGAATATAATCAAAGACTATTAGCTAGAGGCACAACCTTAGAGTTTATAGATTTTGAGGATAATAATCTTGAATTAAAATTTACCTGCCAAGATAAGACAGAGTTTTTAGTTCAAGGGAAAAGAGTGACATTTGCCGATGAAATTAAAAAAGAAATTGAAAAATACCTCAAAGCCAAGATTAATAAAGCTAAAATAATTTTTTTATAAAAATATGATATTCGATGTTCAAACCGGGCGTATTGATTTGGCTGTATCTGGAGAAAGTGCTTTTATTGTGAGAAAAGGGAAAAAGATTAAAATTCCTTCAGTTGAAACTAAAGCCAAATTGACTACCGAATTATTAAAATCTGATGGCAAGGATATTGTTGAGATGCAAAAGTTTGAGAAAGAATATCCTAAGCTTACGGACGGTGATACGCTTGTGTCCGGTTCCAAAACCATAATCCGTGTCAGTAGTGATTTTAATGTTGGTAGAGATAAGCCACTAGAAGGTTATAAAAATAATTCTTCAAAAATTGTCAGTATGGGACCGAACAGTGAAATGGTGGTCAGTGGTTTTGAGACTTGGGACAAAACCGGCAAGGATAAAAAAAGAAATCATGGAGAAATGATAAAAAACATTGAATTAAAAAAGGGTTTTTTCTCAGTGTCCTATAGTAATACCGATGATATTTTGGTAACACCAATAGCTAATGTAAAATTTCTCGGCTTTGGTGGCTCCGGTGGTGTTTTTGATGTTTATGAAAATATTTTATATAGCAATGCTGGTGGGGAAAAAGGGGTTGAATACACAAACAAAAGAACCAAAGCTGTATATCTAGCCAAATCAAGTTCACCACAGGAAATAATTGTAAATGGCAGCGGAATTTATAAAAGAGGGGTGCTGTCAGCTGATGATCTCTTTTCTATTAATAATGGTCTTGGACTCATCTCATATTTTAGTAAAGTATTAACTAATTCTGCACCAGAAATTGATCCTAAAAAAATGGCGGATTCATATAAAAGCATACCAGATAATATGAATCAGGTACTTGGAACATTTGAAATGTTTAGCCAGATGACCCCTGAAGACATGGAGAGGATGATGAAATTAAGTGAGGAGCATGGGGAAAAAATAGATCCTGAAATGAAGAAAAAAATTCGAGAGCAGATGAAAGAGCTGCCTGAGGCAATGAAAGAAATGCAAAAAGCTGGCTATATGGACCAAATGAAAAAAGCCATAGCGATGAACAAAGGTATGATGGAAGGTCTTGGAAATGCCGGTATAGATAGATTAGCCAAGGCCTCTTCTGGCGCCATGAAACAAGTAAAAGATACTCATGGACAATTGGCGAAAATATATATAGGTGAAGGAGGGAAGTCAGTTGATCTGTCATCATATTTAGAATCACCAAGAAAATACAAGCCTTTAACTGACGCCAAAAAAGTTGCTTAAAATAAAATTATGGCTAAAAAATCTAATGGACAGGAAAAATCTAAAATAGAAAAGAAAACAAAAAGTACTAGCAAAGAAAGTGACGCTGATTTTCTAAAAAGGATTATAAGTATAAAAGAAAAGGCAATAAAAAAAGCTGGTGAAAATTCGTCGGCTTATATAAAAGAGATGGAAGAAGCCAGGGCTCAAGGAGCAGGTATCGGGAAAGATTTAGCCGAAAGGGAAGAGTGTGAAAAAATTGTCGAGGAATTCAAAAAGAATCCGCCATTACTAACAATAAGAACCATCGGTGGAATATCAGTGGAAAGATTTTATGATTCTAAAATTCAACCCAAAATAGACTTGCTTAAAAAATATAATTTATCATTTCCCTCTACTCAAAAAAGAACAGCCATACAGCCAATTATTTTTGAAACTTTTGGCAACGCCTATATTAAAAGAGGTACTAAAAAAGTCAAATTGCCGAAAAGTTCCGCAGATTTACCTTTTATAATCAGAGATGGCGACATTATCGGTACTGAAAATAAATCATTCGTCCTGGAATTGAAAGACGAGAATCAGGATGAAGAAAATAACTTCTGGCACATATTTATCTTCCCTAACAGTGAGTTAAAAATTTCAGTTAAGGAAACTGTCTCACATCCAGCTCCAGCTTATATGATTCCAGAGCAGGTTCCAGAAGCAGTTAAAAGAGGTTCATCCTCAACCGTTTACGAGCATAAAATTGAAAAAATTGAATTATTAAGCGGACTTTTTAGTGTTAAGGTAAAAAAGAAAGGACGTGATGTAAATAATATTGTTAAATTTGCCGCTGGCTTTCCTCAAATAGAATTTCATCAAACTGGTGGGTTAGCCAATGAAATGGTAAAGACTGAAATGGAAAAGGCTGTCAAAGCTTTGGGTAATAAATATTTAGCTGTCGTTGCCAATCAGCTTAGTGAATTAAAATCTTTTGACAGTAAAAAAGGTAGTGACGAAATAAATGCTCTTATTGAATTAAATAAGGATGGTTCTGTCGTGGTGTTTAATACCAGTAATCGTATTTCCATTGGCGGTTCAAATAAACAAACAAAAAAGATTTCGACAGATATGTATAATCCAGTAAAAATAACCGCAGTGGGAGGTTCCTTATATGAAACTGACGGCAGTAAAAATCCTGATCCAAGAATATCCGCCATCATGAAAATGTGGTTGAGCGTTTCTCAATATACTTATTCAATAAACGTAAAAAATGAGGTCGGAATGAAATCAAGTGAAAAATCATTGAACATTGAAGAAGCTGAAAGATTAGCTGAATATGCCAAGACACTTGGTGATAAAG
Organism: Minisyncoccia bacterium; assembly: GCA_049287185.1. Taxonomy (GTDB): domain Bacteria; phylum Patescibacteriota; class Minisyncoccia; order Phycocordibacterales; family GWA1-40-21; genus JBAWVR01. The sequence goes on from JBAQFI010000004.1 coordinate 21,850, forward strand.
ACATGGAGAGTGCAGCAAAAGTAATTTTGCAAAGAAAAAAGAATGATGAAGCTATGATGAAAGGTCTGGCTACACGGGCAGCTGATAAAGAAGGACAAAGAAGGGAGGCTAAAGAACAATTGAAATTTGCCGAGGAATCTGGTGAAAAAGAATTAATAGAAGTAGCCAAGGCCCAGCTTAAGGCGATAGATACACCAAATATTGGCCTAAGTGTCGCTAATGCCGAAGCACGAGTTTTACAAATGGCTGAAGACACTCTAAATAAAGTCGGTTCTTTGGTTGAGGGTAATTTACCTTCATATAATCGTCCGAGTGGAGCCGATGTTGTATAATTGTAGTTAAACGGTATAATTTTAAGAGTATATTATTAGTCTAATAAAATAAAAATATGGGATTTCTTGATGATTTAACCGGTAAGATAAAAAATGAAGTAAGTTGGAAAGTTGGACAAGGAGTGTCCACTGGGATTAGTAAAGTAGCTTCTAAAATTTTTGACAAAAAAGCACCAGAAGCTAAAGTACCAAAATGTCCAAAGTGTAAGAAGGAGATAACTGATCCAGCTCTGAGATTTTGCCCAGAATGTGGAGCAAAGTTAATTGTAACCTGTTCAAAATGCAACATTGACTATCCAATAGGAACAAAATTCTGTACTCAATGTGGAGAAGTCTTAAAATAGATTTAAAATCAATGTTGATGAAAAACAAACTACTAATTATTGGTACTACATTAATAATATTTCTAGCTGTCATACTAGGTATTAGATTTTTTTCTGGTGAAGATAATTGGTTGTGTAAAGATGGACAATGGATTAAACATGGTCAGCCAAGTTCAGAAATGCCGTTAGTCGGTTGTGGTGATATTTCAGAACAAAATAAGTTACCAGATGGTTATACTTTAAATAGCTATAAAATAACCGAAATCTTAAATAAATCCTGTCAAAAAGATACAGAGTGTGAAACACCAGGAGATTATTTAATCAGATCAAATTGCCCATACACCTCTTTATGCTTGGAAAAAAAGTGTACAGTGGTTTGTCCGACTCAAACACAAAACTCTGTGAGCAGTAGTACTTTAATTGGAGGAGATAGAGATGAACATGGTTGCCTTGGTCCAGCTGGTTATTCGTGGTGCCCGGCCAAGCAAAAGTGTCTACGCGTTTGGGAGGAAACTTGTGAAGTGAAGGCTGTCGAACCAAAATGTGAGTTGGAAAATTGTCATGGTTTAGACATAAAATGTGGTGCCAATCCGCCAGAAATTTGTAATGAAATGTATGGAATAGGTGATAGATGCTTACAATATGCCAAATGTGGTATTCAGAATGGAAGTTGTCAGCAAATCCAAAACTCTCAATTTACCCAATGTAAATCTTGCGTTCAAAAATGTGTAGATACTAACAGTGGTGATATTATTAAAGCGTTTGAGTGTGAGAGTAAATGTAATTAAAATTAGACAAAAATATGATTAAGAAAAATTATGAAGGTATCATCTCCATCGTTGCCGCTATTCTAGTCTTGTTTTCGGCTGTGGTTGATCCAAAAGTTTCTATGGTTGTAGCAGTGCTCGCCCTATCATATTTGGCTTACTATAACTTCATGGAAAAATAGTCTTTGAATCTAGTTCATGATTATCTATGGATAAAAGTGTAAAAGAAATAAATATTGAATCGGAGTGGAAGGAATCACTCCAAGATTATTTCAATTCTGTAAAATTTAAAGAATTGGCGGATTTTGTGCGAAAAGAATACAAAACAAAAAAAGTTTTTCCCAAACCACAAGATATTTTTAATGCTTTTTCGTTAACACCTTTTTCTCAAGTAAAGGTAGTAATTTTGGGACAGGATCCATATCATGATGATGGTCAGGCTCACGGGCTTTGTTTTTCGGTTCCAACTGGTGAGAATCCACCACCATCTCTTAAAAATATCTATAAAGAAATTGAAAATGATCTGGGAATTAAAAAAGATTTTACCAATGGAAATTTAGAAGCTTGGGCCAGACAAGGTGTTTTTCTTTTAAATGCCATTTTAAGTGTTGTAGCTCACACTCCTGCTTCCCATCGGGGTAAAGGTTGGGAAGAATTTACTGACACGGTTGTCAAAACTCTCTCCGATAAACATGAAAATATTGTTTTTATGCTCTGGGGTAATTATGCCCGTAGTAAGAAAAATTTAATTGATTCTAGTAAACATTTGATATTGGAGGCACCACACCCGTCACCATTTTCCGCACATTCTGGATTTTTCGGTTGCAAACATTTTTCGAAGGTTAATAAGTATTTGAAAGAGCATAGGAAGAAAGAGGTTGAATGGTAAATAGTATTTTTTCTGTCATTCCCGCGCAGGCGGGAATCCAGGATTAATTGCAATATTTAGAAGATCTGGATTCCCGCCTGCGCGGGAATGACAGAAAGTTATATTTCTAGCTTTTGAGTCATTTTTGATATATATTTAATGATAATTATGAAAGATGCCAAATTAATTGCTGCCAAACTTTTTCCTGAGGTCAAATTAACAATAGAGGAAATCGAAAAAAAATATCCACCTAGAAATCTGCCAGCAGGTGCTATGGTGACTCGCCTCGGACCTAGCCCAACCGGTTTTATGCATATTGGTCATCTAGCCTCTGCCCTTGCTGATTATCGTCTAGCCAAACAAACTAATGGTGTTTTTTACTTGCGTATTGAAGATACAGATCAGAAACGTGAAATAGAAGGGGCCAGCAAAGTCATCATTGATTCTCTAACCCGTTATGATCTTTTGCCGGATGAAGGCGAAACAAAAGTCGGGGAGGAGATCGGTGCTTATGGTTCATATAAACAAAGTAAGCGTTTAGATTATTATCATACTTATACAAAATGGCTGGTGGAGAATAATTTAGCTTACCCATGTTTTTTAACTAGTGAGGAATTAGAAAAAATACATGAGTCACAGGAACAGGCAAAAATTCGACCCGGTTACCGTGGTGAATGGGCAATTTGGCGTGATAAAGAAGATGAAGAAATTTTATCCGAACTTGATGCCAAGACACCTTTTGTCATTCGTTTTCGCTCCAATGGTAATTTTGAAAATAAAATAAAAGTTACCGATATGATTCGTGGTGAGCGTGAATTGTCAGAAAACGATTTAGATTTGGTTTTACTAAAGTCTGATGGCTATCCAACCTACCATTTAGCTCATGTCATTGATGATCATCTAATGAAGACCACTCACGTTTTGCGTGGTGATGAATGGTTGTCATCTCTACCAATTCATTTACAATTATTTAAAGCTTTTGGTTGGTCTGCTCCGGAATATGGACATCTTTCACCGATGCAAAAAATTGATGAAGGTGGAAGCCGTCGCAAAATCAGTAAACGTAAAGATCCAGAGGCTAACGTTCAGTTTTATAGTGACGCAGGATACCCACCAGTCGCAATGATTGAATATCTTCTAAATTTATACAATTCAAACTTTGAAGATTGGCGTAAAGCAAATCCAACCACTCCCAATTCAGAATTTAAATTAGACGTTAAAAAATTTAGTTTAAGTGGAGCCTTGTTTGACGAAAATAAATTGTTAGATATTAGTAAAAATATAATTGCTAGTATGGAAGCCAACGCTGTTAATCATAGTGCCTGGCGCTGGGCGACCATGCATGATCCGGATTTTGCCAAGCTACTTTCTAGAGACATTGAATATACCCAAGCCATCTTTGGTATTGAACGTGGCGGACCCACTGGTCGGAAGGATATCGGAAAATGGTCGGACGTAAAAAAAGAAGTTGGTTATTTTTTCGATGAACTTTTCTGTTTAAACCCCGAAGATGCTAAAAAAATACTGGGTGATTTTGACTGGGAGACAGTTAAAGAAGCTGGTAAAAAATTAATTGAGGATTACAACGAGAATGATATAAAAGATGTTTGGTTTGATCATATTAAGAAGATTGCTGATAGTCTAGGTTATGCTTCAAGCGCCAAGGAATTTAAAAATGATCCAAGTAAATATAAAGGACAAGTCGGTGATGTAGCGAGAATCTACAGGGTTCTACTAACTGGTAGGACGATTTCACCAGATTTGCATCAGGTGATGAAAGTTTTGGGGAAGGAGAGAGTAGTTAGAAGACTAAAAAACTTTTTTTAACTCAAAAATCAAAACTTAAATCTCAAAAATTAATATAAAAAATCAAAAGTAAGATAAGACCGGATTTTCGCGTAGCGAAAATCCGGTCTTAAACTTTTAAGTTTTAATATTAAGTTTTGAACTTTGATTTTCGAGTTTTGAATTTATTTTAATGTGCTACCGCGACACAAATTACCTTTTTAGCGCCAGCCTGGCGCAAGGTATTTTTTGCTTCTTTCATAGTGGCTCCAGTGGTGATCACATCATCAAGTAAAATTATGTTTTTTCCTTCAACATCCGAACTGGCCGAAAAACAATTTTTCAAATTATTAAGTCGCTCAGTACGATTTCTAGTATGAGATTGACTATCTGTTGAACGAACTTTTTTTAGCCAGTCACTATTTAATTTAAAATTTTCCCCTTTGTCAATTTTAACTAATTCTTTAGCTAGCTTCCCAGCTTGATTATAGCCTCGTTCCCTTAACCTTTCAGGTGATAGGGGTATAGGCACAATAATTGGTTCAGTAAAATTTTGCCAGGTGGATGCCTCGCTGAGTTCTATTAGCAGATAATCATAAATTACCAGCGCCATTTTACGTGTGATGGCTCGGTTACCACGATATTTCATCTCCCAAATGGCGGTTCTAGTTAAAGGGTGTTTGTAAGAAAGAATGGCTATTGAATTTTTGTCCGGAAGTGAATCAGACCGTGAAATTTCGCTAATAATCTCTTCGACAGACAACCCAATTAGCCTTTGAACTAAAGGTGGTGGAGGGAAAACTGTGTCAATTATAAAGGACACTAATAGGTTTAATCTTGATAACATTTTAATATGGTTTATGTTATAATATTACGGTAAATTTAGTTTTTTTGCTAAATATTTGTCGCTATGAATAATTTTCTTTCAAAAACATTTGATTCATTTTTTAAAAAAGAAGTTGGCAGTGTCATTGGTTTGGACATTGGCAGTTCTTCTGTGAAAATTGTTCAACTAAAGAAAAAGAAGGGTAGAGCCGTTCTTGAAACTTATGGAGAAATTGCTATTGGTCCCTATGCCAACCAAGAAATTGGGCGAGCTACAAATTTATCCCTAGATAAACTTTCTGAAGCCATATTAGATTTAATCAAAGAGGCCAATGTTACCTCAAATGTTTGTTGTACTTCTATACCGATAACTTCAAGTTTAATTTCTTTTATAAAAGTTCCAGATCTTGGAGAAAAAAAACTGGCTGAAATTATTCCCCTTGAAGCTCGTAAATACATTCCTGTGCCAACATCTGAAGTGACAATCGACTATTGGGTAATTCCAACTGAAGAAAGTGCTTTTTCTGAGTTTCAATCTAGTGCCAAAATTTTAGATGAAAAAATTAAGAATGTTTTGCTGGTGGTTGTTCACAATGATGCCAAATCTAAAAATGATCAGTTGATGAAAATGTCCGGTCTAGTTGCCGCCTCTTCAGAGATTGAATTATTTAGCACCATTAGGGCAGTTACTGAACCAGGTTTGGAAACCCAAATGATATTAGATTTTGGTGCCAGAACAACCAAAATATATATTATCGATAGAGGAATCCTCCGAGCCTCAAATATTGTAAATCGTGGAGGACAAGACATCACCCTCGCTATTTCTCGTTCCCTCGGTTTAAGTTTTGATGAAGCAGAAAGAATTAAGAAATCCACTCCCGGCGGAAGTGTTATCAGAGATGTCAGCGATCTTTCCTCAGTAAATTTAGACTTTATTTTTTCAGAGGTTAAGAGAGTCATTGTTAATTATCAAAAAAATTATAATAAAAACATTAGCAAAGTCTTTTTGACTGGTGGAGGAGCAAATCTCAAGGGTTTAAATGAATCGGTTAAAGTTGCTCTAGATTTACCGGTAGAGAAGGGAAATCCCTTTGGTAAACTAGAATACCCCGCCTTTTTGGAAAACGTTTTAAAGTCAGTTGGACCAGAATTCACTGTAGCTATTGGTCTCGCGCTACGTCAATTACTAGACAATGATTAGGCACTAGTCTTTTATTTGCTAAAGTATTATAATATTAGTAGTGGGTTTTAAAATCTAACTTTTACAAAGTACATATGGATAATAATTTTCAAACATCTTTTATACCAAAGAAACCGATGACGGTAGAAAAGTCTACCACTGGTTCCGGTATCAATATTTTTTTGGTAATTTCTGTTTTTATCTTTATTATTTCAATTATCTCCTCCGCCGGAGTTTATTTTTGGCACACATCCTTAACTGAAGGCTTGGCTGGTAAAGTTGCTGCTCTGAGAAAATTACAAGAGGAGCCAACTACTCTAAGTAATATTATTGCTTTCGATAAACAATTAAACCTAACTGAGAAGATTTTAAATAAGCATGTAGCCGTATCCCCGATACTAGATTATCTCGGTCAAAATACTGCTCAAGACGTTCGCTTTAAGAGTTTAACTTTTTCTTACAAAGATCCAACTGTCACTAATATAAAAATGTCTGGTGTCGCCAGAGATTTCAATACCATTGCTGGTCAGTCCGATGCATTTAAAAGAGCTGGTGGTTTTTCAAATCTAATTTTTTCTGATTTCGTTCCAACTTTAACTGGAGCCGTATCTTTTAGTTTGTCAGCCGATCTAGACCAAAGTTTGACCAATTATAAAACTATCAAAGAGGCAGTTTCAGAAAATCAAAACCCAATTATGGAGCAGGGAGCAGCTCCAGTTGAACAAGTAGATAATTTTTAAAAATATGAATTTAATTACCCCCCTAATATTACTTATAGTTTCTGGAGCCCTATTTTTTGGCTGGATTAATCCACTTTACCAGGGTGAACATCTTGATGCCAATGGTAAAAATGATAATATCATTACCCTCAAGGCTATTAGTGATTCATATGATGCTGCTACTGCCAATCAAATCAAATTAAAAAATAAAATAATTTCCTTAACTCAAAGCAAATCAGACATTCCCCAAGAAGACATTACTCGTTTGGATAAAATGCTACCAAATAATGTTGATAATGTTCGTCTGATTGTAGAAATAGAAGATATTGCCAAAAGATATAGCCAATTAGGTTTTAAGGGGGTAAGTGTTAATAAAACTCCAACAGCTGCTAAAACCAATCAGAATTCTATTGTAACCAGTACCGACGAATATAGTACTTTGAATATTAATTTTACTGTTACTATGGCCTACAACGATTTTGTTAATTTTCTCAGGGATTTGGAAGACAATCTTCGTTTGGTTGATATAAATAATGTTTCCTTTAGTGCTAATGACCTAGGCACCTATGACTTCACAGTTTCACTTAATACTTATTGGTTAAACACAAGTAATTAAAACTTTATGACAAAAAATAACATTATTTTAGCAGTCGTCATAATCATTCTACTTTCTGTTGCCGCCTGGTATTTTTTAGGGAATGACGACACCAATAGTAACAGCGCTATTGTTAGCCAGGGTGCAGGTGTTGCCTCAGCCACTTTAACAGATGAAGGCTCAAAAATTTTAAGTACCCTAAACCGTGTAAATAGCATTACATTAAATACCGGTTTTTTATCATCTCCTGCCTATAGAAGCTTGAAAGAATCTAGAATTCAAATAATTACTCAAACAACTGGTCGCGATAATCCATTTGCGCCTGTACCTTTTGACGGTAAAGCCGTTGTAAAATAAGGTAATTTTTGATTAAATTTATATGAGTTTTTTAAATATATTAGCCAAAAAAGGCCTAATTTCACAGGATGATATTCCTAAAATTGAGTCAATTTCTGGACAAACCGGTCAATCAATAGAAGATGTACTGGCTAAAATGAATATTGCTTCAGATTCTGTTTTGAATGCTAAAGGTGAATATTTAGATATTGCTACCCGAGTCATTGGAGAAGAGGGTGTATCTTTTGATATTCTAAAATATATTTCAGAAGATTCAGCTAGACACTACAATCTCGTCCCGCTTGATTTTAAGGATGGAGTATTGGAAGTTGGCTTGGTAAACCCCGATGACTTGAATGCTAGAAACTCACTAAACTTTATTGCCTCTAAACTCGGAGTGCCATTTAAAATCTTCCTTATTTCTAAGGAAGATTTTAATAGAGTCGTTTCAAACTACAAAGGTATTTCCAATGAAGTAGATAAAGCCCTGGGCAATGTTGATAGTAAACTGATTGAAGAAATATCAGATATTAAATTGGAAGAGAAAAGTGAAGTTAGAACTGGTAAAAACGGGGAAGAGACAGTAATTATTGAAGATGCTCCAGTCACCAAAGTTGTGGATACTATTTTACGCTATGCCGTTGATGGTGTGGCTTCTGATGTTCACATTGAACCATTGCGACAAGTTATTCGTGTCCGTTTTCGCGTTGATGGACTCCTAAATACTAGTTTAGTTTTACCAATTACTTATCATCAAGCCGTTGTCGCTCGTATCAAGGTTATGTGCGATATGAAATTGGATGAAAAAAGAAAACCACAAGACGGTCGTCTAACTAGACAGATTGACGGTCGCAAAATTGATTTTCGTGTTTCCACTTTCCCATCTTATTTTGGTGAAAAGGTAGTGTTGCGTATTTTAGATCAAGAAAAGGGTGTAAAACCTCTAAGTGAAATTGGTTTGGATCCAAAGATTGAAGCTTTGGTTCGTGAAGCCATAAAACGTCCCTACGGTTTGATTTTGATTTCTGGTCCGACTGGTTCTGGTAAAACTACCACTCTCTATTCCATGTTAAATGAACTTGATCGAGAAGGAACAAACGTCTTGTCTTTAGAAGATCCAATCGAGTATAACATTGAAGGTGTTAGTCAGTCTCAGGTTTTTCCAGATATTGGTTATACTTTTGCCACTGGTCTTCGTACTACTCTTCGTCAGGATCCAGATGTAATCATGGTGGGAGAAATCCGTGATAAAGAAACTGCCAAGCTTGCCGTTCAGGCAGCTCTTACTGGTCACTTGGTGTTGTCTACCATTCACACCAATAATTCCGTCGGTGTTATTCCTCGCCTTATCGATATGGGTGTTGACCCGTACTTGATTGGCCCAACACTTATTCTAGCTATGGCTCAACGCTTGGTAAATGTTATTTGTCCAGAAACCAATAAAAAAGTTCCAGTCGACGGTGCCATAAAAGCTATTATTGATCGTCAATTTGCTGACTTACCAGAAAAATATCTTAAAGAAATCAAAATCCCTGAAACAGTTTTGGAAATTGAACCAAGTCCAACCTGCCCACTTGGCACAAAAGGCCGAGCTGCCGTTTTTGAAGCTTTTAAGATGGAAAAGGATGTGGAAGAATTGATTCTTAAAAATCCTACCGAATTGGGTATTTATGAACTTTTGCGTAGTAAGGGAATGCTTATGATGAAAGAGGACGCCATCAGAAAAGCCTTTAAAGGGGAGATCTCTTTTGAAGAAGTTAACAAGTTATAAACCTTCTATTTCGACATTAGTATATAAGGGTTCTGACGACTTCTCCAAAATTTTATTTACTGGTATAATAAATGTATTATAAATACAGAATAAACTTAAAAAAATGGAAAATAAAACTGCTTTGAAAATAATGATTGTTGATGATGATAAATTCCTACTTAACATGTATGAAGTTAAGTTTAAAAATAGTGGTTTTGAAGTGGCGGCTGCTTGCGGAGCTGATGATGCCTTAAACCAATTGCGATTGGGATATCGTCCAGATATTTTGGTTTCTGATTTGATTATGCCTAAAATTACAGGTTTTGAATTTTTGGAAATGGTTAAGAAAGAAAATTTGAAAGGCGAGGCTGTGGTTATTGTTCTCACCAATCAAGGACAAACTACTGATATCGAGAAAGCTGTAAATCTTAACGTTGATGGTTATATTGTTAAAGCCACCAGTATTCCTTCAGAAGTTGTGGAAGAAGTAAAAAATATTTACGATAAAAAACAAACTGCCAAAAATCTTATTAAATAAAATATATTAATTATTCTATGGATTACAAAGCTGAATTAGATGATTTAATAATAACAACCATTAAAGAGGGAGCATCAGACCTCCATCTTTCTGAAGGTCGTCACCCGACTATTCGTGTGGCTGGAGTTTTGTTACCTCTAATTCGCAAACCAGTTTTAACCAAAAAAGATACTTTGGCCATTACTGAACACCTCTTATCCAAAGAAAATATAGAGAAATTTTTAGCTGAAAAAGAAATAGACTTTTCCTACGGAGTCGAAGGTGGTGATCGCTTTCGTGGTAATGGTTTTTTCCAACAAGGAGCTGTCAGTTTTGCTCTCCGTCTTATTCCTAAAAAAATTCGTAATTTAGAGGAACTAAATCTCCCTAAAATTCTAGAGACTTTTGCTGAAAAACAACAAGGTTTCTTTTTGGTAGTGGGACCAGTTGGACACGGTAAATCCACTACATTAGCGGCTATGATTGATTATATAAATATCAATCGAGTGGAACATATTATTACTGTTGAAGATCCAATAGAATATATTTATGAACAGAAACGCTCAATCATTGATCAGCGTGAGGTAAGATTAGACACTAAAGATTTCAACGGCGCCTTGGTTAGTATGTTCCGCGAAGATGTCAATGTTGTCCTCGTGGGTGAAATGCGAGATACCGCTACTATTTCAACCGCTGTAACGGCCGCTGAAACTGGACACTTGGTTCTTTCTACTCTCCACACCAATAATGCCGCTCAAACTATTAGTCGTATTATTGACTCCTTTCCAGCTGGACAACAAGATCAGATTCGTTTACAGCTAGCCGGAAGCTTAACAGGTATTTTCTCTCAACGCTTGATTCCACGCATTTCCGGTGGTCTCATTCCTGCTTATGAACTTTTGATAAATAACAGTGCTATCGCTAACCTAATTAGAGAAAATCGTATTCATGAAATTAACTCTGTTATCGAAACTGGTTCTGTTGATGGTATGGTGGATTTGAATCATTCCTTAGCTGATTTAGTGAACCGTGGTGAAATTACAGCTGAAACTGCTTATCAATATTCACTGAACGCAAAAATTTTAGACCGTTTGATTTAATAAATTAAAAATTATGCTTTTCAATTATAAAGCCATAGATAATTCAGGAGTTGAGCGCGCTGGTATCATTGATGCTATCAATATTGACGCGGCCATTGCTTCACTTCAAAAACGTGGTTTGATTGTTTCTTCGGTTAAACCAGAAGGGGACAAGAAAGGTTTTTTAAATCTTTCTTTTGGAGGTGTTAAAAATAAAGACATAGTTATTTTGTCACGTCAGATTGCCACTATGTTCGAAGCTCAGATTTCTGCTCTCCGCGTTTTTCGTATGATTGCTACTGAAGTTGATAATCCGGTTCTGGCTAGAGTTTTGACCGAAGTCTCTGATGATATTCAAGCCGGTAGTCCAATTTCTGTTTCCTTGAATAAGCACCCTAAAATTTTTACCCCATTCTATATCAGTATGGTGCGCTCTGGTGAAGAGTCAGGTCACCTTGACAAGACTTTTATGTACCTAGCGGATTACATGGATCGTGCATACGAAGTTTCCTCCAAGGTTAAAAACGCTCTTATCTACCCAATTTTTGTTGCTTTCACTTTCTTGGTTGTGATGCTCCTTATGTTCACTATGGTTATTCCTAAAATCAGTGATATTTTGAGAGATTCTGGTCAAGCTATTCCATTTTACACTAGTATTATTTTGGCTATTAGTAGTTTCTTAGTTAACTACGGTATCTTCTTGGTAATAATTTTGATTGTCGGTGGATTCTTTTTCTGGCGTTATTCCCGTACAGAGTCCGGCCGTCTAGTAGTTGATAATGCCAAGATCACTACTCCATATATTCAGAAACTTTATATGAAATTATATTTGTCTCGTATTGCTGACAACCTAAACACCTTACTAATTTCCGGTATTCCAGTCGTGAGAGCCTTGGAATTAACGGCTAGTGTAGTGGGTAATAAAGTTTATGAGGCAATTCTAACCAAGTCAATTGAAGATGTTAAGGGTGGTCAGCCAGTTTCGCAATCTTTGTCTGGTAAAAGAGAATTTCCTGGTATTTTTATTCAGATGATTAAAGTCGGTGAAGAAACTGGAGAAATGGGAAGTATTTTGAAAACCATGTCCACTTTCTACCGTCGTGAAGTTATAAACACAGTGGACACTATTGTGGGTCTCATTGAGCCGATTATGATTGTGGCCCTTGGTCTTGGCGTCGGTATTCTTTTAGCGGCGGTACTCGTTCCGATTTACAATATATCTGCTTCGATGTAGTCCAGTTGTAGAATTTTAACTTAAAAGACCACCAGTTCGTTTAACGAACTGGTGGTCTTATTTCAAATTAAAATTTACTACCTTTTTTCTGTCATTCCCGCCTGCGCGGGAATGACAAACAGGGAACAATGTAACTCAAGGCAATATATTGGTATTTCTCCATTTATCCACACTTTGTCTTGAATATTTTTATTTTAGTTGTGGTATAATTATTTCACTGACTAATACCCCAAGAGGGTGGCTGGTCGATCCGGTTTTCCGGCAGTCATAGTCAAGGAAAATTTGCTAGCTTCTCCAAGCTAGACAAAAGTTTTTTAATTAAAAAATTTTTAACAATTAATCGTTCTCTAATTTCATTTTCTTTTGCGCAAAAGAAAATGATACTTAAAAACATAAAATATGTCATCTAAAAAAGGTTTTACATTAATCGAACTTCTAGTGGTTATTGCCATTATTGGTATTTTGTCTGCTGTTGTTCTTGCTTCTCTAAACTCAGCTCGTAACAAAGGTGCTGACGCTGCTATCAAATCAACTTTAGCTAATGCTCGTGCTCAAGCTGAATTGTTCTATGACAAAGGTCAAATTTATACTGATGTTTGTACAGATGATGAGGGTATCCTAAAAATGGTAAATGCTGTTACTGCTATGGGTATAACACCTACTTGTACTTCTTCAGCTTCAGATTGGGCATTTAGTGCTCCTTTGAAATCTGCAAATGCAACCTGGTGTGTTGACGGAACTGGTGTTTCGACAAGTACTACTGTTGACAGTGCGACAGCAAGATGTAATTAATTTTACACTTTAAAAACCCCGCCTTGTGCGGGGTTTTTTTGTTTTTTCTTTTTTCTTAAAAATGCTATAATAATTGGAGTATGAAAAGTAATAAAAATAGAGGTTTCACCCTAATAGAAATGATTGTAGTGGTGGGTATTATTGGTATTATTACCGGTGTGGTTTTTATGTCACTCGACACAGCTCGCTCTCAAAGTCGTGACAAAAAAAGAATTGGAGATGTTAAAAGCATTCAATTGGCTTTGGAAATCTACTATCTAAAAAATAAATCCTACCCAGACACCCTAGCGGTTTTATCCACTGGTTCTGACAAGCAATTACCATCTGTACTGACTGACCCAAATGGTGGTTCATATAATTATGTTTCCTATAGTCCAAAATCAGGCTCTTCAGAGTGTCAGGCCTATCATCTAGGAACTATATTAGAAAATGACAATAAACAGTTTCGTGATGAATCTAGTCAGTTTGATTCGGCAGATATAACTGTTACTTGTGGAAGTACAGTCGGTTTTGATGCTACAAGCAATGATAGATATTACGACGTAACACCAAAATATTAATTATGTTTGATTTTCTTTGGTCAATTTTTGTTTTCGGTCTAGGCGCCATTATTGGTAGTTTTCTTAATGTGGTAATTTTTCGTTATCAAACCGGTATGTCTATGGTTAAAGGTCAGTCAGTTTGTCTGTCCTGCACTAAAACCTTAACCTGGTTAGAGCTAGTGCCTATTTTTAGCTTCTTGGCCCAAAAGGGGAGATGCCGTAGTTGTCTGTCCAAAATTTCTTGGCAATATCCAGCGGTAGAATTTACCACCGCTTGTATTTTCTTGGCCACTTTTTGGCATTTAGGCGGTTTGCAAGCTCCTATTCTTGAATTAGTTTTAACTCTCATCATTTTCTGTTTACTAATTGTTATTGCTGTTTATGATCTTAGACACAAAATTATTCCTGACACTTGGTCCTATTCTCTAGCGGTTTTAGCTTTTATTTTAACTCCCGGTTTATTGTATTTTAATACAGGGAATAATCTTCCTTGGTATGAATGGATTTCCGGTCTTTTGGTAGCTTCACCGTTTGCTTTTCTGTTTCTTATTTCCCGTGGTCATTGGATGGGCTTTGGGGATGCTAAATTAGCCCTGGGCATTGGTTGGTTTTTAGGTCTATCACTTGGCATTTCAGCGATTATTTGGGGTTTTTGGATTGGCGCCGCTTACGGTCTAACTATTATGGCTATCGGATTGAAATATAAGGGTAAAAAGATTACAATTAAGAGTGAAATACCCTTTGCACCATTTCTTATTATTGGTTGGTTACTGGTTTATTTTGTCGGTTTAGATTTAATCCATTTAAATACCCTATTGTAAATTATGTTAAAGTTTTTTCAAAATTTTAAAAATAAATTCTCATCATCCTGCTCGTCATTGCGAGGGTGTACTCACCCGTGGCAATCCAGGATTTTTTTGAATAATAAGATGGATTGCCACGTCGGCAGACCTCCTCGCAATGACGGAAAGAGAGGTTTTACTTTGATTGAACTCTTGGTCACCCTATCTATTTTTGTGATTGTTGGTAGCGTAATTCTTTTTAGTCAAAGTCAGTTTAATGGTTCTATTTTACTTTCCAATTTATCTTACGATTTAGCTCTCACTATTCGCCAAGCACAAACTTTTGGAGTCGGGGGTAAGTCCTTTGGTTTTGATGATACACAAAAACCGAGGTACGGTGTCCATCTAGATACCACAAACAGTAAAAGTATTGTTTTTTTTGCTGATTTAGATGGGGGAGGAACCTATGACGTTGGTATTTGTCCTAAATCTACCATAGATGACAACCTCGAATGTTTAGAGACTTATAATATTAAAAAAGGAAACAGTATAAAAAAAATCTGTGAATATCAGGGAGAAAATACGTCCTGTACAGATTCTTATAGTTCAGTAGATATTACTTTTGAACGACCTGATCCCGATGCTGTTATATATGTTGAGAAAACAAAAGCAGATTTTTCTGCTGTGGAGATTGTTATTGGTGATGATTCAGATTCCCAAACTCGTTCTGTGGTTGTTACTTCAGTCGGCCAGATTTTCATTAAAAAATAATTGTTATGTCAAAGAATATTAAACAAATAAAAACAAAAAATAATCGAGGGTTCACCCTAGTAGAAACACTGGTGGCTGTCGGTTTATTTTCTGTGATTATGACTATGGGTGTTAGTGCTCTTATGACTATACTCGGGGCCAATGCTAAAGCACAAAACATTAAAACAGCTGTAAACAATGTTAATTTTGCAGTGGAAACTATTTCTAGTGCTTTGATGACCTCAATACCGGGTTCCATTTATTGTTTAAATAGCGGTTCAGACACCAGGATTGATTGTGAAGAAGGTGTGGGTTATGAAGGAATAGAATTTGAAAAACAAACAAAAACCCCTCCAAATATTTTATATAAAATATTTTTTGATGGAGATAATTTAATGATTAAAAAAGGTAATATATTAGAAAGTGTTCTCATCCCGGCTAGTATTAAAATAAATAATAAAGAAATCTTTCATGTCAGTATTCCATCATATTCAGAAACCAAGAGAATTGAAATAGTATTGGATGGTACCACCGGAAGTTCTGCTCGGGGGACTGAAACCACTTTTAATTTGCAAACTGGTGTTACTAAACTCGGACAATAAAATACTATGAAAAAAATATTTATTAAAATCACAAAAAATAAATTAGCTACAGGGTTCACTCTAGTAGAAGCTCTGGTGGCCATTTCTATCCTAATGATTTCTATTGCTGCACCTAT
Source organism: Minisyncoccia bacterium (assembly GCA_049287185.1). GTDB lineage: Bacteria > Patescibacteriota > Minisyncoccia > Phycocordibacterales > GWA1-40-21 > JBAWVR01. The sequence goes on from JBAQFI010000004.1 coordinate 37,744, forward strand.
GACCATTGCTCAAAATGGTTTGTCTACTGCTTTGTTTGCTAGAGAAGAAATGATTGCTCAATTTCTTGCTCAAGATGCTTTAGAATATGTTAAATATGTTCGTGATAACAATGCTTTTCCAGAAGATGAAATAACACCAGCAGACTGGTGGTTGGCAGGACTGGAGGACTGCACTGGTGAATACGGTTGTGAAATTGATACTATAAATAATGATATTAATCAGTTGAATAGTGACTCTGAATCTAATCCACTAAGATTTAACGACAGTTTAAAAACCTACAGTTATGATAACAATATGCCGGTCTCAAATTTTGCCAGAAAGATGAAAATCAATGTAGACACAGCAAAAACTGATGAATCAGGTATTTATTATAAGGCCTCGGCTAATGTTGTTGTTACCTGGAAAAATAAAAATACTGTTGTCCCTTATGAACTTAATACCAATATTTTTAATATACGATAAATATGAAAAAAATACTTAAAAATAAACATGGCTTTGCTATTTTGTTCGCTATTTTAACCTCCAGTCTTTTACTAATGGTTGGCTTGTCAATTTTTAACATCTCTATAAAGGAGTTAACTATTACCAGTTTTAATACTGAGTCCAAAAAAGCTATGTACGCTGCTCAAAGTGGTATGGAGTGCTTTATATACGGAACGTTCAATGCCAAAAAAATATTTAATTTTAAAACAGGAACTTTTTTAGAGGACGTTCCAGACGTTAATTGCGGAAGCAATACCGTCTTTAGTACCTTTGGTAAGGATCTGCCTTTTATTAGTTTCTCATTTACTTTAACTGATGATGAATCAAGTTCCTGTGCCATTGTTAAAATAACTGATGATGGGGAGGAAATAAACACAGTCACGGGCAGCACAACCTATAAGATAATAGCTGATTCCTATGGTTATAATGCTAATGATTGTTCAAACATTGATTACCTAGAAAATAATACTCGTTTAGTGGAAAAATCCTTTCAGGCAAATCTAGCTGTGCCACAAGATACTAATTAGAAAATGTCAGATCAACCAAACAAGAGCTTAATAGAGCGTTATGAAAAATTGAAAACGATGATTGACCATCATCGTTATCTTTATCATGTTTTAGATCAATCAGATATTTCCGATGAGGCCTATGACTCATTGATGGAAGAACTGCGAGAAATTGAAGAAAAATATCCGTTACTTATTACTCCCGACAGTCCATCTCAACGAGTGGGTGGGGAACCGCTAAAAGAGTTTAAGAAAATAACTCACAAAGTCAAACAGTGGTCTTTTGATGATATTTTTGATTTAAATGGACTAAAAAAATGGGAGGAGAAAGTTAAAAGAATGATTGAAAAGGAAGGATTGTCCAATATCCCTTTGGAATATGTTTGTGAGCTTAAAATCGATGGTTTGAAGGTTATCTTAACTTATAAAGATGGGGTTTTAGTTTCCGGGGCTACTCGCGGTGATGGTGAAGTGGGGGAGGATGTCACCAATAATATTCGCACAATAGCTTCTGTACCACTAAAATTAACCAAAAAAATTGGTTTGATTGCGGTGGGGGAAATTTGGCTCAACAAAAAAGAACTGGAGAGAATTAATTTAGAAAGAGAAAAAATTGGTGAGCAACTTTTTGCCAATACCCGTAACGCGGCCGCGGGGGCTATCCGTCAGCTAGATCCAAAAGTGGCGGCTTCACGCCGTTTGAGCACTTTTGTTTATGACATAGATGATCTCAAAGGATATGAATTACCCGGAGAGCAAGTAAAAGAATTGAAACTTTTATCCGAATTAGGTTTTAAAGTTAATCAAAATTCAGAACTTTGTTCAGGAATAGATAAAGTCCAAAAATATTATGAACATTGGTCAAAAAATAAAGACAAACAGGAATATGGTTTGGATGGAGTAGTAATCAAAATAAATTCTCGGAAAATTCAGGAAGCTTTGGGCTATACTGGTAAATCTCCACGTTGGGGCATTGCTTACAAGTTTCCTGCAGAACAGGTCACAACCGTGGTGGAAGACATTGTACTACAAATCGGGCGAACTGGTGTGGTGACACCAGTGGCCGTTCTTCGTCCAGTTCTCGTGGCTGGTTCAACGGTGTCTCGAGCCACACTTCACAATGAAGATGAAATCAAACGTTTAGACGTCCGAATTGGTGATACAGTGATTTTACAAAAAGCGGGAGATGTAATTCCTGACATTGTTTCTGTTTTAGTTAGTTTAAGAACAGGAAAAGAGAAACCTTTTGTTTTTCCAGCTAAAGTTCCTGGTTGCGGAGGTGATGGGCGGATTGAGCGCATCCCAGGCCAAGCGGCTTATCGTTGTGTCGACAAAAATTCCTACGCTTCTTTTAGACGCCAGCTCCATCACTTTACTTCCAAGAAGGCTTTTAATATTGAAGGGATGGGTCCAAAGATTATTGATGCTTTCTTAGATGGTGGTCTGATTTCGGATTTTGCTGATATTTTTACTTTGAAAAAAAGTGATATTTTAAATTTACCTCGTTTTGCCGAAAAATCAGCTGATAATGTTTTGACTTCCGTGGAAACAGCACGAAAAGTTTCTTTGGCGCGTCTAATTATTTCTCTATCTATCTCTCAGGTAGGTGAGGAGACAGCTTATGATTTAGCGGAAAAAATTGGCTCTATTGAAAAAATTCAAAATATGACTGTCGAAGATTTTCTCAAGATCGAAGGTATTGGCCCGATTTCCGCTCAAGCTTTAGTCGATTGGTTTAGTGATAAACACAATAAAAAACGCTTAGAAAAATTGTTAAAACAGGTTACGATTGAAAAAGTTACAAAAAATAAAACAGGTGGTAAGTTAGCTGGTCAAAGTTTTGTTTTGACCGGTTCCTTGTCAAAACTTGGACGCGACGAAGCTAAAAATATAATTCGTTCACTTGGCGGGGAAATTTCCGAATCGGTTTCTTCCAAAACGAGCTATGTAGTGGCGGGGGAGAATGCTGGTTCAAAATTAGCTAAAGCGGAGTCACTTGGAGTAAAAGTTTTGTCTGAAGCTGAATTCATTAAACATATAAAGTAATAGTCTTTAATATATAGTCTTTCCTTGAGGAATATAAGGACGCGGTCGCTGTCTTATTATCCCCAACGAAGGAGAATTTTTTGGCTTTTATTTTAACTATGTTTTTGCTATGATACCTTTATGATCGACATTAAAGAAGTAAAAAACCTAGCTGAATTGTCTAGGATTAAGATGACTGAAGAGGAAATGGCTAGTTTTGCTAGTGAAATTGATCCGATTTTAGACTATGTGGCCCAGATTAAAAAAGTAGTCGGTGATTCTACCGAACGCGAAGTTCCTCCACTTCACAATATTACCCGTAGCGACAATATGCCAAACCCAACTGGTGCTAATACTGAAGTTATAACTGCCGAATTTCCACGTCGGGGTGGTAATCTATTAAAAGTAAAGAAAATACTTTAAATAGCAGTTAGTATAAGGAGGACAGAGAGAAATAAAATGGATAAATTTAAAAACATTACAATTGCTACCGCTCGAAAAGGTTTAGACCAAGGTGATTTTACAGCGACCGATTTGGTAAATTATTATTTAGATAATATTAAAAATAAGGATACAGACATCCATGCTTATCTCGAAGTTTTTGCTGATGCTCTAGAACAAGCTAAATTGGCAGATGAAAAAATTGCCAAAGGCGAGAAAGGGGAGCTTCTTGGTATTCCATTTTCAATAAAAGATAATATTTTGTTCAAAGGACACAAAGCTTCTGCCTCATCTAAAATGTTGGAGAATTATACCGCCACTTATGATGCTACTGGTATTAAAAAACTTAAAGACGCTGGTGTCATTATTTTAGGCCGAACCAATATGGATGAATTTGCCATGGGAAGTTCGACTGAAAATTCCGCGTTTGGCCCAACCAAAAACCCAGTGGATTTGAGCCGAGTGCCAGGTGGTTCTTCTGGTGGGGCGGCTGCCTCAGTGGCAGGAGATATGACCCTAATGGCCCTAGGAACCGATACAGGAGGCTCTGTCCGTCAACCAGCTAGTTTTTGTGGAGTGGTGGGTTTGATGCCGACTTATGGAGCAATTTCCCGCTATGGTATTATGGCCATGGGTTCTTCACTAGATCAGATTGGACCAGTAGGGAAAACTGTTACTGACGTTGAAACCGTCTTTAAAGTTTTGAAAGGTCAGGATAGATATGACGGAACCACTTTAGATTATTCTTTCCCAGAAATTTCTAAAGATAAGAAATTAAAAATTGGTGTACCAACCGAAATTTTAAAAATTGATGGCGTTGATGAAACTGTCAGAAAGAATTTTGCCGAGGCAATTGAGACTCTGAAAAAAAATGGTCATGAAGTTAAAGATGTCAGTATGCCAAATCTTTCTTATGCTCTATCCGCTTATTATATTTTGATGCCAGCTGAAGTATCATCTAACTTGGCTCGTTTTGATGGAGTAAAATATGGACTACACAAGGATGGCAAGAATATGGTAGATGATTATTTTGAAACTCGCCGCGAAGGCTTTGGTAAGGAAGTTCGCCGTCGTATTTTACTTGGTACTTATGTTTTATCTTCCGGCTATTATGATTCCTATTACAACAAAGCCAATATTGTCAGACAATTAATTTCCAAAGATTATGATCAAGCCTTTGAACAGGTAGATGTTATTATCACTCCCACCACTCCAACCCCAGCTTTTAAATTCGGTGAAAAAACCGCTAATCCTCTCGAAATGTATTTGGCAGATATTTTTACTGTCCCAGTTAACATTGTTGGTGTGCCAGCCATCTCCGTTCCGTGTGGTTTTAAAGAAGTAGAAGGCAAGAAATTACCTCTAGGCTTGCAGTTTACCGCTCCGAAGATGCGTGAGGATTTATTGTTCCATATTGGTAAGAATTTTCTTAACGAATAACTATTTGCATATTCGCATCTTTGTTTAAAAACTGATAAAATATACACAATATGTTTCCAGGCATTGATACCTTACATTCATATGATCTTGTCAGTTTAATTAAGGCAATTTTAGACTGGCTTAGGAAATTTTTGAATGACCCGTCTTGGCTTAAAGCACTGGCAGAGTGGTTTAACATCAACTTTCCTGAAGTTAGTAATACTATTTTAAACCTAGCCCTCTTTATGTCCCTAGTTTTTTTGTGGGGTGTTATTTATTACTCCTCAAAAATTTATAATTTGCATAAACACGATAATCTTTTGAAGTATGCCGTGCCACCGGCTGATGAAAATCATGGTCTTAAATTAGCCCCTGATATTATGAAGCAACGCTGGAGCAGGGTAATGGAACACATTTCCTCACCGGCTGATAATGACTGGAAATTGGCTATTCTCGAAGCTGATATAATGCTCGATGAGATGTTGGATAGACAAGGTTACCACGGCGAGAGTATCGGGGATAAGCTGAAGAAAGTAGAAACAGCAGATTTCGATTCTATTAATGAGGCATGGGAGGCACACAAAATTCGTAATCAAATTGCTCACGAGGGTTCAGCTTTTATGTTGAGTCAGCGACAGGCCAAAGAAACCGTTGCTATGTACGAGAAAGTCTTCAAGGAGTTTAGGATGATTTAATCAAAATAATAGAAAATCCCCATGGTAGGGGATTTTCAAATTTGTTGCGGGGCCTGGAATCGCACCAGGGTCTAGAGGTTATGAGCCTCTCGAGATACTGCTTCTCTACCCCGCTATATAACTGCAATATCATATCGCAAAAAAACAAAAATGGCAAGGGACTGAAAATAAGGTTGTTTTTCCTCAAAAAAATGTTATATTAGTTTGGTTCAAGATATGTCGGCGTAGCTCATCTGGCTAGAGCGTGGGACTCATAAGCCCAAGGTAGATGGTTCAAGTCCATCCGCCGACACAATTGCAATGTAAATTTTCGTGTTTTATTTAAACCTTCCCCTAAGAATTTTTAGTCCTCGAAAGTGGTTAGTATAACTGCCTGTCACGTGATATAATAATTATGTGCCAATCTTTAAAGATGTTAACAAGGATTTTTTCAAAAAATGGACACCCAATATGTCATATGTTTTGGGTTTTTTCGCAGCTGATGGTTATATTACTTTGAATAAAAGAAATGCAAATTTCTGGTGTATTCAAATTAAGGACAATAAACTTTTGCAAGAAATAAGAAAAGCAGTTGGCTCAAATCATAAAATTAGCGAGAGGTTTAATAATAAATATAAGACTACTTTATATCGTCTTCAGATTGGTAGTAAAGAAATGTGTGATGATTTAAGAAAATTAGGATTTTATGAGGGTAAAACAAAGAACCTATCAGTACCAAATGTCCCTAGTAAATACTTCAAAGATTTTATTAGGGGATATTTTGATGGTGATGGTAATGTTTGGTCTGGACTTGTACATAAGGAAAGGGCTAAACCATTATTGACTATACGTTGTGTTTTTACTTCCTGTTCAAAACAGTTCCTTCTCGATATTCATGAACGTTTGTTGTGTTTCGGTGTTTCAGGTGGTGTTTTGAGTAAGGGTCAAGGTAACTATTATAGACTCACTTATAGCGCAAAAAGTACTTTGATTTTTTATGATTTTGTGTATAATGGTATAGTCAAAGATTCGAGCGGTTTGCACCTTGAACGAAAAAAAAGAATTTTTGATAAATATAGAATGCAGTTGTAGCTCAATTGGTTAGAGCACTCGCCTGTAGACGTACGTGCAGCTTTCCTTCTGAAAGGGGGATTGAAACTCTCTGGGATAACGGTGGAGGCTAAGTTCATCAATTTGGTGAATAAGCGAATACCGTGGGAACCTCAATAATTTGTTGAGGGCGCCGTAGAGACTAGATACCGGAGTACCTAAATTTGCTTTTAGCAAATATGGTAAAGATATAGTCCACGCCATTATGAAAATATTGGAATTAGTGCACGCGAGAGGTCGCGGGTTCAAATCCCGTCAACTGCGCCAAAATTAAACCGCCTTGTGCGGTTTTAATTTTGGCGCAGTAAAACCAGTTTGAGAAAACTGGTTTTGTTCATTTGAAAATGAACTGACGGGATTTGAAAGACGGAACGCACCGAACGAAGTGAGGTCTGAATCTAGCAAGATTCAGAAGTGAGTCGGGGTCGAGAGTTCTGACGAGTGACGACGAGGAAGAAACTCGTGACCAATCATCCCGTCACTATTATCCTAATTACAAAATATCCAAAGAAGGGACTGACCCTGTAAGGGTCAAATCCCGTCAACCTGTTATTTTCAAAATTCCACATTTAATTTTCATCTCGTCAATATTTTTCTTAAACTATTTACGTTATAATGCTTTCTGTTATGTTTAATTTCTTTAAGAAAAAAACCCCGAAGAGTATTGTTAAGAAACAAATCAAATCCGGTCTAATTTCTGCCGAGCAAGTTATTAATGAAATACCTAAAACAGATTTAGATAAAATGGGTGGTATAAAAGGTCTACTAGATCAAACAAAAGTTAATATTGCTGATTCCTTGGCCACTTATGGTTTTACTTATGAATCTAAAATCATTATCAGTTTAGATACTAAATCATTTTCAAATATCAAGCAGTTTGAGCGCAATATCTGGAGAGCAGTTGGAACCTGCTAGATCTCCCCTGCTTATTAATAGGGAATAGTATGTAATTGACGGTTTTTTGTTGTAGAACACATATTTATAGGTGTCAATATATCTATTGACAAATAAGGTAAACTATGCTACCATTAATTTAGATTGCCATTTAACATATATAACTAAAATATCAACGAACTTATGAAAGGCTGAGAAATACGGCTCTAATTCAAAACCAATCCACATCTGGGGTTGTGGACAAATAGAAGAGGCTAATATGAAATTGTTTACTATGCTGGTAATTATCGTTGCCATGATGTCCACAAACATCTGGGCGAAACCAACAAATGAAACAAATGAAAAGCTATCTTCCGATACAGTGTATCGGATGGGAATAGTCGAATCAGGATGGAAGGATGGTAGTGTAGGTGACAAAAAGCTTAAAGAAAAAGCCTATGGTGCCCTCCAGATCAGACAGCCAGCTCTCACTGATGTGAATAAGAAGCTTGGGACGAAATACACGAGCCTTGATTGCATCAATTCGAGAGAGGTTAGTATCACGGTCGCTATAGAATATACTTCTAAGTATGCGACTGAAAGTCACTTGGGTAGAAAACCTACTCAGAGAGATATGGTGCTTATCTACAATGGTGGACCGTGTGCAGCGTTTGAAAACGGTGCAATTGATAAACTTGGCCACCTACCGAAAGATCCTAAGATGGCGGCAAGGGTAAAACTTTGTCAGAGAAACGCCAGGATCTACGCTCAGAAAGTATTCAGTGTTCCATTGTCTTCTGAGCGAATGGAAAGAGAGGTTCTATGTTACGTTGGTATAGAAAAATTTGGAAGACCGAAATCATGAACTTCCAATAAAAACGCTAAAGACGCATCTCCTCAAGGGTGCGTCTTTTTTAATTATTAAAGATTGAAAAAATTTAAGAAATAGGCTATTATCATCACGTACCAAATTACTGATTTTATATTAGTAAAACTGCCGTTGTAGCTGTCTTGGTAGCTCGATAAGTCGCACGCCGTTGTAGCTGTCTTGGTAGATAAAGAAGTCGATCACGCCGTTGTAGCTCAGTTGGTAGAGCACGTCATTGGTAATGACGAGGTCACCAGTTCAATCCTGGTCAACGGCTCCAAAAATAAAATCGCTCAATAAGCGATTTTATTTTTGGAGCCGTTGAAGTATGCAAATTTATTTGCATACGTCCAGGATTGAAAGGCACAGCGATGTTTTTCGAACCACCAGCGAGAAAAACCGCGAGCCGGGGTCGCGAGCACCTACATATTTTGACAGAATATAATTCTGTCAAAATATTTAGTGACTCGAGACCAATCAGACGAGTCTTCGAGTCTCCTGGTCAACGTTTTATCTGTTGAGCCAAGGGCGAGGATCGAACTCGCGACCTGCTGATTACGAATCAGCTGCTCTACCAACTGAGCTACCTTGGCGGTCGTGACTGATTAGAATAATAAACAATAACACCAGTTATTGCAAAGAAAAATTGCAAAAAACATATATTAATTATATTATCAAATTCTACCGCCCCTGGAATGATAGTTTTTTGTCAGGTTCAAGTCCCTTTGTTATTTTTTATGGCTGTGCCTAAGAGGAGTTTAACTCTTCTGAACAAAATCACTTCCTTTCCAGGGGTGGTTTTTTGTTGAGATATAATTTGCTATACTCATAATCAACATGGACGACAAAAAACAAAGAATTACGGAAATTGAAAACTTGATGGTCCAAACTGACTTCTGGACCAATAAACACCAGGCGCAAGCTTTGATTAAAGAACTCCAGGATTTAAAAGAAGAACTAGCTGGCGTTGGTAAATATGACAAAGGTGGAGCAATAATGACTATTCTCTCTGGTGCCGGTGGCACTGATTCGGAGGACTTTTCTAGTATGCTTTTGAAAATGTATTTCAAATATTTTGATAAGCGGGGTTGGGCGTATCATATTGTGCATCAAAATGAAAATGATCATGGTGGATACAGAAACATCACGATAGAAATTGACGGTAAAAATGTTTACGGTGACCTTAAAGGCGAGTCCGGAGTTCATCGTTTAGTCAGGCTTTCACCTTTTAATACTAAAAGTTTGCGCCACACTTCTTTTTCGATGGTGGAAATTATTCCTAAGTTTGAAAAAGTGAATATTAATGATATTGAAATACCGGATGAAGAAATTCGGGTAGAATTTTCTCGGGCTGGTGGGCCAGGAGGACAGAACGTTAATAAGCGTGAGACCGCAGTACGAGTAGTCCATATCCCAACCAACTTGTCTGCTCATTCAGAGAATGAAAGGGCTCAAGCTCAAAATCGGGAAAAGGCCATCCAGATTTTAAAAGGTAAAATTTATGCGGCAATGGAAGCTGACCGTGTAAAAAAAGAGCAGGGAATGTATGTTAGTAAGACTATGGATATTGAATGGGGAAACCAAATTCGTTCCTATGTTTTGCATCCTTATAAACTTGTCAAAGATCATCGAACAGATGTTGAGAGTCACGATCCCGAGGCTGTTTTTGATGGAGAACTCGATGAATTTATTGAGGCAGAGAAAAAATTAGATAAATAATTCCTTTTAATAGCTATAATTAAGTATATTTTCTGGCTGGCTTTATCATTTTTTTAGAAGTATAATTAGAGAATAAAAACAAAAGTTAATTTTAATTACCAATGATATTTTTTGATAAAGTTTCCAAAATATATAACGAAGACTCTATTGCTCTAAAGGATATCAATCTTACCATCAAGCCCAAAGAGTTTGTTTCGATTGTCGGCCACTCTGGTGCTGGTAAAACTACGCTTCTAAAAATGATCCTAGCTGAAGAAAAACCTTCAGAAGGCACAGTTTTTTTTGAGTCCGTAAATATACACGGTTTAAGAAAGAATGATATTAATAAAATTCGTCGTCGCATCGGAACAATTTTTCAGGATTTTAGACTTTTGTCCAACAAAAATACCTACGAGAATATTGCTTTTGCCATGGAAGCAGCCGGACGTACTGATGATGAAATAGCCGCGGATGTACCCCATGTTTTAGAATTGGTTGATCTAAGTTCCAAAGCTTTTAGTTTTCCTCATGAACTTTCTGGCGGAGAAAAGCAAAGAGTAGCGATTGCTCGAGCGATTGTTAATCAGCCGGATATTATTATTGCCGATGAACCAACCGGAAATCTGGATCCTGTTAACACTTTGGAAATTATCAAGATTTTAAAGAAAATTAATGATTTGGGTACAACTATTATTCTAACGACTCACAATAAGGGGGTAGTAGATTCCTTGGAAAAAAGAGTCATTACTATGGAAGCAGGGAAAATCACTCACGATAACAAAGATGGACGTTATGTTATATAATATAAATTAGTATGATGTGGATTAATACAAAAAGAATAGTGAGAGCAGGTTTTATAAATTTTTGGCGTAATCGCTTTGTGTCTTTAGCTGCCGTTCTGGCTATGACCCTAGCCCTTCTCGTTATTAGTACCATCCTATTTCTGTCAGCTATTTTTAATTTCACTTTGGTTCAAGTTAAAGATAAAGTAGACATCAGTGTTTATTTTGTTACTTCAGCCACTGAAGAAGATATATTATCTATTAAAAAATCTCTCGAAAGTTTGCCAGAGGTTTTAACAGTTAGTTATTTAAGTCGAGAACAAGCTTTAGCTGATTTTCGTAATAAACACATTAAAGATGATGAAATTTTACAAGCTTTAAATGAATTACCTGATAACCCGCTTGAAGCCGCTATCAATATTAAGGCTAAGGATCCGTCACAATATGAAGGTATTGCAAATTTCCTAAAGAGTAATGATGTCTTATCGAAAGATAGCACACCGATTATTCGAAAGATAAACTTTGAGGAAAATCAACTAGCTATTGAAAGACTAAACAAAATTATTGATTTGGCTAATAAATTTGGCTTTGGTTTGGCTGTAGCTTTTATAATCATTTCTATTATCATTACCTTAAACACTATTCGCTTGGTTATTTATATTTCGAAGGATGAAATCTCTGTCATGAGACTAGTTGGTGCTAGCAGTAAATATGTTAAAGGTCCTTTTATCATTTCCGGTTTAATTTATGGAGTATTTTCTACTATTCTGGTTCTTTTGATATTATTTCCAATTACTTATTGGCTTTCGAGCGTAACTGGTCGCTTTTTTGCCGGGTTAGATTTGTTTGCCTTCTACGTCAATTCCAAAAATTTCTTACAGATATCCGGAATTCTTTTAGGCTCGGGACTCTTGGTTGGAGCCGTCTCATCCTTTATGGCCGTTCGTCGATATTTGAAACACTAAAGTTAAACCGGCTAACGCCGGTTTTTCTCTGGTCATTATAAGTTAATAATTTTATGAAGAAGAAACATAAATATATATTTGTGGTTGGAGGAGTGATGTCAGGAGTAGGTAAGGGTATTGCCGCTTCTTCTTTGGGAAGGATTTTGCAGTCCAAAGGTTACAAGGTTAATCCAATTAAAATTGATCCTTATTTAAATGTTGATGCCGGTACTATGAATCCGGTTGAACATGGAGAGGTTTTTGTCCTTGATGCCGGAACGGAGTGTGATCAAGATATGGGTAACTATGAGCGTTTTATGGAAGTCACTCTAACCCCAGAAGACTATATGACCAGCGGTATGGTTTATAAACATGTAATTGATAAAGAAAGGGCATTAGGCTATGGTGGCAAGTGTGTAGAGGCCATTCCACACATTACCGGTGAAATAGTTCGAAGAATAAAAGATTCGGCCGAGAAAAGCGGATCCGACATAACTCTGGTAGAAATTGGTGGCACCATTGGCGATTATCAAAATGTGCTTTTTATTGAAGCAGCGCGAGCGATGAAACTTCATAGTCCAGAAAATATTCTGTTTGTGATGGTAAGTTATTTACCAGTGCCAGGAACGCTTGGTGAAATGAAAACCCGTCCAACTCAAAATGCTGTGCGTCAGTTAAATTCTTATGGTGTTCAGCCAGATATCATCATTGCCCGTGGTACAGTAGCTCTCGATGAAAGGCGTAAAGAAAAAATTGCTTCTGCCTGTGCCATCAAACCAAATCATGTTATTTCGGCCCCGGACATTGAATCTGTTTATGATGTACCGATTAATTTTGAGAGGGATAATATTGGAAATATTGTTCTCAAAGCCTTACACCTACGACCGAAAAATTTGGAAGCAGATCTCAAAGATTGGAAAAAGTTTGTCGAAAAAACCAAAAATTATCGAGGGGACATCAACATTGCCGTGGTTGGTAAATATTTTGACTCTGGAGATTTTGTTTTTTCTGATGCTTATGTTTCTGTTATTGAAGCGATGAAATATTCTTGTTATTGGCTCGACCGCAAGGCAAAATTAACCTGGATTAATTCTAAATTAATTGAAACTGGAGAAGTAAAACTGACCGACCTAGATAAATTTGATGGAGTACTCGTTCCGGGAGGTTTCGGTTCATCGGGTATTGAAGGTGTAATATCCAGTATTAAATATGCTCGTGAAAATAATATTCCATATTTTGGCTTGTGTTACGGTATGCAACTTATGGTAATTGAATATGCCAGAAATGTTTTAGGTTGGAAAGACGCCAATACAGCAGAAATAAATCCAAAATCAAAACACTTAGTAATTGATGTTATGCCGGATCAAAAAAAGAAAATTGCCGATGGTAATTACGGTGGTAGTATGAGACTCGGCGCCTATCCAGCCAAAATCAAGTCTGGAACCCTGGCTAGGGAAGCCTACAAGGAGGAAATCGTTTCTGAACGTCATCGTCACCGCTACGAAGTGAATCCAGAGTACATTAAAGATATAGTAAAAGCTGGTTTGGTTTTCTCTGGTACTTCACCTGATGAGCTTTTGATGGAAATTGCCGAATTACCAAAGAATAAACACCCGTTCTTTTTAGGCACTCAATTTCATCCAGAATTTAAAGCAAAGCCATTGAACCCCCATCCACTTTTTACGGCTTTTGCTAAAGCCGCCAAGAAGCGCTCGGAAGAAAAATAGTTCTAAAATACTTTACTATTTTTTTAGGAAAAAAGAAAACCGAGTTTTTTAAGCTCGGTTTTAAAATTTGAAACAATATTTCAGGCGGCCAGGAACTTGGCATCGGTCTTCTTTTCGACAGGGAAAAGGATTTTTTTGTGATTCACGTCGGTGATGTCCGTGATTCTTACGATGTCGCCAAAGCTTATCTCGACACCACTGCTGTAGGTCAAAAAGCTTTTACCCTTTTTGTACAGATTACCTTTGTAGAAAATCTGTTCTCTCTTCAACTCAATGACGAACTCACCTTTAAACGCCTCAAAGTCTTCTGGTTTATCCATTCTGGACCCCTTTTGTTTCAGGCTGACACATCAGTGTCTATTGCCTTTTTGTTATAAAATAAATGAACAGGACCAAGAAAAAGGATACTACACTATTAAAAATAAGTCAATACTAGAGTTTACGGCTATCATAGGCCCAATGAAGGACTGCTTGGCGTTGTTTTCTGTGGCAGAAGAAGTCACCCACGCGACAATTTTTTGAGATTTGAGCAGTATGTCTGGTCATGGCTAGCCAACGTTTTATCTGCCGTTCATCTTCCTTTGGTAGCCGTCTGCCCATGTAATAGCGACAATACCATTGAAACCAGCCTCGAGGATCTTCTTTGTAAATCCAGCCTTTCTTGCGCCAGACTGACAATGGCTGACTAGCATTAACTTTGAATAGATTAATTTTAGGATCGTGAATATAACTATCCTTCTTTTGGAATTTAGCTTTAGTAAACCAATTTTTAGGAAACTCTTCAGTACAATCACGCAGATAGACTCCACCAAAAACACCCAAGGCCAGCATTTCTTTAGGCGTAAGTTCTGGTTTAAACCTTGGGTCAAAATTGTTACCAATGGGAGCAGAAAGAACATATTTATAGTTCCTTTGCATTTTGTCGTTTACGGTAATAATTTTGCTTCTCATAAAAAACTTCTAATATTTCACCCTACATACTAAAGAAATTTCCGAGATAGTATGGCCAGATGACTAGCCCAAGAACACCAGACCAGAATGATAGGTGAAGGTAGCCAATAGTAAACAGCCAACCAATAATCCAGATAAAGCAAACACAACCACTTTGTTCAATTTTAATCTTTTGCATAATATTAAAATTACCTATTAATGAAATAATTGTAGCACATTTATAGTCCTGATCTGCAAAGCTGGGGGACCTGGACTCGAACCAGAATACCCGCCTCCAGAGGGCGATGTCCTACCATTAGACGATCCCCCAGCTTTATAGACCAATATTATTGTGTACAAAAATAATACTAACTCACTTAGAATAGCAGAAAACGCCGTTTTTTCAAGGTAATGCTTTTTGACTATATTTTTGTTAATAGTATGATTCAAACATAACTTAAATATAATATGTCAAAAATAATTAATGTTAGTCAAAATGACTTTGTAGAAATAGTTTTGAAATCAGAAACTTTAGTTCTGGTGGACTTTTGGGCACCATGGTGTGGACCGTGCAAGATGATGGGACCGGTTTTGGAACAATTAGCAGAAATGATGGGGGAGAAGGCTAAAATTGTAAAAGTTAATGTGGACAAACCAGACAATCAAGGTCTAGCCAGAGACTATGAAGTTTTTAGTATTCCAAGCTTAAAAATCTTTAAAAACGGTCAAATAATCCATGAATTAGGAGGTTTTATTCCAGCTCAACTACTCAAGAAAGAACTAGAAAACTTTCTCTAGACGGCCTGTTCTACAGTGGTATAATATGATAAAGGTCGTTTACTATTTTTAATATGAAAAATATGAAACTTCTCAACATTACTACATTAATCCTAGTTATCGTTGGTGCTTTGAACTGGGGTCTAGTCGGTGCTTTAGATTTTAACTTAGTATCATTCCTACTTGGAATGGGTATGTTAGCTAACACCGTTTACGTTCTTGTTGGTATTTCTGCTGTATATCAAGCTATCGTGGCTTTCAAAAAGCCAGCAGCTCCGATGATGTAGTAGTTTAATGATCATGATCATTACGCAAAATCCTCTTATATAAGAGGATTTTGTTTTGGTAGACCGGGTAAGCGGGGAAATTCGTCCGGAGTTTCCCTAATTTTTTCAATAATGATGAGTTGACGGTCAGTTAGACCTGCTACGTCTATTTTAATAATCTCTTTAATTTTTCCACCCAAGATTTCAATAGCTCTTTTAGAATCTTCCACTTCACTATCACTAACAGCTTTTTGAGCAATAAAAATTCCACCAACTCTGACCAAGGGGAGTGTATATTCACAGAGGACAGGTAAATAAGCAACGGCACGGGCGAGTGCGACGTCAAATTTTTCTCGGTAACGATCGCTCTGGCCGATTTCTTCCGCCCGGTTGTTTATAGCAATAGTCCCTTTTAAGCCGAGTTTTTGAATTACATTATTTATAAAATTTACTTTCTTGCCAGTCGAGTCGGTCAAAGTCATATTTAACTCCGGTTGAGCAATCTTGATAGGCAGACCTGGAAAACCAGCCCCTGAACCAATATCAATCACTTTTTTAGCGTCTTTTGGTAGGTAGGGAATAATAGTCAAAGAATCGACAAAATGTTTCTTTAAAACCTCATCTTTTTCTTTAATTGCTGTAAGATTAAATTTTTCATTCCATTCAGTTAACTCATTGAAAAAAATATCAAAAGATTCTAATTGTCCTTTTGATAGTCTGATACCCATTTTTTCGGCTTCAACACGTAATTCTTCCATGAAGACTATCTTAGCATAAATCCTGAAATTTTGAAGCTAAGCTTGCTATTTACAGAGTCTATCCAAGATTTAACCAGAATTAAAAAAGAATTTTATATAAAAACACCTTGTCTGATAAAACATTAAAATTTTGGCTGCAAATCTGCAAATTATTCGTCAAGAGAGGAATCTATCCTTCCTCAAAATTTTTTCGTTTTATCTAGACATTAAATCTTGGACAGACTCTTAATTTTCTGTTAGATTTAAAAAAGAAAATGAACATTAAAAACTAAATTGAAAGGAAAGGAGATCAAACCAGCATTTTGTCTTAGATTCTAAACAAAACTAAAGCAGGAGACTTAAAATGAGTAATTATATCCAACCGACAGTTAAGTTATTAGATTGTACACAAATCGACCCGGCAGTTCTCGCATCACTAGCTGGTAAAACAGCCTACAACGCTGAATTACCGGCTCTTGACGGGAAAATGCTTGATGTAGAAGGGAAGTTGTTTGGCACTGGCCATCATACCACCCTAGAACACGCATCGTTTGTTTTTGCCATTGATGGTCTATCAGTTTCGGCTGTAACTTTCGGGCTTCATCTGAATCATCCGTTTTATAATACGGATCAGAGAAGTGGTCGTTATTGTGCCAAAATGTTTCTCGAACCAAATTTTGAGAACATTGAGGGTTACCTCCGATATTTCTGGCCGGAGCTTTCCGAAGAAAATGTGAAGCTTGCGATGGATTACGTCAAACAGTCAGTAGCTGTGTATCATAAAAATATTTCGGCGGCTGAAGAATTGGCCCAGAAATATTTTGCTGTTGAGAGGCCATTTGCCTCAAAAACGGTAAAGGATAATGCTAAAAAAATTGCCCAGGAGCAGTTGCGGATGTTTATTCCGACGATTTTTCCCACTGGGTTACAGTACACTTGTGACTTAATCACAATTGTCAGTATGTGGCTCGTGGCCTGGTCGCCGGAAATGCGTTTTGTCACGGACAAGATGAAGGATCTGGTTTTGGGAAAATATCCCAGCCTGGGATTCATATTCAATGAATCTGAGCGCTTGAAAGTTGATTGGCATCCAAAGATTCCTCTGTTCGTGGTAGGAGTCAAACATAAGCCAGAATGTTCAATTCTGGAAAAATGTGATGCCATGAGTGTCGACATTGATCCAGCTCATTTGGGTCCGACCGATCTTTTACCTTTTGCGCCACAGTATATGAATAATAACGTTGCACTTTTGAAAACGTCAGTTCATATTTCTGTGGCGACTATGGGGCAAGATCAACGCCATCGAACGATTCATCGTTGCAGTCCGGAATTTTCTGGTTCCTTCTATCTGCCACCTCTATTAGACGAGATGGGACTGGAAGAAGAAATGATGAAAATGTCTTCACAATGGATTGACGTGTTGCGAAAAGTCTTACCGAAGACTTTGCTTACCGCCTTGGCCCCCTATGGAGCGATGGTACGGTATCGTAAGTCCACTAATCTCAATGCCTTTGCGCACGAGCAGGCTAAGAGACTGTGCTGGTGTGCGCAAGAAGAAATATACCATCTCAATAGGATATTATATTTTATTGCTGATACCAAAGCACCAGGAATCAGAGAACTTATGATGCCACCGTGTTCTAAAGGTAAATGTGCTGAAGCGAAGGGTGGTCGTTATTGCGGACGTTGTCTAAGTAAGGTCCGCAAGTCTGGCGAGTTCCTTCTCGAAAGAAAAGTATAAACCAAGGTTAATTAACCTTAAACAAAGCAGCTTGAAAGGGCTGCTTTTATTATTCTATATATAGTTTATAATGTCTCTATCTATGGATTTTTTGTTAAATTTTTTATCTGGTATTCAGGCGATAGGGCACTGGGGTTATCTCGTGGCTTTTCTTTTTGCCTTCTTGGAATCATTGGCGATGGTAGGTGGTTTTATTCCTGGTTCAACGGCAGTAGTTTTTTTGGGCTTTATGTGTTTCCAGGGTTATTTGAATATTTACATATTGCTACTTGTTGTCGTCATCGGGGCAATCTCTGGGGATAACATAAGCTATTGGCTCGGTACTAAAGGCAAGGGATACTTTAAAGAGGAGAACAAAATTCTTAAGACTCAGCATTTGCAAGTCAGTGAAAAATTCTTTGCTAAGCATGGAAATAAAAGTATTATTCTAGGACGTTTTATTGGAGTGATTAGGCCAATGGTTCCTTTTACGGCTGGACTTTCCAGGATGAAATATAAAATATTTTTGTTTTGGACTGTAGTCGGGGGTATTATTTGGGCCACGTTCCATATTTGTTTAGGTTACTTCTTTGGTGGTGCTCTAGAATTAATTAGATTTTGGACTCACCGAATTGGTCTCGTGGCCTTTATTTTAATTGTGGCTGTGGCTATTGGTTGGTATCTGCTTAAAAAGGCCAAGCCAACCGCCATGGCGGTGGTTAAAGTTCTGTCACTTGAAGAAAAATATCTAGACAATACTTCCTTTGTTAGATTGTGTTTTGATTATTTTTCTATCTCGAATATAAAAAATAATTTTTATGGTTGGCCATTAGTCGTTCTTGGTTTTGTTGTTTCCGGAGCAGTCATTTTGTTTACATTGTTAGCCGATAATTTCTTAGACTCTAACACCCTAAACTATTTTGATGATTTAGTTTCTGGTTTCTTTTATTTTATAAGAGACCCATTATTTGTTGATATTTTTGTTTGGATTTCCTTGTTATGTAAGGCCGAGGTTATTATTATTCTAGCAGCTTTTATTGCCTTGGGTTTTTATATATATGATAAAAAATACATAATTCTGCCTTTCTTGCTAAGTGTTGGAGGTAGTGCTGGTCTCGGTTTATTTATAAAAACATTGATTGATCGCCCAAGACCACTGTTTTTTCCTCCAGTTTATTTTGAGCCAAGCTGGTCTTTTCCAAGTGGTCACTCCATACTCGCAGTTACTCTTTATGGTTTCTTAATCTATTATTTTTTGCGTTTCTGGTCACAAACCAAGAGTTATCTTTATAATCTTTCGTTAACTTTATCGGGTCTAATTGTCATCGTTGCTATAGGTTTTAGTCGCCTTTATCTCGGTGTTCACTACTTTTCTGACGTTGTCGGTGGTTATATTATTGGTTTCTTGATACTAGCCACAGTAATTGTAATCAATGAATGGTGTATATATCGAGGTTTGGATAGAAAAATTAATGACTATTTATTAGATCACACGATTTGTTCGAATGGTGTGAGAAAAAATACTATATTTATCTTGATTGGTATTTTTATTGTTTTCTTTATAATTTTTGGTCTGTATTTTTATCATCCTATCTATTTAGTAGATCCAGGTTTGGTTTTGTTTTAACCCGATTCCACGACTTCTTTTTTAGTCAATTTCTGCTAGAATTAGCCAATGAGATTCATTAAAGAAAACCTATGGTCTATAGTTGGTGCTTGTTTCTTACTTTTTTTGTTTCTAGCCGTGGAGTTTCGATGGTTAGAGGCTAGTTTACCTACAGGAGACAATATTTATGTTCCTTTCACTATTGGTTTTGCTGCCCTATTAGACAGTGTTAATCCCTGTGCTTTTTCTATCCTTTTTCTGACTATCGCTTTTCTTTTTAGCTTGGGACACAACCATCGGTATATTTTAACAATTGGTTCAATTTACATATTGGGAATTTTTTCCACATATTTTCTGATTGGTCTAGGTGTTCTTAAAGCCTTGAGTTTTTTTAATATTCCCAACGGCCTATCAAAAGTCGGGGCTATTTTTATAATTATTTTTGGTTTGATTGGTCTACTTGAGGTGCTAATTCCAAATTTTCCGATTAGTCTAAAAATACCAGCTTTTGCTCATAAAAAAATTGCTCCACTTATAAACGAAGGAACCAAAGTGGCAGCACTATTTCTTGGAATAGTGGTGGGTTTATTTGAATTTCCTTGTACCGGTGGACCATATCTCTTTGTCTTGGGAATACTACAGGATCAAGACAAGTTATTATCTGGTCTCATTTATCTTTTCATTTATAATGTTATTTTTGTATTACCACTAGTTATTATTTTGCTAATATCGAGTAATAATAAAATTGCTTCTGTTATTGACCGAGCCCGTCGAGCTGAGACTAAAAAAGCCCGTATTTGGCTATCTTTATCAATGATGGCCCTGGGTTTTGTAGTTTTGAATTTATAGTGTCATACGAGACTTTCCCGGTGGTAAATACCGCTTTTATAACATATAATTAAACCGTTATGGAAAATACAAAAATAGATAAAACAAAATTTGAGGAGATTATTAAGAAAATTGAGGACTTGAAAAAAACTGGGGAAGTGGATATTACTTCAGAGGAAGATTTGAGTTTAGCCGTTATGAATCTGATTGGAGTAGAAGAACATTTATATTTTACGGCTGAGAAAACCAAAAAACCTGTTTACTTTGAAATGCTTCATGAAGCTCGTGAGGAACGTAAAAAGTTAATGAAGAAGTTGTTGCCAAAAAATGAGGGAGAAAGCTGGTGTTTGTCCAAGCATCTCCTATCTACCACAATGCGTATGATGGAAGTGGGAACTAAGCTTTTTACTGATGGTAAAAAAGATGAAGCAAAGGAGATGTTTGACGGCGCTTACAAAATCTATTCTATGTTTTGGGCCCTACGATTTGGAATTATGAAAGCTCATGAAATACAAGCCTGTGCTATTCCAGGAACAGAGACAGATGAAAATAAACCAATGACTATGGAAGACATTGTTAGTAAATTAGTCGATTGTTGTAAAGAATAAAACCAACATATATGGAAAACAGTAAAACTCAGAAAATGGTGATGACTATTGTTGGAATTTTAGTGACAGTTTTTGTCTTTGGAGGAATCTATTGGACGATTAGTCATCAAGCTAAAACAACTACAGGAGAAGAGCTGAAGCCATTTGCCCAGTGTTTGTCTGACAAAGATTTTACTATGTATGGTGCCGAATGGTGTTCACATTGCAAGGATCAAAAAATATCTTTCGGATCAGCTTTTAGTTTAATTAATTATGTCGAGTGTCCTGATAATGAAGCACTCTGTACAGCTAATGGTGTGGTTGGTTTTCCAACTTGGCTAAGTAGCACCACGGGCGTTAAACTAGAAGGTTTCCAAAGTTTAACCAAACTCGCAGAGGTTAGTGGTTGCGTTCTACCATAAGAAACTGATATGAAAAAAATAATTTTAATTATACTGACAGTTATTGTTTTAATTGGGATGTTTTGTTCAATTTTTATATTTGATTTATTCAGAGATAGAAAAGTTTCTGTTGATTTCGAAGATTGTTTAAAGTCGGGTTTCCCAGTGATGGAATCTTATCCTCGACAGTGTCGAGATGACGCCGGGCGAACTTTTATAGAAGAGATAGGTAATATTTTAATTAAGACAAATTTAATTAATCTAAGTAATCCCAATCCAAATAGTGAGAATATTTCACCACTTAAAATTACTGGCCAAGCTCGGGGTCTTTGGTTTTTTGAGGCCAGTTTTCCCATTAAAATCCAGGATTTAGAAGGCAAGACGATTGTATCAGGAGTGGCTACCGCCAAGGATGATTGGATGACAGATGATTTTGTTAATTTTGAGGCTGAATTAAAATTTAAGGTTTCTACTACTACCAAGGCAGTTTTAATTCTTGAAAAGGATAACCCTTCCGGGTTAGAGGAGAATTCTGACTCATTATATTTGCCAATAGTTTTAATGCCAGAGCCAACAGTTGATAAAACATCAAAATTGGAGGTTGAGGATAATTAATATATAATACATACATATGAAGACATTAATTCATGCTGATATATTCTTTTTTATTACTACTATCATTGCTATTTTAATTGGGATTTTTATTATTGCCGTTCTTATTTATATTATAAGGATTTTACGTGATGTTAAAAAAGTTTCCAAGACTGTTCAAGAGGGGACAGAAGTAATTGCCGAAGATTTAAAAAGCTTTCAAGGGGCACTTAGAGAGGAAGGTGGACAGTTGCGCAGTTTATTTAAATTCTTAACTAGTTTTTTTACAAGAGCCACAAAACGGTCAAAAAAGACTAAAAAAGAGTAATTATTATTAGCTAATCAACCCGTAAAAATTTTGACTGAAAAATCTCCGATTTTTAACTAGTCAAAACTTTACCGGGTAAATATTATGGCAAAAAAAGTAAAAAGTCATGTTGGTGGAAAAGTCGCTTTAGGTTTAGCGGTTCTCGCTGCTGGAGCCGCAGGTGCCTATTTCCTTTATGGAACCAAAGAAGGGGCCAAGATGAAGAAACAAATTAAAGGCTGGACCGTTAAAATGAAAGGTGAAATTCTTCACAAGATGGAGAGTATGAAAGACGTCAGTGAGGTAAATTATCACAAACTTATTGATGAGGCTCAAAAGAAATATCGTGGAGTAAAAAGTATTGATCCAAGAGAATTAGATAAATTAGTCGCTGAATTAAAGAGTCACTGGAAGAATATCAAGAAGGAGTTTGAAGCAGGACAAAGATAGTATGTAGTATAAAGTATTTAGTATATAGTATAGAAAAGATAAATTCCCAGTTTCGTTTTACGAAACTGGGAATTTATATTTTTTAGATTTTAAACTTTGAGTTTTGGTTTTATTTTTGTATACTTGCTTAATGAATGAAAAACGCACGTCATGGAATAAAGTAGCTACTTGGTATGACACTTTATTGTCTTTGGATGATACCTATCAAAAGGAGGTAATTTTGCCGAATTTACTGAGAATATTAGATCCCAAACCCGGAGTTAAGATTATTGATATCGCTTGTGGACAGGGCTATTTTGCCAAGAATTTCGCTAATTTGGGTGCAGAAATAGTCGGTGTGGACATTTCCTCTAATTTGATTAAATTTGCCCAAAAGGATGCTAATAAGAATGAAAAATATTATGTGTCTTCAGCCGATAAATTAAGCAAGGAAATTCCAAGTAATTACTTTGATAAAGCAGTAATTGTCCTGGCCTTGCAGAATATTGAAAACATTGCCGGCGCTTTGGCAGAAGCAAGCAGAGTTCTGAAAACGGGCGGAAATCTATGTTTAGTTTTAAACCATCCGGCCTTTAGAATTCCTAAACAGAGTAGTTGGGGTTATGATGAAGTTGCTCAAGTCCAATATCGTCGAGTTGATGCCTATTTGTCAGAAGCAAAAATTGAAATCGAAATGCACCCAGGGCAAGAGAAAAGTGAAAGCACGATTTCTTTTCATCGACCACTTCAATTATATTTTAAAAATCTAGCCAAAAATAAATTTGTCATTACTCGTCTGGAAGAGTGGACATCACACAAGAAAAGTACGAAGGGACCGCGGCAAAAAGCGGAGGATAAATCTCGTCATGAAATCCCTTTATTTATGATGATTGAGGCTAAGAAAGAATAAATCATCATATTGTACACCTCCCCAAATAAGCCATGGCTTATTTGGGGAGGTTTTGTTTAAGGCTATTAAAAATTTTCTACTTCGTATCCTTAAGAGTAATGGCAAATCTTAGACCGTATAACATTATAAGACCCAGAACAAAAAACATAATTCGTAAATCGAAAAATAGCAGGAAAGCAGTGGCTGTGAGTGGTGCAATAACGCTAGCGAGCGGTGCAATAGAACGGTAAGCACTGATTAAATTGGCATTATCCCCATTAACCTTTTTAAAGAAGTAAGTTTCGGTCATCATTTCAATTGTGGCGGCACCAATACGAGTGGTGAAAAGAATAACGGCCAGAATTATCATGCTTGTTGTGTTTAGAAAAGTCAGCGAAGCAGTACTCAGTGCAATTATTACTAGTCCGGCAATCAGCATCTCTTTTTCACCAAGCTTTTTATCCGCTAAGCGTCCTAATGGGTAATCTAAAATAACAAAAGGAATTAACATAAAGATAAGGACAATACTAATTTGCCCCCAAGACAAGTGTATATAATTATGAAGATAAATCGGAGTATAAATAACCATCCAGGTATAAAAGAAGCGAAGCAGAAAGTTAATTATATATATTCTTCTTAAGTTGAGATTATTCCAGATTTGTTTTCCAGCTAAAAAGAGGGAAGGCTCAGTATATTTAGGATCAGAAAAATCACTAAATTTAAAATAAATAATTAAAATAATCGGAATCAAAGGTATCGCTGAAATTAAAAATATTTTCCAGTACTCATTATTTGTTAGCAGAAAGGCGGAAACCAGTGGTGACAGTACCCAGGCCATGTTAATACTAGTTAAATAAAAACCACGGATTTGCCCAGTCGCTTGATTGGCCGAATATTTTTCCAAAAAAATATCAATACTGAAGGATAATAAGCTTATGCTTATTTGATTAATAATAAAGAACATTATTAGCATAACTGGATCTTTGCTAAGTACTATGCCAATTAGTGACAAGAAGGCAATGATGGAAAGAGTTAGGGTGGTTCGATAATTTCCAAAGCGTCGTAAAAAAGTTGGAATGACAAAAAAGGCAATCAAAGTAATTAGCGCTGAAAATGAATATATTAGACCAACGGCTTGTTCGCTAGAGAGATAAGAGAGAAAAGTTGAAGTAACATAGGCGGGAATAGCCACCTGTAAGGAAAAGAGAAAACCCAATATATAAACGGTATAGAGATTATTGGATAGGATATTGATAACGCGTTTCATGGTTTGTTAAATAATGTAAAATGTAAAAATCAAAATGTAAAATGACAATTTAAAATAAAAAAATATAAGAAATAGAAGAAAAGAAATAATTTAGTCTTAATCCCATAATTTTGATATTTGATTTTTGCATTTTGATATACTTGCTATACCCCGATTAGAACTGGAATTACCATTGGGCGCTTGTTAGTCTTTTGGTAGAGGAATTTACTCACATTGTCTGTTAGATTATTTTTAACATAATCAAAGTTAATCGGATTCATACCGTGTGTGCTTTCTTCTATGGTCTTTTTAATAATGTTTCGAGTTTCTTGCAGGAGTTCTTGTGATTCACGTAAATAGACAAAACCACGAGAGATAATGTCCGGAGATTTACGAATCTTACCAGTGCTTGGGTTAATACTAGCAATAATCACGAACATGCCGTCTTGAGCGAGCATCTGGCGGTCTCGAATAACTACCTCTTGAATATTTCCAACAGAAAAACCATCCACCAAAACCAAGCCTGATGGAGCCTTTTCTTTTAATTTAACAATTTTCTCACCCTGATCCTGAATTTCAATTACCGTACCGTTGTCGGGAATAATAATATTTTTTTCAGGCATACCTAGTCCAAGCGCAATGTCAGTGTGAACGCGTAGTGAATGGTGATAGCCGTGAATTGGGATAAAATATTTTGGATTAATTTTCTTATGAACCCAAATAATTTCATCGCGATTAGCGTGTCCTGACGAGTGAACGGCCTCCATTTTGTAGTGGATGATTCTGGTACCATGACGGGAAATATTGTCTTTCAATTTTTGTACCGCCATTTCGTTACCTGGCACGACTGAAGAGGAAAGAACAATAGTATCTCTCTTGGTTAGTTTAATATACTTGTGGCTCTTGGTAGACATTCTCATTAGGGCGGCAAATTCATCACCTTGAGCCCCTGTTGCTACCACCACTATCTTGTCTGGTGGATAACTTTCGATATTATCAACTGGAATAATGGTGCCCGGTTTAGCTTTGAGAACACCCATCTTCTTAACAATCTCAATATTGTTTTTCATACTGCGGCCTTCAATCACAACTTTCTTGCCATATTTTTCAGCAATTTCAATTATTTTAATTATACGCTCCAAAAGGGAAGAGAAAGTACCAACAATCAGTCGTCCTTGAGCCTCACGAATAATTTTTTCGAGATTTTCAGCTACCACTCTTTCGGGTAGAGTAAATCCGGGATTTTCGACGTTGGTAGATTCAGCCAAGAGCAACAAAGTTTTTTCCTTTGTGAAACGAGAAAATTCTGCTTCTTCTTTCTCTGTCGGCTTGCCGTTTTCAGTATCAACCTTAAGGTCACCGGTGTAGATAATATTTCCATAAGGAGTTTTAATAATGAGGCCCATGGCATCGGGGATAGTGTGGGTGACTTTAAAAAAGCTGACAGATATACTTCCAAAAGTCACAATACTTTCCTCATCAACCACTTTGTAATTGATGTCTGCTAAATGAGGAAACTCTTCCTGACGTTTCTTGAGCATCAAACTGGTAAGCTCTCGAGTATAAATTGGTGGATTACCTATGAGGTCCATAATATATGGTACAGCCCCGATATGGTCTAAGTGACCATGAGTAATAAACAAACCACGAACCCGACCCTTATTATTTTCGAGATACTTAGTATTAGGCAAAATATAATCGATACCTGGAGTTTCATCTTCTTGAAATTGAAAACCGGCATCAATAACAATAATATCCTGACCAATTTCAATCATCGTCATGTTCTTACCAATCTCCTCAACTCCTCCGAGTGGAATAATACGGATATTTCCAGGTGCCAAAGGTGGTATTTGTTCTTCTCTTTTACCATGAGGAGCACTCGATTCGGATAAATTAAAAGTTGTCGGGTCCTTAAAAGCGCTCAAAGCGTCATTGTGAGAGTTCCTGTTTATTCTTTCAGATTGTGGACGAGAATGATGTTGGTTTGGTTGGTAAGGTTTTTTATTAAATGAGGAACCTGGAAAGCCACCAGTATTGGTTCTTGGTCTATTATAATTGCTAAATCTTTTGTGGTCAGTCTGGGGCTGTCCAGGATGAAGATGTTTAGCTGGGGTAGTGTGACTCGGCACATATGGACCAGTATTTCTAGTTTGAGGGTGAGCGGGATGAGAATGCATTGGTAAAGTAGCACCTGGTGTTTTAGGACGTAAACTAGCAAAGATGCTAGAGCTATTATTCGTACGGCTTGGAGTTCTTTTTGTATATCTATTCATTATTGTTTATCCGATTAAATCGACAATCCTGATTGTCGTCCCCGCGTAGGCAGGGCTCCAGTCAGTTTGTCTTCTTTTTTTCGGGTTGATTATCTATTAATATTTTTTAAGATTGGATCGTCTCCTGTGCGGGGACGATAATTAGAATTGTCGATTATTTTATTAAAATTTTCCAAACATTTTCAGTTTCCACATACCACTTACTAACATCAAGAAAGCGTTCAGAAGGAGTCGTCATCGTAGTCATATAAAAGTTTTTTAATTTTGTCGGAGTAACATATAAATATTTATGTGAGTAAGCAAAGATGGCCGGCAGATCTTTTTTGATTTCTTTTTCGAACTGCAAATATTTCTCGGCTTTTTTGGCTTTGTCGTCTAGTTTTCGAGAATCCTCCAAAATTTTATCTACATTTTTATTAGCAAATCCTGAAAGATTTAAACCTGATCCTGTGCGCTGTGAGGAATGCCAATAACCATAAAAATCTAAATCCCTACCGATAACTTCACCCAAAAGTAAAACATCATATTTTCTGGTGCGAATAATGTTTTGGTTTAAATCGCCAATTTCAAAGAATTTTAAATCAACGCTAGCTCCCAGTGCCTCCCAGTTCTCCTTGGCAATATTTGCAGTAACGCGTAATTCTGGAGTATCAAGAGTCGTGATAGTAAAACTGAATTGTGTAGTTTGCTTACCGACTTTTTTTTCTAAAATTCCGCCCTTATTTAGTTTCCAACCAGCGGTTGATAATTTTTTTATAATCTCAGTACTAGACGCAGTAGCTACATTTCCTCCACCATTATAAAAGTTCAAGGGTAATAGGGCATTTGGAATAGGACTTTCCAAAACATCACCATATCCGGCTAGAGCCTCGGTAACTATTCGGCTACGGTCAAGGGAGTCATTCAAAGCCGTGCGTATTTCCGGACTAGTAAATAATTGATTCTGACTTTGGTTTAGGAAAAAACCATAGATGTGGGTTAGAGGCACTCCCTTAATCTCAAGTTTTTTATCTTTACTTAAAATATTTAAATTATCTGGTGATAATCCGCCGGCACTCTCAATCAGGCCAGATTTTATTTCCTCAAAAAGTTTTGCCTCACTAGGATAAAAATGAACATAGAAATTCTTTATATAAGCTTCACCCTGAGTGTAATTGTCAAAAGGAACCAAAGCATAATAAGAAATTATACCAGAAGCGTCACGAGTTAGACTTCCAATTTTATATGGTCCAGAACCAACCGGTTCAGTATTGTAAATACTAAAAGGAAAATTCTCTGCATTCAGATCTTTCCATAGATGTTTTGGTAAAATACCTATGGTTAGATTACTTAAAAATGGGGGATATGGTTGAGGTAAGATGAATTCAATCTGTCTATCGTCAACAATATTTACTTTAATATTTTTCCAATTGGCCATTTTAGGACTCTTAATAGTTGGGTCCAAGACTTTATCAATCGTAAATTTAAGGTCATCAGTAGTTATTTTTACTCCATCATGAAAAATTAAATCTGGTTTTAAAGTAAAAGTATAAGTTAAACCGTCATCAGAAACAGTATAATTTTCTGCCAAATCATTTATTAGGTCACCATCAGCGGTATATTTAAGTAATCCAGAGTAAATAAGAGTAGTCATGTCACGGTCGGCATCAGAGATGGCAATAATCGGATTAATGTAGCGTGGTGTACCAACAATACCTTCATGTAGTGAACCACTATAATTTGGTACTTCAACCATCAAAGCTTCATTAGCACTTTTTAATATATTTAAACCAGAAAAAACAAAAATAAAAATTAAACTATAAAAAATAATTTTTTCGGTTAAGTGCAAATGTTTAAAAACCTCAGAGATTTCTTCTAGTTTTTTGATTGTCCATCTTTTTTTAAAAGCTTGCGAGACTATTTCTTTCACGTTTTTAATTTAGGAGAACTTATAATAGACAGAAAAGTAGGTAAGAGTAATTAATACTATATATAATATTTAGCCTCGAAGTGCGGACTATCTTATTGCCAAAGCAATTAAAGAGGAAGCAGCAAATAATATGGTAATAACTAGACCACCAATAAACAAAACTTTTTCAAAACCACGACGAGTATGAAAAGATGAGCTAAAGTTGTCAGAACCACCAAAAACACCACCAGCGCCGGCTTCTGAACGTTGAATTAATATTACTATAATCAATAAAACTGATAGGCCTATCTGAATATAAGGTAAAATTGCGATTATTGTTTCTTTCATTGTTTGACCATTGTAGCAGATTTGTAATTTTTGAGCAACCCGGTTGTGAGTTTTGGCATCGTTTTTTAAAATTGCACTTTAAAATGTATTTTATTTCAACATCACAACGAAGCCTAGCCCCTTCTTTTGATAAATTAATTCAAACAAAAAACCAATTTTAATGCCAAATTCTACAACGGGGCAACCCGGATAGTGGATTTAGTTGTTAAAATGGAAAGTAAATATAATTAAAAAGGCCCCGCTTTACTAAGCGGGGCCTCGAATCCTTCCTTTCAAGAATGATAGAAGAAATTGTAGGCTTTGAGATCGATTTTCATATTGGGACTGATTTTGATGATCCTGTCCCAAGGGTCTAAGATCATTTCCTCCTTCTTGCTGGTTGTAAAATATATCTTTCGCCCTTGTCTGGTGCCGATTGATACATTGTTGCAGGGGAGAACTGTTTTTCCGGTCTTGGTCAGAAGACCCCAGCGACCATTTTCCATCACGCGAATGAAAAACTTGTCATCGTTAGGTAAATTTAAAATGTTTACCTTTTGATAATGTTTTTCATTGATCAATTTGCCGTTTACAGCGGAATGGATTGAGAACCTCCCGTTCTTTTCTTCCTGAATGTAAATACTTTCATTCAGAAATGTTACACCAGCTTTTTTGAAACCCTGTGAAATCTCACGAAAGATTCTCAAAACCTTGATCGTGCCCGCTGGATCCTCTTCAGTAGCCGACTTTTTAACTTTCCCCATGACAAATTTAACCATAAACCCTCCCTTTGTTCGTTTTAAAATCCTTTCTACTCACTATTATATACCTAAATATGAAATTTGTCAATGTATAAAAATTTAGCCAAAAGCCAGCAACATCTTATATTTAGTGTCTTTTTATGGTATAGTTGAAAAACTACTTTAATTTTAGTAGTTTAATTTTAATTTAATATGATTATATACATCCTTTTAGCCATAGTTTTGTTTGTCGGTTTCTTATTTGTGTTCGCTTATAACGGTTTTATTAAGAAAATCAATCAGGTTAAAGAAGCCTGGGCGGACATCGATGTCCAACTCAAACGTCGTTACGACCTTATCCCAAATTTAGTGAATACTGTTAAAGGTTATGCATCTCACGAAAGTGAAACTTTTGCGAAAGTAACTGAAGCTCGAGCGATGGCGATGAAAGCCGGAAACCTAGCCGAAAAAAGTCAGACTGAAAACATTTTGACCGATACTCTAAAATCGCTTTTCGCCGTTTCTGAAGCCTATCCAGAGCTCAAAGCCAATGAGAACTTTTTGAGTTTACAAACCGAATTATCTGACACAGAAAATAAAATCCAATCTGCTCGAAGATTTTATAACGGTAATGTTCGCGACTTAAATATTGCCATTGATTCCTTCCCACAAAACATTATTGCCGGTATGTTTCATTTCCTAAAAATGGAATACTTTGAATTGGAACAAGACAATGCAGCCAAGGAAGCGGTGGAAGTGAAGTTTTAGTTTCAATAATAGTAATTGTTGAAAATTTAAAATGATAAATTCAAAATTTACCTGTCCTGTAATAAACAGGGAAAACAATTACTCAATTTAAAATTTTTAATGTAAGAGTTTTTAAATTGTTTTTAAATTTTAAACTTTAAATTATAAATTTCTTTAATTATGGCTACTCTTTACACTCAGCAAAATAAAAACGTTAACAAAACTTGGCTCCTGATGGGGGCGATGTTAGTTTTGATTGTGGCCATCGGTTTTTTCTTGAGTCAGTATTATAGCGATCCAGGTATTCTGTACGTCGCTATTATTTTTAGTTTACTTTTAAATTTTGCGAGTTACTGGTGGTCCGCCAAAATTGTTTTAGGATTGTACCGGGCAAGACCAGCAAGTATAGAGACGGAACATAATCTAATTAATATTGTGGAAAATTTGGCTATTACCGCCGGACTCCCAATACCCAAAATTTATGTCATTCCTGATCCAGCTCCCAATGCTTTTGCTACTGGTCGCAATGCTAAAAATGCGGTTGTGGCTGTAACTTCTGGCTTATTGGTGATGTTAAATAAAACCGAACTTGAGGGAGTGATAGCTCACGAGATGTCTCACATTGGTAACCGGGATATTTTACTCAACACTGTAGTGGTTGTTCTAGTTGGGTCATTGGCCATTCTTTCTGACATTTTTTTACGCAGTACATTTTTTGGTTCTCGAAGTAATAATGACAAAGGTGGGGGAATAATCATGATCATTGGTTTAATATTAATGATCCTGTCACCAATTATCGCTCAAATGATTCAACTTGCTATTTCTCGCAAACGTGAATTTTTGGCTGATGCTTCCGGAGCTCTACTTACTCGTTATCCCGAAGGTTTGGCCGGCGCCCTACAGAAAATTTCGTCTTTTCCCGGACAAATGAAAATGGCCAACAATGCCACCGCTCATTTATTTATCTCCAGTCCTTTTGGAAAAGCTGGCAATAAAATATCCAATCTTTTTATGACGCATCCACCGGTCGAGGCTAGAATTAAAGCCTTGCTGGGAGATCGTGAATATGAAAAATAAAATACTATACATTTGGGGTGAAATAGTAGATTTTGTTTTAGCAAAAAAGGAAAATGTGAGTGCTTTTCAAGTACCACGTCCAAGATATATCACCAAAATAACTTTTTTTGACAAAATTAATGCGGCTACCGCACTAAAACTTTTTCCCATAGATGTTAAACCAAATCATCTAACAGTTTTTCGTTTTTTAATGACCCCAGTGGTTCTTATCGTTTTACTTTTAGATTATAAAGTTTTAGGTTTAGTTCTTTTTATAATTACGGCTTATTCAGATTCTCTAGATGGTTCAATGGCTCGCACCAGAAATAAAATTACCGACTGGGGTATTGTTTTTGACCCTTTTGCTGATAAGTTGCTCATCGGCAGTGTAGGTTTTTTGGTTATTACTCAATATTTGAATTTTTATATCGCACTAACTATCGTTTTCTTGGAATTAGCGCTAATTATTTCTTCATATTTACGTTTTAAAGGGAGAGTTATTCCAGCCAAGACGACTGGTAAAATAAAAATGTTTTTACAATGTTTGGGTATTATTTTTATTCTTTTCTATATGGTAATTGGGGATCCATGGCTGCTACCGGCTGCCACCTATACACTTTATTTATCAATTTTATTTTCTATTTTAAGTTTGACGGTTTATCGGTCAGTTTAGTGTTTTATTTTGCAAAATAATCTGTCATTACTACGCAGACAGGAATGACAACGGGCCACGCATCGTGAGGCAAGGCCTCACGATGAGTTGCCTCACGATGTAGAAAAAGATAATATTATTCACATGTCTGCCAGATCAAAAAAATTTGTCTCAGGTGAGTTCTATCACATTTATAACAGAGGAAACAGTAAACAGAAAATTTTTCATGATGAGGAAGATTATCAGAGGTTTACTTCTTTACTCTTTCTGTCAAATAAGATGAAAAAATTCGATATTTTCGATCTTCGAAAATATAAAAATAAAAATACATACAAGCATGAAAACAATAAGCCGATTGTAAGTATTGGATCGTACTGTCTAATGCCAAATCATTTTCATATTCTGATTACTCAAGCTGAAAGTGAAGAGAATGGTATCAGTAAATTCATGCATAAATTGGGCACTGCCTATTCAATGTATTATAATAAAAAATATAAGAGAACGGGTGGATTATTCGAAGGTAAATTTAAATCGCAGTATATTGAGACAGATCGACACCTAAAATATTTATTCTCATATATTCATTTAAACCCGATAAAACTTATTCAAAAAGATTGGAAAGAAAAGGGAATTGTAAATAGGAAGGAAGCTATTAGTTACCTAAATAACTACTTATTTTCAAGCTATATAGATTTTATGGGGGAAAAAAGGTTTGAAAATGAAATCATAGACACCTGGGCGTTTCCAAAATATTTTCCTAAAAAAGAATCATTTATTAAAGAGACTTTAAATTGGTTAAGTTATAAATAGTTTACTAGATTTTTATAGTTGTTTAAAACATCGTGAGGCAAGGCCTCACGATGTTTTAAATTTAACGATATATTGCTTAATTTTGATTGATAATTAAACCATTGATTGGTATAATAATCAGTAATAATGCCATTTAAAAAAGTTTCAAACTTATTCAGAACCACTTTGATTGTCTTAACGTCCCTAGTTTTGTTTTTTTCAGCTGTTAATTTAGTTTCTGCTGAAGAACCAGTGTCTTGGGGTATAATCCCAACTCAACCCCTATCAGTAATTGATAAACTATTAAATTATTTTGGCGCGGGGACTATTCCAATTTCTGGTGCCAACCAACTCGACTCAAGTAGAGGAATAATCGCCGATCTTTTTTCTCAACTTTCTAAACAAGATGACGTTTGGGTAAATATTCCAAGTGGAGATTATGTTCGAGCCACTTTTGAACGTGAGTTAACCAACAAAAACGATATTACTGTCTACGCCAAAGGCGCGGGTTCTATCGAAGTCTATAGAAAAGATTCCACTGAAAAAATAATGGACATTAATATTGCAGGTGAAAAAACTTATCGTAAACTTTTAACCAATCTCCAGGGCCCTGAAATTATTTTCGATCTAAAAATTGTTGGTGATATTCAGCTGGATTATGTGACGGATCCAACTTGTTCTGCAACAGGAGGTACTATCACTCAAGTCAATGGTTATTGTATTCACACCTTTACATCTAACGGAAACTTTTCTCTTCCTGGTGAATCTACTATTGATGTCCTGGTTGTTGGAGGAGGTGCTTCAGGTGGAAATAGAATCGGTGGTGGAGGAGGTGCTGGTGGTGCCGTTTATCAACAAAATAAAACTATCCAAGGTAGTACTTATCCTGTAACCATCGGCGCTGGTGGCGCAGCAGTTACTGGTTGGGGCGCGGGAAATAATGGTCAGAATTCAATTTTTCATGATGTAACTGCTTTTGGTGGTGGCGGTGGTGGAGTTTATGCTGGTCATCAAAATGGATTTGATGGAGGTTGTGGAGGTGGAACAACCGCCGCCGGTTGGATAGCGGGTTTAACTCCAGGTGTTGGTAGTCAGGGATATAATGGAGCCACAAGAATCAATGGTAATGAACAGGGAGGTGGAGGAGGAATGGGTTCAGCCGGAGTTGGTAGAAATGGTGGTGATGGTTTAACTTATTCAATAAGTGGTTCTTCTGTTTATTATGCTGGTGGTGGTGGAGGGGGAGATGGTGTTGGTGGAACGGGTGGACTCGGTGGTGGAGGGGCTGGAGTTCCTGCTCATAATT
Source organism: Minisyncoccia bacterium (assembly GCA_049287185.1). GTDB lineage: Bacteria > Patescibacteriota > Minisyncoccia > Phycocordibacterales > GWA1-40-21 > JBAWVR01. The sequence goes on from JBAQFI010000004.1 coordinate 72,387, forward strand.
CCCCAGCTGGAAGTGGAACGCCAAATACTGGCAGTGGTGGTGGTGGAACAAGAGATGATAATGATTCAAATGCGACTGTTTCAGGTGCTGGTGGTTCTGGTGTTGTTATTGTAAGTTATTCACCAGAAAATATTGGAATGTCAGCTTCGGTTTCAACCGTGACATTAAGTAGTACAACAAATATTTCAACTTCAACTGCAACATTGAATGGAAATATTACTGTAACCGGTGGAGAAGACCCAACTGTTACTATGTATTGGGGACTCACTGATGGTGGACAGGTTGCCGTAAATTGGGAACACAACTCTTCTTTGGGTGTAAAAAGTGTGACTTCTTTTTTGGAAAATATTACTAACTTAACTCCTGGAACACAATATTATTTTTCTGCTAAAGCCTCCAATAGTGGTGGTGACTCCTGGCCTGGTTCTTCATCATTCTTTTATACCAACCCGCTTAATTGTCCTGCCACTGGTGGAACAATAACCACCGTTGATGGTTCTTGTATTCATACTTTTAACTCCAGCGGATCATTTAGTATTTCTGCAAATATATCCAATGCCAAAGTTCTTGTTGTTGGTGGAGGTGGTAGTGGTTACCCTGGTGCATATGGCGGTGCCGGTGGTGCTGGAGGTCTTATTTATTCTTCAAATTATTCTATAAGTTCAGGTTCCAAAACAATAGTTGTTGGAAATGGTGGAGTAGGTACAGTTGGTGGTAACAGTTCTTTCGATGGAGTTACTGCTTATGGTGGTGGAGTAGCTAACAGCGGTAATGGTGGTTCTGGTTCTGGTGGAGGATATTCTTCAAACGCGAAAGGCTATTCAACTCAAAATAGCCCAGCTGGTTTTACTGGTTACGGAAATAATGGTGGAAATGGAACAAATGGCACAGGCCGTGGTGGTGGCGGTGGTGGAGCCGGCGGTGTTGGTGGAGATGCCAGTGGTGATAATGCTGGTAATGGCGGAGCTGGTCTTAATATTTCTATATCAGGCTCATCGGTTTGTTACGCCGGTGGTGGTGGCGGTGGTGTAATAAGTTATGGAACACCAGGAACGGCAACCTGTGGTGGTGGAGATGGAAAATTGAGAGGATATAATGGAGAAGATGGCACAGCTAATACCGGTGGTGGTGGTGGTGGCGGAGGAGACTCCAATTATGGTGGAGCCGGTGGTTCTGGTGTTGTTATAGTAAGTTACTTAGCAGCGGATTATGTTGGACCTCCAACAATTACTTTGAATTCAGCTACAAACGTGTCTATATCAACTGCAACCATAAGTGGAAACGTTACGGACACTGGCGGGGATAATCCAACAGTTACTCTTTATTGGGGTACAACAGATGGTGGACAAACTCCAGGTAATTGGGATCACAACTCGATTATAACAAACCCTGCCCAACCTCAAGGAATAGCAGCATTTACAAAAAATATTTCTGGATTAATTTCTGGCGTTACCTACTATTTTTCTGCATCTGCAACAAATAGTGTTGGAACAAGTTGGCCAGTAGCTTCGTTAAATTTCACTACAGATTTCAGCTGTGCTGCCACTGGTGGAATAGTAACTATTGCTAATGGAAAATGCGTTCACACTTTTAATTCCAGTGGAACTTTTACAATCACCAATGCAATAACTGGTGCTGAATCTCTGATTGTTGCCGGTGGTGGCGGTGGTGCTTCAGGTGGCGGTGGTGCTGGTGGAATAATTTATAATAATAGTCTTTCATTAAGCACTGGTACTTACAATGTAGTGGTTGGTAATGGCGGTGCCGGTGGTATTGCTGGACAATATAATGACGGTTCAAACGGACAGGATTCAATATTTAATAGTTTAACAGCTATCGGTGGCGGTGGCGGTTCTAATTGGGGAGAAAGTGGATTATCAGGAGGCTCTGGTGGTGGCGCTGGAAACAGAGGAAGTGGTTCTGGTGGTGCTGGAACAGCTGATCAAGGTTATCGAGGTGGAAATGGCGGTGGCGGTTCAGAACCTTGTCTTGGTGCTGGCGGCGGAGGCGCTGGTGGAATCGGACATGATGACGATTGTAGTGGTACCGGAAATGTTGGAGGTATTGGTATTTTAAATCCGATTAATGGTTCAACTTTGGGTGAATTATCAGTTGGAAATTATTATCTTGGTGGCGGTGGCGGTGGCGGTGGAAGGGGAGGATATTCTGGCGGAGCCGGCGGACTTGGTGGTGGTGGTCAAGGAACATCAGGTGGAACAGCTGGTGCCGGTCTGACTAACTCGGGAGCAGGTGGAGGAGCTGCCGGTTGGAATGGTGAATATGGAACCGGTGGTGCTGGGGGTTCAGGTGTCGTTATTATAAGTTATACACCTACAGTTATTCCTCCCGCAGCAGCCTTTATTTTAAAAGCCGGCACAATAATCAGGGGAATGTTTATCGTTAGATAAAATAGGGAAGTTAATATAAATTAAAACAAAAAGTGTCATTCAAACGTATGTTTGAATGACACTTTTTTTACTTAAATAGTTTTTTAAAAACTATTTTTTTGCTTTCTTTGGTTTCTTTGCCTCTTTTCGATGAGTTTCTCCTTTAGCCATGTTTTTTACCCGGTAAAGTTTTGGCTAGTTAAAAATCGGAGATTTTTCAGTCAAAATTTTTGCGGGTTAATTATATTAATAATACCAACTCAAAATATTATAACACATAATATTTAAGTTACACTTTTTTATAAAAATTAATCCTTTTTAGGTACAGTTGGAATACAGAAATATGCAAAAAATGGACCAGCATTCAATATGATTTTAGTTTGGTTTTATCCCCATATTTCTGTGGTTTTTTTGTTGCTCACCCCACCCTAAAAATGATATAATTTATCCTAGTAACTAATCTAGCAAAATTAGTTTGAATTTCATAATGAAAGTCATTAATATTTATAAAAAATTCAGCACTTTCACTAGATTTCTAGTCTTCTCTTTTATATTGGGCTTGGTAGTTTCCGTCTCCGTTTTTTCTTTGATTCCTATGTTCGTTTCTGCTACGTTCGCGCCCGGAGCCACCTTAGACCCCGACTGTCTTCCCACTGACCCCACCTGTACCGTTTCCACCAACTGGACGACAGCTATTTCTGCACCCAACCTTACTGGTACCTCGACTGGTATGAATACTGGTAATGTTACTCTGACTAATGATGTGAATGGTCTCACTATCTCTGGCCAAGCTTTGACTCTCGGTCTAGCTGGTGCATCCGCTACTGGAACACTCTCCGCTACTGATTGGAATATTTTTAATAACAAACAACCTGCTGGATCATACCTAACTTCTTACTCCGAATCCGATCCACTTTGGTCTGCGGCTTCTTCTTCCTATCTTTCTATTGTCACGGCTAATTCAAATTATCCAACTTTCTCCTATGCCTCCTCCACTTATTATCTCGCTTCCAATCCTAATAGTTACATTTCTTCTTATTCCGAATCCGATCCTCTCTTCATGTCCGCTTCTTCTTCTTTGCTTTCTACCACTACTGCTTCATCCACTTATCTCTCTATTTTAAATGCAGCTGCTACCTACCAACCTCTCGGTTCCTATCTAACTTCTGAATCTGATCCTGTTTACACTGCTTCCTCCTGGTCCACCACTACTAACAACTCTACCAACTGGAACACCGCCTATGGCTGGGGAAATCATACGAATGCGGGGTATTTAACCACTGCTTTGGCGAGTTCAACATATCTTTTTATTGATACAGCCTCTTCGACTTACAAAAAAATTACTGATGCTAATGCTGATTATCTAGCAGCCGCTGTCGTGGCCTCTTCTACATACTCCAAGCTAGCCGGTGCTATCTTCACCGGAAACATTTCTGCTTTAAATCTTTCCGGGACAAACACTGGTGATGTTACTTTAACAAACAACATTAATGGCCTCACAATTTCTGGCCAAGCTCTCACTCTAGGTCTCGCCGGCGCTTCTGCGACTGGAACATTATCCGCTACAGACTGGAATACTTTTAATAACAAACAAGCAGCTGGTTCTTATTTAACTTCTTATGCTGAAACAGATCCAATCTGGTTAGCCGCTTCTTCTTCATATTTATTAACTGCTACGGCTTCCTCCACTTATGCATCACTCTCAAATATTCTGGCCTTAAACAATGTCACTTCTTTTACTCCTTCTGCTGATTATCACCCAGCGACCAAAAAATATGTGGATGATCTAATTGCAGGAATTAGTGGCACCAGTAGCTCATCGGGTGGACTATCTTTAGAAACTATTACTGCATCTGGTACGGCTTCAGTCGGAAAACTTTATTTAAATGCCGGTCTTGTGGCAGACCCTACTATGAATCTCCCAACGAGTTCTCCGGATGGAAGCACGATTGGGTTTTTGAATACCTCTGGAGGAATTGATTCATATACAAAATTGGTGCTCCATATGAACGGAACGGACAATGGGACAACTTTTACAGATTCATCTGGTTTAGCCCATGCAATAACTGTTGTTGGCAATACAAAAACCGTCACAGCCACTAAAGAACTGGGAAGTGCGTCGGGATATTTTAATGGAACAGGAGATTATTTAAGTATTGCAGATTCTGATGATTGGACATTTGGTAATACCTTTACAATTGATACCTGGATTAATTTTACAAGTCTGGTCGGCCTTGGCGGAATAGTAGGTCAATATCCTGGTGGAACTCCATATTGGGGAATATATAAGCAAGCTGATAATTCCGTTATTTTTATGTCGAGCGATGGCTATAATTTCCAGACTACAAATCCCGTTTTTACTTCTACAGGTACCTGGTATCACATGGCAGTAGTTTCAAATAGTGGAACTCCTAGTATTTATATAAATGGAGTTTCTGTCCCAGTAACTGTCAGTGGTGTTTATTCAACACTTACTAATATCAGTACGCCATTGCACATTGGTGATTTTAGCACAGCAAAATTAACCGCTTATCTTGATGAGTTTAGAATTTCTAAAGGCATTGCTAGATGGACTTCAAATTTTACTTCCCCAAATTCCGAATATTTTTCATCTAATCTGACAATTATTCCGGCAGCTACAGAATCTATTTATCCATACTCCAATGGTCAGTCAGTGATATTAAGTTCTGAAGGTTCCAAACTTTCTCTCATTAAATCCAACGGCAAATGGTACGATGCTTCCTTTGGAATTGGCGGTGGAGGAACTTTAGCTATTCCAACGCTCACTGGTAACGTTGGAAAATATTTAACTAATGACGGCAGTGCACTTTCTTGGGCCGAAGTTTCTGGAACCTCAGGAACCTCCAGCGGTTTAACTTTAACCACTATTACTGCCTCTGGCACCGCATCAGTCGGAAGACTTTACACTAATACTGGAGCCACTACAGACTTCACTATGAATCTGCCAACCAGTTCTCCGGATGGAAGCACGATTGGGTTTATGAATGTAAATGATAATACTGGAGGTATTGATACTTATACTAAGGTAATGCTTCACATGAGTGATACTGGACTAACAGATAGTTCTGCTTCAGCGACTTTAATTTCAAAAAATGGTGATGTGGTCCGTTCTTTAACTCAAAGTAAATTTGCTGGTTATTCTGCGTATTTTGATGGTAGTGGAGATTATCTAACAATATCTGATTCCGATGATTTTAATTTTAGTAGTGGTGCCTTTACTGTCGATTTCTGGTTTTATCCAACAAATTTAGCTCAACAAAATATGTTGTTTATGACTGGCCATGATCAAACTGGTCGCTCAATTCTTATGAGAACAAATGGCAGTCAAATAAATTTGATATTATCTAGTAACGGAACTACTTGGCAGTCAGATCAGGAAACAACTGGCACAACTCTAGCTCAGAATCAGTGGCACCATGTCGCTCTAGTTGCCGATGGAACTAACCCAATTAAACTTTATGTAAACGGAACATTAAAACTAACTAGTTCTTTGACTAATGTTTATCACAACACTGATTTATTAAAGATCGGGGCTTATTTTAACGAAAGTAATGTTTTTAATACTGGTGTGCCACCACTAGTTGGTTACATGGATGAGTTTAGAATTTCCAAAGGTATCGCTCGTTGGACTTCTGACTTCACCGCTCCGAGCGCTGAATATTTTTCTGGTCAAAGCATTGTTATTGACCCAGCAGATACAGAATCAATTTATCCCTATGCCAATGGGGAAGCCGTTACTCTTTCAACTGAGGGTCAAAAACTTTCTCTCATTAAAAATGATGGCAAATGGTATGACGCCGCCTTCGGCATCGGTGGCTCTGGACTTTCTTTACCATCTCAAACTGGTAACACAGGAAAATATTTAACCACTGACGGAACTAATTTATCCTGGGCGGACGCTTTGGGCGATGGACTAACCTTAACTACAATTACTGCTTCAGGAACGGCCGCGGTGGGGAATTTGTATACCAATTTGGGAGCCACAACAGATTTTACTATGACCTTACCAAGTAGTAGTGCTGATGGAAGTACTATTGGATTTATGAATGTGGCCAGTAGTCCGCTTGTTGCTGATTTAGTGGCCGAATTAAGAATGAATAATAATTGGCTGGACTCAAGTGGCAATTCTCACAATGGAACCGCTTCTGGTAATGCCACCTTTACAGCTACTTCAAAAGTTGGAGTTGGGGCCGGAAGTTTTGATGGAACTGGTGATTATGTTGATGTGCCTTCAAGTCCTGCTTTCACCTTTGGTACTGGTGACTTCTCTATTAATATGTGGCTAAACATGAGTGCCTTGAATGTTAATACAGGAATATTAGAAATAAACGGATATGCAAGCGGATTATCAATTAGAACAAATGAATCAGGCTCAAATAAATTATCTATTTATTTAGCAAGTGGCTCATCAAATAATTGGGATTGGACGAGGACTTCTGGTTACCATCTCTTAACTGTGGTCAGAAGCTCTGGAGTTGTTACTCCATACGTTGATGGTGTAGCTTTAGGTGCTGGTCAAACTAATACTGGTTCTGTAACTGCAGGAACAATGCGAATTGGTAGTATTTTATCAGGTTCAACTGGGCAAGATTATCAAGGTTATATTGATGAAGTTTCTATTTATAATAAAGCTCTAACTACTTATGAAATTGCCGCAGTTTATAATTCTGGAAACGGTACTGAAGTTTCTCCTTCAAAAATAATTGTCTCGCCAGCAAGTGGGGAGGCAATCTATCCATACGCAAGTGATATAGCAGTAACTTTAGACACTGAAGGTGATAAACTCTCTCTCATAAAATCCAACGGCAAATGGTATGATGCTGCCTTCGGCATCGGAGGAGGTTCCACTGCTTCCACTTCCATCACCTCCGCTACCACTTTTGCTATCGGCACCACCACCTCACTCTCCACTCTAACAGTCTCCGGTAACACCTATATATCAGACGTTCTCACTGTCGCTTCCACCACTGGTGTATCAAGCATCTTAGGTAAACTCTCCATTGGTACTTCAACTTCTCTCGCTACTCTTACCATTGCAGGTGATTTATCTCTGTCCGGTAAAATCTTTGATACCAATTATTCCGCTGGCACCGCTGGTATGGTTCTCCAATCCACTGGTACCAGTACTCAATGGGTCGCAACTTCTTCTCTAGGAATTTCTGGCGGTTCTAGTGTTCCAGAGTTAGTAACAATTACAACAGGTACTACTACTATCGACTCCACTTACAACGGTAAATTAATTACTAATGCCGGTGCTAGTTCAACTGTTGTCTTGCAACTTGATAGTCGCGCTAATCTTGGGAATGGATTTGAAATTAGCGTTGTGAACGAAGTGGGAGAACATACAAGTCTACAAGGTATAACTGCTGCTTATAAATTTAATAGCAGTGCTTTGTCTACAGATTCGACTGGTAATGGTAACACCTTAACAGCCGTTAATACACCTACTGAAGGTCCTGGTATTGATAGTGGTGGTGCTGTGCTTTCCACTGCAAGTACTCAATATTTTAAAATAGATTCTCCGAGTACAGATTTTAAAACAACGTCATCATTTAGTCAGACAATATGGGCAAAATATTCAAGTAATCCATCAGAAGTCTGTCTATTTAAATACCCTTACGCAACGTCAGCATTCCTTATGTGTATTTATAATGGAAATTGGGAAACCGGTTGGTCAACCAATACTGGTCAAGTAACCAATAGTAGTGTAGTAGCGGGTCAACTATCTGGTATTACTCCAGTTGCAGATACCTGGTATCTCTATACTTATACTATTGGTGGGGGTTATGTTAAATTATATATTAATGGAGTACTAGACGCTATATATAATTATACGGGGACATCACTTACTCAAGTAACAGGTGTTTCTTATGGTATATATTATACAGACGGAAGAACATGGAACGGAACAATTGATGAGGCATATTTTTATAAGGACAAAGTTCTAACTGTTCAAGAAATTCAAGATTTATATAATCTTGGTGCAGGAATATTTTATGGAGATACATCTGATTCAAGTAGAATTATAATAGCCCCAGCTGATGGAGAAAAATTACCCGGCGTCGCAATAAACAATAGTATTAGTGGTTTAGCTAAAAGTGATTATATTAAATTACGTTCTACCGATAATGGTTGGATAGTTGAATCACTTATCCCCTCAACTAGTTGGATTAATACAGCAAATAATTCTGCGTATAACCCCTCCTCCCGCAGTGTCAAAGAAAACTTCACTCAACTAGACAAGCAAGATATTCTAAACAAAATATCTAGTTTAGATATGACAGAGTGGAACTACATTGCTCAAGACGATGGTATCAAACACATTGGTCCAATTGCCGAAGACTTCTACACTCTCTTCGGTCTCGGAGGCACAGACAAAGCTATCTCCACTATTGACCCAGCTGGTATTGCTCTCGTTGGTATCCAAGCTTTGAATAAAAATCTGCAATACATCTTCGGCACTACATCTATTGAATCTCTAGCTAACTCCACTACGACCCTGGAAACTTATACCGCCACTGATCTCTTTGCTGGTATGGTGAAGTCGGCACTTCAGAGACTTTCCTCAACTTTTATTGATACAATTCTTTCCGTGAAGGGAATGGTGATTGGTTCAAATGAGAAACCAGGAAATATTACGATTTACGGTGGCATGACAGTTTATGATGAAGGAACAAAACAACTTGTTTGTATGAAAGTTTATAATGGTTCAGTTGTAACTTCTGTCGGCGCTTGTACTGACGTAGTTGCTGAAACTCCAGCCACTCAAACTGCTACAGTTATTGATTCTATTTCAACCGAAGTTCCAACTGTAATAGTAGAAGAGGGAACCCCTGATTCTAGTCAAGGACAGTCCTTAACGGATGAAGAAACTGCTACTACCACCGAGCTTTTAGTCGATGACACCTCCACATCCACTTTAGAAACTTCACCCTCAACAGAGGAAACAGCTACTACCACTGATCCCATAGTTGAACCAGAAACTGCTACCACTACTCCTGAGGCCCCAGTGACTGAACCTACTCCCGAACCAGTCGTGGAAACCCCACCAGCTGATGAACCTATAGTAGAAACCCATCCAGTGACTGAACCAACTCCAGAACCAATAGTTCCTGAGCCGGTCATTGAAGAACCCATAGTCGAACCAACTCCTGAATCAGAACCGACACCAGAACCTGAGCCTGCCCCAGCAGAAACTCCTCCGACTGAAGCTCCACCAACAATTTAATTAAACGAAACCAATCCAGAGGATTTGTTTCTAGATCGGTTTTCAATTAGACACAATAAGACAGCGACCGCGTCCTTATTGTGTCCATAATTTAAAACATATGAATGATAAAATTATAAATATTGAAAAAGAAGTTAAAAAGCAGATTAGAATTACAAGAATACAAGAAGCAGTACTAATGTCGGTTGCCGCGGCAGGATTGTTGAGTGCAGCGTTGCTTGCACCGAATAGTCTGAAACTCTTAAAAGTATTTGATATAGAAGGAAAAATATTTAAGAACGCTAAATTTTCTGTAGGTAGATCACGTAAAAGATTAATTGAAAACGGGTTATTGAACTATACCAAAGAAGGTTTCCTAAAATTAACCCCAGAAGGCGAGAAGGTGATGAGGAAAATTGAAGTAAAAAATTATAAGATAGAAAAACCGAGAAAATGGGATAAAAAATGGAGAATATTAATTTTTGATATTAGGGAAAGTCGAAAAAATATCAGGGATAGAATCAGGGAGATATTATCGCTGATTGGCTTTGTTAGACTACAGAATAGTGTCTGGGTATACCCCTATGATTGTGAAGATCTTATTAATTTAACCAAAGCGGATTCTGCTATTGGAAGGGAATTGCTATATATAGTAGCTGATAGAATAGAAAATGAAAAAGCTTTACTAGATCATTTCAAATTAAAAAGGTAATTATCACTCGGTTAACATGTTTTCGATATTATATTATGTATCCGACACAATAAGGACGCGGTCGCTGTCTTATTGTGTCGAAATATATATCTATAAATAATTTAAGTAACATTATTTTGATTGAAATTTTAATATAAACAAGGTAATATTCATTTGCTGGTAAAAGGAGGGTTCGCATAGTGGTCTAGTGCGCAGACCTGGAAAGTCTGTGTGGGGCAACCCACCAAGAGTTCGAATCTCTTACCCTCCGCCAAAAATCGAAATCGCATTTTGAAGCCGAATCGGGGTCGGCACGAAGTGCCGACACAAATGTATTCCCCCCAAAAAATCCTGAATCTGAAAGGGTTCGCCACGCTCCGCGTGGCTCCTCGTTTGCCAATACAATTATGAAAAATCAAACCAAAAAGTTTTTTATTTATACTCGCAAGTCTACGGACGACAAAGACAGACAAGTCCGCAGTATTTCTGACCAATTAGCGGAATTGAAAAGTTTAGCGTTGAAAGAACAAATTGATGTTGTTGATGTCTTTGTCGAAAAGCAGACCGCCAAAATACCAGGCCGTCCTGTGTTTAACGAAATGATGTTGAGAATGGAAGCGGGCGAAGCGTCTGGTATTTTGGCGTGGCACCCCGATAGACTTGCGAGAAATAGCGTTGATGGTGGAAAAATTATTTATCTCGTTGATACTGGCGTGATTAGTGAAATGAAATTTCCAACTTTTTGGTTTGATCCGACACCGCAAGGCAAGTTCATGCTTTCAATCGCTTTTTCGCAATCCAAGTATTATGTAGATAATTTGTCAGAAAATATAAAGCGAGGTCACCGCAACAAAGTGAAAGACGGAATATGGCCTCAAATGGCTCCGCTTGGATATGTGAATAAAAATAGAAGAATTATTCCCGATGAAAATATCGCACCTTTAATCAAGAAAACATTTGAGGCATATTCGTCTGGATCTTTCACTTTGCGCCAACTCCGCGATAAATTTAACGAACTTGGATTGAAACGAAAAAGCGGAAAGGAACTTGCGGTGTCGAATTATCAAAAACTTTTGAAAAATCCAATTTACACAGGTTTAATGCTTTACAATGGCGAAATCCATGAGGGCAAACACGAACCGATTATTTCAAAGAAACTTTTTGATTCCGTTCAGGAAGTGATGATGAGAAAATCTAAACCGAAGTCGCGAGGATTGAAACCATTTTTGTACAGAGGATTTTTCCGTTGCGGAGAATGTGGTTGCTTCATTACCACCGAAACGCAGAAAGGTCATAACTATCTCCGCTGTACCAAACGGAAAAATCCTTGCTCGCAGAGATATGTTCGCGAGGAGCTCATCACTTCTCAAATTCAAGAGGAAATCAAAAAAGTTTCTTTGCCTCTCGATTGGACGGAATGGATGATTGCCGAAAATGCAAAAGATCGGCAATCGGAAGTCCAATCGAGTACGCTTTTTGCAGATAGTATAAAAGCCGATATTTCTCTTTTGGATTCTAAAATAGAGAAGCTGATGAGTGCCTATCTCGAAAGCGCGTTGTCGCTTGAAGAATATCGCGAAGCTAAAAACAAGCTGGTCAATCAAAATCAGCTTCTCAAAGAGAAATTGAGGGTTTCAGAGCAAAAAGCGAATAATCGGTTCGAACTTACCGAAAAGTTTTTGAAATACAATATGCAATTGGCAAACGACCGAACAAATGAGGAAAATACTCATTTGTTCAAAAAAGTCGGTTCGAACTTTCAAATTAAGGATCGAACCGTACTTTTTGAGCCACGCGGAGCGTGGCGAATCCTTTCAGATTCAGGATTTTTTTGGGGGAATACATTTGTGTCGGCACTTCGTGCCGACCCCATTTCGGCTTCCGATTCCGATTTTCAATTTTGGCGGAGGCGGTGAGATTCGAACTCACGGAACCGATTAAGGTTCGACGGTTTAGTAAACCGTTGATTTAAACCACTCATCCACGCCTCCTTGTTATTTACTTTGCATATCTTAGCATATTTATAGTATTTTCAAAATTATTTTCAATTTGGGAAAGACTCGGATATATGGTATTTTATAGTAAGTATGGAGCCATGGGAGAGTGGTTTAATC
>JBAQFI010000005.1:0-21425 GCA_049287185.1 Minisyncoccia bacterium
AGACAATTCCCATACAATCGTTTACAACTCAGAAATATTTGAAAACAAGACAGGAGTGATTAATAGAATTCTCAAGGTCTAAAAAATTATAAAGGGGCCCCGCAAAGACATTTGCGGGGCCTTTTATATATACTTTTTCTCTTGTTCGACACACTTAATCTTGTTATAATATCTAATAGTAATTAATATTGCCATTATCAATGAAAATTATTTGCCCGCATAGTAATTTTAGAACTTCTATTAAGTTCCTAACATTCTCTTTTATATTAGGCTTGGTAGTTTGCGTCTCCGTTTTTTCTTTGATACCAATGTTCGTTTCCGCTATTTATGCTCCTGGTGCTACCCTTGATCCAAATTGTTTGCCTAGTGACCCAACTTGTACCGTTTCCACAAATTTTACGACCGCAATTACTGCTCTCAATTTTACTGGCACTTCCACCGGGATGAATACCGGAGATGAAACCTTGAGTACAATAATGTTAAAGTTAGGTCTATCAGTTTTGTCAGGTGATAATACTGGAGATGAAACTACTGGCACCATAAAAGCAAAACTTGGAACCTCATCTGCCATAGCCGATGGTTTTTTGACATCTACTGATTGGAATACTTTTAATAATAAGGTTTCTTCTGTTTCTCCAATATTAACTACGCCAGACATTGGTGATGCGACTGCTAATTCTATTTTAAATGGTTCCGGCAATGTGGCAACGCCATCATATACTTTTTCCGCTGATACTAGCTCAGGTCTTTCAATGCAAACACCCGGTACCTTAGATTTTTCAGTTGGTGGAACCAATAAACTTTCTCTCAATCCTACTGACGTGCAGATTCTTAGCGACTTAAATATCACTGGTAACATTACAGCGACCAATCTTTCTGGTACCAACACTGGTGATCAAAATCTTTCTGGTCTTATGACTTATGCCTATGCTTCCTCCACCTATGCCATGTTGTCTAATGTTTTAGCACTAAATAATGTTTCTGCTTTCACTCCAACTGGGGATTATAATCCAGCGACAAAAAAATACGTGGATGACCTTATTGATGGTATATCAACAAGTACGGCAGGCGGTTTAACCCTGACAACCATTATTGCCTCAGGTACCGCGACTGTGGGGAATTTGTATACCAACTTGGGAGCAACTGATAACTATACGATGACTCTACCAGCTGGTTCTTCTGATGGAAGCACGATTGGATTTTTGAATGTCATGCCAAATAATCCAAATTTAAAATCATTACTTAATTTTAATTCTGATTATACTGATGCCAAAGGAATAGCTTGGACAAATTCTAATGCCACGATTTCCTTAATTGAATACAAGTTTGGTGGAGGAAGTCTAAATACTACTGCTGCCAATTCTTCATACATTTATACACCTTTAGCAAGTTTACCATTTGCTGCTTCTGATTTTGACATTGAACTCTGGACTAAATTTAAAGATGTTGGAAATCTCGGTATGATTTTTGGTGTTATGACTGCTGGTGGAATGGAAAGACTTGGTGTTAGACACAATGCTAACGGAAAGTTTTATATTATGTGGAATAATTCTTTTTCTGCTGAGTCAGCTGTTGCAGTTACTGATAACACAACTTGGTATCATATAGCCTTAGTTCGTAATAATACGACACTTACATTATATTTGGATGGTACATCAATTCTTACCATGGCTATTAGTGGCGCGTTAGACACAAGTGGTTGCGTAAATTTTAGTATTGGCAAGGCTGGTGAATATCCAATGTATACCAGTGCTTACATAGATGCCTTTAAAGTGTATATTGGCGAACCGGTCTATACTGGAAATTTCACTCCTTTAAATAGTGAATCATTTGGTACTTCTATTACAGTTACTCCTGATGCTGGTGAATCAATCTATCCATATGCTAATGGAACATCAGTAACTTTAGCCGCAGAAGCTAGTAAACTCTCTCTCATAAAAAATAACGGCAAATGGTTCGACGCTGCTTTCGGTACAGGTGGTGGTGGTACCGGCGGATCATCTCTTCCAACTCAAACTGGAAACTCTGGAAAATATTTAACCACAGATGGTGTTAATGCCTCATGGGCAACTTTGCTAAGTGCCACTGGAAATTTATCAGTCGGTACCACTACCAGTTCTGCTCGTTTAACTGTTCTTGGTGAGGATCTTTCTACAACCACTGCAGTTCTAAACATAATGGATGCTAGTTCGACTTCGCTTTTGTATACAAATAACGCTGGCTTTGTGGGTATAGGAACAACCACGCCGTCTTACAAATTAACTGTTTCTGGTGATACTTATATTTCTGATGTTTTGACAGTAGCCTCAACAACCGGTACTTCCACTTTTGCTGGTTATTTGACCGCTTTAAATATCACTGGTACAAACACTGGGGACTTTACTTTAGATATTGCTTCCTCAACCGGGCTGTCTTTAACTGGTCAATCGTTATCTATTCTTGATAACTATAATATTCCTTTAACTGCTTCCACTACCGAGTGGTCCAATTTATTAAATAATGTCTCTGCTTCTTCTACTAATTGGGACACAGCTTATTCTCTCCGTTTAGCTACAGCTACAGCACCTTTATCTTTTACCAATAACATACTTTCGATTTCTCTCGCTTCCTCATCAGCCGATGGTTATTTGTCTTCTGCTGATTGGTCAACCTTTAATAGCAAACAAACACCGCTCACCTTCATTGGCGCTCTGGTTAATAACTCCGGTACAGTCTCTATGACCGGTGATGTTGCTAGCCCTGGTGGTTTAAAATATTTTGGAACAAATATTACGGGAGATCGAGGTTACTTCGATTTACCGACAGCTTCGAGTTCTTCTGCTACTACCAGCTGGGGTTTCATTGGTGGCACTTTGTCTAACCAAACTGACTTACAAAATGCTTTAAATCTAAAAGCTGATTTAATTTCTCCAATATTTACAACTCCATCATTAGGAGTTGCTACTGCAACAAGTATTAATGGTTTGAATCTTTCATCTAATAATACGGATTTTAATACTTTGATAGGTAAGGACAGTGGGTTGAGTTTAGTGACTGGGGCACAATATAATACTTTCTTGGGTTATGAGGCTGGAAAGATGGGTACATCATCAACTAATGCCGCCGACAATAATACAGGTGTCGGTTACCAGACACTTTATTCTAATACTACCGGTGCAGCAAATACTGCCAATGGTTTTCATACTTTGTATTCTAATACATCAGGTATCAATAACACAGCAAACGGGTATAACTCACTTTATTTGAACACAATAGGTGTCAATAACACGGCGAGTGGGTATGAATCTCTTTATTCCAACACAACAGGTAGTTCCAATGCTGCTTATGGTAACTCCACTCTTTATTATAATACCTCAGGCGGATACAACACGGCTATTGGTGATACCGCTCTTCGTCGTAACACCACCGGATTGGCAAATACCGCTGTTGGTTATAGTGCGATTGGTGTAAGTGGTACTATGACTGGTAATTATAACTCAGCACTTGGCTATCAAGCTCTAGGTGCCAATAATTCTGGCTCAAATAACACCGGTATAGGTTTCCAAACACTTTATAATAATATTACTGGATCAAATAATGTTGCCCTTGGTTATGCCGCAGGCAGATATGAAACCGGTTCCAATGCTTTTTATGTTGATAATCGAGACCGTTTAAATACTGCAGGAGACAAAGCTGGAGCTTTACTCTATGGAACATTTAATGTAACACCAGCCAGTCAAACTCTAAAAGTAAATGCTTCCACTAATATAGCTCAAACCCTGTCTGTCCTAGGAACTGGAAATTCTTATTTCACGGGTAATTTAGGAATTGGTTTTACTACTCCAACTTACAAATTAGCCGTTAACGGTAATACTTATACAGCTGGAAATAATTTTATTACTGGCAATAGTGATATGGGTGGTTATGTTAATATCGGCAGCGCCCCAACGGGCCACAAGTTAGCTGTTAACGGCGATGCTTATTTTGGTAGTGATAATAGCTCCAGCTTGCTTCATCAGGGCAGGACCGGTAGTTTTAATGATGTGCCAGATATTGCTGTGTCTAGCAACTATGCTTATTTAATTTCTCCTTCAAACTATTTAAAAATAATTAATGTTTCTGATCCAACTACTCCTACTACAACTGCAACTCTGACGAGTGCTGGCGGTTATGTATTTAATGATCCGCGCGGAATTGAAACGGATGGCCTTTATGTCTACATCGCTTCATATGGCAGTAGTGCCTTGGAAATCATTGATGTCTCAGATCCTTCTAATCCAGTTCATGCTGGACGGATTGCCACTACAACTGGTGGGGCAATGTTAACCAACGCTACCAATGTCAGAATATCAAGTGGTTATGCCTATGTTACTTCATACACTGGTGATGCTTTAGAAATTGTTGATATTTCCAATCCAAACAACCCAACTCACGTCGGAAAATATGCCAGTTCTACGGCTATGAATACCCCATTTGATCTGGAAGTAGTTGGTAATTATGCTTATGTTTTTTCAGCTAGTGGTTTAACGGTAATTGATGTTTCAAACCCGGCTAGCCCAACATTTGTTAGTAGAATTGTTGATGGAGCTGGCGGTGCTGAACTTAGCGCCGATGCTAATAGTCACATGACTACTGACGGTAGTTATATTTACGTCGCTTCTTACGCCGGTGACGCTCTAGAAATTGTTGATATTACAAATCCTGCCAGTCCAGTCCATGCTGGTAAATTAACTTATACTATGGATGCCACTATGTATAATCCAACTACAGTCGCTCTTTCTGGTAATTTTGCTTACGTAACCTGTTATTCTAGCCATGTTGTTAATATTATTGATATCTCCGATAAAGCTAATCCGTTTTCAGCTAATATTTCTGGCCGTTATCATGACCCTGGTTTTGACGCCACCTATCCTTGGGCTATTACTATCAGCGGAAATTATGCTTACGTTGCCTATACCTATACCACGGATCAGTTTGAGGTTTTACAGATAAATCAAAATTTTGCCATCTTTAAAGATGGTTGGCTGGGAATGGGAATTTTGGATCCTCAATATCCAATTCAATTATCTTCTGGTGCCCGTGTGACCGAAGGTGGTGCCTGGACCAATGCTTCATCACGTGATCTCAAAGAAAATTTCCGGGCATTAGACAAAATTGATGTCCTAAATAAAATTGCTCAACTGGATATTACCCAGTGGAATTATAAATTGGAAAATGCCTCTACTACCCACATCGGTCCAATTGCTGAAGATTTTTATTCCAAGTTCGGAGTTGGTGGTGACGATAAATCAATCTCATCAATCGACCCAGCCGGTATTGCCTTAGTCGGTGTCCAAGCCTTGAACAAAAATCTTAATATAATTTTTGGGACTTCATCTATTGAAGCTTTTGCCAATTCCACTTCCACCTTAGAGACTTATGTTATAACTGACTTCTTTGCCTCTTTGGTTAAGAAAGCTATAGAAAAACTTTCTGGAATATTTATTAATACCAACCTATCTGTTAAAAAGATTCAAACTCAAGACGGTATTGTTATTAAAGATAAACTTACTGGCGAAAATTATTGTATGACCATCTCTGGTGGCGAAATAGTTAAAGAGAAAGGCGATTGTGTCGTTACAATTGAAGATACTTTTAGTACTACCACTGAGTCAGTTATTGATGATATAGCTTCCACCACCGACTCTGGTCTAGGTGAGTCCTCGACAGACTCCGGTTCTGAACCAACCTCGACCGAAGACACTGATATAGCTTCTTCTACCGAAACAACAACCGAAACTACCGAAGACACTGCTTCTTCAACCGAAACCTCTACCACCACTGAATCAATAGTAGAAGACGTCTCTTCCTCCACTCCCGAAGTCACTCCAGACATCACTACTACAACTCCACCAGTAATCGAAACCCCAGCCACTGAACCAGTAGTCGAAGACATCGCTTCTTCCACTCCAGAAGTCACTTCACCAACTACCACCGAACCTACTCCAGAATCAGTCGTAGAAATTCCACCAACCGAACCGGTGGTCGAAGCTCCAATAGTCGAACCAACTCTTGAACCAGAACCCGCACCAGTCGTCGAAGAACCTGTAGTTGAACCAACTCCTGAACCGGAGCCAACACCAGAACTTGAAACAGCTCCAGCCGAGACTCCAGCGATTTAATTAAAAGAAAAAATCAATCCTTTCTGATGGTTTTAAATATCTTGAGCAAGGCCTTGCCTTGCTCAAGATATAATTCAGGCTCGGATCTATCATCGAATCTATTCATAGTAGACTCGAGCTTTTTAATATTATTTGATATAATACGCCTATGAAAATTTATTTTGCTTCTGATCACGCGGGGTATGAATTAAAAGAAAAAGTTAAGGAATTTGTAAAAACTTTAGGTCATGAGGTTGAGGATTTTGGAGCTAAAACCTATTCGGTAGGTGATGATTATCCCGATTTTATTTCCCAGGCAGCCTTTGCTGTTTCTAAAGATCCTGATAATTGTCGAGCTATTATTTTTGGTGCTTCTGGTCAGGGAGAAGCAATGTGTGCAAATAGATATAAAAATGTCCGTGCTTCGGTCTATTATGGCGAACCTAAAACAGGTTTTTTTAGTAAAAAACACGATATTATCGCTTTGAGTCGCGAACACAATAATGCCAACGTCCTTTCTTTTGGTGCTCGTTTTGTCACTTTTGAACAAGCCAAGACAGCTGTTAAAAAATGGTTAATTATTAATTTTACCGGCGAAGAGAGACATATCCGTCGTTTAGAAAAATTGGAGAAATTATTGAAATAAATTCACCAGTTAAAACTTAATAATAAAAATATAAAAATATGGCCGAAATAATCCCCGCAATTATCCCCGAAAGTCTGGACGATTTAAGAGAAAAATTATCCTTAGTGGAAAATTATGTTTCTACTATTCAAATTGATATAACAGACGGCAAATTCGTTCAAAATAAAAGCTGGCCATATTATAGTGCTGGCTATGATGATTATTTTACATCTATTTTAAAAGAGGAAACCGGCTTGCCACTATGGGAAAAAATTGATTATGAAATAGATTTAATGGTTAAAAAACCGGAATTAGTTATTGACGACTGGGTAAAAGCTGGCGCTCGCCGAATCATTATTCA
Source organism: Minisyncoccia bacterium (assembly GCA_049287185.1). Classification (GTDB taxonomy): domain Bacteria; phylum Patescibacteriota; class Minisyncoccia; order Phycocordibacterales; family GWA1-40-21; genus JBAWVR01. The sequence continues at coordinate 7,106 of JBAQFI010000005.1, forward strand.
TATTGAGTCAACGCTTGATATTAAAGAAGTTTTGCAAAAATTAAATCAACAATATTCTTCAGTAAGGAATACTTTAGTTGGTGTTGATTTTGGCGTAGCTATAAATATTAGTACCAGTAGTCAGATTCTATATGATTTACTAGATATTGTTGATGATAATGGAATGTGTCCAGTTGATTTCGTTCAATTTATGGGAATCGACCAAATTGGTTTTCAAGGTCATCCACTAGATAATAGGGTATTCGATAAAATCAAAGACTTGAGAAACAGATATTCAGCTATGGTTATTAGTATTGATGGTGGAGTAACTGAAGAGAATGCGGCCGAACTTGTGGAAGCTGGAGTTAACAGACTAGTTTCTGGGTCAGCAATTTTTGAATCAGATAATCCAATGCAGACGCTGGAATATTTTAAGAGTTTATAAACAAAAATTATATGAAATTAAAAGAAATAATTGTTCAAGCTCAAAAAGAGAAAAAAGCTATCGGTCATTTTAATGTTTCAAACCTAGAAACTCTTCATGGCATTTTTGAAGCGGCAAGAGAGATGAATGTCCCTGTAATTATCGGTGTCGCTGAAGGGGAGAGAGAATTCATTGGTACCAAACTGATTGCTAATATTATTAAGTCATATCGAGAAGAATATAATTTTCCAATTTTTTTGAATGCCGATCATACCTATTCTGTTGAGGGGGTTAAAGAAGCAATTGACGCAGGTTTTGATGCTGTGATTTTTGATGGCACCAAGTTACCTTTTGAGGAAAACGTTCGTTTAACAAAAGAATGTGTTGAATATGCTCGTGCAAAAAATCCAGATATTCTGATTGAAGCAGAACTTGGTTTCATCGGTTCATCCTCGAAAGTTCTTGAAGGTATTCCTGAAGGTGTAAAAATTACTGAGGAATTTTTAACTAAACCAGGTGAAGCTGTCGCTTTTCTAGAAGCTACAGGGGTAGATATGTTAGCTCCGGCCGTTGGCAATATTCACGGCATGCTTAAAGGGGGAGTAGATCCCGCTTTGAATGTTAAGAGAGTTGGTGAAATAAAAAATGCTGTTAATATTCCTTTGGTTCTACATGGTGCCTCTGGTAATTCCGCTGCCGATATCAAAGACTCAATCAATGCTGGAGTCGCTATCGTACATATTAATACAGAGATAAGAGTAGCTTATCGTAATGCCTTGGAGAAGTCTTTATTAGAAAATAAAGATGAATTAGCTCCATATAGGTATATGAAATCAGTCAGAGAAGCTGTTAAGAAGGTAGTTCTAGAAAAATTGAAGATATTTGAGAACAAATAAAACTAGCTTCGTCTGACCCCTTGATTTATTAATGATTTTGTATATAATAGCCCAATGATAAAGATAGATGTAACAAAGAGAGACCTTAAAACTTCACCGGATTTTTTGCGTTCAAACAACAATGTCCCGGCTATTTTTTATGGTAAAAAACAGTCTGCTACTCCTATTACTGTTTCTAAATCTCAGTTTAAGAAAGTTTGGAGAGAAGCTGGAGAAACTTCAATTGTCACTTTAGAAGGTGATGGTGTTGACATCCAAGCTCTTATTTATGAAGTTAAATTAGACCCAGTGACCGACCAACCAATTCATGTCGACTTTTATGCTTTTGATAAAGATCAGGTTTTGGAAATCAAGGTTCCAGTTGAATTTATTGGTATTGCTCCAGCCGTTCGTGATTTGGGCGGTGTTCTTATTAAAGTTATGCATGAAATTGAAATTGCGGCCTTACCTAAAGACTTACCACACGGTTTAACTGTTGATATCGCAACTTTGACCACTATGGACAGTGTTATCAAGGCTAAAGATGTTATTTTGCCTGCCGGAGTTACCCTTAAGAGCAATCCAGAAGATGCTGTCGCCTCTATTACCAAGATTGAAGAAGAAGTCATTGAAGTGGCTGCTCCAGTTGATCTATCTGCTATCGAAGTGGAGAAGAAAGGCAAGGAAGCTACTGCTGGTGAAGGTGGAGAAGCTGAAGGGGAAGCCGCTGCTAAGCCAGCTGCTCCAAAGAAATAATCATATAATTAAAACACTCGCTCAAAGCGAGTGTTTTATTATTCTATATATTTGTTATACTAGTATTAGTTATTAAAATGAGTTTCAGTATTAAAAAAATGTTTGTTAATATAAAAATTTTACTATTAATTACGTTAATTTATTTTTCTGTTGTTTCTGTAGTAAGTAGTCAAACCGTTAATGATTACCAGGAATTTAGTGGTCAAAATGTTGGTAGTGAAATAACCCTGGTTCCTTACATGTATGGCAATGTTTACTCTGGATGTTGCTCTGGTTCAGCTTCTTATTACTGTCCCAGATCCACCATTTCTACTCTTAATAGTGTGAAGTATTATGCACAAGTTTTAGATGCTTCCACTAACCAGCCAATTATAAGCGGAGCCACGGTCGCAACTACCACAACCTTACGTCTACATTTTGTGTCACACAAGAGAGAACATGTATTTTGGTTTATTAATATGGGTCCTTTTGGTACGCCTTATGGATCTTGGATAAATAATGTTGGTTCAGTTAATCCAATACCTCAAGCCGAAAGAACCTATGCTTATACTTGTGAAAATTATCAATATCCATCTCAAAGTGTAAATATTCCAAATACACCTATTAATTTATCCTTTGGAGTTATTCCACCAGCAAAAACTATTACTAATACTAATTTAATTTGTAATAGTGCCAATGACGGAACACCAGACCAAATATGTAATTTTAAACCTGGTTTAAAGATTGGTGATTTAGTCGCAGTTAATTTTAAATTTTCTTCTACACCAGCAAGACTATATAGTAATGATAATCCAATATTAATCTTAAATTGGGAAAAGGATGGCACCATTGCCGCAGGTGAACATAATGACAATTATGTTGTCCCCGCTGGTAGTATTCCTTTTACTCTCAAAGCTGGTTCTGGGGTTAACACAAGATTCAGTATTTCGCTTAATGGCCCAGATACTGCCACAACCTCTAGCCCTGTACCTTTTAGTGTAGTTAACATTCCAGATGCTAATACTACTCCTGCTACTACTTACACCTATTTTGTTAATGTCAGTAATGATTCGACAGAAATTAAAGACTTTGTACATCTATCAAATCAATCATTATCCTCCACCTCTGGAATCGCCTTTCCATTTACGGCCACCTGGTTGAATGCTACTGGCACGAAACAAGTTTGTGCTATTGGGCAAGACAACAGAGGTAATTCATCAGACTGGGTTTGTCGCCCAATTAATATTACCGGTAGTGTTGTTGGAGATAGTCCAACCCTCGGTAATTCTTCTTGTAACACCACCACTGGTCTCAATACTATTTACTGGACTGCGCCTGTAGGTGGATCAGGTGATTATCGAATTTATAATGATAATAACTCCAGTATTCCAGTTTCTGGAGGGTCATTAATAACCTCAACATCGTTTGATGGGTTAGCTAATGGTCTGTATCACGTCTATTCTCTAACTGATTCTGGTGGGGAAATAACTCCTTCGCTTGATATCGCCGTGTCAGGTTGTGAAATTGATACTGATGGTGGTGATGACGATGGTGACGGTGATGGTGACGGGGATAGTGACGGAGATGGAAATGGTACTGGAGATGGTAGCGAAACCATAACCTGTCGAGGAGTAGCTCCAATCGGTTACGTAGCTAAATATTCTGGAGCAGTCGGTAATGGTGATAGTTCAGCCCCACGTTGGACATATGTTCCAAAAGGAACCCTTGATATTTCTATTAAATCTTGCAACTGGACCTGTCAGGAAGATAATGACGATTATACCTATTCTAAAGTAGGTAACACTTGTAGTCGAAGTACAATTACAGAGAATTAGCCTTATTTATTTAATGATATTTTAAACCGCTTACACCCTGCGTAGGCGGTTTTTCTTTTATTAAATTATTTGATATAATTTAGTGTAGTTTAACCATTTATAAAATAAATATGAAAAAAATAAGTCTTATTCTCCTGTTAGCTATTTTTGCTTCACCTCTTTTTGCTCTAGCCCAAACTACACATATTGAGCCAACAGATGGAACTAACATAGCAAAACCCGTTAGTGGTTTATTTGACTGTTTTGAACAATATAATTTTGGCAGCATAAGTATTGAACCTCTTCGCCCAGTCTCTAATGTTCGCGCTGGTTCAGTCTTTTCCTCTCCTTTAGTTATTACGAATACTAATAACTACCCAATCGTAAATGGAGCTGTTTATGTAAAAATCTTGAAAGCTGATGACTCAATTATCAACTTTAGAAAAGGTCCTACAGTTGTCGAACAAACATACTTGGTACGAAATCTAAATTTGGCTGCAAAAGAAACTAAACAAGTAAATTTTTCTTGGAAAGTTCCGCTCTTTTTAACATCTGGTAAATATAGTTTAGTTTCATATTTTGTAGCTAATGATAAGTTTAATTACTCAGGTTTGTCTTTTACTAATGACGTGGTGGCTGGATTAATTGAGTTTAATGTCAATAGTGAAAATGAAGAATCTGTTTATTTGGATAAGAATAACGTAAAGGTTAATGGTCAAAATTATGATCCAGCCGCTTTCTCTGCCAATACTAATGGTCCAGTAAAAATTCAAATTGATGTCGTTAGTGAAGCAAAAACTCTGGAACGCTTTCCAGTGACATGGTATGTCTATGCTTGGGATGGTTTGTCTGACGCTAATTTTCTTTTTTCTAAACAAGACGGGGCTTTTCTAAAGCCGGGTGAGAGAAAGACTTTAGAATTGACTATCACAGATGATAGATATCCAGTTTATTATGTTACTGCTCAAGGAGAATATAAGGACGCCAGGAATTTTGTCAATGTTCGTTATGTCCTAGACAATGTAACCGGAGTGCGTATTAATTCTGCTGCCGTTTCAGCCTATCCACTAAAAACCAATCAAGAAGCTCAAGTCTATGCTTGTTTCCATTCTATGAGCATGGAGACAGTTACTAATACCAAATTGGTAATTTCACTTAAAGACACCAATGGGAACGTCATAACTGAAAATATCTACACAGGTGATATGGGTCCAAACGTGACAGGTTTTCGTCAGGTTTTTTCTCCAACTTCCGATCTTTATAATTTCTCTGTCGAATCAAATCTTTATCGTGATGACAAGTTAGTAGACTCAGCCACAGTAAATTATGTTTGTGAAAATATTCTGAAAGAAGGTTGTCCGAGTGAAATGAGTACAGTTTTTGATGGTTTCCTAGCTAAATTGTTTATGACTCCTTACAATTATATTATTTATACTTTGTTGGGACTCCTAATCTTATGGTTAGTTGTATTTATAATAAAAAAAGCTAAAAAATAATTTAATTATGAATAATATGAAAACAAACATTAAAAAAATATTCATGGGAGGACTAGCAGTCATAACTTTGACATTAATTCTTGCCAATACATCTTTTGCTGCTGGACCATCCGCACCAATAGTTAGTGGCCCGCTCTCGGTCACTATTGGTGAAGTTGCCTCAAGGTATGGTGTCGCATCCACTATTACAACTGGGAAAATAACTTATAAAGTCTATATTGATACAACCACCAAGCCAACCATCCCAAAGTATATTTCGGGCCCGCTTGATTCCGGTAGTGCTTTTGCCTTCAATCATACTTTTACAGTCGCTGATACCTATTATATGAAGGTAGTGGCCACAGATGGTACAAAATCTGCCACTACTTCTAAAACCATTACAGCAAGTATCGTTAAACCTACCACGCCGGTTATTACCGGTCCACCTACAGTGGCTGTTGGCACCGCAAGTAGTCAATTTTCTGTTGTCTCCAGCGCAAAAAGTACAAATAAGATAACTTATAAAGTTTATATTGATACAACTACCACTCCAACCACTCCAAAATATACCTCTAGCCCATTTGATTCTGATGATGCCTATACTTTCAATCATACTTTTACAGTCGCTGATACCTATTATATGAAAATTGTTGCCTACGATGGTATTAGTAATTCCGCCACCACTTCCAAGACTATTACAGCTAACATTGTTAAACCCACCACTCCAATTTTTACCGGTGCCAATCAAATAAAATTAGGTGAAACTAATTCTGTTTTTAGCTTTCTTTCCTCCACTGCCAACGGTCGTCAAGTTACTTACAAAGTTTATCTTGATACCATAACCCCCCCAAAAAAATTGGAGACAACTTCCGTGCCATATAATTCTGGTGCCACTTACAATTTTATTCACACTTTTCCCGCTGTCGATAACTATTATTTGTATGTTGTCGCCTATGACGGAGTCAGCTATTCGGCCACCTCCACTAATGTAATATATGTAGTAAATGACAAACTAACTACCCCTATCGTTATTGGTCCAACTTCAGTTATCCTGGGAGACACGAATAATTCTTTTGGTGTAGTCGCAACATCTGGTATAAATAATAATATAAATTATAAGGTCTATGTCGGGACTGTTAATCCACCACCTACTTTAGATTCAACTTCAGGATATATTAGTTCTACTCAGGTGTATCCGTTTACTAAAACTTTTGATTCCGCCGATACTTATTATATTAGAGTGGTGGCTGACGATGGTTTTGATTTTGCCACTTCAGCAGTTAAAACAGTTACTGTTAAAAAGTCAGCTGTGCCAGTGATTACCGGTCCAGACACTGTGGCCTTAGGTGAACAAAATACAGAATTTTCAACCATTTTTTCTACTACCAGTACGAGAACTATTAATTACAGTCTTTACATCGGGACTACATCTCCAAACGCCAAATCAATTTTTGTCAACTACACTGGGCCAATGAGATCGCCTCAAGCTTTTTCTTTTACTCATACTTTTGATAAAGCTGACACCTATTACATAAAAGTTAACGCCAGTGATGGACTCCACACTTATTCTTCAGCTGTTAAATCTGTAATCGTTAAAATTCAGAAACCGCTTGCTCCAGTAATTGTTGGTCCGACATCAGTAACCATAACCAATCCACAAGGTGATTTTTCGGCTTTTTCTACTACTCAAAGTACTAATCCTATTACTTATAAAGTTTATATGGGAGCTGGGACAAAGCTTGGTACATTACAATCTACCTCACCAGCTATAACTTCTGGTGGTTTGTATGTTTTTAATCAGGCTTTCCCAGCTACTATTGGCTCATATCTCTTAACAGTGGTAGCAAATGATGGTTATAGTATTGCCACTTCTACTGAAAAAATAACCGTAGTGGCTGTGACTGACATTAATGACGTCTATGGGCAAGTTAACCCTTATGTTGGTGATGATAGTGAAAGATTGGGTGGTTCAGCAACTATAAATAGAAGACGGGCTTTTATCAAACCAGATGGTTGGGCCTCTTATCCAATAGTATTTATGACCGTTAAATATTTTGCGCAGGTTTTAAATGCTTCAACTGGTCGCCCTTACTCACCGAGTGGAGAAAATATTTCCACAAGTGATACTTTAAGACTACACTTTGTCCCGCAAAAAGCTGAACATGTTTTCTGGTTTATTAGTGGTGCTTCCACTGACTCACCTTATGGTTCTTGGGCCCAAACTGACGGTGCTGTACCACCACTTTCGGCTCGGGTACCATATAAAGCTCCAGATAGTATAAACGGCACTTTGGCATTCTCAGTTACAACCCCAAACAGAACATGGGAAATACCGAGCCAGTTAAATTGTGGATCACCAATAAGCAATGCTGATGGTAGTAAAGATATGTTGTGTCAATTAAAACCAAATACCGCTTTAGGTACTAAACTAACTACAAACTTTGTTTTTGCCCCAACCAAAGGTTATATTTTCTGGAATGAAGCCATTGGAAGATTTATCTACGGAGGTACTCAAGCGTTAGCATTAAATTACATTGATATTTCTGCCGGTACCGGAGATTATTTAGTTACTGGTTTACCAACAAAGATACCATTTACCTTCACGGTTGGTACTAGTACTCCAAACTCTCTTTTTGCTCTTAATCTAACCGGAGATACTACTGGTTCGATTACAGAGACCTTGAATTATCAGGCTCAGGCCACGAATTTAAACGGTACTGATATTAGTTATTATATTAATGTTAGTGATTTAACTGAAAACAGAACAATTTCATCGAACACAACCGTTACTGGTTACATGGCCACAACTACCTACAATTTTACTGAAAGTTGGTCCACCAGTGGCATAAAACATGTCTGTGCGATTGCCCGAGATCACATTGGAGTCGGTAATTATACTAATTGGTCTTGCTTAACTGTTAATATCGCCAATTCTTGTACCATAAACTGTGGCGGTGGTAGTGGTATGACATTAAATAATAATTGTACCAGTAAAACATCCTCAACCATTACTTGGCCTATTATAACTGGAGCAAGTTATTATAATCTATATTATTCAAATGCCCAGTTCATTAGTTCTACCACCAATACCAGCCTCACTGTTAATTCTCCTGGCACCTATTATGTTGGTGTGGTTGATTCTGGTGGCGTGGAATCTTATTCTTCACCAATTACTATTGATTGTGCTGGTTATGGAGATAATATTTGTTCTAATAATGCGATTAATTATCCAACCTGTAATATATGTAATACAAGTGCTGGCGCCACCTACCCAATATGGAACGGAACTTACTGTACCGCTTGTACAAGTGGAACTTGGGATGGAACAAAATGTAAAACAGGACCAACAGATTCCATTGCTTGTAGAGGAGCAGCTCCATTTGGTTTTATAGTAAAATCTTCCAAGGCCACAAGTGGAGGAACTGGAACAGATCCATTATGGCACTATGTACCGAAGATTGAAGGTGTTGATCAGAATGGCTCAACCTGTGATTGGACCTGCCAGGAAGATGATGAAAATTATACTTATTCTAAGGTTGGAAATAGTTGTGTCCAAAGCGCAATTACTGAGAATTAGTTAAATGCATTAATTTAAAACCATCCTGAAGGATGGTTTTAAGTTGGAAAAAAATATGCTAAAATAAAAATAATGAAAGTGAAATTATTCGTAGTTTTCTTATTTGTCTCAATTATATGTTTCTTACCGACCATTAGTCGGGCGGAGGTTTGTACTTCCGATACGGCAGGGAAGAACCGTTCCCAACTTGAGGCCATTTTGGCTCAATGTGAGGCTGAAATAAGTCAGCAGAAGGTTATTTTAGATTCAACAAAAAAACAGTCATCACTACTTGAAAGAACCATTGCCGAGACCAATTATAAAATCAAGGTTTCCGAGCTGGAAATAAAAGCTAGAAATATTAAAATTAAGCAATTAGGTGATAATATTTATGCTAAAAGTGAAGAAATTACTAATTTAAATGATAAGATTGAGGAGATAAAAAACTCAGTCAGTAATTTAATCCGGGAAAGTAGTACCCTTGAACAATATACTATGCCAGAAATTTTGTTATCCAATAGTAATTTATCTGAATTTTTTTCTGATTTCAATAATTATTCTGTTATTAGTAAAAATCTAAGAGAATTAGCTATTCAACTTAGAGATTTAAAACTTACTAATGAAAAGAACAAACAGGATTTAGAATCTCGTCAATCCCAAGAAGAAATAATGAAGTTTGATCAGGAAAAGGAAAAAAGGTTATCAGAAAATTACAAAGCTGAAAAACAAAACCTCTTGAAATATACTAAAGGTCAGGAGTCACTATACGAAAAATCCATTGCCCAAAAGGAGGCAGTGCGTAATGAAATCCGTAATCGTATTTTCCGCACTGTTGGTGGAAATGAGATGACTTTCGGTGAGGCTGTTAGACTACTTGAACCCTATGAAAGTTCCATCGGTGTTGATATTGCCTTAATTTTGGCTGTCTTGTCTCAAGAATCAGGCATTAATGGTATTATTGGTAAAAATATTGGCAAATGTACTTACAATCAAACTGCAAAGAACAAGGCTGGAACTGTTATGTCTGATACCCAAAAACCGTCTTTTTTGAGCTTAATGAAGGAATTAGAAATGGATCCAAACATTACACCTGTCTCTTGTCCGATTTATTCTGACGGTCAGTATGGTGGAGCCTTAGGCCCGGCTCAATTTATGCCAAGTACTTGGTGGGACGTAATTAATAAGACCGGTTATAAACTCAGGATAGGTAAAATTGTTGGTAGTTCAACACCATCACCTTTTACCAATCGGGACGCCTTTGTGGGTACTGGTTTATATTTAAAAGATGCTCAAACTATTTGTAAGACCGCTTTTTCTAAAACCTTTGACATCTGGGGTTGCTCGGCTTCAAAATACTACGGTGGCCTTTCTTTAAAGGGAAGTCGTCTGACAAATTTTATGTATTCTAAGTTTGGTTATGGTTATCAGGTGGCCGTCCGGGCAACTCAGTTCCGTAAGGATATTGATTTGTTGGATAACTAGCAGAATAGACCAAAATGCAAAAACCAAATATCAAAAATACAGATAAAAAATTAAAAACAGATTTCAAGATTAGAGTTTATTCCTATACAGTAAAATCTCTAAAATTTTTAAGCACTATTCCTGATAGTAAAATAAACAAAATAATTTTTAATCAAATAGTCAGGAGTTTAACTAGCATCGGGGCAAATATTATAGAAGCCAAAGCATGTAACTCAAAAAAGGATTTTGCAAGATACTTTGACATTGCATTAAAATCATCAAATGAAACTAAGTACTGGCTCTGCCTATTGAGAGACACAGATGGTTCAATAGATAAAACTAAAATAGAGGAAATATTGAAGGAAACCATAGAAATATCCAATATTCTTGCTTCAAGCTTATTAACAATGAGAAATGGATAGTTTAATGGTATTTACTTTGTATTTTTGGTCTTTGGTTTTTGCTATTTGGTTTATGGTGGAGGGAAGCTATTCTAGTGAATAAAAATTTGCATTTATTCTAATTATTTGTTAAAGTTTAGACCTATGAAAAAGGACATACACCCAGAATATCAAAAGGCCAAAACCACCTGTGCTTGCGGGGCTGCTTACGATTTTGGTTCTACCAAGAAAACAATTGAAGTGGAAATTTGTGCTAAATGCCATCCGTTTTATACTGGTATGGAGAAAAATCTAGACACTGCTGGACGTGTAGAGAAATTCAAAGCTCGCCGCGCTGCTTCTACCAAGAAAACTTCATCTAAATAGCTTAGCTTTACTAAACCCGGAAAAGTCAATCCCCGGGTTTTTTCGCTACCTATTAAATTCACCCGCTAAAATTTTTATGACAGTACGCGATGATTTATTAGATTATTACATATATAATTATTAAAATTAACAACGGGAGTAATCCTTGGTAAAAATTTTCTCGGGTAAAAAATATTATGAACACTATTGAAGAATTTAAACAAAATAAGAGAACTTCCTATCTAGCTGATGAATATGAAAGATTGGATAAAGAAGAAAAGTCACTACAAGATATGTTAGCCAATGACCCCAGTATGGCAGATTTAGCGCGGGAAGAAATTTCTTCTTTGAATGCACAAAAGAAAACCATTTGGGAACAAATGATCTCAATTACCAAAGTTGAGCAAGAGGAAGAAGAGTTTCCCAATGAAATTATTTTAGAAGTAAGAGCCGGAGCAGGAGGGGATGAGGCCTCGATTTTTGCTGCTGAGATGGCTGAAATGTACGGTAATTATGGCGAAAAACAAGGCTGGTCTTCAACACTTCTCGATGAATCAAAAAGTGATTTAGGTGGTTATAAAACTGTTACTTTTGAAATGCGTGGGAAAAACATTTATCGAGAATTACGTTATGAAACCGGAGTTCATCGCATTCAACGTGTGCCCGCTACAGAAAAACTTGGACGCGTTCACACCTCAACTATTTCTGTGGCGGTTTTACCAGTTCGTAAAAAATTAAAAGTTGAAATTAACCCTGCTGATTTGGAATTTGAATTTAGTCGCTCCGGTGGTGCTGGTGGACAAAATGTAAATAAAGTTGAAACGGCAGTAAGGGTTATTCACAAGCCAACTGGACTCGATGTTCGTTCTACTGCTGAACGTAGTCAGGCAAAAAATCGAGAAAAAGCTCTAAGTATTCTTGCTGTTAAGCTGGAAATGTTAAAGGAGGAGGAAGAAGCTAAAAAATATGCTAGTGAACGCAAAGAACAGGTTGGTACCGCTGGTCGTTCTGAGAAAATAAGAACCTATAATGTGTTACAAGATCGAGTTACGGATCACCGAGTTAAACATTCTTGGTATGGTTATGAAAGAATCATCTCAGGTGAAAAATTTGGGGACATCGTAAAATACATAGCTGAAAACATAGGCAAAACTCCGGTTACCGGAGAAGGGGATGAGGATGAAGAATAACCTTAGTATAAGCGTTGCTTTTTTAATAATAATCTGTTAGACTCTCGAAGTATGGAAGAAACAAAAAACAAAGAAATTATCGATGCGATGTTTAAAGTTGGTGCACATTTTGGTTACCCAAAATCACGCCGTCATGCCTCGATGGCCCCTTATATTTTTGGCGTTAAAAACCGCACAGAAATAATTAACCTAGAAAAAACAGCAGAACTTTTAGAAGAAGCCACTAATTTTATTTCCAAGCTTGCTTCTGAAGGCAAACAAATTTTGTTTGTTGGTGGTAAAAATGAGTCAAAAAATGCTGTCCGTAATGCCGCTATGTCAGCCGAAATGCCTTTCGTGGCTGGACGTTGGGTAGGTGGTACATTTAGCAACTTTGCTGAAATCAAGAAACGTATTGCTATGTTTGAAGATTTAGTTGACCAACGTGAAAAGGGTCAATTGGTAAAATACACCAAGAAAGAAAGACTTCTAATTGACAGAAAGATTGATAATCTTGAGAATCTATTTTCTGGTTTGGTTTTGATGAAAGATATGCCAAAAGCTCTAGTTGTTGTTGACCCACGTCGAGAAAAAATTGCGGTAGCCGAAGCTCAAGGAGCCGGTATTCCAGTTATTGCTCTCTCCGGAACTGACTGTGATGTTTCTAAGATTGAGTACCCAATTGTTGCTAATGATTCATCAGTTTCCAGTATAAATTTCTTCATTTCTGAAATTAGCAAGGCCTATAAAAAAGGTAAGGTTGCTAAAAAAGCTATTTAATTAAAAGTTTTAATTTCCCCACTGGGGTATAAGTTCTATGATAACTTCTGAACAAGTAAAGGAATTACGTGATGCTACGGGTATTTCTATTATGCAATGTCGCAAAGCTTTGGAAGAGGCTAATGGTGACATGGAAAAAGCCGCTACTATTTTAAAGAAAAAAGGAGCAGATATTGCCGCCAAAAAGGCTGATCGAACTCTAGGAGCTGGACGTATCGCTGCTTATATTCATGGCTCTGGTAATACCGCTGCTATGGTTGAATTGTCTTGTGAGACCGATTTCGTGGCTAAAAATGAGGAATTTTTGGCATTAGCGTATGATATTGCTATGCAAATTGTAGCTACCGATCCAAAATACCTAAAAGCAGAAGACATCACAGCCGAAGAACGTGAAAAAATGAAAGAAGTTTTTATGACCGAAGTTGATGCTAGTAAACCAGAGGCTATTAAAGAAAAAATTATAACTGGAAAACTTGATGCCTACTTCAATGAACAAATTCTTTTAGAGCAACCATTTATTAAAAATGGTGATGTTAAAATTAAAGACTTGATTCAGGACGCAATTCAAAAATTTGGTGAAAAGACTGAAATCCGCCGTTTTGTCAGATATTCTTCAAAAGCAAAGACCACTTGTTAGTTACAACTTAGTTTCGTATAAACCCAAATTATGATAATTATTTTTATTTCATCTTTGGTCCTACTAACTTTACTTTTAAGCGTAAAGTTTTTTGAGTTGCACTATAATAAAAAAACTATCCTAACTAAAAAAATTAGGCAAGGTGATCTACCAATAAAGAAATTTTTCATTCACCTAAAAAAAGAAATTTCTTATTTAAATTGGAGAAACCTGGTTTTATTGTCGATTTATATTTATAACATTTTACATAAGCGGGTTATAATTATAAAGAGAAGTTTTGATAGTCGCCAGCCACGTTTTTTGATTGCTTCTAGCCCTGAAGCTCTGTCACAAAAAAATAATAAAAAGCCTTCAAATTTTTTGAAAATAATTGGTGAACATAAGCAGGATAAGGGTAAAAGGAAGTAATTGATTTAGTATTATTTTTATGTTATCTTTTAGTTTCTGCAATCAATTATTAAAAGTAGATTGATTTTGGCAGACTTAGCTGTTTTGGTAGCTAACACAGTTAAAGTTCTAAATAGAATGAAGTAGATAGAAGTAAAATAGGCCGACTTAGCTGTTTTGGTAGCTAACACAGGTAAAGTTCTAAATAGAATGAAGTAGATAGAAGTAAAATAGGCCGACTTAGCTCAGTTGGTAGAGCAACGGTTTTGTAAACCGTAGGTC
>JBAQFI010000006.1:0-28122 GCA_049287185.1 Minisyncoccia bacterium
GCTCAGAAAAAAATCTGGAATGTCAAAGCGGGGCGAGGGCGGGAGCGCCGAGTCCGCGAGGCGCGTAACAGTCCGATTAGGATTTTTGTTCAAAATAGGTTCGAGCAAAGGTTAATAAAATTTCACAAAAGTAAATACCACCTGAAAAAGGTGGTTTTACTTTTGTGACCCTAAGCAAGCAAACTGCTTTGCTTGCGTCGGGGAATCGAACGGCGGAATGTGATTTCTTTAGCAAAAGAAATCCATGAGCCGGTGCCCAGACAAATCCGAGCGACGGCGAGGATTTAGTCGAGGGAAAATGCGAAGCGTTTCCCCGTAGGTTCATTATATTTCTTTAGTAATCTATGGCCACCTCTATAACTATGTTATAATATCCTTACTATGTTTTTTATAATTTTAGGAAAACCTCTTGTTTTCTGGGTTGGAATAATTACCCTGATTAGTTTTGCTTATCAAATTTATTTAGGCTATAAACTGACGCATGGTCGATCAGACCTCTTTATGTATCACCGAATGAACGCAGCTATTCTAGTTCTTCTTGTCTTAATTCATTTAACATTGGGGATTTTATTATATTTTTAAAATTAAACATGAGTAAAATAACAATTTGGGTAGTCGTTATTATATTATTAATATTTGTTATCTATTTATTTATGTCTGCAAAAAATAATCTGCCGGGTGGTGTTGTCCAAAATCAAGTACAAAATACTCAGTCAACATCAACCGAGAATAGTGATAATTCTACATCCACTGGACAACAAACATCCAAGGAACATTCTATATCAATAACCAATTTTGCTTTTAACCCAGTCTCTTTGACTGTGAACAAGGGTGATACGGTCGTTTGGACCAATAATGACAGCGCACCGCACCAAATCTCCGGTGGCGGTATAAATAGTACTATTATGGGTAAAACCGAGAGTTATTCCCTAACCCTTACTACCACGGGAACTATTGATTATTACTGTTCTATTCATCCATCTATGCGGGGAACTATTATTGTAAAATAGCTCATGATAAAAGAAGACTACGAGATTTGGCTTGAGGATATAAACCGTAATAAATATCCACGGGGTGTTTTACCGAATGAAGTAGATTTTTTAGTTATCGGTGGAGGTATGGCTGGAATCACTAGTGCTTACCTACTAGCCAAGCAAGGAAAACAAGTTTTGTTAGTAGAAAAAAAGATATTGGGAGAATGGGTGACCGATTGCACAACAGGTTTTCTAACTGGAGCGATTGATACTGACCCAAATAAATTAATTAAAATGTTTGGATATGACCAAGCTAAATTAATTTTAGCTTCGCATTTCGAAGCGATAAATGAGATTGAAAAAATAATTAATTCTGAAGGGATTGAATGTGAATTTGAGCGTTGTACCAATTATATTTATGCCAATAATCTCAAAGAGGAAAAGGCTTTAATTAAATTGGCTCAGGGTTATAAAAGGCTTGGAGTTCCCGCTGAATATAAGAAAGAAAATGTCTTGAAATTTAATGATTTTGGCTACGTGGAGATGCCAAATCATGCCAAATTTCAGGCTATGAAGTATTTAACTGCGTTGGCTAAACTAGCTACCAAATATGGAGCAATAATTGTTGAAAATACTGAGGTATTAGAATTAGAAGATCGGGATGATTCTGTAAATGTAAAAATAAAAGATGTTGGTCTCGTTAAGGCAAAAAATGTCGTTTCCGCCACCCACGAACCTTTTCCTGGGCAAAAAACTTTGTCACAACTTTATAATATATATCGAGAATATGTTTTGGAATATAAGCTTGAGAAGAATCAATTAGAAATTGGTACTTATGAAGACACTCGCTCCCCTTATAATTATTTCCGAATTGATAGGAAGCCAGATTATGACCGCCTGATAATTGGTGGGGCTGACCATCTAAATGTTATCAAAATTGATCGCCAAATAAATTTTGATGTGATGCGAAAATATACTAAGGGTTTATTTGCTAACTTTAAATTAGAAGAAAGACGCTACTGGTCTGGCTTAATGCAAGAAACAAATGATGGTTTGGCCTATATTGGTAATTTAAATAATAGTAAGGTATTTTACATCTTCGGTTTTTCTGGAAATGGAATGACTTATAGTTATATTGCTGGAAAAATCCTACTTGACCAGGTTCTATCACGAAGCAACCCATATGCAAATATTTATCGTTTAAATCGTAAACTAGCCTGGTGGAAAAAATTATATTTAAAGTAAATTTAATACCAAAAAAAACAACGTGCTCTTGCACGTTGTTTTTTAATTTATTTATTTAACTAGATTGCTCTTCTTTCTCTTTATGAAAACATAGATTTCATAAATTAGAATAGTAGAGAGAATACCTAGAATGTAGCTAAACAATCTTGAACCCATAAGAGCTGAGTTTATTTGTCCGACTGAAGCTAACAAACTATTTTCGGAAGTGGTAGTGGTAGCGGTTGCTAGGTTCAAATCAGTAGAAGTAGCTGAGCTGGTAGAAGCGACGGCCAAAGTGTCAGATTCAGTAACGGTAGTCACAGTCTTGGTAACAACTGTCTCAGTTACCTTCTTTGGAGCAACAGTAGCAACAACCGCAGCTGGAGCCTTTACGGTGGCTACTACAGGGGCAATTACGGTGTAATTGGCCGGTACTAGAGATGAGCCAACTGAAGTCATATCTTCACCATCGCCATCATAAATGCCAAGCATATCAACGTTATTAGCACTAATTGAAGCTGGGCCAACGCTGCCAGTTTTGGCAGATACAGTCATTATCAATTTATCAGTCATCACACAATTTGGTATACCAAGGTTGAAATTTGGTTTAGAACAGGTTGGGGTTACCAATGATTGTAAGTCATCAGGAATAGTAATGCTTTGACAGGTTAAGTTATTTAACATCAAGGTACCTTCAACAGTACAAACTTTGTTACCATTATTATTAATCTTGATAGAAGTACTAAAAATACTTCCGGCAGTTTTATTTTGATCGGTTGGAGCTACACTCAAGTAAGAGGTAGCGGCGCTAGCTAAATTCACTAGACCAAACATTCCGATAAAGATGGCCAGTGACAATATAATTTTTATTTTTAAGTTTTTCATATTTTTCTTGTTACGCCGTAGTGTATTACACGAAGGCGAATTAATTAATTATTTTTTTACAATCCCCAATTTAACATTAAGATGGCGAAATCGTATTTATCTACTTTTCCATCTTCATTGAAGTCGGCGACATTTTTCTTAAGTTGACCCCAATTGTACATTAATATAGCGAAATCGTATTTGTCTACTTTTTCATCTTCGTTAGCATCACCTTTCTTGTACTTAACATTTGATGATCCACCGCCACCACCTCCACCACCGCCACCACCTCCGCTAGTAATACTAATGGTGTAAGTAGTTGTAACACCACCGATGGTGATAGTTAGAACTTGACTAGAAGTAGCCACGGAACTATTGAAGCCAGTGACATTACCAGTAGTAACTGTTTGGGTACTAGTTGAAGAGTCACTGTAAGTTCCGGTGACAACGATTCCTGTAATGTCTAAAGCTTGACCAACTGTGTATGAAAGTTTTGTTGGTAAAGTACTAACGGTAAGGCTGTTCAAAACTGGAGTGGCCACAACATTAATATTGTAAGTTGTTGTTCTACCACCAACTGTGATTGTCAGAACTTGACCAGTAACTGGAGTTGAGCTATTGAAGCCTGTGATGTTTCCAGCAGTTACGGTTTGGATACTAGTTGAAGAGTCGCTGTAAGTTCCAGTCACAACTAAACCAGTGATGTCTAGTGTCTCACCAACTGCATAGGTAAGTTTATTGGCTGGAGTAGTGATAGCAATACTACTTAGAGTTGGAATAGTTGAAACTATATTAACTGAGTAAGCTGTAGTTCTGCTACCAACAGTGATTACTAGAACCTGACCATTTACCGGTGAAGAACTATTGAAGCCAGAGATGTTACCAGCAGTAATTGTTTCAGTTCGAGTTGAGGCATCACTATAGGTTCCAGTAACAACGAGTCCGGTGGTATCCAATGACTCACCAACAAGATATGTTAACTTGGTAGGCAAAGTGGTAATAGCAATACTAGAAAGTGTTGCGGCTGTTGCCGTAATCATGAAGTTATTCGGAACAAAAGTAATTGTGTAATTTGAATTTGCTGACAAAGTTCCTTGATTAATAGCGTATGAACCAATAGCTTCACCTGGATCACGAGTGAGTGCTCCTGTGAAAACTGTGAATGGGTCAGAGGAAGTGTAAGCAAGAGCAGGATCGATTGAACCCACAACTTTTGTTTGTCCGGCATTAACTGTGACAGTAATTGGCTTAGCAGTGATGATAAAATTGTCTGTAACAAAAGTAATTGAATAGTTGGTGTTACTTAGAGTTCCTTGATTGATAGCGTAGGTACCAACGTTCTGACCGACAGTACGAGACAGAGCCCCAGTGAAGGTAGCAGCTGGTTCAGAAGAAGAGTAGGTCAAAGTTGGATCAACTTGACCGTAAACTTTGGTTTGATCTGGATCAGCGGTAACAGTAACTGACTTAGGATTTATAATTAAATTATTTCCAGTGTAAGAAATATTATAATTTGCTCCAGCGGAAAGTGTACCGATGACGATAGCATAAGAACCAACATCTTCACCAGCTATACGTTCTATTGAACCACTAAAACTATCCCCTGTTTGTAATGACGGACTGAATGAGTAGGTTAAAACTGGATCAGCATCTCCGTATGTTTTAGTTTTAATTTGAGCTGTGACAGTAATTGTTGGAATGTCACCGATTGTAAAAGTATTGCCCACATAGGTCAAATTATAGTTACTAGTCAAAGCCACAGTTCCCTGCAAAATAGCATAAGTACTAGTAGCCTCTCCTGAAATACGAGTTAGTGAACCAGAGAAACTATCACCACTAGCCAATCTACCATCGGTGATTTGGAAAGTTAAAGCTGGGTCAGAATCACCAAAGTTTTTGGCTTTTTGATCAGCAGTAATAGTAACTTCTCTAGAGGTTATAATACCGGTTGTGTTATTAACAAAAGTAACATTGTAGTTATTACCTCCATTATTATCATTAATGGTTCCGCTTACAGTCAAAGTTTTTCCAGTACCAACATCGATAGTGTCAAAAGTTTGAGTCCAAACCACATCATCAGTACCGGCCAAAGAGCCAGAAGTGATAGTTGGAACAACATTTGAAATTATTGTATTGTCGTAAACTTTTGTATCTGAGCCAGCAGTAACAGTAATATCTCTTTTACTAATAGTAAATGTTGCATCAACAAAAGTTAAATCGTAGTTAGCATTATTAATAGTAAGTGTTCCTTGATTGATATCATAGACATCAGCATTCTCCCCTGCATCTCTCACCAGAGCTCCAGTGATAGAATCAGTTCCAGCCAGTGAACCACTAGTAATGGTATAGGTTAGAGCTGGATTAATGTCACCATAAATCTTTGTGATATTGTCAGCAGTAATAGTAATTTCTCTTGAAGTAATTTCAAAAGTATCTGGAGTAAAACCAGTTAAAATATAGTTAGTACCAACTACTGCTAAAGAACCTTGGTTTATGACATAAGTGCCAATGTCTTCTCCGGCAGTTCTGGCTAGTGTACCAGTGAAGGTGGCGAGTGGATCAGATGAGGTATAGGTAAGAATTGGTTCAACATCACCGTAAGATTTGGTTTGATCGTCATCAGCAGTGACGGTAATTGATTTTATAGTAATTGTGAAATTGGCAGGAACGAAAGTAATAGCATAATTTGTATTATTTAATGTTCCTTGAGTCAAAGCGTAAGTTCCAACATTTTCACCAGCTACACGAGACAAGACTCCGGTAAAGACAACGGTTGGATCGGAAGAAACATAAGTAAAGGTTGGATCAGCTTCTCCATAAACTTTTGTTTGACCGGCGTCAGCGGTTACAGTAACCGGTCTTTGTGTGATAGTAAAGTTGGCTGGAACAAAAACGATAGAATAATTTGCACCAACAGTTAAGGTTCCTTGATTTATGGCGTAAATACCAACGTCTTCACCGACAGCACGGTCAAGTGCTCCAGCTAGAGGAACAATTGGACTAGAAGAAACATAAGTAAATGGCAACGGATCAGCATTACCAAAAACTTTAGTTTGACCAGCGTTAACAGTGACAGTGATTGGCTGAGGAGTAATTGTAAAGTTAGCTGGGGTGAAAGTTGAGATAACATAGTTAGTTCCGACTACCGCCAAGGTTCCTTGATTGATTGAATAGGTTCCGACATTTTCACCAGCAACGCGATTTAAGGCACCAGTAAAAGTGGCTAGTGGATCAGATGAAGTGTAAGTAAATGGCCATGGTTCAGAACCACCAAAAATTTTGGTTTGACCAGCGTTAACAGTGACAGTGATTGATTTTATGGTAATTGTGAAATTTGCCGAAACAAAAGTAATAGTATAGTTGGTATTATCGAGTGTTCCCTGGCCAATAGCATAAGTTCCAACATTCTCACCAGCTACACGAGACAAAGCTCCAGTGAAGGTGGCGGTTGGCTCAGATAAAGTGTAAGTAAAAACTGGGTCAGCGTCACCATAGATTTTGGTTTGACCAGCGTCAGCTGTTACAGTCACGGCTTTTGGAGTAATAGTAAAGTTAGCCGGTACTAAAGTAATAGCATAATTTGTACCAGCACTTAGAGTTCCTAAACTAATTAAATAATTTCCAACGTTTTCACCAACAGCTCGAGATAGTGTTCCAGCAAAAACTAAAGTTAAATCAGAAGAAACGTAAGTAAATGGCAGTGGGTCAGCGTCACCGAAAATTTTAGTTTGACCGACATCAACAGTCACAGTGACTGGCATAGCAGTAATCGTAAAGTTAGCTGGAACGAAAGCTAATGTATAATTTGAATTTACATTTAAGGTTCCCTGATTGATTGAATAGGTTCCAACATTTTCGCCAACATCACGATACATAGCACCAGTAACAGTATCGGCAAAAGCCAATGAACCACTGGTAATAGTATGGGTTAAGGCTGGGTCAACATTTCCGTAAACTTTGGTTTTAGCATCAGCGCTAATAGTTATCGCTCGTGAAGTGATAGAAAAGTTATCAGGATTAAATGTTGATATAACATAGTTAGTTCCAACTACAGCTAGGGTACCCTGACTCACAGCATAAGTTCCAATATTTTCACCAGCTACACGAGACAAGGCTCCGGTAAAAACAACACCGAGATCAGAAGAAGTATAAGTTAAAGTTGGTTCAGTATTTCCATAAACTTTTGTCTGACCTGCATTAACAGTTATAGTGATTGATTTTGTAGTAATCGTAAAGTTAGCTGAAACAAAAGTTATAGCGTAGTTGGTGTTATTTAATGTTCCTTGGGTAATAGCGTAAGTTCCAACATTTTCACCAGCAACGCGTGACAAGGCTCCGGTAAAAGTATCTGTTCCATCCATTGAACCACTAGTAATAGTGTAGGTTAAAGTTGGATCAAGTTGACCATAAACTTTGGTTAGACCTGAAGTAGCAGTAACGGTAATTGGTTTTGGAGTAATGGTAAAGTTAGCGGGGACAAAAGTAATAGTGTAATTTGCACCAGCAGTTAAAGTTCCTTGATTGAAAGCATATGTTCCAACATCTTCACCGACTGCACGCATTAGTGATCCAGTAAAAGTTACAGCTGGGTCAGAAGATGTGTATGTAAAAGGCCATGGTTCAGAACCACCATAAACTTTTGTTTGGCCAGAGTTAGCAGTGACAGTGATTGGCTGAGGGGTAATCGTAAAGTTAGCCGGAATTAGAGAAGCAATAATATAATTTGTTCCAATTACAGCTAAAGTACCAGTGCTAATGGCATATGTTCCAACATTTTCACCAGCGTCACGAGACAAAGCTCCTGAAAAAGTAGCGGCTGGGTCCGATGAAGTATATGTATATGAAGCAGGATTAGCAGCTCCAAAAACTTTGGTTTGACCGGCGTTAACAGTTACAGTAATTGGTTTAGCGGAAACGACAATTGAAAATGGGGATGTGGTTGCGACATTATAATTGGCATCAGCTGCTTTGGTAGCAGTAATTGAACAAGTACCGGTAGCGCTATTAATAGTAACAGCTCCAGTAGTTGAAACGATAGAACAAGCAGTAGATGCACCAGCACTAAAAGTAACAGCACCAGTACCAGAACCACCTGATGTTCCGGCAATAATACCAGCCTGTCCATAAGTGGCGGTCGCTGGTAAATCAGTGAGAGTTAGAGCGGATTGATTAGCTTTACTAACTGTAAGAGTTAGACTTCCTGTACTTGTTCCAAGATTTGGATCACCGGCGTAATTTGCATTTAAAGTGTGAAGACCAGTACCGATTGAAGATGGTGTATAAGTTATTGAACAAGCAGTTGAAATGCCTGTTCCAGAGAGAGTACAGAAGCTAGCTGGAGTGAAACTTCCAACGCCGTCAGTTACCCAATTGACTATACCGGTTGGTGAAGTGGTCCCAACGCTACGAGTAACAGTAGCAGTACAAATAGAACTATTACCAAAAACCACTGGGTTGGTATCACAGCTTATAGTTGTATCACTATCATTACTTCTATCAATTTCTCTTATAATTTGGTCAGGAGTTAAAGCAGTTGTATAAACCTTAAATTCGTCGAGTCCTCCTTTGTAGTAGTAAGCCCAACCAGCATTATCATATCTATATAAGTGATTAGTACGGAACATGGACATATAGGAAACTTTTAGTCCCTTCATGGAAACATATCTAGTAGCTAGGTTCGGCATTTCTATACCATCCTTGTAGTATTTAATTTGTGAACCTGTATCAACAATAGCAATATGGACCCAATCAGTTTCATTCTTAACACCAGTTAAGCTAGTAAGAACTTTAACTGATGAAGCACCTAATTCAAGTATGCTCGTGTCAACAGAAGATATATCAGCTCCATTAAATCTAGTTAATAAAATATCATTAGAGCTATTTACATTGGCAGTAGGACTTCTCTTGGCCCAAAACATGGTTGTTGAGGTTGCTGTATAAATAATTGGGGTGGAAAAACTAAACATTATATGATCACCAGTACCATCAAAATCAACTGCCTGTCCAACAGGACCAGAAGTATAAGCTAGATTACCAACAGTATTATAAGCTGTATAGGGTGTCGTTATGACATGACCAGTGGTTTCATTGGAATTTCCATTAAATGGAAAATAGGCTACCAAACCAGCAGGTTCAGTAAAGGCCAAAGTTGTTTGAGCGAAAGCAAAAATTGAAGTAATTACAATTCCGGCAAACAAGATACTTTTGATAAATTTGTTCATAAATTATGACTAAAATATTAACTATTAATTAAATAAATAAAAAATTGGTATACAAAAAACAATAAAAAAATGTTTAATGCATTAAAATGCACAACACAAACTAGAACTATTAACTAACATATAGCTTACACTATTATTTGTAATTTGTAAAGGGGTAACACAATATTACAGGCATTTTATAAAGGACATTCTAAAGGACACTGATTTTGCTATTGATTTTACTTAGTTTTTAGACTATTCTTAATATATATGAAAATCCTTGGTATTGAGACATCTTGTGATGAAACCGGCATTTGCGTTTTAGAGGTCACAGGGAATATTCCTAATGTTAATTTTAATGTGCTTGGTGACGCTTTATATTCTCAGATAGCTATTCACGCGCAGTATGGTGGAGTCTTCCCTATGATGGCCAAAAGAGCTCACTCTCAGAATATTTTACACCTCACACAAAAGGCTTTAACTGAATCAAACGATTGGGTAGTTGGTGAAACAAAAATATCCGCGGACATGGACAAAAAAATTCATGATGTTCTTTTACGCGAAGACAATTTAGCCGAGGAACTTATTAAAACTATTTCCAAAATTAATAAACCGAATATTGATGTGATAAGTGTCACTCACGGACCAGGGCTCGAACCAGCTCTTTGGGTGGGAGTAAATTTTGCCAGAGCCTTATCCTTGATTTGGAATATTCCCATAGTTCCTTCCAATCATATGTTGGGACATATTTATTCTGTTCTTCTCACACCAACTGGGGAGATGAAAGGTATCACCTTCCCTATTATTTCTCTTCTCATCAGTGGGGGACACACGGAATTAGTAAAAATTACTGACTGGACAAAGATGGAAGTTATTGGTCGCACTCGCGATGATGCCGTCGGTGAAGCTTTTGACAAAGTGGCTCGTCTCCTGTCACTACCCTACCCTGGTGGACCAGAAATTTCCAAATTGGCGGATGAACATCGTTTGAATGGTGTGAATGAAAATAAATGGAATTTACCGAAACCTATGATTCATTCTGACGATTTAGATTTTTCTTTTTCAGGTTTAAAAACTGCAGTTCTATATGCCATTAAAAAACATGGTGATCTTAGTCTAGATGATAAGAAGACTTTGGCTCGGGAGTTTGAGGATGCTGTCACTGAAGTTCTTATTCATAAAACTCTAAAAGCTACCGATATGACTGGCGCACAAACCATCATTATTGGTGGCGGTGTCAGTTGCAATAAGAATATTCGTTCAGCTTTCATTAAAGCTGGTGAAGAAAAGGAACTTGAGATACTCCTACCTGCTCCAAAAGTATCAACCGACAATGCTGTGATGATTGCTTTGGCGGGCTTCATAAATATTCAAAATGGTCAAAAAACTATTACTGGAGAAGAGGATTTGCGAGCCTATGGTAATTTAAAATTATAGTTTGTATAATTAGACTATTAACAGATATTACAAATAATAACTATCCGCCTACGTGCCAGGCACTACGGTGCGACAAAGAAAAACATGTTTGAATCCTTTTTTGGTAAAAAACCAGCAGTAGAGACTGAAGTAAAAGTTGAGGAACTGACGACCGAACAATATGATAAAAAAATGGAGGATTTTATTCATAATTTATCATGCATAATTAATAGTTCAGATCCAGAGATTGAAGATCAGATTGTTCAGATTGATATGGAAGCTAGAAAAATTTTAGATAAAACATCACATCCAGACCTTAATCTTCGTAAATTGAATTCGCTCATACAAAATATGAATCCACGTTATTAAAATTTAAAAAACCGCCTCAGGCGGTTTTTTTCTTTACCAACGTAATTTAATTTATTTTTTTTATAGACACAATAAGGAAGCGACCGCTTCCTTATTGTGTCTAAGGCAAATCATAAATGTTGGCTTAATATTGGAAATATTCAGATTTTTTGCTATTATTTACACATGATTGATGACAAATTTTTAAAACCCTACAATGCTGAGGAAACGGAAGCTAAAATATATAAAATCTGGGAGGAATCCGGGTTTTTTAATCCTGACAATTTACCAGCGAGACATCAGAAGCCTTATTCCATAATTTTACCTCCTCCGAACGCGACTGGTATTCTTCATATGGGTCATGCTCTCATGATTACTCTTCAGGATATTATGATTCGCTATCACCGTATGGCTGGTTACAAAACTTTATGGATTCCAGGAACTGACCACGCTGCTATTGCCACTCAATCAAAAGTGGAAAAAGATATTGCCAAAAAAGAAGGTAAATCCCGTTATGACCTTGGTCGTGAGGAATTATTAAGAAGAATTGACGAATTTGTTGAGGGGTCACGTCACACTATTGCTACTCAAGCTCGCGTTTTAGGTGCCTCTTGTGACTGGTCCAGAGAAGCTTTTACATTAGACGAAAAAAGGAATCTCGGTGTTCGTACTTTATTTAAACAAATGTATGACGATGGTTTAATTGTTCGTAAACACCGTATTGTAAATTGGGATCCAAAGGGTCAAACTACTATTTCAGACGACGAGGTGGTTTATGAAGAACGTGATGCTAAATTTTACACTTTCAAATATTCTAAAGACTTCCCTATTTCCATTTCTACTACTCGTCCGGAAACAAAACTTGGTGATACAGCCGTTGCCGTTCACCCTGAAGACACTCGCTACCAAAAATATGTTGGACAAACTTTTGAGATTGCTGATTTTTGTGGTGTTCCTCTTAAAATAAAAATTATTGCCGATAAAGAAGTTGATAAAGAGTTTGGTACCGGTGCCTTGGGTGTCACACCAGCTCACAGTATGATTGACTGGGAAATGGGAGTTAAGAATGATTTACCGGTTATCCAAGTCATTGATGAAAAAGCTAGAATAATGATCGGGGGAGAAAACATAAAGGGAAAAAAGGTTACTGAAGCTCGGGAAGTAATTGTTGCTTGGCTCAAAGAACAAGGCCTATTGGAAAAAGAAGAAAATGTTAAACAAAATATTTCTACCGCCGAGCGCACTGGCGGAGTGGTTGAACCATTACCCAAACTTCAATGGTTTGTATCTGTTAATAATCCTTTCATAATTAAGCATTCCAAAATTGATGGAATAAAGGCTAAATCAGAAGTTACGCTTAAAGATGTTATGCGTCACACTGTGGAGTCTGGTCAGATTAAAATTATTCCTGATTATTCTAGTAAGGTTTATTTTCACTGGATAAATAAACTCAATGATTGGTGTATCAGCCGACAAATCTGGTATGGTCACCGTATTCCTGTTTGGTATAAAGGTGAAGAAGTTTACTGTGGGATAGAGGCACCGACTGGTGATGGATGGATTCAAGATGAGGACACGCTTGATACTTGGTTTTCTTCGGCTTTATGGACTTTCTCTACAATGGGCTGGCCAAACTGTTTTAATAACGAAACCGGTGAGATTGATCCCCTATCTGATTTAGCAAAATATCATCCAACTCAAGTCTTGGAGACCGGGGGTGAAATACTTTTCTTCTGGGTAGCTAGAATGATTATGATGACTGGCTATGCGATTGGACAAATCCCTTTTAAAACAGTCTACCTCAACGGTACAGTTCGCGACAATCAAGGTAGAAAATTTTCTAAATCTTTAAACAATGGTGTTGATCCAATCGATGTGGCCAAGAAATTCGGTACTGATGCCGGAAGAATGTCTTTAATTATTGGTAACACTCCTGGAATGGATTTCAAATATTCTGAGGACAAACTCCGCGCACAAATGAAATTCGCTAATAAGGTATGGAACGCCACTCGTTTTGTTTTGACTTCTATTGAAGGTTTTGACACCAATAGTAAACCAGAACTCATGGATGAGGATTCAAAGTCCTTGGAAGAAACAAATATAATAATTAAAGATATAACTAAGGACATTGAAGAGTTCAGATTTTACATGGCTAGTGATAAAATTTACAACTATTTTTGGCATACCTTCGCTGACACAATTATTGAAAAGACAAAATCTGCTATAAATGGTACAGATGAAAGAGCCAAACAATCCGCTCAATATATTTTATTTAAAATATTAACTGATATGATAAAAGTCCTCCACCCTTTCATGCCATTTGTTACAGAAGAAATCTGGTCCTTGTTACCAATCAAAAATAAGAAATTATTAATGATTGAGGAATGGCCTTTAATATAATGCAAGAATTACAACTTGAAAATTTAGATTCCTGTCTTTGGGCCCTCCTCGGAGGAATTGTTCCAATTACATTTTGGTTATGGTTTTGGTTGCGTGAAGATCGCGCTAAACCTGAACCTAAAGCCCTAATACTTCTGGCTTTTCTTGGTGGTATCTTTGCTTTAATCGCATCTTATCTTTTTGAATATTTTGGTAGTAAATTTATCATTCCAAAAGATAGTTTTTATTTTGCTATTCTTTTGACTCCAATGGTAGAAGAAATTATGAAATTTTTCTTTGCTAGCTTTTTAGTACTTAACCGTTATGAAAATGATGAACCGATTGACCCTTCAATTTATCTTATTTCCACCGCTCTTGGCTTTGCAGCCGTTGAAAATGCTCTATTTTTGCTTGATCCGATAATTAAAGGCGATTTAGTTATAAGTATGGCGACTGGAAACCTAAGATTTATTGGAGCGACTGTTCTTCATACCGTATCCTCCGCAGCTATTGGTATTTGTATGGGTTTAGTTTTTTACAACAAATTATTTACAAAAAAAATAATGGCTCTAATTGGTCTCATTTTAGCCATTGCATTGCATGGAGGATTTAATTTCCTTATAATGAGAGGTGAAGAAATAGATAAAATTACGGCTTTCGGTTCTGTTTGGATAATTGTAATAATTATTTTAATTATTTTTGAAGGTATCAAGAAAATTAAGCCAAAAGCACATAGAAATTATTAGCCTTGCCCGAAGAAATTTCATTCTTATGAAATTTGACGGGTAATTAATCAACCCACAAAAATTGATATCTGACTGGATCCCCGCCTGCGCGGGGACGACAATCAGAATTGTCGACTTTACCGGGTAAACAAACATGTTTGGTCAAAAAAACAAAAAACAATCTTTTTTAGAAAAATTAACTGGGGCTGTTAAATTGGACGAACAGGATGAAGTGACTACTGACGAGGATTCTTTAGAATTGGAGGATGAGTCTGGTGGTCAACTGGCTGTGGATGTTTATCAAACTCCAAAAGAAATAATTATTAAAACTATGGTGGCTGGTGTTAAGCCGGAAGATTTGGATGTGTCTATCACCCGTGACATGGTAACTATTGCTGGTAGCCGAAGTGCAATTGATGAGGTTATTGATGAGGATTATTTCCACCAGGAACTATATTGGGGTTCATTTTCCCGTTCAATCGCCCTCCCTGCGGAAATTGATGTTGATGCTGCCGAAGCAATACAGAAACAGGGGCTATTGGTTCTCAGATTACCAAAAATTGATAGAAATAAGCAGAATAAGGTAAAGGTGAAGGGACAGTAAATAAAGGAATTTATAATAAATTTTTAGCGTATCTGTATAGAAAGAATACTTGATATTTTGTATGAATAAAGATAGACTATCTTTGTTGGTGTGAGTAAAAGTACTGAAGTAGCTGTTTTGGTAGCTAAACATCGGTGATTAAGTGTAAAATTAAATATATGCCGAGGTAGCTCAGTTGGTAGAGCATGTGCCTGAAGAGCATGGGGTCGGCGGTTCAAGTCCGCCCCTCGGCACCAAAATAAAACACCCTCCTGGGTGTTTTATAATTTATTATTTTGGAATCACTTTACTTATTGTGTCACTAACAGTTTTAACTGTTTTTAAATCGGTATCAAGAATTCCAGAGTTACTAACGGTATTATACAAATCAGTAATTTTGGTTACATATGGTTCAATAAAATAATAGGCTCCAAAGGCTATAGCAATAATTACTCCCCAATATAGAAGACGCGAAACTGAACTAAGGACCGCTCGGCGATTCATTTTTTTAAGAATCTTATTATTTTCCTCCGTCATTATTTGAATATTTCGGAGTAACTCTTTTTCTCTTTCATCCATATTAAATCAAGTATAACAAAGCCATAAAGAAAAACAACTGTTTTAAGGAGCTTAATTACGCTTTATTGTGGGCCACAACTTTTTGGCTTCATGTACTCAGCCAAAAGTCGCAGCCCCCGCCTCCCTCCGCTACGCTTCGGTCCGGCCGGCACACAGCAAAAGAAAACTACCTTTTAATTAATCGGTAGTTTTCCCTTATTGCTGTGTGCCCTCAGCCAGAATCGAACTGACATCTGCCCCTTAGGACGGGGATGTTCCCCGCCCGAACAACCGAATAAGTTATAGCTTAATTCATCTTGTGCCCCCAGTAGGAGTCGAACCTACATCTAAAGCTTAGGACGCCCTTGTTCTATCCGTTGAACTATGAGGGCACCAGATGAATTAATCTATTTTAATGAAACATTCGGTCGGGCGGGTATCCATTGAACTATAAAGGCAACGAACGACTGTGACACTATAACAAAAAACAACCCTTTTGTCAGGGTTGTCTTAAATATTTTATAAGCCTAATCTATTTGTTAATACTTCTTCATCAAAACCAACCAACACTTCCTGACCAATTTTAATTACCGGAACTCCCATCTGACCAGAAATTTCCACCATCTCCTTTCTCTTTACTAAATCCGTACCAACATTATACTCGACGAACTTTACTCCCTTACTTTTAAAGAAATCTTTGGCCAATACACAATAATGGCAACTTGGGGTTGAATATATTTCTACTTTTTTCATATTTAATATTATATCAAAAAAAATAATCCAAACAAAACTATATTTTGCGTGAGTATATGTATTATTCTGCCCAAAGATCAAGAAACTTTTGCCACCAGCTTTTCCCTTCTATTTTAGCACTTTGGTCTATTTCCTCATCCTCAACTAAAACGATAGTTTTTTCCCCTTCTTTCGTTACTGCAAACTTATCTCTGACCTCTGCTTCTACTCCACTAGATTGTTTTAAAGAATTAATTTTACTTTCTAGAGTAACCTGCCGTTCTTTCAAATTTTCTAACTCTGTTCTGGCTAAATTAGCAGCATCACGACTTTTTTCATACTTACCATAAATATTAAAAACAGAATTAACAACAAAAATTAAAACGATAAGTAATAAAATAATTGTTATTTTAGAATGTAAAACTCTACGCCAGCGATTTTTTTCTTGAAAATTTGTCATTTTGGGTATAGTATCTTTATGTATTAGTTTATATTATACTTTAAATATCATGTTTAACAAAAAAAGTAAGAAGATTATAAATATTGCTTGGACAGTAGTGGGTATATTGGTGGCCGTGAGTATGGTGGTACTCTATATGCCAGGACTATATTAGAAAATTGAAAAAACACCCTTAGGGTGTTTTTTGTTTGGTGACTATTCTCCTGATCTTATCATTTTCAAAAAGACCTCCTGAGGAATATTAACCTTACCCCTCTCCTTCATCTTTTTCTTACCCTTTTTCTGTTTTTCACGCAATTTCATCTTTCTAGTGATGTCGCCACCGTACATATGTTGAGTGACGTCCTTTTGCATAGCTGACAATGTTCGTGAGGAAAGGATTCTTCCAATAGCTTTACCCTGAATTTTTGTAACAAACATTTGACGGGGCAAGACCGCAAAAAGTTTCTCTACACTACTTTCTGCCTCTTCCTGAACTCTTTTACGAGACACGACTTTAGCAAAGGCTGGAACTGGTTCATCGGCCACCAAAACATCTAGACGAACAACGTCAGCTGGGCGTAACCCGATCATTTCATAAGAAATAGAAGCGAAACCTGAAGTTAAACTTTTGAGTTCATCAAAAAAGTTACGCATTAATTCTCGGAGTGGCATTTCAATATTTAAAGCAGTTCGATTATCACCAAAATTTTCTGATTCGCCTAAAATAGCTTCATGTTCATAGAGTTTGGTCATTAATCCTCCTAAATATTCTCCTGGTGTAATTATTTTTATTCTGACCCAAGGTTCATGGATTTCTAATACCGTATTGTCATCTGGAAAAAGTGACGGCGAATAAATTATCTCTTTTTTGTTATTTTTATGAATGACTTCATAAGTAATACTTGGAGTAGTGACAATTAATTCTAGATTAAATTCTCTATGTAATCTCTCCACAATAATTTCCAAGTGGAGCATACCCAAGAAACCACAGCGATAACCACGACCAAGGGTTCCTGAAGACTCTTCTTCATAGGCAAAAGAGGAATCAGATAAGCGAAGTCGTCCGAGGGACTGTTTAAGTAAATTTAGATCATCCTGACTCTCTGGGTAAACAGAAGCCCATACTACTGGATTTGGGGTCATATAGCCCTCTAGAGGCTCTCTATTGTCTCGTAGGGACGCAACAGTATCTCCAACAGAAGCAATACCGGGTTGTTTAATTCCAGTCACTATATAGCCAATTTGGCCCGCCCCGAGCGATTCACAAGGGACTTCAGCCGGAGCAAAGTAGCCGACCTCCAATGTCGTAAATTTTTCATTAGCCACTTTAAATAATAATGGCTCACCCTTTTTTATTTCACCATTTAGAACTCGAACGTAAACAATAACTCCACGGTGGTTATCATACTGGAAATCAAAAACCAGAGATCTAAAAGCATTATAATCAGAAAATTCGGGCTTTGGTGCCGGAATACGTTTAATGATTTCTTTAAGTAAATTATCTACTCCCTCTCCTGTTCGGCCGGAAACTTCTAAAATATCTTCTTCTGCCACCTCCAGTAAAAGCGAGATTTCGTGTTTAACATCGTCCACTCGAGCTAAAGGTGAATCAATTTTACTGATGACGGGAATAATAACTAGACCAGATTCACGAGCCATGTTTAGTGTCGTCAAAGTTTGAGCTTGAACACCTTGAGTGGCATCAACCAAAAGAATTGAACCTTCAACAGCTTTTAAAGCGCGGGAAACTTCATAAGAGAAATCAATATGCCCAGGAGTATCAATCAAATTTAAAATATAATCTTCTCCTTCTGAACTTTTATAGTTCATTCTGACGGGTTGCATTTTTATAGTAATACCGCGTTCACGCTCAAGCTCCATGGAGTCCAAGACCTGATCCATCATTTTTCTTTTCTCAATAGTATGTGTAATTTCCAAAAGACGGTCAGCCAGAGTGGACTTACCGTGATCAATGTGGGCGATGATACTGAAGTTTCGAATAAAACGTAAATCTTGCATACGTAGGCATATTAGCAGAAAAACCCTAAAAATTCTACAACGGAATTACAATTCACTAACTTCCACTGGAATTGGCTTGGCTTTCCAAATTTTATGATGCAGAGTAGTCCAAACATCTCGCAATTCTCTGCTCTTTAATAATTTTAAAGTAACAACCCAAGCTGTCAAACCTAATAGACCGGAGGCTAGACCTTGTCCGAAAATACCGATTAATGTTTCAAGATTAAAAATGTCATCAAAAATATTTAAACCAAGATAAGCAACAAAGCCGGTAATAACCGCAGCGGAAAAACTTTGGAAGAAAACAGGAACAATACCGCCGAGCAATCCTTTGTATCTCTTGTCAAAAGAAATAATGAGCCAAATACCTCCAATAAACATTCCCAAAGAATAACCTAGAGGTAACATCAGAACCGAAGTATTGGCAATATTTTCAACACGTAACAAGGATTCAATAAAATAATGGAATAGGCTGTTTGCCGCATACATTTTGACCAATATCAAACTGAAAACAACACCGAGAACAGCTGAAAGACAATTTGCTAGAAGTGGTCGAATAGTGTCCCCAGCCGCATAATAAGCTCTGATTAAAAGAAGGTTTAAGCTCTGGAACAATACTGAAACGGTAAATAAGGCAAGAGCGGCAGCAGTGAGTCTAGTATCAGTCCAATCGAATTGACCTGCTCCTAAAACAGTACGAACAATCTGGGCTCGCAAAACAATAAAAAGCACAATGATGGGCAGTGACAAGAAAATAATATGTCTGGCGGAAATAATCACTTCCTTCAAAAAATTTTCCTTCTCACCGGCTGAAAATAATTTTGCTAAGGTTGGAAAGGCAGCAATAGAATAACTGACACCAATAATCGATAATGGAACAGATTGTAAATTAAAAGAAAGATTAAATACCGAAATTGACCCAATACCTAAAATTGAGGCCATTGATAGGAGAATAATAATAGATAACTGACTTGAAGCGAGAGTAATTGTCCTTGGAATAGAAATGGTAATCACCTCCTTAACAAATGAGTAGTTTATTTTTACCTTAACTTTTGGTAATAATCTTTGTGAAGATACAAATGGTACCTGGATTCCAAGATGTGCTATAGCACCCAAGACAACTCCGAGAGCTAAACCATAAACACCAAAGATGGGATAGAAGAAAATAATTCCAATTATAATACCTATATTATAAAATAGTGGACTGATTGAATAAATAACAAATCTCCTAAATACTTGAGTGATACTACCAAGAAGGTTTGAGAGACCAAGAAGAATCGGTGACAAAAGCATAATTCGACTAACAGCCACTATTTTATCTATTTGAGTTTGATCTGTAAATCCAGGAAAAACCCAAGGGATTATATAGGGCATCACAAAGAAAGCTAGCAAGGAAAATGCCACAATTGAAATGAAGAAAAAGGAAAAAATATTATCAATAAATTCCTTCCCTTCTTCTTTTGAACGACAAAATTTATCCGTTAAAAATGGAACTAAAACTGAAATGGATACAATCGAAGCAAAAATAGCAAAAATAAAATCTGGTATTCTGAAGCCGGCATAATAAATATCCAACACTTGTCCTGGTCCAAAATAATAGGCTAAAAAGCGATCTCTAACCAAAGCTAGAACTTGCGATAAAATAGCAAAAAAACCAAGAAGATAAGCGGCTTCATGCAAGCCGCTTATCTCTTTGTTTAAAATGTTTATTAACCGCTTAACCATTTTTATTATCGGTCCTTAGTAGTTTTAACTGTCTTTTGTTTGACCGGTGGTTCTACCGGAGCTGGAGCACTAGTAGCTAGTGGATCCCAACCTTTGTTCATATTACTCAATACGGATTCAACTTCTTTATTACCAGGATTTAGGGCTTTGATGATTTCAAAAGCTCTAATAGCTTCTGGCGCTCTGCCTGTTTTATAGTAACTTAAACCTAGGAAATATAAAGCATTAGAATAGAAATTGTTGAGGTTAACTGCTCTTTCAAGAGCAATCACAGCACCAGAATAATCTTTTTGATTATATTTAAGTAAACCTAATTGGAAGAAGATTATTGGTTGATTTGGAGAAAAGACAGTTGTGGCTTCGAGAGTAGAAATTGCCTCTTTTATATTACCTTGTGATACTTCAATTTGTGACAAAAGATAAGCAGCGTCTGTATAATCATTCTTGAGTTGTAGTGCAGTATTTATATTTTCTCTGGCCTTAGTAAAGTCTTTATTGGTTACTTCCAAACGAGCCATAGTCAAATAAATAAGTGGGCTCTTTGGGTTGAGTTCAACCGCTTTCTTATAAGCATTGAGAGCTCCTTCGTATGACCCTTCTAGACCGGCTGAGAGAGAAAATTCATAAACTCTACCTAAAGTAATATAATTTTCGTAACTTTTATCCCCTATTTTTACAGCTTCATTAGCTACACCAAAGGCAGCTTGTAAAATATTTTGTACTCGTTGTGATTCGTCAGCTGTAGGCTTTCTATTTGCCTGACTTAGTTGATTAGCAAAATTGGATAATTGGTTAATGTACACTTCAGCCAATGAACGGTAATACAAATCGTTAACATCCAAACTAGCGGCCTTGTAGACGTAATCCTTAATCTTATCAATGTCACCAGAACTTTGAATTAACATGGCTTGCTGGAAATTTTTAGCAGCCAAATACTTTTGGACATAAACATAACCAACGGAAATTGAAGCTAAGATTAAAATAATCAAAATCAATACTGAAATAAAACTTTTCTTAGGATTATTAGCAAAGACAAACTTTTCTTTTCGGATTAAACCTTCAATTATACCGACAGATATTGTTAGACCAGTAAAAATAAAAGCGAGGGCAAAGTTAACAAAACTTGGGGTATAAATTATAGTCATCACCCAGAGATAAATTGCGCCAAAGAAGGATGACAACAAAAGATATCTACCAGTTCTATCAATAACCCCAACAAATAGCATTTTAAAGCCAAAATAGACAAATAGTGACAAGAAGATTATCCAACCCAAGAAGCCGAGAATACCTGAAGTAGCAAACATAGTTGGAATAAAACCAACACCGTAATCAAAGTCTGTATTCCAGAAGTCAGTATTATTAACTGAGGCTGGTTTGTAGAGCAACCATTCATTACCAAAAAGACTTGGACCGACTCCCAAAACGGGGTCTTTCTTTAGAACTTCCATTGTAATATCATAAGTAGCTTGCCATGTCGGTTTAACATCGACTTGACTGACACCCAATTTACCAGAAATGAAATTGCCCAACTGACCGCTACTCAAGATAAAAATTAAGGAGACGGCCAAAACAACAAGTGATGTATATGGCAAGGAACGATTGTCATCTTCTGAATCTTTTGAATGGAAATATCCGATTGAGAAAGAATAGACGAGTGAAATAATTGCAAAAACACCTAAAACATACCAGATTGAGAGTAAATTTGTTGAAGCCACAAAGAATAAGCTTACTACCAAAACAAGAATAGAAATGTATTTATAGGTTTTCTTTATAAAGCTGAAATTTTCTAGAACAACTAAACTGAGTAATGAAGTCAAACCAAAGAAAATACCTAGATCAGTCCACTTGCCTATAGTGTTTGAAGTAGCCTCACCAAAAACACCTAGGGAAATATTATCAAAACCAAAAATAAAACGAGTTGTGTGAAAAAGAGCAATTATCACAGCACTAGAAATGATTGCTATCTGGGCTGTTGCTACTTTCTTTCGGTCATTGAGAACAATTGGTATCAAGGCCAGTAGCACAAACAAAAGTGAGACTACCGCAAAAGTACCAATTTCATAACCCTGACCAATAAGGGATGATTTTACAGAATTGGAGGAAAAAGTTGAAATCAAATACACCAAAATAAGACCACCTGCTGAAGCTAATAGCCAGGTTTTAGGAAATGAAATTGTTCCACTGCGAAGACAGGACATAATCCATAAAACAAAAACCAAAAGAGTTGGAATTATAACAAGCAAGGTTTTAGTCAGACCCCCAGGGACACTTAAGCTTGGCCAGAAAAAGACAGGCAATAAGAAAATCAATCCAATAAAGATATAACTTAAAACAGTGTCTAATGACCAATTCTTAATTCCTTTTGGAAAGGAAATTTTCTTGATTTTTGTAATAATAGAAGATTTTTGGCTAGAATTTGTTATATCACTCATTTTTGTTTACCCGTTAAAGTTTTGGCTAGTAGAAAATCAAATATTTTTGTTTTCCGCATTATACTGAAAAGTATAATGTACTAGCCAAAATTTTTTCGGGTGAATTAATAATTTATAATACCTATAATTATACCTCTATTTATTTTTAAAAACAAATAAAAAAACCAGACAGAATAATATTCTGCCTGGTTGTAACAAAGTCTTTATAAGCTCAATCCGTTTTCGCAATTTCAGATTGAATTTCAGCCTTTATTCGAGCTTTTTCCTCCTGAATATAGGCTGTGATTGTCTTACCCTTTGGGGTCTTGTAAATGGTTACTTCGCCTCCATCCCACTGTTTGATTGAGATGACATAGCTCACTCTTTCAGGATTTATGCCATAGTTATTCAAACTAGTCAGATGGTCTTCTAAGCAACTGTCTCCATTACAATACAGAAGATCGTTAGAAACAAAAATTTTTTGCCACCAACTGAAATCCCTGGTTAAAGTCTTTTGACCAACTTGACCAAGTTTTTTCCATTTGTAATCAAAGGTATAGATCTTCTCATCCATCCTTTCCCAATCACTGGAAAAACTTGCATCAAATCCATACAATATCTTCCTTTTACAAAATTCAAGATCAATTCTTTGAACAGTTATTTTAGAAACACATCTTCTGTTTATCAATGTACTCAATATTGGGAACTCCTCAAAAAAACCGTCGATTTTACCTTGCGGCATCTTTTCATCTTTCATTTCATTTTTCATCGCGTCTTCTCCTTTTTTAGGTACATCCCGTACCTATTTTTGTGTTCCCAACGTTTCTCATCCCGAGATTCGTTTTTAAGATTAAAATAATCAAGGAACAATTTGACTATATTTATACATTGTTAATTATATTTAGTCAATTATCAAAAAAATCGCCTGTTTAGGCGATTTTTCTGATGATGTCGAAATCTATAAGCCGAATTCTGTCGAGGACAATTATTTATCTGGGATATAAATTACTCTATACCTCAAGCGGCACCCCGTCCGCCAGTCCTGAAGATAATTTAAAATAATAAATTCAAAATTTAAAGACAATTTTCTAATTAAAAATTTTCAATAAAGAAATCCTTAAATTAGTGCTTTTTAAATTGTTTTTGAATTTTAAACTTTAAATTAAAAATTCTTCTCCAAAATTGGCGGACGATACGGCCTTGCATCCAAGTAAGGGTTTTGCCGTTGCACACCCTTTGTTGCCAAAAGGCATCATCCAACTTGCGTTGGAGCTATTCTTTTTTCATTGAATAGCGTCACTGTTCGCACCTCACGGATTACTCCGGATGGGTATTACCCACTACCTTACTCTTCACCGAGGTGAAGGAATGTTCGGACTTTCCTCCCCCCACCTACTTTTTGAACGATAACTTCTTAAAAATGAAACTAAGTGCACTTTATAAAAATAAATTTATGCTTATTCCTAGCTCTCACTCAAAAAGTAGGTGGGGGGCAATTGTCAAATTTCAACATTATTATTATATAATGAAAAACGAATTTATGCAACTATTTTTACATTATTATAAAGAAGCCCCTGGTTTCGCTTTGCGAAACCAGGGGCTTCTTATTTATTTTTATATTTACCCGGTTGTGAGTTTTGGCATCGTTTTTGAAATTGTGCCCCTGGCTATTTAGATTAGGTATTAGCAAAACAGACTCCAGTATTAAACTAGAGTCTGCTTAGACAAAAACAATTTTAACCTGTCCGAATGGATTCATCCAGGCGGATGCCAAATTCTACAACGGGGCTTATACTATATACCAGATACTACATACTATTCTAGACTACTTCACACGTTCCCCCAGCACAAGCCAACTCTTTCTTAACTTCAGTTTCATCCTGCTTCTCATAGGTAACGATCTTGGAGAAATCAATATTACGCATTTTTTCTTTCATTTCTTCATAGCGTTTCTTTTCAATCTCCTCATAGGGAGCCAAACGATAAACGTGTTCACTGCGTGGTAAGAATGACAAACCATTAATGATATCCCAATTTTTGTAAACCCAGTTAGCCACTTCAATCCATTCAGTCTCCCCAACTGAAATAGTAATGGAGGGATTGTGCTCGGTATAATTTTCTTTTACTACCTTCCAATATTCCAATTGTTCCAAAGCTGACAAGTCATTACGGAAAATAGAACCTTCTGGAGCAGCAATTGGGAATTCCAAAACATAAGTGGTGGCACTTCCCATTGACTGACCAACTTCTGGGAAATAAGGGACGCCTTGATCCTTAAGCATTTTGAAAAGTGAATCAGTAGTAGAAATACGAATACGACGAATATAATATCTAGAATGACGTTGATGCATACCGGAGGCACAATCCACCGTTTGAGAAACAGTACCAGATGGTTTTACACAA
Organism: Minisyncoccia bacterium; assembly: GCA_049287185.1. Classification (GTDB taxonomy): domain Bacteria; phylum Patescibacteriota; class Minisyncoccia; order Phycocordibacterales; family GWA1-40-21; genus JBAWVR01. The sequence continues at coordinate 25,004 of JBAQFI010000006.1, forward strand.
GTTATACAACTAGCGGCATTAATGCCGAAACGTTTAGCGTAAATCTCGTTGGCTTTGATTGCTTCAGCTCGTAATTTTCGGAGAACTTCAGCTTTACGAACAGCCGGACAATCCCACTGACCAGTAATAGAAACCCCAAGCAATCTTTCTTTTTCACAATTTTCCTTCCATTCTTTTGATAAGTAACCAAAATTAGTGAGGGTAGCTTGATAAGTACCAATAATAGTAGCAAGTTTTATTTTCTTCAACAAAGTTTTTTCAGTGTCTTCGTGACGAGCCACCACTTCTGATAAGTTACAGAATTGTTTTGATTGTAAAATAATTTCTCCACAAGGATTAGTGCCCAAATCTCCAACATAACCTTTAAGTACTTTGAGACGACGTTCAGGTAAAGTTTTTAGAAGTGCTCCACGATTGAAAATTCCTCTTTCACCAGAGCCGGATTTCATGAGAGCAATCCACTCATCCATAAATTCTGGATTGGAAGGTTTTTGTTCGTAAACAGCGGAGTTGTTAGCAATCTGTCTTTGAGGATCAGTGAGGAAAAATTGACCTTTTTTAGCATCGCGCATAGCTTCATCATCGAGATCTGACAAGGAAATAAGGGCACTACGGCGCACTCCACCAGCCACTACACAATCACCAATAGAACAGATGATATCGTGGGCATCCAGGTTGGTTAAACGGCGTCCCTGACGATGAAGAACCTTCATTCGAACTAGATTTAACAAACGAATCAGCGGTTCTGGACCAGAAGCTTTACCACCCATCACCTTTAAACGAGCGCCGGCTGGACGAATTTGAGAATAATCAAATTCTACATCGTGCCCATTAAACCAAGCTTTGAGTCCGTGAGTTAAAGCATCTGCCCAACCTTCTTTAGAATCTGGAATAACAAAATTTTCTAATTTTTTACCAGTTTGAATTTTAATTTGTGGTAATGACTGAATAAATTTACTTTCTACAGAAAAACCGACTCCAGTTCCACACATGGAGATGTACATAATTTCCGCAAAATCCTGAAGAGCAGTCGGGGCAATAAAAGAGCAGTTGTAGGCACAGACGTTTGTTTTCTCAGCGGCTGGTCCAGAAAATTGGAACAAGCGCATTGAAGGCATTATGTCTTGATTCAAAATAGCTTCTCGTAATTCTTTATATTCAGCGTCAGTCAATTTCTTTCCCAACTTCCCTTTCATAAAACCTAAATAGCGATCAACAGTTTCAATCCAAGTTTCGCGGCGACCTTCAGCATCAATCCAACGGGCATAGCTTCTGTAATAAACTAATTCACCTAAAGAATTTTTAAAATATTTTTTACTTTCAGCAGTTAATTTTTTTACTTTCTCCGGAACTTTAACTCCTGTCTCACGTAGACGTGTTCTTTCTTGACGATACAAAATATATTCTTTAGCAGTCTTAACATACTCGCCCAAAATCAATTCCTTTTCCACAGAGTCTTGAAGTCCCTCAACAGTTGGAATAAAATTAGGAAATTTTTTGGAAATACGAACAAGATCAGCAAAAACCTTGGTTGCTACTAGCTCTGCCTCCTCCAAGGAACCTTCTCCGGTGATGAGCATAGCCTTATGAATAGCACTCACTATTTTTCCAAGATCAAAAGGAATGATTGTTCCATCTCTTTTCTGAACGCTTTTAACAAGAACCGCATTATTCTTACTGCTGATTGTATTTTTAACCATGAAAAATATTAAATTAATAAAAGTCTAAGAAATATTATTTATTTAGAACGACAAAATATAATTTTTTATATTAGCAATCACTAAACAAAATCAATAAGTTCTAGACTCAAAAAAAACATACTGACTTAGATTTATTTTACCGCAATTTTTTTAGAAAAAAAATATTTTTACCCTGTTTTTCACCAATAGAAATTATTTCCGACAGACTGTCTAGCCCAAAAAATGTAAAATTTAAAATCGCCTTACTTTTAGGGTTAGAATGACACCAAAATAAACCGAAAAAACGAATTTCTAAAAGAAAGGGAACAAATTTTGATAAATTAGTTGTACTTTAATCGTTTTAAATCTTCGAAACGACCATTCCGAGACTAATTTTGTTTTGTGAAATTGTTCCAGCAGGTAGTTCGATTACATATAGTGCCGGGCTATCTGGTTTAAAAATTTTTGGAAAGGTGTTTGGTAAAATATTTTCTTTGATGTAAATAATTTTACTGTTTTCATCTAACCAAATAATATCCAAGGATATTTTCATATCTTTCATCCAAATTCCGTGATAATTTGGCTCTGTGAAGACGAAAAACATGGCCTCGTATGGCTTTAAATTATTCCAATTAGACAGGCCGGCTATTCTCTTCTCGTCAGTATCAGCTACATAGGCAGAAAATTTATTACTGCTAATATTTAACTGAATTTTTTGATATTTTTTACCTAATACTGTGGGGATATTTTCCTCTCCCGAAAAAGAATTATCAGAATTTGATCTAAACCATGATAATAAAAAAACTATCACAATTATTATAAAAATAATTATAAAATAAAATATTATTTTTTTATTTATTCTCATTTAATTTTGTATAGTTGTCAGATTACCAGCAAAATCTTTTCGTAAATTTTATAATCTGATTCAGAAAAATTATTTACTTTTACATCTTGGACAGGTGCGACCTATAAGTTCACATTGTGGACATTCCCAACCCAAACCGTCGTCTTCAAGTTTGACCACAGTTTCTGTTTTTTTAGTTTTAATTTCTGGCTTTTCTTTTTTTTCAACTTTCTGATTAATAATATTTGAATCACCACCCTCATTTGAGGTTTGATTTGTTTGACCTTCAAAACCGAACTCTGGTTGATACATACTCATAATGATAAATTATAATTTACTCGCTATTAATAGTAAAGGACAAAAAAACACACACAAAGGTATGTGGTTTTCTTGGCGGTGTTTGTTGGACAAAGTTCGAAACTATTTCGAGCAAAGTCCAAATGATTAAAACTAATAATGCGGACTCGGCAGGGCGAAACAATTGGTCTGGGGTTTTGGATTCGCCCTGCCTCGGCTTTCTTCCCGCCCGCAGGAGGGGTCTGGGGAGGAATGCGGGCGGGTTTTTGAACCTTTCCTTTTTCGCTTCCGAATTTCGT
>JBAQFI010000007.1:0-87932 GCA_049287185.1 Minisyncoccia bacterium
CGGTACAGGTGGGGTCAGTGGGGAGACAGTCGGGGTCTAAGGTGGCTCCGGGCGCGAAGGTAGCAGAAACGAACATTGGAATCAAAGAAAAAACAGAGACGGAAACTACTAAGCCTAAAACAAAAGAGAAGACGAGAAAATGAGTGAAGGATTGGAGATTTTTCTTCTTTAAAGGTAAATATTTTTTCATTTTAGATTGAAAACAATTAATTTTGAGAAAATTAATTACTAGAGAAATTATAACATATTTAAAAGAAGAGGAACAAGGAAAAATTGGGGATAAAATGGGAGATGGGGGAATCGGTCACGAGTTACTAAGTCTTTTGTAATTAAGAAATTCTAAAGGAGATGGGGGGATATCTTTCGTTACACGAACAGTATCCGTGCTTGGATTTTCTCTTCGCTTAAGAAAGCTCAATAAAATGCTCAAGCAGGCTTCGATTCCCGCGCGTAAGGTGCCCCGCACCTTACTCATCTCCACAATAATAAAACCAGCACTTTTTCAGTGCCGGTTTTATTTTTGTGGAGATGGCGGGAATCGAACCCGCGTGCAAATGACTATCCCCTATGCGTCTACAAAGTTTAGTTTACTTATTTTGTCTTGCGACAATTTGAATTAATAACCTTTAAATAAACGAAATAGTTATTAACCGAGTCTCATAATCTAATTTCTAACTGAGACGAGTTAGAAACGTAGTCCGAAAATATATTACTCAAACCAACTTAACAGACTTCGGTCGGTTGAGCATCGCTTAGGCGGGCTAGTTTTAAATTAGGCGGCGTAAGCGAAAGCAAAATCCTTAGCTCCAAAAAATGGAGAAACTAGTGAATTTGCTTTTGTGATAATGTTATTAGCATTTATCTTTTCCCTGTTAGTTTTAGGAGTAAACAGAGCTGCTCCACTTTGCACTATAGTTGATTGATCAGTTGTCTAGGCCGATCATCCCCATAATTATTCCCCTTTCAATGTCCTTTGAACATCACGGTCAGATTCGCGCTTTTTGATGGTCTCGCGTTTATCGTGTTTTTTCTTACCTTTCGCGAGGGCAATCTCTACCTTGATCTTCTTACCCATATTATACATCGCGAGTGGCACTATTGTCAACCCAGCCTTTTCCTGGCCTAGTAAATAGGCTATTTCCTTCTTCAAAAGTAGCAACTTTCTGTTTTGGCGTGGTTCATAGTCTTCAGATGCGTTTTTTGGCTGATAAGCCGGTATTTCAGCGTTAATTAGAAAGGCTTCCCCCCCACGAATTACCACATAAGTACCTTCTAGGTTTCCATGTCCCTCTCGTAGAGACCTAACCTCCTGTCCGGACAAGACAATACCAGTCATGAATTTCTCTAGAATTTCATAATTAAAAGTCGCTTTGCGATTCTGGATTAAGGCTTTAGACATGGGATAAATATAGCAGACTTTTGCTTTTTCTTAAACTAATTTATCGTGTTGCCAGAAAAACTTAAATATGCTATAAATATACCACTGAATAGTAATTCAACTTCGAAAATACTTTGAGCAGTCCAAATTTTAAAACTAGAATAAATCATCAGATCCGTGCTTCTGAATTGCGCGTGATCAGTGCCGAAGGCCAAAACCTTGGTATTATGAGTTTGAGTGATGCATTACGTGCCGCCCAAACAGCTGGTCTAGATCTAATTGAGATTTCTCCAAATACCCTTCCACCAATTGCTAAAATTGCTGACTATGGTAAGTATCAATACGAAGAAAAGAAAAAGGTTCAAAAAGCCAAAGCCAAAGCAACAACAGTAGAAATCAAAACTATTCAAGTCAAAATCGGTACTGGAGAGCATGATTTAGCCCTTAAAGCCAAAAAAGCTTCCGAGTGGTTAAAAGAAGGTAACCGAGTCAAATTGGATCTCTTCCTCCGAGGACGATCAAAATTTATGGATAGTAAATTCCTAAACGAACGTTTAGAAAGAATACTTGCTTTTATCACAGAAAAATATAAGATAGCAGACAAACCCCAAAAGAGTCTCAAAGGTCTCACGGTCATTTTGGAGAAGGCTAACTAATATTAATTATAAACTTCGAGAAAAATTTTTATGAAAACTACAAAATCATATGCTAAGCGTTTGAAAGTAACAAAAAATGGTAAGATTATCGCTCGTAAACCTGGTCAAAACCATTTTAATGCTAAGGAAAGACGTTCAGCTCAATACAACAAAAAACGTACTCAACAAATTCATATGACAGCAAAGGAAAAGAGTCGTTTTCTAGTCAATCTATAATTTAATTATTAATTAACAACCAACATGACAAGAGTTAAGAAAGGTGTAAATGCCTTAAAATCACGCAGAAATATTTTGCGTCAGGTAAAGGGATACCGAATGGACAGAGGTAGTAAAGAGCGTTCTGCTCAAACTGCGATTGCCCACGCCGGAGCTAGTGCTTTCCGTGATCGTCGCGACAAAAAAGGTGAATATCGTCGTTTGTTTAATATTCGCATCAACGCCGGAGTTCGTGAACATGGTCTATCATACAGCAAATTTATGGGTGCTTTGAAGAAAAATGATATTCTTCTTGACCGTAAAGTTCTCTCTCAGATGGCCAATGATAATCCAGCTACCTTCGCGAGAATAATCAAAAAAGTTTCATAAGTTTAAATTTAAAAAAACCGCCCTGGGCGGTTTTTTGTTAATAAAATATTTACTTACCAAATTCTAAATCAAAAGATTGACCAAGTTGTGGCAAAGTGGTATTTACTCCTAACTCGTCTTTCAGTCTTTGAATTAGGAACATTGATGACTTTGGCTCCCCCATTACTACGAAGACATTCTTTAATTTTGGAACGTCATGAGAAACAAATTCCACCAAGTGGTCAGAATCTTTATGAGCTGAATAGCCATTAATCATTACTCGGCTAGCTCGCACAGGTAATTTTTCACCATTAATAGTTACTTCTTCAACTCCATCTTGAATTTGTCTGCCGAGTGTTCCGACTGACTGATAGCCCACCAAAATAACCATGGTGTCACTTAGTGGTAAATAATGTTTCTCGTGACCTAAAATTCGACCACCATTACTCATACCAGAACCGGCCATAATAATCTTTGGGCCAGGAGTTTTGATGATATCTTGTGACTCATTGGCCGTCTTGGTTAATTTTAATCTTGGAAATTTAAAAATGTCATCACCACCAAAAATCTGAGTTCGGGCAAATTCATTATAATCTTCTGTAAATTTACGATAAATATCAGTAACTCTTAGAGCTAGTGGAGAATCCAAAAAAACTGGCGTGCTTGGTAAATCAAACTTACCAAAGAACTCATTTAGTTCATACAACATTTCTTGAGTTCTTTCTAAAGAAAAAACTGGAATGAGGATGGTCTTCTTTTTTTCGATTGAATCTTTTAAAACGTCATATAATTTTATGCGTCTTTCATCCTGGCTTTCATGATTTCGATCACCATAAACACTTTCCATTACCATATAATCAGCATCGGTTATGTCCTCGGTGTCCTGTAAAATTAATGACGGAGTATTTCCCAAGTCGCCAGTAAAAACAATCTTTCTTTTTTCATAGCTAATTTCAGCCATCGCTGATCCTAAAATATGGCCAGAGTTCTTCAACACTAATTTAATTTCTGGTGTTAAATCAAAAGCTTCACGATATGGTAATGGATGCCATAATTTCAAGGTAGCCTCAACATCTTCTTTTTCAAAAATAGGAAGGACACCATTGTGTCTCGCTTCATCCCCCATAACTTTTACGGCGTCGTCAAACATTACAGATACCAGACTGGCTGTAGCTGGGGTGCTAATTATCCTCCCTCTAAAACCATCTTTGACTAATTTGGGAATCCTGCCGATGTGATCTATGTGTGAATGGGTCACAATTAAATATTGGATAGCTTCAGGATTATAAGGAAAAGGGGCACGATTTAGATTTTCAGCAAAATTCGTACCTTGAATCAAGCCACAGTCAACTAATATTTTGGTACCATTGTTTTCTAAAAGAAAATTAGCACCAGTTACCATTCCTGTTCCACCATGAAAAGTTAGCTTCATTTTTTTACTCATAATATTGTTTTACCTTAATCTTTTAAAAAATAAAGAGCTGACAAACAACCAACTAAACCGGACAAGACGTCTTTGCCGGTAGCTACAAAATAATAGCCTCGAGAATCTGAAATATGAAAGCTATATTCAAATATCTCCCAACCAATAATAACGATTAAAGCTAAAACTAAGTAAATCAAATGCTTAAAATAGATTGAGAAAGAACCTTTAATTTTGGATAAAATTTCCTGACCAAGCCAATAAACAAAGAAACCGACACCAGCACCGGCTAAAAAGTGAACAACAGTATCAAACCAATACAAACGCCAATATAAAAAATACTCCAAGGCAAAAAAATGAGCCGTGGCAGCCAAGGTGGTTAGAATTAGTGACCAGATTAAGACATTATTTTTCATTTCAAATATTATAGCATAGACATGAAAAAACGCGGACTGGACACAGAACAATGTGGAATAATTAAAAAAACCTATAGCACTTTTCGTGATAGGTTTCTTTATTGGGCTCCAAGAGATATTCTCCTAGTAAATTATTACTAAGTGGGTGTCCGCAGATAGACAACCAAGGTTGCTACCAATATGAGACTCCCTGAAGATATATTTAAGCTAGAAAATATCTCAACGAACCCAACTTAATTATACACCCGTTAAAAAAAATGTGTAAAGTGCATATATATTACGAAACAAATTTAAAATTAAAAAAGAGGGGTTGTTCACCCCTCTGTAAGAACTTCAACTTCTTCAATCTCGACTGGACCAATTAAATAGGCTTGGCGTGGGCCATATTTGGCCTTTACAATAATCTTTCGGCGATAATAAATGAGTGGCAGCCAAAACGGATCAGCCGGCATCATATTATTCACTGGAAGATTACTTAACTTAAACCATTCTGGGTGAGCCATTTCTTCAGTCGTTCTAGCTTTTCCCTTCCAGGTATAAGTGACAAAAACTGCCACGTGACAGACAAAACTTTTGCCATCTTCAGTGGTGTTTGTAAAATAGGCATCAGCCCTTTTTTGCAGATCATCTTTACAAACTGTCATTCCACCAGATTCTTCCTTAACTTCACGAACACAGGCCCGTCTTTCAGTCTCACCTGGTTCTATTCCGCCACCGTAACTATTATACTTTCCCTCGCCAATGTGCTTCAGGTGGATGGCCAAGAGAATTTTATTGGTCTTTGGATCAATAAAAAAAACCAACACTGCTTTGTATAATATTTTTTCCTTTTCTGGTTTTTGCATGGCAAACCCCCTTTTTTTTAAAGATTTAATCTGACCTGATAATAGCACTTTTTTGTTAATTCGCAATCGTTTGCAGTTTAAAGAAAAAACCTCATATAAATGAGGTTTTTCTCTAATTATTTGAGAATAATAACTAATTATTATCTTTACCCTTAAAAGTCAAAGAATAAATAATTTCTTCTTGAATGTGACGGTAGTCTAGTACATCTTCTGGTTTGAACCAAAGAGCGATTTCTTGTCTAGCTTCCTCAACATTTCCAGAAGCGTGAATAATATTTCTAATTGAGCGACCATCAGCATCAGACATTTCATAAGAATCCAAAACGAAGTCTCCGCGAATAGTACCAACATCAGATGACAAAGGTTCGGTCGCTCCAACTAATTTACGAACTAGCGGTACTGCGTGAGCTCCCTGCCAAATCATAGCCACAACTGGGCCACTAGACATATAATTCTTTAAATTTTCCAAAACAGTGTTTCCAACCTTAACTGGATCGGCTTCTGGTGGGGTCATGCCTTTACTGACATATTTGCTAATGGCTTTTTCACCAGCTTTTCTTTTCCACTCCGGATCAATAGTATAGTGTTTGGCAACTAAATCAGCTTCTGGAATTACCATCTTCAAAGCCACCATCTTTAAACCAACTCTTTCTAGGCGACCAATTATTTCTCCAACCAAAGAACGCTGAATAGCGTCGGGTTTCAAAATAATAAAAGTCTGTTCATTCTTATAATGTTTTGCGTGTGTCATATTTTTAAATTAAAAAAAGTGCCTTATATTACTAAATCGAAAAGGCAGAATTTAGAACTTCTGGTATTTTTTCATAATTGAGGCCTCTATGTCAAGCTTGTTCTCCCCATATTTAAGATAGGACAACTGCTTAATCTTTTCTGCAATGTCTGTATTACCCTTGCTTGGCGCCAGGGTTTCAATATTAAAAGGCTTAACTGGGCGACCATTCACCAATAATTTGAGATAGGCGTTGCGATTATCAATATTCATTATATCCTTAGCGGTAAAGACCGGTAGGAATTGTTTTTCCATATATTCAGCATCATCGGCACCAATTCTAAAAGCCGCGATTGAACCAACGTTGCCAAAAACAGCATCTCTTATTTTTTCATCCAATTGTTTTATATATTGGTTGGCGATATTTAAGGACAATTTATATTTTCGAGCTTCGGATAATATTTGGGAAATCGAATCGGTAGTGACGTTTTGGAATTCATCAATATACAGATAAAATGGTGGCAAATCTTTTCCAAAAGAATCTACTCTAGACATTGCGGCCATTTGAATTTTACCAACTATAATTAAGCCGATTAAACTGGAGTTAATCTCACCAAGGCGACCCTTGGATAAATTAACCAATAAAATCTTTTTCTCATCCATAATTTTACGAAAATTAAGAGAAGATTTTTCCTGAGAAACAATTGGGCGCATAATTTCGTTGGACAAGAAAACATCAAACTTACTGGTGATGTAGGGCACGATATTAGCCAGTGAGGCCTCACCACCGGCTTTGGTGGCAATTTCCCGCCAGAACTGTACCACTATTGGATTGTGACAATGAGACAATTTTAATTCACGAAAACGAGCGTCAGATAATACTCTAGAAATATCTAGTAGTGTATTGCCTGTTTCCGGGTCCTCAATTACCAGCATTGCAGCATTACGGAAATATTGTTCGAACATTGGCCCACCGGCTGTTTTCATATCAAACAACTTATTAAAAATGGACATCATTTCATTAACCACAAAAGTTTTCTGTTCTGGGAAACGTAGATCGTATTCCAACATATTGAGAGCCATTGGGCGTTCAGTGTAGCCAGGGTCAAAGTAGATAACGTCTTCATAACGATTGGGTGGAATAACTGCCAAAAGATCCTGGATATCGGAACCGTGGGGATCGATAAAACAAACCCCTTCCCCATTCAAAATATCCTGAGTAATCATATTTTTCAGTAATGTGGTCTTACCCGTACCAGTCTGACCAATACTATAGAAATGTCGTAAACGATCTTCCTTAGTAAAATAGATTTTTTTCTCGACACCGCGGAATTTGTTTATCCCAAGTAAAACTCCTGAGGCTGGCATATCGAGTGGTGCAGCTGCCCCAGCTGCCTTGGCTTGTTTGAGGAAAGGAGTATTGGAGCCACTAAGATTAGGAAAATGCAAAATTGAAGTTAATTCTTTTAGATTGAGTAGAGCGACTTGTTTTTCGGAAAAATCACGAAAAGAAAACTCTTCAAAGAAATCATTAAAATATTTATCAACAATATTATTGAATTTGAAACGGTTACCACCCAATGGATTTTCAAATTGGTTAAAGGAGGATTGTAAATCAAGCATCACCTCTTTAGATCTTTCTTTGGAATTGGCCGAGACAACTAAACGAACATTGGTTTTTACCACTCGACTACCGGCTTTGGCACGAATTTGCTCTAAAATCTTTTCATCGACAGGTTCGTTTTTTTCCTCCTTTTTCTCCCCAGAAAAATCCTTATAAATATTAACTAATGCTTCACCAAAAATACGTCCAACTGAGGAGTCTTGCTTCATCGCCTCCTTAAGTTTTCTACCCTTGGCTATATCCTCAATAGTTTTTTGATAACGATCATTATAGGTTGTACCACAAGGCTTAAAGATGATTTGGAGAGAGGCTCCTTCATTGGTCTTATCAATCTTAGAAAAAACATTTAACAAAACAGATAAGGTATCATGATCAAAACTTTCAAAAGTTCGTAATGGGAAAATCGGATCCTTATCAAGGGTTGCGTATGAAGCCTGATAAAAACTACCGGCAGAAAAAATATTATAATCATTTGGTTGTTCAGTAATTGTCGCTTCAGGAAAGATGGCAATAACCTGCTTTTCAAATAAATCCGCCTTATTTCTAGGTACTGAAGCATAAAATAGTAGCTCATTACTTTCAGCTGGATTAGCTAACTCCAAAGCAAAATAATCTGTGTTTTTTTCACTATTACCAAAAACGCTAAGCATACCAGAATAGAAATGTTCCATGGCTGAGATAACTTCTGACACTCTTTTACCTTTGTCTTCCTCATCATTTATTTCTGGCAAGGAAATTTCGAACAAAGCCATTTTCAAAGATTTCATTAATGGATCCGCCTCTTTAATATTTATATCGTGGAAACCAGCCTTCACGTATTGAATAAGGAAACGATGAAAATCGTCCATTAAGTGCGGATTATTCATTTTTTCTATAACAGAAATAGTATTGCGTACCCCCTTATTTCGAAGGACATGAATTAGCTCCTCCATTTGTTTATCATGGGTCTCGGGAGACAAATTCAAAACAATGCTCTCTACTTCAGGGGCAGGAATAGAATATTTTTCATGTAATAAACTATCTGCTGGCTGACTGGAGTGGGTTTCTAAGCCTTGTTCTATAATTTTTTCTTTTTCTACTGACAAACCACGTTCAGACAGAGCCTTTTCTTTACGAACTACTTCCCGACGCAAAAACTCCAACTCCTCTTGAGGTGAAGTAAATTTTTTTTCTGGTGAATTATTATAATTTGAAAAAACTTCTGTGGCCATTACTTAAATTATACACCAAAAAGACGGTAAATTGAATATTATCATATATAGGGTGATTTATTACCGAATTAGACAGTTTATTAGCAATAATAAACACTTAATTTTAAATTTAAAGTTTAAAAATAATTTAAAAGCACTAATTTAAAAACTCATTAATTAAGAATTTTAAATTTAATAATTGTTTTTTAATTTTGAATTTTTCATTTTAAATTACTCTCTGGTCAATATTTCGGAACCAGCTTTGGTAATCAAAATAGTGTGCTCAAAATGGGCACTTGGTGAGGCATCGGCAGTTACATAGGTCCAATCATCCTTGGCCACTTTAACCTTGTGAGTACCGAGGTTTAACATAGGTTCAATAGCAATAACCATACCAGGTTTAAGTTTTTCACCCTTCCCTTTTTCTCCAAAATTCGGCACAAAGGGATCTTCATGAACTTTATAACCAACTCCGTGACCACATAAATCTTCAACTATGCCATAACCGTGTGGACGAACTAGGCGCTCGATTGAATAACCTATGTCACCTATGTGATTGCTGGCTTTGGCGGCCTTTATAGCGACATTTAGAGCTTCTTTAGTAACATTCATGAGCTTCTTCAATTCAGGTGTCACTTCACCAACTGGAACGGTTATAGCCATATCAGTAATTAGCCCATCGTGAATCAAACCCATGTCTAAGGAAACAATATCCCCATTTTTTAAAACCTTATTCGCCTCATTTGGAATACCGTGTACTACTTCTTCATTGATAGAAACACAAAGTGCAGCCGGGTAAGCTCGCTTTGCTCCAACTGGACGATAATTAAAAAAAGCCGCTTTGTCTCCCCCTTCTAGAGTTAATTTTAGCGCTAAATCATTGAGTTCTGAGGCCGTGACACCTGGAGCTACTTTTTCAGAAACCAAACGTAAAATACGAGCCAGCCGACGTCCGCTTTCTCTTAATATTTCTATGTCTTTTTCGGTTTTGATAGTTATCATTATATTCAGGTATATTTGATAGTATTACCTAAATTTGATCTTTATTCAATAGTAAACAAAATTTTTATCAATAACATAAAAATCCCAATTTCTAAATCACAAACCCCAACCAAACCCAAAATCCCAAATTTTAGTCATTTGGATTTTTATATTTTGTTGGACATTCACCACCAGGGCATTTCCATTTTCTAATCGCTACGCTCAAGAAAATTAGGTCTGGTCATTGGGTTTTGGAATTTGACTATAATCCCAGCTTTTCCATTATTTCCTTGTGCACATCTTCAATTGACTGTTCACCATTTATAGTCAAATAATTATAAGTTGGATTTGATTTGTAATATTCCAAAACTGGAGCAACATCGGAATCAAACCAGTCTAGGCGGTTTTCAATATCTTGTTCCGTATCATCCGCACGTTTACGAGCTAGTAGGCGTTTTTTAGACCAGTCCCGAGAAACCTCAATAAACAAGACAACAGGTTTTTCAAATTCGTAAAATTTAACTGCTGAATCTAAAACTTTAGCTTCATTGATTTTTCTTGGTGCTCCATCACAGACAATATTTTCGCAACCAGTGAGATCAGTTGTCAGTTTATTTGCCCACAAACCAATAACCATAAATTCTGGTATTAAACCTCCACGACTCATTATTTCACGACACTTAGTTTGTGAAAAAGAGTTGCCTTTAGCAAAACCGCGTAACAAATCTCCGCTTTCCACCTCGACAGTTCTACAATTCTCACTATCTTCATTAAGACTATTTATAAACAACTCTACCTGTGTTCCCTTGCCACAACCAGAACGTCCGATAAAAATAAATGCATTTGGTTTTTTCATACCCAATGATTTTACCTTATTTTTTATTTTTTGTCGCTATTTTCTGTAAATATAAAACTTAGAACTTTATGTAACACTTTCGGACGGCCGTCCGAAAGTGTTACATATTATTATGAGTGTAAATCTCAAGATTAGACACCATAAGACAGCGACCGCGTTCTTATTGTGTCTATTTAAAAACCAATCCGTAAGGATTGGTTTTTTACTATTTAGATTGCTGGTGGAGTTTCAGCTGGGGTAGGTTCAGGTTCTGGTGTCGGTTCTGGTTCAGGAGTTGGTTCGACTACAGGTTCAGACTCTGGGACAGGAGTTTCTTCTACAACTGGCTCTGCTGGGGTTGTTTCAGAAGTAGGTTCGACTATTGGTTCTGGGGTTGGTTCTACTATCGGAGAGGTTTCTACTATAGGTTCGGCTGGTGGAGTAGTAGATTCGGTAACTGGTGGTTCAGTAGTTGGAGTTTCGGTTACTAATGGAGTTGTGGTAGCAGTGTCTGGGGTGACTTCGGGAGTGGAAGAAGCAGTGTCTTCGACTACTAGAGGATCGGTGGTGGTAGCGGTTTCAGTTAAAGGAGTGGTTTCTTCATCCGTTAAGGACTGTCCTTGACTGGAGTCTGAAGTTTCCTCTTCTGCTGGGGTTGGCTCGACTATAGTGGTTTCGGTTGGAATAGTATCCGTACAGATACCAGACATGGCCACCATTGCCCCATTCTTAATTTTCATACAATAAGGCTCTTTAGTGTCCTCGTCGTAAATTGTTACTCCACTTGGTTTTGCTGAGGTACCTACTGTAATTTTGTTAGTACTAATTTCTGGGATGAATACAGAGGATAATTTCTGAAGTGCCGACTTCACCATACCAGCAAAGAGATCAGTGGCGGTATAAGTTTCCAGAGTCGTGGTGGAGTTAGCTAGAGATTCAATAGAAGTGGTGCCGAAGATGTATTGCAGATTTTTATTCAAAGCTTGGATACCAACGAGGGCAATACCAGCAGGGTCAATAGTAGAAATAGATGTTTGAGTTCCTCCTAAGCCAAATTTTTCATAGAAATCTTCAGCGATCGGTCCAATGTGTCTTATACCGTCAGGTTGAGAAATATAATTCCACTCGGTCATATCCAAATCTGCAATTTTATTTAAAATTTCTTGTTTATTAAGTTGAACAAAGTTTTCTTTGAGAGCGCGGGAAGAAGGGTTGCCAACTTGTTCGGCTAATTTTGTGGCAGAAGGTGGAACGGCTAAAGCTACCCAACCAACATCGGTGGAGCGTAATTTTATAAAATCACCACGGGTAAATGTTTTCAAAACATTATTTACCGCAGTGGTTTCCGGTAATTGATCACCAGAAGCTGGAACAATGTTTATGGCATTAATCAAGGCGTAGCGGACAATAACGATACCAGAACCACCTGAGCCAGCAAGATTTACAGCATAGCCACCACCACCTCCACCACCAGTATTAGCTGTTCCATTCATTCCATATGAACCATTCATATTACCAGCGTTTCCACCGCCACCCAAGCCTCCGGGAGCTATAGCACTACTATTTCCACCGCCACCACCACCGGCATAATAGGTTACAGTTCCAGAAATTGAAGAGGTTGCACCATTACCACCGACACCACCGTAATAAGGGGCACCACCTGCGTTTCCTCCCACTTGTCCAGCACCACCACCACCACCGGAACTAGCACCAGAATAGGTTCCACCGGAATTAACTTGGGGATAACCAGAAGCGCCACCACTAGGATTACCATTCCAAAGGTAACCACCATGGCCACCGCCAGCTTCAATCGAGTCAAGACTCGATGTAGCACCGGTAGTTCCAATACTTCTACCACCAGGTATAGTTCCTCCGGCGCCCACAACAATAGTGTGGTTTCCGGCTGTTAGAGTTGTAGTTGTACTTAATACACCGCCACCACCTCCTCCACCACCACCACCTTGTGAGGTAGCTTCCTGTGCGGCACTACCACCTCCACCAACAATAAGTAATTCGGCAGTTACGTTTGCCGGGACTGATAATGTTCCGCCAGAAGTAAAAGTATTTACTCCATAAGCACCATCTAAAGTTATGGTTCCACCAGTTAGACCGAGAGCGGCTTCATTGGTAAAGGAAATTTCAAAATCATTGCCCACGCTCGCGACACTCGGCAATTCAATAATAATATCTCCACCTACACCAGCATTGGTAAATAATTTACCATTGTCAGCAGCGGTGATTGTTGTAGTACCAGCGGACATTGTAACCAATTCTGGAATAATCACAGCACTAGAAATATTTAAAGTTGAAGTCGCTACCCACTGAGTACTTGTTCCTGTAGATTGCAGAATCATACCGAGAGTACCAGCAGAATAATTGGTATCAAAGATTTTACCGGAGATGGATAGATCACCATCAATAGTTAAGTCGGCTAAGGAAGTGGTGGTGCCGATTCTCAAATTAAAAATTGTGGTCGTAGCTAAGATAGTATCATTATTGAAAGTCCAACTACCAGTAATTGTTTCATTGACTACTGATCTGGTATAACTACCGGCTGAAATATTGATTGGTGTATGAACATGTGAATAACGACTGGCACCATCATAATAATAAGTTATGGTTCTAGTGGCACCTGAGTTGGACCAAAGGTAGGTTTTAATAACCAGGCGATCGGTAGAAATCATAGTTGAAGAAGCGGCCGCCACATTGGTAGTATATTCCTTTACGCCAGTGGTCATCTCGGTGGAAGTAGCAGTAAATAGTAGAGTTTCTACACCTAATGAAGTTCTTTTATAAACTTCGTGAACAATATTGGAGACTCCTGTATTTGAATCAATATTAGCATAATCAGAAAATTCCCAAACCCCAGACGGTAAAACAGTCAAAGCAATATCGGTAGTGGTTGAAACATAGGAGTCAATAAGTCCATAAGCTCCGGAAGATGAGGTTGCTGTTTCCGAAATTTCAGTGCCATTATTTGGGGCTACACGTAACCTTTCATAACCAGATATGTCCGAGGCTGCATTATGATAAAAGAAAGTAATATTTGATCCAGTAACGGCAGGGGCGGTCATACAAGCACCTGTACCTGAGAAACAGAGTTCATTAACAGTGGCGATATTTGATACCGATACGGATGGAACAGATAATAATCCAGCAAAAGTGGATGTACCAGTCGTGGAAGCAACAGTGAGAATATCGGAAATATAGGTGTCACCTAATACGGAAAGTTTTGCTAAAGGACTAGTGGTGCCAATGCCGACATTGCCACTACCCAAAATTGTTAAATATTTTTCTGCATTATTCCAATTACCAAATTGATAGGCAGTTTCAAGGTCTCCAACTGAAGCTCCACTGGTTCCAGATAATTTACCAGCTCGAAAACCTACAACGGGAGTACTATCGTTAGTATCGTTGTAACCAATTAAACCCCTGATAACAATAGCTGGTTGATCGACAGCATTACTATCGGTATAACCTTTGATCATCATGCCTCCCTGAAGAGATCCGACAAGTCCGATTTCTCCAAAAATTTCAGTGTTTGGTTCGATTGAGGAAAAAGGGTTTGCCATATCTCCATCACTAAGACCAATGTTTGGATTGGAACCTGAAGGAGTATGAACTTGTAAGGTTTTTGTTAAACTAGTCGATGATCCAATATTGATATTTCCAGCACTGTAGTAAAGATCTGAACCAGAAGTTAGCCACTGAGAAGAAACCTTGTTGTTGAAAGTGTTCCAGTCAGTTGAAGAGAGTGTTCCAGTAGCGGAAGCACCAGCTAGTCCGAGAGTCAAAGCTTGGCCAGAGATAGTGAGACCGTTAGTGTTGTTGGTGAGAGTAATGTCACCAGTGTTCATACCAGTCGAGGTACCAATGAAGTTGGGAGCGGAAATAGCAGTAGTCCAGTCGTTGGAAACGGTACAGGTGGGGTCAGTAGGGAGACAGTCGGGGTCTAAGGTGGCTCCGGGCGCGAAGGTAGCAGAAACGAACATTGGAATCAAAGAAAAAACAGAGACGGAAACTACTAAGCCTAAAACAAAAGAAAATATTAGGAAGTGATTTAGAGAGTTTAAATTTTTCTTTAAAGATGAGCGTTTTTTCATTTTATATGGAAAACAATTAATTTTGAGAAAATTAATTACTAGGGAAATTATAGCATTTATCTAGTATAGACGGCAAGAATTATTAACCTAGGTTGTGAATATTTATGGATAAGGAAAAAGCGACGCCTTACGGCGTCGCTTTTTTGTTTTTATACTAAATACTATACCAGCCCGACATGGTCATTCTGGCGGGTACCAGATACTATATACTTCCCCAGCCTAGTACTCTCTCGCTGAAATCTGAGCCTCAATTTTTTTGATAAGATCAATGACTACTGAAACCGCAATAAGAAGAGCGGTACCACCGATAGTTAGAGAAGCAATACCAGTAACTGACTGCATAATAATTGGCAAAACGGCAATTGCACCGAGGAATAGGGCTCCAAACAAAGTAATGCGAGTTAAAATCTTACCAACATACTCGGCAGTGGATTGACCCGGGCGAACACCAGGAATAAAAGCTCCGTTGTTCTGCAAGTTCTTGGCTAAAGTATCTGGATCAAAAGTTACAGCGGTGTAGAAATAAGTAAAGAGGAAAACCATCACGAAATATGAAATACCGTAGAACCATTGATTGGCTAATAGATTAGACATAAAAGTGGCCACAGTGACCAAAACATCATTGTTTACCTGTTCCAAGAATTTAAAAATCATTTGAGGGAAGAGCAAGATAGACAAAGCAAAGATGATTGGGATTACACCAGCTTGATTGACGCGAAGTGGTAAATAGGTTGAGACCCCACCATAAACTTTGTTCCCGCGAATTCTTTTAGCATAAGTGACCGGAATTGGTCTTTCTGACTCATTAATCCAAACGACACCCATAATGATGAGGAATGCAACAGTTAAGAAACCAACATACAATGGGATGCTACTGGTTGAAAAGTTAAGATAAGCTTGAGCAATAGTAGAAGGAATTCTAGCTACGATACCAGCAAAGATGATAAGGGAAACTCCATTACCGATTCCGAACTCAGTGATAAGTTCACCAAGCCACATGAGAAATAGTGAGCCAGCGGTCACAATCAGAGTATCAGTAATCATATTTAATGTACCAACATCAATAAGAATTCCTTGCTTTTGAAGTAAAATAATAAAGCTAAAAGCTTGAATCAAAGCTAGTGGAACAGTGAGCCATCTGGACCACATAGTAAACTTTCGGCGTCCGGCCTCCCCTTCTTCCTGTTGAATCTTTTTCAAAGACGGAATCATCATAGTCAAAAGTTGCATGATAATAGAAGAAGTAATGTAGGGTCCAACACCAAGCATCACGATAGACAAGTTGGCGAAACCACCACCAGAAAAGATATTTAGCATTCCTAGGAAATCGTTACCAGAGAAAAATTCCTCCAATTTCAAAACATCAACACCAGGAATTGGAATGTTGGCTAAAAGACGAAAGATGGCGAGACCAATTAACACAAACAAAACGCGTTTTAACAACATTTTGTCTTGGATAATTATTTTAGCTTTTGAAATTATGTCCATAATATATATTAAGTTAATAATTTAATGTCTCTAAATTCATCTTCTTTCTGTCATTCCCGCGCAGGCGGGAATCTAGGATTAATTAAGAATGTGGACTGGATCCCCGCCTACGCGGGGACGACAATCGGAATTGTCGATTTTTATTTGATTGAACCTCCAGCTTTTTCGATTTTCTCTTTAGCAGATTTAGAAACAATACAGTCTGAAATGACAAATTTATTAGTGATTTCACCAGTACCTAAAATTTTTACTACTGGATTTTTACCCTTGTAAACTTGAGCAAGATCTAATTTTGCCAGAAGAGCAGGATTAACATTTCCACCTTTTGGAAAAGCTTTTTCTAATTGACCAACATTCACAGGCCAAACACGAACACCGTAACCTTTGAAAGCGTAACCACGCAATTTTGGTAATTTCTTTAAACGTTCACGCATTTCTGGACGCTTCTTGCGACCAGCACGGGAGTTTTGTCCTTTTTGTCCCTTACCACAAGTCTTCCCTCTTTTGCCACCACGGCCAACGAGTTCAGTTTTGCGATTTTTAGTTTTTCTGATGAGATTATTTATTTGCATGATAGTAAAATTATTTGGTAATCTCTTTTACCGGAGCTGGAGCTTTCACTTCAGTTGGACTTTTAAAAGTTTTTTTGAAGGATGACAAAGCTTGAATAGTCGCGCGAGCAATATTCAATTTGTTTTTTGAACCAGAAAGAATTTTGGTT
Source organism: Minisyncoccia bacterium (assembly GCA_049287185.1). GTDB lineage: Bacteria > Patescibacteriota > Minisyncoccia > Phycocordibacterales > GWA1-40-21 > JBAWVR01. The sequence goes on from JBAQFI010000007.1 coordinate 16,955, forward strand.
GTAATATCCTTAAGACCTGCGAGCTCAATCACCACGCGAGTGGCTGATCCGGCGACAACTCCACGGCCAGGAGCTGGAATAATAATAATACGAGCAGAAGAATATTTGGTGCTAACTTCATGAGGAATAGACATGGTCTTCGTAGTAGCCACAGTAATCATATTCTTTTTGGCATCACGAGTGGCCTTATCAATGGCGGCAGCAGTGTCTCCAGCTTTACCTAAGCCGATTCCTACCTTACCTTTGTGATCACCAATCGCAATCGCCACAGAGAAATTAAAGCGACGGCCACCAGAAGCGACACGAGTAACGCGACGAATATTTAAAATCTTGGAGTCGAATTCAGAACGAGGTCTTTCGGCGCGACCGCCTTTACCTCTTCCACCTTTACCTCCACCTCTGTTTCCACCGCGATCATTGAAGCCTGCGCGTGGTCCACCTTGGCGTGGGGCAAACGGACGACCAACTCCCTGGCCTTGAGCGGCTGCAGCTGGTACCGGGGCGCTAACCCCTTTTCCATTATTATTTTGTGTATTATTTTCTGTCATATTATTAAATTAAAAAATTAAACCACCTTCACGAGCACCATCAGCGAGGGCTTTTATTTTACCAGTGTAAGTAAAACCACCACGATCAAAAACGATTTTGGTAATACCCTTTGCTTTAGCGAGACTGGCAATTTGTAAACCAGTTTCTTTAGAGCGTTCAATAAAAGTTTTAGCTTTAGCCTTGTCAGATGAGAAAGCAGCCAAGGTTACACCTTTGGTATCATCGATTATTTGAGCGTAGATATTTTTGTTAGAGCGAAAAACTGCTAAACGTGGAGTTTCGGCTGTACCAGAAATTTTAGAACGAATTCTTTTGTGACGAACCTGAATTTTGTTAGTTTTTGTTTTCATAGTTTTATATCAAAAGAAATTAAGCGGTCTTCTTACCTTCCTTACGACGAATAACTTCATCTTCATAATGAATTCCTTTGCCTTTGTAAGGTTCTGGTTTCTTGGTTGAGCGGATTTGAGCAGCAAAGCTTCCAACCATTTCTTTATCCATTCCGGCAATAGTTAGAACTCCTTTTTCAGAAGTAATTTTAATACCCTTTGGAACTTTCATTTTTACCAAGTGAGAAAAACCAAGAGACATGGTTAGATCTTCACCTTTGACATCAGCTTTGAAACCAATACCTTCGATGACTAGTTTCTTTTCATAGTTCTTGTTTACACCTTCAATCATATTTTTAATATGTGAAGCATAAGTACCCCATAAAACTTTATTTTCTTGAGTAACTTTATTTATTGTTAAGACAACTTCGTTGCCAACAACTTCAATTTTAACTTCTGGTCGAAATTCCCTGGTTAATTCACCGAGGGGTCCTTTGACTGAAACTTTCTTACCGACGACGGTGACAGAAGTTTTAGCTGGAATAGCGACAGGTTTTTTACCAATTCTAGACATAGTATTTTAATTAGTTTAGGGAGTTCAAGAACTACCAAATTTTAAATAAAACTTCACCACCGACCTTTTCTTTGATGGCTTGTTTATCGGTCTTTAGACCTTTTGATGTAGAAATAACGGCCATACCAAATCCCCTACGAAAAGGAAAAATGGAACCGGCTTTTTCATAAATGCGACGTGACGGTTTGGAAACACGGAGTACACCAGAAATAAACTTATCAGCTTTCTTGCTTTTAAGCTCAACTTCCAAAGTATTATTTTTCTTCTTTTTAGAAACTGATTTAATATAACCAGAGTCAACTAGAAGCGTACCGATGGCTTCTTTTAATTTGGAATAGTCCATAACGACTGTTTCCTTGTTAGCCATCTGTGCGTTTTTTAAGCGAATAATAAAGTCTGAGATTGGATCGTTTACCATGATGATTTTTTAATTCCGGTAATTTTGCCTTCGTTAGCAAATTCTCTAAAACATATGCGGCAGAGATCAAAGTCCCTCATGTAGCCGTTTTTACGACCACAACGAAAACATCTTCGCACGACCCGTGAAGCGAATTTAGGCTTTTTCTCTGAGCGAGCTATTACTGATTTTTTTGCCATATAAATAAAAAGCTTGTTAAAAGCTAGTAGCGATATACTAGCAAACAGTTCCATTAAAGTCAACGGAAAATATGGGTTATTTTAGTATCTTTGATTGGTAGCCCTCAAGGGCTTGCATTATTTTATATAGTGTGCTATACTTGTTTAAGAATCAAGTTAGATCTTCTCATTCACTAGGCGGTAGCAGGTATTGGTCCTTGAGGCTCCACCAGTAGAAGGAAACGCCATGTTCCTTCCCTCCAGTTCGGCCTCTCATTTCAAAAGCCATGCCTGCTACCCCAGTGACCATAGATAAACCCCCCGAAAATTGATCTGCCCCCAGATCGATTTCACACGTGTCCCATGGACGCGTGTTTTTTATTTCCAAATTTTCTCCTTCTGTCATTCCCGTGAAGACGGGAATCCAGTATAATATTTCAGTGAGAAACTATTATGTTTATATTCTAGCTAGTAAAAGAAATGGCACACTATATATTGGTGTAACAAATGACTTAAAACGTAGAGTGTTTGAACACCAAAATAGTTTGGTAGATGGGTTTACGAAACAATATAATGTTAAAACCTTAGTATATTTTGAATCAACTGAAAACATTGATGCGGCGATAACCAGAGAAAAACAATTAAAGAAATGGGATAGATCGTGGAAACTTAGATTGATTGAATCAACAAATCCTAATTGGAATGATTTGAATTTAGAATTATGACTGGATTCCCGCCTGCGCGGGAATGACAGAAAAGAAAAAGAGAATGATACTAAAAAATCCGCTAAAAGCGGATTTTTTTACTAGTCTTTTTTAAAAGGAAAACCGATGTATTCAAAGTAAGCCTTGGCTTCTTCTTTATTCTTAGCAGTAGTAGTAAAAGTGATACTCATTCCGAAAACATCTTTTATTTCCTCATCAGCAGTTTCTGGGAAGATAGTATTGTCTTTAATACCCAATGAGTAGTTACCCATTTCATCAATACTCTTAACAGAAATTCCACGGAAGTCACGAGTACGAGGAAGAGCTACATTCAAAAACTTATCAATAAAGTCAAACATACGAGGACCACGTAAAGTTACAACGTAACCAACTGGGTCACCCTCACGAACTTTGAATGATGCGATGGATTTCTTGGAACCGCGGATAGATGGTTTTTGACCAGTAATTTTTTCTAAACGATTGGCAATAAGTTCAATTTTCTTTTTGTCTTTAAGTGAACCAATACCGACATTAATAACTACTTTATTAATCTTCGGAGTCTGCATAGGACTCTTGTGATTTAAAACGTCTTTTAAAGCTGCGAAAGCTTTCTTTTGTTTATCTTGAAGTTTCATGTTTTTTGCCACCCGGGGATAGTTGCCTATTTCCCTAATGACCGATTATTTTATTAATAATTGACATTTCTTAATGTCATCCCCGCGAAGGCGGGGATCCAGACTGGATTCCCATCTTCATGGGAATGACAATCCATTAAATCTCCTTACCAGTTTTAGCACTAACGCGAAGCATTTTTCCACCAATTTCTTTCTTAGCTGCTCGAACTCTTTTTCCACCTTCGAGTAACATAACGTTGGAAACATCGATAGGCATTGGCTTCTCTACGGTCTGGCCTTTTTGATTGGACTTGCTAGCGTGTTGACGCTTTTTAACAGTGTTCACTCCTTCAACAAGAACTTTATTCTTGGCTGGAAAAGCTTTCAAAACTTTAGCTGTTTTACCTTTGTTTTTTCCACAAATCACTATTACTGTATCATTTTTCTTGATTTTCATAATTTTGTATTAAAAAGATTAAACGATTTCTGGAGCTAAAGAAGCGATTTTCTGGAAACCTCTTTCTGCAATTTCACGAGGAATTGGACCAAAAATACGTCCAGCAATTGGGTCAACTCTCTTTCCTTTTTCAATTACAACAACTGCATTCTCGTCAAAACGAATATAAGAACCATCGGCACGACGATATGGAGCTTTTTGACGAACTACTAGACCTAACAAAACATCTTTCTTCTTAACAGTTTTACGAGGTTCAGCTTTTTGGACAGAAAAAATTACTAGTTCGCCAATACCAGCGTAACGTTTCTTTGAGCTACCCAACACTTTAAAAATACGGCCAATCTTGGCTCCAGAGTTGTCAGCGATATTAACAATTGTTCTTGGTTGAATCATAGTAGTTTCTATTAATTATTTGGCTTTTGGAATAACAGTAAAAGATTTATCTTTGGAAATTGGACGACACTCCATGATAGTAACGATCTCCCCTATTTTATAGGTATTACCGGCATCATGTGCCTTAAACTTTTTTGAAGAAGCAATAAATTTCTTGTATTTCTCGTGCTTTTTATAACCACCAACTTTAACAACAATGGTGTCTTTCATTTTATCTGAAACGACAACACCAGTCATTTGTCTCGGGCTTTTAGCTGGAGCAATAGTGGTCTCTTTAGTTGTTTTAATAATTTTCTTTGCCATGTTATTTTAATTAGTTTACTTTATTTATCTGCGAGTGGAAGTTCTGTTTCCAAACGAGCGATGTCTCGACGTAAGACGCGACCTTCGCGCATATTTTTGATTTTACTTCCCGCAATACCGAAACGGAATTTAAGTAAACCTTCTTTTTTCTCGGCGATGAGTTTTTGCAACTCCGCTTTTGATTTGTTCTTGTAATCCATAAAATTTATTTAATATGACGGGTTACTACTTTGGTTCGGATAGAGAGTTTAGCTCCAGCTTTACGCATCGCTTCAGCAGCGACAACATCGGTAACTCCATCAACTTCAAACAACACCCGGCCTGGGCGAATAGCGGCTTCATAACCTTGAAGATCACCTTTACCTTTACCCATTTTTACTTCAGCCGGTTTTTGAGTATAAGGACGATCAGGGAAAATACGAGTCCAGAGTTTTCCGGTTTTACCCAAGTTGTGAGAGGCAGCGCGACGAGCAGCTTCAATTTCTTGTGAACGAATACGTCCAGCAGTCATAGCTTTTAGACCTGTTCCACCGAAAGACAAGTAGGTACCACGAGTTTCGTTACCAACTTTCTTTTGATTTTCACGGCCAGTTTGCCATTTACGATATTTAACTTTTTTAGGTGTTAACATGATAGTAAAATTAAGCTTTAGCTTGTGCAGCTTTGATATCTTTTTCAAAAATATCTCCCTTGTAAATCCAGACCTTTATACCAATATCTCCATAAGTCATATGAGCTTTTTCACGAGCGAATTCAATGTCGGCACGCAAAGTCTGTAGTGGAATACGGCCTTTTTTGAGTTCCTCTGTACGAGCCATTTCCGCACCGCCCAAACGTCCGCCAAGGAAAATTTTAACTCCTTTAACTTCACGGCTAGCCATAACTTTTTCAATCATTTGTTTCATCACACGACGGAAAGGCATACGTTTTTCCAAACTTTCAGCAATCATCTGAGCAACAATAGCTGCATTACCTTCTGGATTTTTGATTTCTTCAATATCTAGTTTGAAGTCAGCTGGCATCACCAATTTGTTCTTTTTAACAAACTTAAGAATATCAGCTTTTATTTTAACAGCTCCTTCACCTGAACGGCCAATAATCATACCTGGTCGTGAAGTTTTCAAGATTAAACGGAAAGCTTTTTCGCCACGTTCCATTTCAATAGAAGCAACATACTGACCACGAAGTTTTTTCTCTAAATATTCGCGTAACAAAACATCAGCCTTGAGATTGGCTTTGTAAGATTTACCAACTGAGAACCAGCGTGACTTCCAGCCGCGGAGGATTCCCAATCTATGAGCATATGGATGTACTGTGTGTGACATAAATATTTAATAAATTATTTTTTAGCTACTTTTTTAACTTTTGCTTCTTTAGCGATTTTAGCGACTGGCTTTTTGACCGCAGCCAATTCCTTGGCAGCTAAAACCAAACTAACACAGCTAGTGCGTTTACGAATAGGATAAGCAGTACCGCGAGCGCGTGGCATACGACGATACATTATTGGACCAGCATCAACACGGAAATCCTTAACAAACAAAACATCTCTTTCTAGACTGAAATTGTTCTTAGCGTTAGCCACAGCAGATTCAATTAGTTGTTTAAGAGGGTCAGCGGCTCGTTTTTCTAGAATAGTTAGGGCATTTATAGCGTTTTCGACACTTTTACCTTTAACAAGATCCGTCACTAAACGAACTTTTCGAGGAGACTGTCTATAATCATTGAGTTTAGCAGTAATCATAAAAATTATTTCTTAGTTTCAATAGCGGACTTAGCACTCTTAGCAGCGGTAATTTCAGCTTCTTTTTGTTTAATATCCAAATCTTTCTGCATTTTTCCACCGTGACGAGTAAATTTACGAGTTGGAGAAAATTCACCAAGTCTGTGTCCTACCATTTCTTCGGTGACCAAAACATCAATATGTTGACGTCCGTTATAAACACCAAAAGTAAAACCGATCATTTCTGGAGCGATCTGACAGCGACGAACCCAAGTTTTAATAATACCAGTTTCAAGTGGTTTTTTTCCTTCAACTTTTTTTAGAAGTCTTTCGTCCACGTAGGGACCTTTTTTTATTGATCTTGCCATAATTAAATAAAAAGCTCATAAGAGCTAAATGTGTGGATATGGTAGCAAAGGTTAGGCCCAAAGTCAATCTATCGCGGACTTCAGGCGGAACTATGCTGACTAGACGCGGACTTAAAACCACAATAACCAATATTTTAAATGTTTATTATATTATACTGAACCACTAAACCAACTTTTCTTATCTTAGACTCTTACTCCCCCTCCGTCATTGCGAGGAGTCAGACGACGTGGCAATCCAGACTTAATTTTGAGATCTTTAAGAAAATCCTGGATTGCCACGTCTGGCACGAAATTATTTGTATATTAATACAAATAATTTCGTGCCCTCCTCGCAATGACGGAAGGAGAATAATAACCTAATAAATAGGGGTTCATACATTAATCCAATTCTTTCACCATATAAGTCCCTTTTAGTTTATAACCTAATTTTTTGTAATAAGCCCTAACCCCAATGCCAGCAATCACGGCCAATTTTTTAATTCCTTTTTCTCGACAAATTCTCTCCGCCTCAGTCATGAGTTTCCGACCAAAACCGGAATGTTGGACTTCCCCTTTCTGACCTACCCCAGCCACTTCGCCATAGGTATGAAGCTCGCGGATAATCGCCGCTCCTTTTAATTCTGGCATGAATTGTTTAACTTCAGGATTATTTATGCGTAGACGAGCAAAAGCATACAAAACTTTTTTATTTGGTGAGTCACAAGAAATAAAATATTCAGTACCACCAAGGGATGACATTTCTAATACATTTAAAACTGGTGTTTCGGAGCTGGTCTTTGACTCGCCGTAGCTTCCTAGCGAAGGCGGTTGGTGCCCGGCTTCCCGACAGCGAATACACTGGCATGCCCAACCATCTCTTTTGGCATTATTTTGGAGAACTTGTCTTAGATTAGTAATTTTGTTACCAGCTAAAATACTTTGCTCGGGAATATCACGAATTAAACGAGCAATACGAACATAAGTCGGGGTGATTTTCTTCACCTTGGTTAGTAAATCCAGCAACTGTTTGTTGGTATAAGGCTTATATTTTCCAGCGCGCCAGATTTTATATAATTCTGAATTAATAGTGACGACACAAGGATAAATCTTAATCATATCTGGCAACCACTCGGGTTTGGTATACAAATCCTGAAATACTTTCAAATCTTTTTTAACATTAGAGCCATACAAGGCCGGCATAATATGAAAATTTAATTTAAAACCAGCGCGACGCAAAAGTTCTATCGCGCGATAACTTTGCTCCACGGTGTGCCCTCGTTTATTTAAAGCTAAAACTTTGTCGTCAATATGTTGAATGCCGAGTTCCACTCTGGTGCAACCCAGTTTGCGCATCTGTTTAATTTCTTCTTCATTAATATAATCTGGTCTGGTTTCCAAAGTTAAACCCACACAACGGGAATGAGCTGTCTCATTTTTCTTTTGAGCATCAGACAAATTTTTAGACGGTTTATTGTTTAGAGCATCAAAACATCTTTTAATAAACCAGTCTTGATATTTTTTATCAAAATATGACCAAGTGCCACCCATGACAATCACTTCAATCTTGGATATATCATGATTATTCGCCTTGAGAGCTTTGAGACGCATTTCTACTTGGCGAAAGGGATCAAAATCATTGGCGATAGCACGCATCACGGCTGGTTCGTTAGAGAGGTAGCTTTTTGGCATGGCTTTTTCAGTCGGGCAATACAAACAATTACCTGGGCACATGAAAGGTTTGGTCAAAACCGAGACCACCGCTACCCCACTCATAGTTCTCACGGCTTTACGACGTAAGTACAAATCCAAATTTTTATTTGGTTTAATTTCTTTATTTTTTAACAGCTTGTGATAGACTTTGGTTAATTCAGACTTGGTAGGAAGAGAGACTTTATTTTCACCAGACGCTTTTCTTAGAACACTCTGAAAATCAACACCTGGGGTGCCGGCACTGAAAGCAAGTTTTTTCACTATCTTTGCAATTATTTTTTCAGCCATATTATGAAAATACCAGATGATAAGGTCAAGCAAATACTACATCAAACACAAGCGATTTACAATAAAATTGCTGGGGACTTTTCTAATACCCGAAATAAGTATTGGCATGGCTTAGAAAAAATAGCCGAGCTTCTACCAGAAGGTGGTAAGGTACTGGACGTTGGTTGTGGCAATGGTAGACTCACTGAAATTTTTAAAAATAAAAGTTTTGAATATTTAGGAGTGGATAACAGTGAAGAACTGATCAAAATTGCTAAGGAAAAATATGCTTCTTCCTCTAAACGTCATTGCGAGGAGGCTTTGCGACAAAGCAATCCAGGATTAAAGTCTGGATTGCCACGCTCCAGTTTCGAAGACTTAACTTCGCTCGCAATGACGGAGAAGAGCGAGGGTGACAATAAAAAGATAAGTTTTGCCGTTGATGATATCACCGATTTGAAAACTACTGGCCAGTTTGACCTCATAATAATGATTGCCGTTTTACATCACTTACCAACTGAAGAATTACGATTGAAAGCTTTACAATCAATTTACAAACTAATGAAACCAGGTAGCAAATTTGTCATGTACAATTGGCATCTCTGGTCCTGGCATTATCGTAAACGCTATTGGTCACATTTACTTAACTTTAAAGAAAAAAGGGAAAACGGAATTAATAGTTTTTTTGATGGTTTAATCCCCTGGAAACCATTGGACGGACAGAACAAGCGCTATGTTCACTCCTTCAAGAAAAATGAATTACGTAAACTCTTAACTAAAGTTGGTTTCGTAGTTGAAGATGTCTATTATGACCTCCGAGGAAAAAGGACAAACTTTCTGAATGGGTATAATACGGTTATTATTGCTCATAAATAAAATTATTTTGACAAAGAAAAAGGCACCCTACATAGAGTGCCTTTGAAATCTTTTTTAGATTCCACATAAAGGTTGGTGGTTTTTTTGAAATTTTGGGTCATTCTTTAATGCTTCCAAAATTTTGTTAAAAACCGGTCGTTGAGCGGAATACAAGGCCCGATTAAATTCTTCAATCGGCCACCAGTGTATTTCAAGTTTCTCACCATCAGATCCATCGTAATGGTAACTATAAGTTAAATCATAGTCACTTTCTATTCTGGTTATCTGATAGAAAAACTTTCTAAAATCATTTTCCTCTTCTACAAGGAATCTTCTGAAAACAGTAGGTATTAAACCAGTTTCTTCAGTGAATTCTCGAACCAGAGTCTCATCTGCTGATTCCAGGGACAATTTCTTTTTTGTTCCACCTGGAAATTTCACATCTTTCTTGAATCTTTCATCGGTAGCACCGAGGACATAAAATTGTCCTTCCGGTGAACAAACAATAAAGCAACCAGCGCAAAAGTGTGAGCTCATGAATTCCTCCTTAAGTCGGAATATGTTGAGGTTTTGAAGCTTCTAACCTGTCTGGAGATTAGACTAACACAGATTTTAGGGATGTCAAACTATTATTAATTTCCTGATAATCTGTTGCTAGAGCATCAAATTTCTGACACCAATCGCATTTCCCCTGTTCCTTGTCCACGAACGCTATTGTGACCAGTTTTTTATTGTGACTTCCTTTAGACATTTCTAGGTCACCTAAACTATTACCTAGAAGTAAAACATTTTGACGATTTTCAACTACCTTTTTCATGTTATCAATACCCTGAATTACCTCTTCATTTTTATTTAAAGAATGAATGATAGGTTCGTTTGCTGCTATAGCCTCCCCTTTTTCACCCCATTTAAAACTATTGGTAACAAAATGAATATTGTCATATACAACTCCCTCGTGCTGGCAATAAATAGACAAGGCTTCACCAAGTCCTGAAGCAGAAAAAATAATTACTGGTATTTTCAATTCGTGAGTTAATTTTAAAAACTCCTTCGCCCCGTCACGAAACTGAATAATACCTGAGGTGGCTACTTGTTCAATATGTTCTAGTTTTAAACCAGACTTAATTAACAAATCAAAATGTTTAGTCCACCATTCATGCATTTTAGCTAGTCGGTCTTCGTATGATATAGATAAATCATTTTCGAAGGGCGCATATTCTGCAAACAACTGCTTAGCAACAATTTGGTAATCTGACGATAAATAACCTGGGTGGTCTCGGAGAACTGAAATGATTGATTGGACTTTTTGACCATCAATGAAATCTTTAGTTAAAGTTCCATCAAAATCAGCGACAATCTGTAACTTATCGACTCCATCAGCCAGCAAGTCTTTTAGCAATACTTCAATAGTTTTCATAAATAAATAATACCATAATTGCAGACTAACAAAAAAACCGCACTAGGCGGTTTTAAGCTCCAATCTCGTTAATGACTATTTTCATAATTTAATAATAGCATAACTGATGCAAAACAAAAACCGCTCGGGTGTCCGAGCGGTTTTTGTTTAAAATTTATTTAACTTCTTCTTTACTCTTTCCGACTTTACGTCTTGAAACAATAAGATAGTTAGAATATTTCTTTGGTGTACGAGATTTCTGACCTTTACCAACATGCTTGCCCCAAAGGGTTTTAGCATAGCGGAGGCCACGGCCTTGACGGCCTTCACCACCACCATATGGATGGTCAACAGGGTTCATAGCTGAACCACGAACGGTTGGGCGAATACCCATCCAACGTGAGCGACCAGCTTTACCAAGATTAACCAAGTGATTTTCTTCATTTGAAACTTCACCAACACAAGCCCAGGCAATTTCTGGCACTTTACGAACTTCAGTTGATGGAAGTTTAATGTGAGCATAACCACCTTCGACAGCAATCACCTGTCCAAAGATACCAGCGGAACGACACATTTTTGCGCCATTTCCTGGTTTAATTTCTACGTTGTAAACGAAAGTACCAACTGGTAATTTCTTAAGTGGCAAGCGGTTTCCTGGCTTTACCTCAGCGTTCTCAGAAACGAGGAATTTATCCCCGACTCTTATAGACTTTGGCAAAAGAACGTAACGCTTTTCTCCATCAGCGTAAACCACAAGACCAATAAAACCAGTACGGTTTGGATCATATTCCACAGTTAAGATTTTAGCTGGGATATCAATTTTGTTGTAACCGAAATCAACATCACGGAAAACGCGTTTGTGACCGCCACCCTTGTGACGAACACTAATACGGCCATCAGCGTTGCGACCAACAAATCTTTTACCTCCAATAGTCAAACCTTTGTGAGGTTTTGAAGCAGTCAATACTTTACGGTAATCAATACCGGTCATATTTCTGCGAGATTTAGATGTAGGTTTATATGTTTTCATAGAATTTAAATGAATTCAATTTTATCCCCTTTCTTGAGATAAACAACGGCTTTTTTGACGCCGGATTTAACGCCTTTTCGACCGCGAACAAAGACATTCTTAGCTGGCAATTTTGTGATATTAACTTTGATTGGGGTAACTTTATACATTTGAGCTACAGCTTGTTTCACCATAGTTTTGGTGGCGCGAGGAGTAATTTCAAAAGTATAAATTTGAGAATTTTCTGCTTGTAGGCCTGACTTTTCGGTCAAACGAGGTCGCTTGAGTATAAGTGCACTGGTCAAAAGATGTTCTCCAGAAGTTTTCACTTCTTTAGAAACTTCTTTCGAGGTGACTTTGGCAACTTTGGTAGCTTTAGCAACTGTAGTTTTTTTAGTTTTCTTTTCAGTCATATTATTATTTGGCTACAGCCATTTTAGCTTCCATTAATTTGATCGACTCTTCAGGTTTTTCAATAATCAAGAATTTGAAATTCAAAATGTCTAATGGATTCAAGTTACGAACCTCATCCAATTCTACTTGTTTGAGATTGTCAAAACTTTTCTCCACGCTAACATTTTTATTCAAAATATTAATTAGAGCAGCGTTAGTTCTCTTAGTAGCTAGTTTTTCATAGCCTTTGATTCCACCCAAAGCTGACAAAACTGCTTTCGCATCTTTGGTCTTTGGAGCTTTAAAAGAAATACTATCTACGAAAAGAATTTCTCCGTCTTTTAGTTTTCTAGAAAGAATCATAAATAACGCTTTGGTTTTCATCTTCTTATTCACTTTACGTGAATAATTGGTATCATTGCGAGGACCGTGAGCGACTCCACCGCCAACCCAGATTGGGGAACGAGTAGAACCGTGACGAGCCTGACCGGTACCTTTTTGTTTCCATGGTTTCTTACCACCACCGCGAACTTCTCCACGAGTTTTGGTATGAGCCAAGTTAACACGAGCGTCAGAACGCATAGAGGTCACCACTTGGTGAACAAGGTCAGCATTCCATGGTAGACCAAAGATTTTCTCTGATAATTTAATTTTACCAGCTTCGGCACCTTTCTGATTGTAAATTTTTGCTTCCATATTTTTAGCCTTTAATTTCTACCAATGTGCCGCGGCGACCCGGGATTGCACCACTCACCATGAGTAGCTTTCCCTCCACGTCAATTCCAACAATTTTCAAATTTTTAACTGTAATGCGATCACTTCCCATTCGGCCGGCCATACGCATACCTTTTGGTACACGACCACCGCAACGAGTACCACCGGAAATAGAACCAGGAGCGCGTTCAGAATGTTTCTGACCGTGACTTCTTGGACCTCCTTCGAATTGGTGGCGTTTGATAACACCTTGGAAACCTTTACCTTTGGAAACAGCTGATACTTCTACCAGGTCCCCGCTCACAAAGACTGTTTGATCCACTTTGTCACCCACTTTCAGAGCAGACATAGTAGCATCACCATCTTCGAAACGAAATTCTTTCAAAAACATGAAGTTGCCGAGATCTTTCATATGACCTTTGACAGCCTTTGACAAGTTTTTTGCTTTTCTTTCTCCGAATCCGACTTGAACAGCATTGTATCCATCTTTCGCTTTGGTTTTAACTTGTGTTACAACCACATCTCCAATTTCTAATACTGTGACTGGGCAAACTTCACCCTTGTCAGTAAAGACTTGAGACATATTTTTCTTTGTTCCTAATGTAAACTTCATGGTAGTTTGGCTTTAAGCCATCTTTACGTCAATATTTACGCCGGAAGGTAGACTTAGGTTTGTAAGTGCCTCAATAACTTTGGCGGACGGGTTGATAATATCGATCAAGCGTTTGTGCACTCTCATTTCAAATTGCTCACGAGCATCTTTGTAAACGAAGGAAGCACGGTTAACTGTATATTTACGAATTGATGTTGGCAGTGGAATCGGTCCCAAAACCTTGGCATCATATCGCAAAGCGGTATCAATAATTTGTTTGACGGAAGCGTCCAAAATTTTGCTTTCGTATGCACGCACACGAATACGCAATCTCGAAACACTCTCCCCCGCGCTCTGGCGAGTAGCTTTTGATTTGACCGTTTTCTTTGTAGTTTCTTTTACCGTCATAACTTGTAATTTAGAATTTTCATTTCGTCACAACTAAATCGTGTGACGAAAAAATATTCAGAGTTTAATTAAGCGATGATCTTAGTAACGACACCAGATCCAACGGTCTTTCCACCTTCACGGATAGCAAAACGCATACGGTCTTCCAAAGCAACTGGAGCAACCAATTTAACTTTAAAAGTAACAGTATCACCTGGCATAACCATTTCTACTTTTTCAGGCAAAGTAACTTCACCAGTTACGTCAGTTGTACGGATGTAGAATTGTGGCTTGTAACCATTAAAGAATGGAGTGTGACGACCACCTTCTTCCTTCTTCAAGATGTAAACTTCACCTTCAAAATCAGTATGAGGAGTAGTAGTTCCTGGTTTACAGAGAACTTGACCACGAGTAACATCTTCTTTACGAGTTCCGCGGAGAAGAATACCTGCATTGTCTCCAGCTTGACCTTCTTTCAAAGATTTATTGAACATTTCAATACCAGTGATGATAGATTTTGCAGTAGCTTTAATACCAACAATTTCTACTTCTTCACCAACTTTAGCAATACCTCTTTCAATACGACCGGTAACAACAGTTCCACGGCCTTCAATTGAGAAAATGTCTTCGATTGGCATAAGGAATGGCTTGTCAATTTCACGAACTGGCATTGGGATATAAGTGTCCAAAGCGTTCAAAAGTTCGGCAATCTTTAGTGACCATTCACCATCTGGTGTAGTTTCTTCAAGAGCTTTCAAAGCTGAACCCTTGATGATTGGAGTATTCTTTCCATCAAAACCGTACTTGGTCAATAATTCACGAATTTCTTCCTCAACGAGGTCAATCATATCTTTGTCATCAACCAAGTCTACTTTGTTCAAGAAAACAACGATGGTTTTTACACCAACTTGGGAAGCTAAAAGAATGTGTTCGCGAGTTTGTGGCATTGGGCCGTCAACAGCGGAAACAACAAGAATAGCACCGTCCATTTGGGCAGCACCAGTAATCATGTTCTTAACGTAGTCGGCATGTCCAGGACAGTCAACGTGAGCATAGTGACGATTTTCGGTTGAATATTCAACATGAGAAATCGCAATAGTAATAATCTTAGAAGGATCACGACGTCCATCTTTTTCAGAAGCTTTTGCAACCTGGTCATAAGCGATAGCTTTTGCTAAACCCTTACGAGCTTGGACTGCAGTGATAGCGGCGGTCAAAGTTGTCTTACCGTGGTCAACGTGACCAATAGTACCAACGTTAACATGCGGCTTTGTACGTTCAAATTCTGCCATATTTTTATTTATCCGGTAAAGTTTTGACTAGTTAAAAATCGGAGATTTTTCAGCCAAAATTTTTGCGGATTGATTAACCCGTCAAATTTCATAAGAATGAAATTTCTTCGGGCAAGTTACTATTAATAAAAGCGGTATTTATCATAGGGCAAAGCCCTATTCACAAGTCCTTCATCCGAAACGGATTTGTACTTGTCTCGCAGTAAAACTGCGAGATACCTTACCCTTGTAGTTTGACTTCGACTCGGACGATATGAAAGAGAGTACTCTTTCATTCGCTCCTCGCTTGTCAAAATAAAATGAGATTAATTTTTTTAATTACTTGAGATAAGCGGAGAAGAGGCATGAAGCCTCAAGAGTCAATTCAAGGTCTAATGTCTGATCAGAATTTTAAAATTTTGAAGCGAAAATCGCGAATTTGGAGAAAATGTATCAAGATACATTTTCGAGAAATTTGTGGTTTGCAGCCAAAATTTAAAAACTATGACAGACAAGCCTCTTTTGAGTCTACCCTGCGGTTAGACTTTGAATGGACTCGTTGCCTATATCTAACAATTAAATAACTTATTCTCTTTTCCTCGCCTCAAGGGCCAGGGGTACGAGTAGTACCAACCTAAATTCATTGTGTGCAAAGTTAAAACCAAGTTAGTCGCATGGAATAAAAAAGCGCAAAATGCGGTAATTTAGATACTATCAAATACTAGGGTAAAGTCAACCCGGTTGTGAGATTTGGCATAGTTTTTGAAATTGTGTCCACGGTTTTCTAGATTATTGTATTAGCAAAACAGACCTAGTATTAAACTAGAGCCTGTTTAAGCAAAAACAATTTTAACCCGTCCGAATGGATTCATCCGGGCGGATGCCAAATTCTACAACGGGGTCAAGTTATTAAATACCTTTTATTTCAAATGGAAGGCTGACTTTAAGTGAAAACCACCCATAAGTTTAAATATAGAAAAACCAGCTGTTTGACCAGGTGTACCATCACACTGCAAACCTAGGCCACCGTTGTATAAGGTAGTTATGCTGGTGGTAGAAAGAGCCCGATTCCAGATGCAAGTTTCATCCATTCTTCCATTAAGACCATAGGAACCTCCGCCATATTGTCCAAAATATAACGGTCCGCTGATATTTGGCATGGTGTCCGAATCAGTTATTGAACCAATTTGTATATTATTTCTAAATAATTTCCATTCATTTCCGTTTCTAACAACTGAAAGGTGGTACCATTGGCTAGTGTTCCAAGTTAACGCGGAACTTTCCAAATCTACAATGGTTGAACCTCCGCTAATAGTTAAGAATATTAACTCATAATTATTAGCAACATTAATATAAAACATCATTCTATTATTACTATCACCATATTGATTTAACAAATGAATTCCGCTTGTTAGCTGATTTAAATTAACCCAAAAATTAATAGTGAAATTGCCTGAACTAAAATTCCAATTATCTGAATCTGGAACACTCACATAATCCCCTGTTCCATCAAAACTTCCGGCTGTGCTTCCGAGTTTAGCAGCTCCAAAGGTTGCGTTATCTTGTGCTGTCCCATCATTTCCATTTCCCGAACTATCTAACCAATTATTATTCATGTGCCATTCTCCAACTAAACTGGTTGATAATGGATAATCTGGCAAAACAAAAGTTTCAGCGGTAGGTGACCAACTGGTACCGGCACTGTTAACCGCTTTAGCTCGATAATAATAGGTAAAGTTTGGTATTAAACTTAGAATGTTTCTAGAAAAAACTCCGGCGGCTTGAGGTTGAGTTGGACTAGTGGCAACAGCGATGTTGTCCCATCCGACTGTAGTAGTACCCATATCAGTATGACCATAATAAAAAGTAACACTGGGATTATCACCTCCCGTATCAGTGATACTGCCATTAAAGGTGGCGGAAACGGAGGTAAGATTTGTGGGAGCACTGACGGTGACAGTGGATGTTGTAACTGCGGGTGATATGTCATAACCCAAAACGAAATGTTGGAGAGCGAAGCCGGTGAAGTCACCTAAAGCCCATGGCTGAGTCCCAACATTATAGGTTCCTACTAGACCACCAGAGGAGTTGAGTTTTGTGACATTATTACTACTAAAATTAGTCACCCAGACGTTATTAGAGGCATCGATGGCAATGCCATAAGGTGTTGTTCCAACTGTGTAGGTCCCTACCAGGCCACCAGAGGAGTCAAGTTTTGTTACGGTATTACTACCAGCATTAGTGACCCAAACATTACCAGAATTATCAACTGCAACTCCTTTAGGACCGCTTCCAACAGAATATGTTCCAACTAGGCCACCAGAGGAGTTGAGTTTTGTGACAGTACTGCTACCTGTATTAGTGACCCAAACGTTACCAGAAGCATCAATGGCAATGCCATAAGGTGTTGTTCCAACTGTGTAGGTCCCTACCAGGCCACCAGAGGAGTTGAGTTTTGTGACATTATTAGTAGTATTATTAGCGACCCAAACGTTACCTGAAGCATCGATAGCAATACCATAAGGACTAGTCCCGACATTATAGGTTCCAACTAAGCCGCCAGAGGAGTTGAGTTTTGTGACATTATTAGTAGTTAAATTAGCAACCCAGACGTTATTAGAAGCATCAATGGCAATTCCTGTAGAATAGGTTCCGACATTATAGGTTCCAACTAGGCCGCCAGAGGAGTTGAGTTTTGTGACATTATTAGTGCCAATATAATTAGCCATCCAAACATTGCCAGAGGCATCGATGGCAATGCCATAAGGTGTTGTTCCAACTGTGTAGGTTCCTACTAGACCACCAGAGGAGTTGAGTTTTGTGACATTATTACTACCAGCATTGTCCACCCAAACATTAGGAGTAGAAACGTATTGAACGTCCGTAGTAAAACTCAAGGTTGAAGTTGCCCAAGTAGTACCTGAACTATTAGTAGCTGCGGCTCTAAAATAATATAAGGTGTTTGGATTTAAACTGGTTAAATTTTTAGTGAAAGCAGCGATGTCTTGTGGTTGGGACGGACTTGTTGGAGCAGAATTATTCGTCCAATTTCCCGCTGTCGTTCCACCATCAGATGTTCCCCAATACACGGTAACTGTAGTACTTGATCCACCATTATCAGTAATATTTCCGTTCAAAACAGCAGTTGTAGCAGTAATACCTGAAGCAGCACTTAGAGTCATTGTTGGAGCGGCTGGTAAACTATAACCCAAAACAAAATACTGGAGAGCAAAACCGGTGAAGTCACCAAAAGAGTAAGGACTAAATCCAACAGAATATGTTCCGACTAAACCACCCGAGGAATTGAGTTTGGTAACGTTATGACTATTAGTATTCGACACCCAGACATTTCCAGAAACATCAACAGCAACGCCAAAAGGATAAGATCCAACAGAATAGGTGCCCACAGTGCTTCCAGAGGAATTAAGTTTTGTAATAGAGGCGCTGCCCTCATTCGCCACCCAGACGTTTCCAGAGGCGTCAATTGCCACTCCTCGAGGATTAGTCCCAACCGAATATGTTCCGACTAAACCTCCAGAAGAATTTAGTTTTGTAACATTATTACTGTTAAAATTTGCCACCCAGATATTTCCAGAAGCATCAAATGCTACACCATCAGGCAATGAACCGACAGCGTAAGTTCCAACTAAACCACCCGAGGAATTGAGTTTGGTAATAGAAGCACTGCCCTGATTCGTCACCCAGACGTTTCCTGAAGCATCAACTGCTACTCCTACAGGATTAGACCCGACAGAATAGGTTCCCACAGTGCCTCCAGAAGAATTGAGTTTCGTAACATTATTACCACTATCATTCGCCACCCAGACGTTTCCAGAGGCATCAATTGCAATTCCCTTAGGTGAATTTCCAACCGAATATGTTCCTATTAAATCACCCGATGAATTGAGTTTTGTAACAGTGCTGGCACCATTATTAACGACCCAGACATTACCAGAGGCATCTACTGCAATTCCATAAGGAATAACTCCAGCAGAATATGTCCCTACTAAGCTACCCGAGGAGTTGAGTTTTGTGACATTATTACTACTACCATTAGGTATCCAGACGTATGGTGTCGAGACTGTCGTGGCAGAAGCCGTAGAAAAAATAGATAACAAAAAAAATGCTGATGATAAAAATATCAGTGAATACTTAAATAATGATGGTGTCTTTTTTAATAACATCGTTGTGTTTATTATATCAACAAAACCTTGAAGTCCAAAAAACTACTTTAAATGGAAACCACCCATTAGTTTAAAGCCACCCATAAGTTTAAAGATAGAAAAGCCTGCCGGCCGGCCAGGTGTACCATCACACTGTAAACCTAAGCCACCATTGTATAATGTGGCAACATAACTAGCAGACAAAGCTCGTTCCTTCCAAACACATACTTCGTCCATTAAACCATCTATTTCATATGACCCAAAATTACTTCCGATAATTAAATCACTGGCAATATTGGGTTGGGTACTACTATAGCTTCCAACTTGCAAGGAAAGAGATAACAGTTGACCATTTACAAAAACTTTCCAAGTATTAACATCCCTAATAAGAACAATATGATACCAGGTTGAAGTAGTAGGACTCCATGGAGCAAGAAAATTAAGAATATTTACTCCCCCAGAACGAGAATAAAATACTAAACCATTACCAGGTTCAAAATAAAATTGAAAAAAGTTATTTGAATCAGGTGACTGTCTATAGAACATTGTATTTTGAATAGTATCTAGCTTTGTCCAAAATTGGATTGCGAAGCTGTTAGGAAGATAAAAATTATCACTATCAGTTATACCTATATAATCATCTACCCCATCAAAACTTCCAGCGGCACTACCAAGTTTGGCTGTACCAAAAGTGGCTCCGCCATTGGCCGTTCCATTGTTTCCATTTCCCGAACTATCTAACCAATTATTATTCATATGCCATTCTCCAACTAAACCGGTTGATAATGGATAATCCGGCAAAACAAAAGTTTGAGCGGTTGGTGACCAACTGGTACCGGCACTGTTAACCGCTTTAGCTCGATAATAATAGGTGAAGTTGGGAATTAAACTAACAATATTTCTGGAAAAAGCTCCGGCGCCTTGAGGTTGAGTTGGAATAGTTGCTACAGCCACGTTATCCCATCCAACTGTAGTAGTACCCATATCAGTATGACCGTAATAAAAAGTAACACTAGTATCATCACCTCCCGTGTCAGTTATACTTCCATTAAAGGTGGCTGTTACAGAAGTAAGATTTGTGGGAGCACTTACTGTAATAGTTGCGGTGTTTGCTAGAGTAGTAAAACTCAAAGTTGAAGCTGACCAAGTGGTGCCGGTGCTATTAGTGGCAGCAGTTCGAAAATAATATAAGGTATTTGGATTTAAACCCGTTAAATTTTTTGTGAAAGCGGCAATATCTTGCGGTTGTGATGGACTGGTTGGAGCCGAGCTATTAGTCCAATTTCCCGCTGTCGTTCCACCATCGGTTGTCCCCCAATACACGGTAACTGTAGTGCTGGATCCACCATTATCTGTAATATCTCCACTTAGAGTTGCAGTTGTAGAAGTAATACTTGAGGCGGCACTCAGAGTCATTGTTGGAGCGGCTGGTAAACTATAACCCAAAACAAAATATTGGAGAGCGAAGCCAGTAAAATCTCCTAAGAAGGTAAGATTTGATGTTCCAACAGCATAAGTTCCAACTAAACCACCGGAGGAATTGAGTTTTGTAACAGTGCTGTCACCATTATTAACGACCCAGACGTTATTAAAAACATCAACGGCTATTCCTCCAGGAGAATTTCCGACGGTATATGTTCCAACTAGACCGCCATTGGAATTAAGCTTCGTGACATTATTAATGGAATTAGTTACCCAAACATTACCAGAGGCATCAATGGCAATGCCTTGAGCAGTTGTTCCCGCATCATAGGTTCCGATCATCCCACACGAAGAGTTAAACTTCATCACGTAACCATGACTATTAAAAGTACCAGTCACCCAGGCATTACCGGAGGCATCAATGGCAATTCCATAAGGATATAGTTGCCCAACACTACAGGTACCGATTAGACTGCCATTAGAATTGTGCTTCGTGACATTATTACTATTACTATTGGTCACCCAGACATTACCAGAGGCATCGATGGCAATTCCGGTAGGCGTTGTTCCAACATTATAGGTTCCGATATGACTACCAGTAGAGGTAAATTTCGAGACATTATTAGTAGAATTAACTACCCAAACATTACCAGAGGGGCTAATAGCAATTGCCAATGGCCCTAAGGCGGTAAAATAGGTTCCGACAAGATTACCTGAGGAGTCTAATTTTGTCATATTATTACTACCAGCGTTAGTAATCCAAACATTACCTGAGGCATCAACTGCAACTCCTTTAGGGTATGTTCCGACAGTATAAGTTCCGACTAAACCGCCAGAAGAAGAATCAAGTTTTGAAATATTATTACTAAAATAGTTAGTAATCCAGACATTAGGAGTCGAGACTGTCGTGGCAGAAGCTGTAGAAAAAATAGATAACAAAAAAAATGCTGAGAATAAAAATATCAGTGAGAACTTAAATAATGATGATGATGGGTTTCTAGATAACATTGTTAAAGAATTACAAAAAAATTAAATTACTGGTGGAGGTTCTACCGGAGGATTATCGATGCAAATATTATCAACTAGTGTTTGAGTATCGGAACAAGTCGGGACGGTTGGAGGGTTATCAACGCAAACATTGTCAGTGAGAGTTTGATTTTCAGTGCAAGTTGGAACAACTGGAGCATT
The DNA here is from genome assembly GCA_049287185.1 of Minisyncoccia bacterium. Classification (GTDB taxonomy): domain Bacteria; phylum Patescibacteriota; class Minisyncoccia; order Phycocordibacterales; family GWA1-40-21; genus JBAWVR01. The sequence goes on from JBAQFI010000007.1 coordinate 38,888, forward strand.
ATCGACACAAACATTATCAACTAGAGTTTGGTTATCAGAACAAGTTGGGACGATTGGCTCTGTACTAGTGGCTGTTTGATCTGTAGTGGTCGCATTGTCCCCTGTCGTTTGTTCGGTAGTGGTGGCAGTAGTAGTGGCTGTCTCCTCTGTTGAAGTCGCTGTACTTTCAGTTGAAGTACTATTTTCATTATTGCTAGAATCGTCAACAAAATTGTTAGATGATGAATGAACATTATTATTTTCTAACAAGGTCCTTAATTCGGATTCGGTTATACAAGTGTCACCAACACACAATTCATTTGTTTTAACTCCTCTGACTGACAATACTGTATCAATAAAGATAGAGGATAATTTATTCAAAGCAGATTTAACCATAGAGGTGAAGAAATCAGTTACAGATAAACTATCCATAGTGGTGGACTCTGCAAAAGTGGCAATTGAAGTTGTACCAAAAATTAGATTTATATTTTCATTCAGAGCTTGAATACCAATGAGAGCAATACCGGCGGTGTCTAGTGCAGCAATAGATCTATTATTTTGACCGACGGTGAATTTTTCATAGAAGTCTTCGGCAACGGGCCCAATGTGAGTAGTAGAAGTGGCCTCTGTTTTATAATTCCATTTAGTGATGTCTAAGTCGGCGATTTTGTTTAGAATTTCTATTTTATCTAAGGCAGTAAAGTTTTCCTTGAGATCACGGGAGGAAGCATCAGTCCAAGTGGAGCCATCAGAGTAAGCACCGCCCGCTAGAATCAAAAGGTGTTCTGGGGTGGTAGTACCGATTCCAACATTACCATTGTTTAGTACTGTGAAGACTTCTGTACTGGTTCCGACAGAGAGAACTCCGGCATTAACATCGTAAGTTAAACCAGGGTCACCAGCGACAGTGTTTGTGGCAGTCGAAAGTAAAATCTGATTGGCGACAGTGGTTCCTGGATAGGTAGTCGTGGACCAAGCAAGATCAGCTCCGGCCCCCCCGCTTCTTAACATCTGACCGGCGAGTCCCACTGTTAATTTAGTTCCGACACCAGAAGTCCCACCATAGATAAGTTCACCGATCGCCGTCATTGGGTTGGTAAGTTTATTATTAAAAGTATTCCAATCAGTTGCAGAAAGAGTACCAGTTGCAGAAGCACCAGCGAGACCGAGAGTGAGAGCCTGGCCAGAAATAGTTAATCCATTAATATTATTTGTGAGGGTAACATCTCCTGTGTTTGTTCCTGATAGATTAAGTGCAGTTAAGTAACCAGCAAAAGTAGAAGTTCCAGTGGTTGATCCAACTGTGAGGATGTCGGATATGTAGGTATTACCAATGACAGTTAATTTAGCGAGAGCAGTGGTGGTACCAATAGAAAGAGATTTAGAACCATTATTCCAAAAGAGATTATCATCACCAGATTGAGTGGTGGAAGCGTTCCAGAAACCGACTTGACCGGTGGCACCGGAACCAGCGACGACGGAATTTGATCCACCAGTATTAGTGACATAGACCTGACCTGAATTGACAGTGGAAATATAATAAGAACCATCATCTGACATATCAACGGTCATCCAGTATTGTGAACCTCCAACAATAGACCAGGTTTCTCCATAATCGTTAGAAATGAAATGGTAACGATTGCCAGTATAACCATCGACAGCGATTTGAGTGGCACCATCAGCAGTCATAGAAATGTCACGCCAATAACGATTGACAGTGTCTTTTTCGGTCCAAGTAGTACCAGAGTCGGAGGAAACATAAATGCGAGAACCATAAGCAGCAGCGCTGACATAGTTACCATCTTCAGAGACAGCAATACCGTTCCAATTTTTGTTGACATTAATAGGAGTGTCCGTGAGTTGGGTCCAGTTAGCACCATAGTTGGTGGATTTCCATAAACGGCCACCGTAGTCAGCGGCGAATTGAATATCACCGGCACCATTTATGGCCACGGCTTTCCAGCTAGCATTTACAGCATCTCTTTGAGTCCAAGTGACACCATAGTCGGAAGAGGTGTAAAGATCGGTACCATAACGAGCAGCAGTTTGATATTGACCAGAAGAAGAGATGGAGATATCTTGCCAGCTACTATCAATATTTCTTATAGTCCAAGTCGCACCATAATCGGAAGAGGTAAAAATATTATCATTAGCTCCAGTACTTTCACATACAGCAGTTTGATATTGACCATTGTCAGACATTTCAACACCAACAAAGTTAGCACCGGCTGAAGTGGTGGCGATAGCCCAATCTACACCATAGTTACTAGATAAATAAACATTATTAAGTTGAACAGCCAATTGATATTGACCATTATCAGATACTGAGGCATCTTCCCAAGCACCGCTAGCCAAGACGGTATTTGTAACACTCACATTATTGGAAGCAGCGGGAGCACCAGCCACGTCTCCCCAACCAGTGATACATTCACCGTTAAGACAGAGGTTGTTATTTAGAGATAAAACATCTTGAGAGGATATTGGTCCAGTAAAATCTGCACCGGCGAGAGCAGCGTAAGTTGTAGAAGCAGTGGTAGTAGAAAGTTTATTATTGAAAGTATTCCAATCGGCTGAAGAAAGAGTACCAGTAGCGGAAGTACCGGCTAATCCAAGATTCAACGCTTGTCCGGAAATTGTTAGACCATTAATGTTGTTTGAAAGAGTGACATCACCAGTGTTTGTTCCTGATAGATTAAGTGCAGTTAAGTAACCAGAGAGAGTTGAAGTCCCGGTAGTAGAAGCAACATTAAGTACATCTGAGAAATAGCCATTGCCAGATACCGTTAAGGTGGCTAATGAGGTTGAAGTACCAATGGAAAGTTTTCCTAAAAAGTTTGAAAGACCTGTGGTTGAGGCTACGGAGAGCACATCGGAAACGTAGGTATTACCATTTACCGACAAAGATGAAGTTGAAGTAACTGACAAAGGAGCTAAGCCAACATTGGTTGGGTTTAAAGTTTTATAATAGTATCCAACCGTCGGAGGAACTGCAACATCAGTATTTTGGTAGTAACCTACTCCACCAGTATTGTTTCCGGTTCCACCAGCGACAGTATAAGAAGCGGAAGGATATAAAGTTTCTGCGAGTAAAATAGAACCACCAGCACTAGCACCGTAACTCAGAGTCCAGTAACCACTAGCACCTCCATCATTTCCTTTGGCAGAGAGAGTACCTAATAAAGTTATAGAATTAACATAGATAGCAATGATACCACCGCCACGTACACCACCAACATCTGGGTAACCTGCCATACTATATTCCGTTCTTTGGTGTCCACCGGCAGCTCCAAAAGTCAGGGAGGTTGTTAAGTCTGAACTACCAAAAGCTGCACCGGGAGTAGCACCAGTTCCGGCTGTCGCATGTCCACCAGCTGAGCTATTTAGGCCGCCACCATAAATTAAGCTGGAAACTCTTGGTCCAAAATATCCTTCACCGTATGGACTACAACCGTATTGAGTTCCACCACAAGGATCAACTCTGTACCCTGCTCCATCTACATTGATTCCACCACTACCTGACAAGGTACCGGAAACTTTGAAAGAGACGATACCTCCCTTAGTTCCATCCCAAGGGGTAGAAATAATATTAAAACCGGTATTGATTGTCACGTCATGATATTGAGGAATTTTAACTATTTGAGCACGGGTGTATTGGCCGTTGACAGTTAGAGTGTCTGAATAATAAGCGCGACTAACGCCAGCCTGAAGATTGATTGTATTTCCGACCACACTATCAATTGTGGCAAATTCATAGGCACCAAGAGTACCTCCACGATAGGTTTGCATTTGGATAATCATGATTTCATTACCAGCAGTGAAACCTGAAGAGTCAGCGACAATAAGAGAAGTAGCATTTTGGGCTACATCGTTGGTGATACCGGCATAGGTGTTAACGACAGTATCGGAAGAAACGGTGAGATCACCATCGGCGCCAGTTCCGGTATTAGAGTTACTAGTTACAGAAGCAGCTAAAACTTTTCCATCATCAGTCAAAGCAGCTGTTGGAAGAGTTGGTTTGTCATTAAACATATTCCAATCAGCAGATGATAAAGAGCCTGTGGCAGAAGCACCAGCGAGTCCAAGAGTGAGAGCTTGGCCGGAAATAGTAAGACCATTAATGTTGTTGGAGAGAGTGACATCACCAGTGTTTGTTCCAATGAGATTGAGAGCTGTTAAGCGACCGGCAAAAGTTGAGGTACCGGTAGTGGAGGCGACGGTAAGAATATCAGAAAAGTAACCGTTACCAGAAACCGTTAGGGTGGCAAGAGAAGAAGAAGTTCCAACAGAAAGTTTACCGAGGAAATTGGATACACTGGTAGTGGATGACATATTTAAAACAGTACCAGAAATGGTTCCCGTGAAAGTTGCACCAGAAAGAGCGGCCGCACCAGAAATATCAGTGATAGAAAGTGACTTATATACAACAGAAAGAAGAGTTGCTCCGACTGAAGTATTGAGATAATAACCAGGTCCTCCAGCTACAGTATAACTACCAGTATAGGTTGTGCCAAAAATTAAGATTGCCCCACCACCACCAGGATGAAAACCACCATAGCCAGGATTATACGAACCAGTTATTGAACTTAATGTTGAAGAATAACTAGAAAGATTGGCAGTAAATATAGCAATAATTCCACCACCATTACCGCTGGTTCCACCAGCACCACCACCTGAACCACCACCATCACCCATAGTGAGGTTAGACAATAAACTACTAGTACCTGATGTGTGACCACCATCTAAAGAATATGTTGTACCTGTATCTAATCCTCTATAACCTTCAGAGGTTGAATAAGGCACTGATGTTCCTCTATATCCCTTACCGTCAACATTAATACTTCCACTTCCACCTACAGAAGTTTTGGCTTTAAAAACAAGAATACCACCTTTATAACCGTTCCAACCAGTAGCTGTTAAAGAAGCTCCTCCATTAATTGTAACTGCGTCATAATTGGGAACCGTGATAATTTGAGTCTTAGTGTTATTCATCTTATTACCATCTGAGTCAGAATAGTAATCTCTGGATACACCGACTGTAAAATAAACTGTATCGCCGGTGATGTGATCAACTGTGATGTATTCATAATTTCCGATTGTTCCAGAATTTCTGTAGGCTTGTGATTGCAAAATCATCACTTGCTTATCTGCTTTGAGACCAGCGCTTAATGTAGCACCTTCACCGGCACGAAGTAGAACGTAGTTTTGACCAAGTGGTAAGTCATTAACAGTTTCTGCATAAGTATTGACCACAGTATCTGCCGATGTGACAGTTAAATTTCCATCATTACCTGTACCAACTCCAACGGTTTCTTTATGCACTGCAAAAACATTTCCATCATTAGACTCGGCTGGATCAACAGCTGGTAGTCTTGCAGCGATAGAGGTTAAAGTTAAGTAAGTAGAAGCAGCAGTGGTAGTTGATAAATAAGTCGAGGAAGCAGACATAAAGACTGGATCAGTTTCAACAGTGAGATATGAACCTAGTGGTTGATAAGTAGATGAAGCAGTAGCAATAGAAAGATATGTGGAAGAAGCAATAGCAGAAGTTAGGTACCCCGCATTCGCATGATTACCCCAACCAAAGGCGGTGTTCCAGTTAGCAGAGTTGTTGGTCGTAGTGGACCAGGAGGAAGCAGTGTAAACAGGATCGAGTTCAGCGAAAGAAGAAATGTAACCGTCTGGATTGGAAGCGAGGTAATAAGTGGCAGCAGCAGTGGTAGTGGACAAGTAAGTAGAAGAAGCGGACATGAAGAGAGGATCGGATTCGGAGATTAAGTATGATCCTGCTGGTTGTTTGTTATTGAAAGTATTCCAATCTGCTGCAGAGAGAGTTCCAGTCGCAGAAGCACCAGAAAGACCGAGAGTAAGAATTTGGTCAGAGAGAGTCAGACCGTTCACAGTGTTAGTTAAAGTCACATCACCAGTATTCATCCCAGTGGAGGTACCGGTAAGGTTTAGGGCTGTAATAGCCGTTGTAAAATGTGTGGAAACAGTGCAGTCTGAATCAGAGGGTAAGCAATTTGGATCCAAAGTTGCTCCAGGAGAATAGATAGCAGAAACAAACATTGGGATTAAAGAAAAAACAGAGACGGAAACTACCAAGCCTAATACTAGGGAGAAGGTTAAAAACTTAATGGAAGTACTGAGATTGTGATAATAATAATTGCCTTTCATTGAGCGTTAATAAAATTAAATACTGGCACAATTATACCATAATTTAAGCAGGTGGGACAAGGAAAATAGTAAAATTTGGGGAAAACTTTTGTTTATCTATTACTATTTTCCTGTGCTTCCAAGTCTTCCCTCACCCCTTACAGTGCAACAGAGTTCATCTACCTCTTCGAATTCTGCTGTTTCCTTTTTTTGAATGATCATTTGGGCCACTTTATGACCTTTTTCAAAAGTGAAATCTTTGTCACCCAAATTCATCACGGCCACCAATATTTCTCCTCGATAAGTTGAATCCACTACCCCAGCAATGGTTTTTATACCATGATTCACTGCTAAACCTCCTTTATCCCAAATTAATCCGACATAGCCTTCGGGAATTTCCATCGCGAGGCCGGTCGGTATTGGAAATCGTTCACCAACTTTTAAAACTATAGTTTTAATTGTATATAAATCTAAACCGGCATCATCATGATGAGCATATTTGGGAATTTTTGCATCGGGATCTAGTTTTTTTATTTTTAATTTCATAATATATAGTTTTACTAATATACAAATGACACAAATACAACAAATAAATTTACAAATGAAATGCTAATTATTACTTTGATACGAATAGCTTATCCATTTTAATAACTCTGATGGGTTTTAAATATTGATTTCTAAAGTTAACCAGAATTCCTAATTTTAAACCAGTTTGTTGAAGGTAATTTTGAATCTGCCTATAGCTTTCTTGATTTAAAAATCTTATAACTTTTACTTCTAGAATTATTTTATCATTAATGACGAAATCAGCTATGTTTCCTGTTTCAGAAATTCTTAATTCTCTTTTGTATTTTATTCCAACCTCGTTAAGTTTTTTCTCAATTGAATCACAATACTGCTTTTCTCGCGCATATTGACCAAGTTCATTATGGACAGAAAATAATATTCCGGTCAAAGAGTATGACAGCTCTGGATAAATAACCTTATCCATATTATTCATATTTTATTTGCATATTATTTGTTAAGAGATTTGTTGTATTTGTATTATTCGTTGATTTGTTAAGCTTTAAGGGCACTGTCAATTCTTTTGGCTAGTTTAATCATATCTTTCTCTTTAGCTCCCCGGGTAGTTTCGCCTGCAGTACCCAAGCGAATACCTGATGGGTCAAAAGGGGTTCGAGTCTCATTAGGAATAGTATTTTTATTCACAATAATACCGACTTTTTCTAGCTTTTCTGACGCCTCGGCCCCGCTCATTCCCTTTCCGCTCATCCAGGTATCAACTAAAATTAAATGACTGTCCGTTCCTCCAGAGATAATTTTCCAACCGAGTTTTTTCAATTCGCTAGACAAAACTTGGGCATTTTTAATAACTTGTTTAGCATATTTTTTAAAAGCTGGAGTACTGGCTTCTTTCAAAGCGACGGCTACCGCGGCAATCTGATTCATGTGTGGGCCACCTTGTAAGCCTGGGAAAATCGCTTTATCTATCAAATCAGCAAAACTAATTTGATTACCCTTGGCACTTGTTTGAGTTTTGTCTTTGCGAGCAAAAATTAAGGCACTGCGTGGACCACGTAAGGTTTTATGCACTGTGGTGGTGACAACATCAGCATAAGGGAAGGGCGAAGGATAAGCCTCCCCAGCTACAAGTCCGGCAAAGTGCGACATATCTACCATAAGTATGGCTCCACAAGCCCGCCCATTAGAATCAATGTTCGGGCAAGCATCAGCGATTTCTCTAAACTTTTTAAAATCAACAATTCGTGGATAAGCCGTGTAGCCTACAATAATCATATTGGGTTTTTCAGCGATGGCTAGTTTTTTTATTTCTTCATAATCTAAAACTTCCGTATCTTTATTTACTCCATATGGAATTTGCGTCCAAAATTTTCCGGTCGCGGAAACTTTGTGTCCGTGAGTTAAATGACCGCCGTGATCTAGTGACATACCCATCACTTTTCCTCCCTGAGGAACAAGGGCTACGTAAACTGCAAGGTTAGCCGGTGAACCTGACAAAGCTTGAGCATTTACCGCCCATTTTTCTTTAGATAATTTAAAAAGTTTTAACGCTCGCTCCCAACAAAGCTCCTCAATTTTGTCAGTGAAGGTTTGTCCCTTGTAATATCTTTTCCCTGGATAACCTTCAGAATATTTATTGGTAAATTTTGAACCAAGAGCCAGCAAGACATCATCGGAAACATAATTTTCTGAAGCAATCAAAGAAATATTTTTTCGTTGTCTCGCTTCTTCCGCGTTGATTAACTTTTCAATTTGTTTGTCTTTCATATTATTTTTTTTCTTTAATATCTTGCATACCTCTTCTAATATTCCAGTCGTCCAAACTAAAATCTGACTGCAATTTTATAGTTGGAAACATTTTTATTAAAGATTTACTCATTTGGTGGGCAATTTTTCTTAAAGTTGGGTGAACTAATCGGCCGGAACGCAATTCGGCGACATAGGTAGCAGCTGGCAATCCATATGAAACTTTACAGGTTACATTAAAACCCATCGCACAGTAATATTGCTTATTTTCAGGGGTCGTCTTTAATTTATTAATTAATTTTTCTTGGTCTTTAATTAATTTAATAGCAGTTTTCTTAACATTTTCAGGTAATTCATTTAAATACCAGTCGTTAAAACCAAATTTTGTAGTTAGGAGTGGCATGCGACAAACACCGTGCCTATGTCGCTGAACATCTCTGAATGAACCGAAATCTAGTAAGAATTCAAAAGTAACATTGCCAGGTTCAGTAAGAAAGTTTGGTAAGCCGGTTTTCGCTGCTCGTTTAGTAAAAATATCCTTATATTGAGCTATTTCCTTCTTATTTATATTTGTTTTAGCTGAAAAAGGTTTAGCATTTTTATTGAAATAATAGTTATATTTTTCTTCAATAAAGCTCCGGTATTTTTCTTGTTCTGGTGTTTCTAAGTGACCAAAACTTTGAGCATACTTTCCTTTCAAATTTGCCAGAATTTTTTCTGCCGCTTCCCTCACTTCGGCTAATGGATGGCGGCGTAAAAAGACTAATTTATCGTGAGCCTGGCGTAAATTGGTATGCCAACTAAATTGAGTAGCCACACCGGCTGGTAAAAATCCTCTCAGAGTGTCAAAGGATCTCGCAGTAACGGCTTTGGAATATATATTCTCATCTTCATCAGCTTTTCTAGGATACTTCTGCATAATATGTTTTTGCACTTCTGACTGACTATCAATATAAAATTTCATCCACTGGTCCAAAATGAGCTTGGACTCTTTAGTAGCGACAGGATCAATAATCGCCTGTTTCGACATATTAATATAACGTGAACTAGTTTCCTGACCAGAATATAGTGGCCAGTCCTGAATCGCTTTAGCCACCAGCATACTCACTCCTTCAATAAAAATAGTGGTACTACCACAGTCAGCAATACTGGCATGACCATAACCAACATAAAATCTCTCCATAAATTTGCCTGAACCAGAAGCCTTAACCTTTTCCACATGGGCTTCAACACTGTCGGCACTTCTTGAATACAAGGCCTGCATCATCGCTGTATCTTGTGGACCAAATTCATCATAGACAAATACTTTCATAATAGATTTTGATTACTGGTTATTAATATTTAAATTATACTTTTATACAGTCGGCAATTCAAACTGGACTAAATAACAAAAAGGAGTCCAAATTTTTTCAAATTTGGACTCCTACTTTCTTATGGTCTCAACCGTTTATCCTGGTTTCGATGATGTTTTTAAAAGACTTCCACACCTCACTTTCAGATTGACTACCATCAATTACTTCATGCGGTACGTAAGACAAGAACTCTTTGAGTCCGTCTCTCATTCGGTAGTGAAAGTCTAGATCTCTGTCATCAAAGTGATTAATTTCTTCTCCAGCCTGCTTACTTTTGCGTATGAGGCCAATTTTTGGATCAATATCAAGGTTCACATAGAGATTAGGTTTGGTGCCACCCAAATAAAAATCTCTTGTCTGCCAAAAAAAGTCCTTCAACTCTGATGCTCCTTGAGCAATAATCTGATACGCATAAGTCGAAGAATCAAAGCGGTCCGTTACAACAATCTTATCTTGTTCCAATGCTGGAATTATAAGATTCTTGAGATGGTCGGCCCTTGCTGCCCAAAATAACGCAAAGAGAGTTTTGGCATCAGCTTGCTTAGCAAATCTTGATTTCAAAATCAGCTCTCTGATCTCCTCTGCATACTCAGTTCCTCCTGGCTCACGAGTCACAATTAGACCTTCTCCAAAAAACTCCTTTGTGCTTTTTATTAGTGTTGTTTTACCAGATCCTTCACCACCATCCAATACGATAAACAAACCCTTTTTCATTGAGTCCTCTCCTTTTTTATTTAGTATTACAATTCTATTCAAACGATAACAAAGAAAGAAAATAATAGCAATTATTCAACATCAAGCTCTTGTATAATTTTGTCTATTTGAGGGTAAATATTTTCCATTTCTTTATCATTCATCACTGTATAATCAGCCAAGGAAATCGGACCGGCCTGTGATAAGTTCTTAATCTGAGAATAATCTCGGCTTTGTGCCTCCTCATTGGTTAGCGGCCTAACTGGGCGATTGGTTAAACGACTGTGTCTGGTTTTTGGTGAGGCATAGACTGCGATAACCTTAAAAGCGTCACCAAATTCATCCTTGAATAACAGATATTCATCCATACTATAAAGACTTTCTACCAAAATGTCCTCGGCTTCGGTTAGAGCTTTAACTTTTTCAACAACCTTTTTGGCATAGATTAATGGTCCAAATTGAGCTCGTAAGTCCTCTCTGACTATTCGTTCATTTTTTTCATTTATTTCTAAACCACGCAATTTCATTTCATCAAAAGTTACATCGCCAAAATAGACTTTTGGCCAGTTGTACTTCTTCATTAAATAATTTATGACTTCTGATTTACCTGAACCCGGTAAACCGACTACAGCAATAATTTTTTTATCCATAAGATTATTTCATATCCTTATAAGTCACAGTTTCGGCATTTAAAAGTTCATATAACACTCCAGCTTCCTTAAAAATTTCTTTACTGCGTGCCCCGGCGTGGTAGTCTTTTTCCGCTACTACTCTCTTAATGCCAGCATTGATTATAAGCTTGGCACAGGTATAGCAAGGGGTCATTGAACAATATAAAGTTCCACCATCGGTACTAATACCAAAACGAGCTGCCTGAACAATGGCGTTTTGTTCATTGTGAGTGGTTCTAATACAATGTCTGGACTGCGTCCCATCCTCATGAAGGACTGTGCTCATCTCATGTCCAATATCATCACAACTTTTGCAACCAGCGGAGGCACCAACATAGCCCGTAGAAATAATATGTTTATCTTTTACAATTACACAACCGGTTCGTCCACGATCACAGGTGGCGCGGGTACCAACAACTTTTGTAATGTTTATAAAATATTCATCCCAGGTTGGTCTAACATATTTTTCTTCTTTTTCCATATTTATATTATACGCCTACAAACTCGACCTGACAAAACTGCACTATCAAGAAAATTTATGTTCTAATTTACTGATATCCTATGTACTTCAGGATATTTTACATTACTCGCGTTGTACCACTTGTAAACGGCCGTTTACAAGTGGTACAATTAACATATGAGTATTAGACGTAATAGTATCGCTCACCACACTTTAGCATTTCTCTTAAGTGCTAGGGGTTCTTCACGTTACAAAAAGCTATTACGTTCGGATCCTAATAATATAATTAATGGTGGTTCTCGCACGACATTATCCAGGCTTAAAGAAAATTACTATGCGGAAAAAGATGGTTCACAATGGAAAATAACACAAAAAGGTAGGGGGGAATTGGAAAGACTATCAAGTTTATATATTACATCCCCTTTCGAACAAAATTCGACTAAAAACACCATTGTGGCCTTTGATATACCGGAGAACAGTAGAAAAATTAGAGCATGGATTAGGAACCAGCTAAAGATTTTTGATTATACAATGCTTCAACAAAGTTTATGGTTTGGTCCAGGACCTCTACCAAAAGAATTCTTTGATCGATTAAAATACTTGAATATTAGAGAAAATGTTAAAATTTTTAATGTAAGACCGAAGAGGAGTTAATCTTTGTGTACCACTTTTGAACGGCCGGTTGGAAGTGATACATAATAAATTATCATAAACTATGTGGTACGTCATGTCTGCTATATAAAAAACTATGCCCATTGGCATAGTTTTTTATCGTCTTTACACTTAATACTTATACTAGTTACTTAAAATATTAACCCTTAACTTCTATCCCCATTGAGCGACATGAACCTTCGATGATCTTCATGGCAGCTTCAATATCATTAGCGTTCAAATCAGGCATTTTTTTCTCAGCTACAGCACGAACTTGAGCTTTGGTGATAGTACCAGCTTTGCTGACAAGATTTTTACCAGAACCCTTTTCAATACCAGTGATTTTCAAAATCAGGTTGGAAGCTGGAGGGGTTTTTAGTTTAAATTCATAGGTACGGTCTTCATAAACAGTAATTTCTACTGGGATGGTATCGCCCATCATTTTAGCGGTGGCGGCGTTAAATTTCTGAACGAAATCGCCGATGTTAACTCCGGCTTGGCCGAGAGCAGGGCCGACTGGTGGAGCTGGATTAGCTTTACCGGCTGGGATGAGTAATTTTAATTTTTTTGTTATTTTCTTTGCCATTGTTTTTATTTATTTAGTTTTAAACCTTTCGGTTAGAAGCCTTTGCATACTACCTCAAAACTGTAATGATTTCAACTTTCGTGACTAGACTTTTTTAACCTGCAATAAGTCCAATTCAACTGGTGTCTCGCGACCAAACATGAGCACCATCACCTTGAGTTTTCCACGACTGTCATCTACCTCACTAACGCGACCTTCCAAATCTTTAAATGGTCCGTCCACAATCTTCACGGTATCATCGATAACCATATCAATATTGTGTTTCACCTTATCACTAGACATTCGACTAAAGAGTGAATCAATTTCCCCTTTGGAAAGTGGTACTGGATAAACTCCGGCCCCAACGAAACCAGTAACGCGTGGGGTGTTACGAACAACATACCAGGAATCATCAGTCACCATCATATCTACTAGAATGTAGCCCGGGTATATTTTTTCTTCCTCTTCAATTCTTTTAGTACCTTTAATTTTGATTTTCTTTTCCACTGGAACGACTACATCAAAAATCTTGTCTCCCATATTAAGTGACTCAATACGTTGCTTCAGGTTACGAGCTACAGCATTTTCATAGCCAGCGTAAGTGTGAATGGCATACCAATTTCTACCTTCATCAATTTGTTGTTTAGCCATATAAGTAAATTAATTATTAATATTAATCAGGTATTTTGGAATGTAGGAGAAGCCAAAATCAAATCCACTCAAGATCAAAGAGGTTACAACAGAAATAATAATAACCAAAACAGTAAAAATAACCGCTTGTTTTTTGGTTGGCCAGCTAACATGCTTTAATTCACCTTTGGTTTCTCGTAAATAATCGATTAGTTTCATAAATTTTGTTTTTAATGGAGAGAAGCACTCCACACTTAATTAAAACCGCCCGAAAGGGCTGTTACCAATATACTACATTGAGTTGATAAAAAGGTCAACCCGGTTGTGAGTTTTGGCATCGTTTTTGAAATTGTACCTAAATCTATTAAATATAGTCATTTGCAAAACAGATTTTTTATATTTATTTAGTTCTACATAAGCAAAAACAATTTTAATGCCAAATTCTACAACGGGGCAAAAGAAAGCCGGCGCCTATAGGCGCCGGCTAAACATTATTATATTACTGGAGTCTCCGCAGGTGATGGAATTGGTTCTGGTGTCGGTTCGGGTTCAGGAGTTGGTTCGACTACGGGTTCTTCAATTATCGGCTCAGGAACTATTGGTTCTGGAGTTGGTTCAGTCACTGGAGGGGTCTCGATTGGAGTTTCTTCAACAGCTGGTTCTTCTACAACTGGTTCGGGAGCTGGTTCCACTATAGGTTCGGTTGAAGAAGCCACTGGTTCAGATGGCTCGATTGGTTCAGTAGTGGTAGCCGTTGAAGTGGCTTCTTCTACCGACAAGGTACTGGTAGCCGTACTCGTAACAGAACTGGAATCGGGAATAATACTGGAACCAGCTGAGGCTTCCATATGATTGTTCAATAATATTTCTTTAACCTGGTCTTCGGTCAAACAAGTATTCCCCACACATAACTTATCAGTTTTAATTTCTGGAGAAATAATACCTCTGACTGATAAGACGGTATCAATCATAACGCCAGTCAATTTTTGCAAAGCTGATTTAACTAGAGAAGTAAAGAAATCAGTCACCTCAAAAGTCTCCAAACTTGAGGTAGAATTAGCGAAAGTTTCAATGGAGGTAGTGCCGAAAATAATATTTAGATTTTTAGTTAGAGCTTGAATACCGATAAGAGCGACACCGGCTGGGTCAATGGTAGAAACAGACTTATCATCTCCACCTAAATTAAATTTTTCATAAAAATCTTCGGCTATTGGTCCAATGTGAGTAATGGATATATCCTCATTTTTATAATTCCATTGAGTTAGATCTAATTCGGTAATTTTATTTAAAATATCTACTTTATCTAACTCGACAAAATTTTCTTTCAATTCACGAGAAGAAGCGTTAGTCCAAACACCACCAGATGTAACACGAGCACCTGAGGCCATAGAAAGCGGTGAACCAGGGGTGGTAGAACCGATACCAACAAAGCCACCATTAGGATTAAGTATGATTGATCTATTTCCGCTACCACTTTGTACTGCTTGAATATAACCAGCGTCTAAAGTTGTATCATAACCAAGATTCAAGCGCTTGGCAGTTGAAGCAACTTGAATAGAAACAAGACCAGCGTCAGAATTGTAGGCGGTGGTTACACCTTCAACTTGGAATTGAACAAATGGAGCAACGGTTCCAACACCAACATATCCTCCAATTAAAGCCATGTTTGTCCCAACTGACCTTAAAATAGCGGTGTTATTTTCATCGGTAGTAACATCAAGAATTCTAACATCAGAGGCTTTATCAAGATTCATGGCTGAAAATATAACATTAGCATCAATATTTGTGCCTGGTGTGGCACCCAAACTTCTTGAGACATAAAGACGGTCTGTGGCAGCAATGCTTCCCATTACAGTAAGTTTGTAATATGGCGAGGTATCTCCAATACCAACATTACCACTACTCAATACAGTAAAAACTTCTGCACCAGCACCAGCCACAAAAGTTCCATCCCCAGTTGGATCATAAGTTAAACCGGAACTTCCGCCGAGAGTATTAGTCGCTGTTGAAAAAAGAATCTGGTTGGCAGTGGTGGTACTTGGGAAAGTGGCGGTGGTCCAAGCTGGTGAAGCTCCACCATTAGATTGAAGTAATTGTCCGACAGAACCGGCAACCAATTTTTGAGGGGCGCCAGATGCACCTCCATAAATAATTTGACCAACTCCATCCATCGGATTAATTAAATAAGTATTGGTGTCTAAAGCAAATGTCCCAGCGGCAGTCATCTTTACAAATGGTGCACCAGAGGTCCAATTGAGGTTAGCAATGGAATTCAAAGCACTGGAGCTGGCTTGTTTACTATTAAAAGTATTCCAATCAGTTGAAGAAATGTAACCATCCGAAGTTGATGAGGCTAAAGAAATGGTCAAAGTATTATTTGAAAAAGATAATGGTGCGGTAGCTGTAGCTAAACGTAAGCTATAGGCGGAATCCCAAAAGGTAGAAGAAGCAGAAACAGAATTGTAAATAGTATTCCAGTTAGTGGTGGAAGCGTTAGTTGGAATATTGTAGCCATCAGTCAATGATAATCCTTGGCCAGTAAGAGTTAAACCCGTTGACGAACCACTCGCTAAAGTCAGGTCGCCGGTGTTGGTCCCAGTGAGATTAAGCGCGGTCAGTGACCCGGCGAAAGTCGAAGTCCCCGTCGTGGAAGCGACGGTGAGAACATCGGAAATATAAGTATTACCAGTGACAGTTAGTGTGGCTGAAGAAGTGGTGGAACCAATAGAGAAGATACTAGCGAAACTAAGTGTTCCCCAAGATGATGTGGTGCCATTGGTGGTTAAGAATTTTCCTTCATTTCCAGTTTGGGTTGGGAGAGCATCTCCACCAGTGCTTCCACCACCAATACCGAAAGCGGCGTCATACCATTTGCCGTTACTACGAACGAGAGAGAGCTTAGAACCTTCAGTTGAGAGAGTGGCGGATTCATCTATTGCATAACCGTAAATTTGTTCACCAGAAGCGGGGGTGATTGTAATAGCTGGAGCAGAATAATATTCTGCATTCGGTGGAGTGAAAGCTGAAGTCCAACGAGCGATACCTTTTGAAATGCGGAGTTCGTCAAAGTAACCATTAAAATAACCTGGTGCAGATGTTTGATTTTCTTTTCCTATATTTAAGTCATATGGAAGATTCGTCAAATCAGATGTTGATGTGGTTTCAGCAATTACAGTACCATTTCTATAAAGTCTAAAATTGCTACCATTTCTAACCAAAGCAACATGATACCAAGTATTATCTGACCAGCCTGAAGTTGAACCTTGCGTTAAATTTATTTTTTCAACTCCTCCAATCATGGAATAAAAAGAAATACCACCTCCATCTCCATTATAATAAACTATCCATCTATTTTGTCCTGTGCCATCATTTGCACCCTGAGTTAATAACATTGGATATTGACCAGAAGTTGGAAGACTATTAAATCTAAAATTAAAATCCATAGAAAAATCACTAGTTCCAAAAGTCCAGTCATCTGAATCAGGAATTGTTAAATAATCCCCTGTCCCATCAAAATATCCACTAGCTGTTCCAAATTTTTTGGTAGCAGTTTTTGTAACTGCATTTGCTGGAGTAACAGTGTGTGCCGAAGCGGAAGAATCAGTAAAGGTAGTTCCATCATTAGAACCGTTCATATGTAACATCAGTTTGGTATAACTATCTATTCCTCCAGCTGCAGGTTCCACATTCATAAACCCAATCGTACTTCCATCTGTACTGCCAGATGGAAGTGTCATGGTGTAATCAACAGTCGCCCCCAAGTTGGTATACAAATTCCCCACTGCGGCTGTGCCTGATGCTGTAATAGTTGTCAAAGTTAATCCTCCCCCACCACCACCGACAACATTGGCCCACGACAAAGTGTTACCATCGGTCGTTAAATATTTTCCACCATTACCGGTTTGAGTTGGAAGAGTGGTTCCGCCACTGCCACCACCGGCTCCGCCATTACCATAGGCGACGTCATACCACTTGTCACCATATTTAATCAAAGATAATTTACTACCAAGAGTCGCTAAATTTGTTGATGCGCCAACAGCATTTGGAGCGATTGATTCACTTGGATCAGGTGTTACCGTAATAGTGTGACCGAGAGTAAAGGCAGAAGTTTCTGGAGTAAAATTACTAGTGTGTCTGGCAACCCCTTTAGTTATTCTAAATTCGTCGATATTTCCTTTGAAAGTATTATTACCATCATATCCTTGACCAATCTTCATCAATTGATTACCGTAACTAAAATTTTCACTACAAGCCACTCCTGTTCCAATTTGCACTCCATCGATAAACAAGCGCATGGTTGTTCCATTGGAAGAAATTTCGATATCATACCAAGTATTTAAAGTGGGGACCCAATAAAAATCATAAACGGTTGTACCACCATTTTTCCCAAAGAATCTCAATCTGTCATTACTGTAAAACATCAAGGTCCAGCCAGTAGCATCTACTGCATCACCCCAACCTCCATGAGAGATTGGAAAACCACCAGTTACTGATGATCTCATCTTGAGATTAATTGTCCAACTGGTTCCGAGATCCCAATCATCAGAATCGGCAGAACTGATATTGCCAGTAGAATTAGCCATGGAAGCAGTACCAAAAACTTTTTGATCTACTGAGGTCGAAGCATTACCAGCTGCCGACCAAGTATGAGTACTTATTACATCCGGAAAAGCGGTGTTTCCATTTGCTCCATCCATATGAAGTAACGAAACTACACTTTGATACAAAGGATCATTAGACGCAACATTCAAAAACCCAATGGTACTACCATCAGGACTTCCGGCTGGTAGAGTCATGGTATAGTCAGATGTACTGCTAGCATTCACATATAATTTTCCGACTTCAGCTGTCCCACTTGCTATGATGGTAGTTAAAGTTAAGCCACCGGCTGAACTAGAAGTAGAGATTCCCGCAATTAAATCATCCACATATTTTTTAGTGGCTGGATGGTAATCAGCGGATGGAATAAAGGAAGTTACATTATCTAGTGCGAGAATATTATTTAAAGGAGCATAAGTCGAACTCGCCAAAGCGGAAGTTAAGTAACCGGCACTCGCATGATTCCCCCAGCCATAAGCGGAGTTCCAGTTAGCCGAGTTGTTAGTAGTGGTGGACCAGGAGCTAGCAGTGTAGACGGGATCAAGTTCAGAGAAGGATGAAATGTAACTACTAGGATTGGAAGCGAGATAGTAAGTGGCGGCAGCTGAAGTGGTAGACAAGTAAGTAGAAGAAGCGGACATGAAGAGAGGATCGGATTCGGAAGACAAATAAGAACCGAGTGGTTGATATGTGAGAGAAGCAGAAGTAGTAGAAAGTAAGGAAGAAGAAGCCGCAGTGAATAGTGGATCGGATTCAGAATAAGAAGTTAAGTAACCAGCAGTAGAATGATCTCCCCAAAAAAAAGCTTGATCCCAATTGGCACTACTAGAATTAACTGTGCCATAAGTGTTATCCCAATTTACGGAACTGAGAGACACTGTATCAAAAGTACTACCCCAATCAGTAGTGGAGGCAGTGAGCGGAATATTGTGATCATCAGTTATAGAAAGTATTTGGCCATTAAGAGTCAGCCCAGTGGAAGAAGCTGGGGCAAGAGAGACATCACCAGTGTTCATACCAGTCGAAGTTCCAGTAAGGTTGAGAGCAGAAATAGCGGTGGTCCAATGTGTAGAAACGGTACAGGTTGGATCAGTGGGCAGACAGTCTGGATCTAAGATAGCTCCGGGAGCATAAATAGCGGAAACGAACATTGGTATCAAAGAAAAAACAGAGACGGAAACAACCAAGCCAAGCACAAAAGAAAAAGCGAGGAATTTTGTGAAAGCTAAGAAATTACTTGATTTAGAAAAGACTTTCATTATTAAATTCAAATTAATTTTGGAAAATTAATTACTATATAAATTATAACATTTTTTTATCTATATCTACAACCAAAAAATTAAATTATTGTACCCTGGCTGTGCCTTTTATCTTGAAATTTCCTTTAATCTGAAATATCGGTGTCCCGGTGGTATTGGTAATAAAATTTAATGAGGAAGCTGGCCAACTAGTACCGGCGGAATTGGTAGCTTTAGCAGAAAAGTAATAGGTTGTGCTGGCATTTAAACCAGTTAAATTTTTGATAAATGAAGCAACTCCTTGCGGTTGGGCCGGACTGGTTGGGGCAGAGCTACTAGCCCAATTACCAGGCACTTGCCCACCGTCGGTTGTACCCCAATACATAGTAACGGTTGGATTTTCTCCACCAGTCGCAGTAATATTTCCATTTAGAGTCCCGGTAGTTGGTGAAACGCCAGTGGCAGCGCTCAAAGTAATAGTCGGAGCGCCAGCGCTAGTAGTAAAACTTAATGAGGAAGCTGGCCAAGCGGTACCACCAGAGTTGGTTGCTTTGGCAGAAAAATAATAAGTGGTGCCCGGAGTCAAACCAGTGAGATTTTTCAGAAAAGCAGCAATGCCTTGCGGTTGGGCCGGACTGGTTGGGGCAGAGTTACTAGCCCAATTTCCGATAACTTGTCCCCCATCGGTGGTGCCCCAATACATAGTGACGGTTGGATTGTCTCCACCCTGAAAAGTAACATTACCATTTCCCGTGGCGGTGGTTGAAGTAATACCAGAAGCAGCACTAAGGGTCACAGTTGGAGTAAGAGGAGAATAATATAATTGCATTTCCGCTAAAGTATCATACCAGTTAGTTGGATTGGCATAATGTGAAGTAATGGTGATTCTATAATATCTATAATAATCTGGGCTGGTTATTTCTACTTGTTTAATTGGCTCAGCTGTGGCCACTAGCTGACTAAAAGCTCCAGAGTAAAGAGAGGTGAATGATGTACCATTGTTACTACCGCTAATAGTAAAACCTTTTGTACCAGTAAAATAATCATTAGAAAGATAAGCGGAAGTGACAAATTTTTCGTTTCCTGCTCCAAAATCATATTGAACCCAATGATTGTCCTGATTGAGTGGACCAAGCCAATAAGTGGTAGCATTTTTATCAAAAGCCTTCCAACCATAGTTGGTGCCGTTGGCAACGCTCGTTGAAGCAACACCTGATGGAGTAGTATAACCAGTCATCGTAGGAATCAAACCGGTAAAACTAGTTATCGTTGGAGCAGTTAAATAGCCGTACAGATTTAATTCAGCTAAAGTATCGTACCAATTTCCTGAACCATTATGAAAACCGGATGTAGCAGTAAAACGGTAAAAACGGTACCAACTTGGACTAGAAAAACTGTCAGAAACTGTCGATGACGCCGTGACAAAAGCACCAGTGTAAAGAGTGGTGAATGATAAACCATCATTACTACCGCTAATAGTGAAGTTTTTTGTACCATAAATATAATTATTGCTAACTAAAAAGGAGTCAGCCTTCTGAACATTACCCACCCCGAAATCATATTGCACCCACATGTTATCGGTGTTAAGTGGTCCCAACCACATACTCGTGTAATTTTTATCAAAAGCCTCCCAGGGATAATTAGTACTATAATAGCTACTCGCTGCTGCTACTTTATACGGAAAGGACGCACCGTTACTATAGGTAGACATGGTCGTTATCAAATCCACAATAGTCGGATCCACAGCATAATCGATTTCAACATTTCCAGTGATTTTCAGATCAAAAGTTGCTTGATTTAAATTTTCATCAGTAAAAAGTATTTGGTATTTTTTGTCACTAGAGATATTTTCAAAAGTAGTAATCAATTTGTCACTATCTTTTTCATAAACCTCAATTTTGGCACCAGTGTCGGACTTAGCGTAAAGAGTAATGTCATTATCTTTGGTTAAATTTCTTTCAAAAGTTAATCTGACATAGTCCCCGGTTTTTAGAGAAGCATAAAGTCCATCTCTCTTTGATAATTGGGGGTAAAGATCTGCGATAATATTTTTATCAGTATCAAGTTGATTGGCACCAGAAATAGGAATTATGTCCGCTCCAAAAAAATTGAGAAAATTTTCCCAACTAGAAAGTGGTTGAGTTGGAATAATGCCAGGTAATTCTGTGGTTTGAGCAAAGGCAAAATTACAAACTGTAGAAAAAAGAAGGACCAAAACAAAAACCGCCAAAGAAATCTTAAATAAAACTAAAACTTTTTTTAACATCGTTACCCCAATTATACCAATCAAAATTAAGGATGGCTAGAGAATGTGGGTATACAAAAGACCGGCAGTTCGTTTAACGAACTGCCGGTCTTTTTTAATTTTATTGTCTGGCTTCAATAATAGTCTTAGCTACATTTGGTGGAACGATATCGTAATGATCAAATTCCATAGTAGATGAAGCGCGTCCCTCAGACATTGAACGAAGTCCGGTTACATAACCAAACATTTCGGACAAAGGAACTTTAGCACTGATAACTTTATTCATTCCGCGATCGCTCATGCCTTCGATTTGAGCACGTTTTGAACTCAAGTTTCCAGTAATGTCACCCATGAATTTCTCTGGAGTAATAACTTCTACTTTCATGATAGGTTCAAGAATAACTGGACGAGCTTTTAGAGCAGCTTCTTGGAAGGCCATTGAGGCAGCAATCTTGTAAGCCATTTCTGAAGAGTCCACATCGTGATAAGAACCGTAAAGAAGTTCGCAAGAAATATTTACCACTTTGTAACCAGCGAGAATTCCACGATCCATTGCTTCTCTGACACCTTTTTCAACAGCTGGAATAAATTCTTGAGGAATAACTCCACCTTTGATTGAATCGATAAATTCAAACTCATCATAACGCTTAACGTTCTTAGGAATTTTCTCACCCTCAACAATAGCTGGCAAAGGTTTAATTTTAATTCGAACGTGACCGTATTGACCCTTACCACCAGATTGCTTGATGTATTTATGTTCCACTTCAGCTTCACCAGTGATAGTTTCTTTGTAAGCTACTTGTGGTTTACCAACGTTGGTCTCAACACCAAATTCGCGTTTCATACGATCAACAAGAATTTCCAAGTGTAACTCACCCATACCAGCGATGACAGTTTCATTGGTTTCAGAGTCAGATTTAATTTTGAAGGTTGGATCTTCATCAGACAAACGCTTCAAAGCAAAACCCATCTTCTCTTGGTCAGCTTTGGTCTTTGGTTCAATCTTCAAAGTAATAACTGGTTCTGGGAATTTAATTTGATCCAAAATAATTGGTTGTTCTTCATCGGAAAAAGTATGAGAAGTTTTAGCGCTCTTGAGACCTACCGCAGCCGCAATTTCTCCAGCAAAAACAGTTTCCACTTCTTCACGTTTATCAGCCTGCATACGAACGATACGGCCCAAACGCTCTCTTTCACCAGTAGTTGAATTGTAAATGTAAGTACCAGCGGAAATAGAACCGGAGTAAACACGGAAGAAAGTTAATTGACCAACGAATGGGTCGGCTTGAAGTTTGAAGGCTAAAGCAGAAAACGGTTCTTCATCGGAGGCGTGACGAATAACTTCAGCACCGGTTACAGGATCAGTTCCGACTACTGGTGGAATATCAAGTGGAGATGGGAGAAAATCTACCACGGCATCCAAAATAAGTTGCACACCTTTATTTTTCAAAGCGGAGCCAGCATAAACAGGCACAAGAGTATTAGCAATTGTCGCCTTACGAAGAACAGTTTTCAAGTCCTCAAGAGATGGCACTTTTCCTTCTAAATATTCACCCATTAATTTGTCATCTTGCTCCACAATTTTTTCAATCAAAATGGCGTGGTATTTTTTAGCATCTTCAAGTTTGTCAGCTGGAATTTCTTTTTCAATAATATCTTTACCCATTTCTCCTTCAAAGAAAAAGGCTTTCATTTTCAAGAGATCTACTACCCCTTCAAAGTTAGCCTCTTCACCGATTGGGAGTTGCATGCGAATCGCATTTTTGGTCAAACGATCAAGAATAGATTGATAGGAACGTTCAAAGTTGGCACCCATACGGTCCAATTTATTGATGAAACAAATACGTGGCACTTTTCCATCATCAGCGTAACGCCAGTTGGTTTCAGATTGTGGTTCAACACCAGCGACACCGTCGAAAACGACAACAGCACCGTCGAGTACACGAAGAGAACGCTTAACTTCAGCGGTGAAATCAATGTGTCCAGGAGTATCAATAATGTTAAAACGAACTTTCTTAGAAGTGTCAGCGCCCATGTAACTTGGATTCCAAAAACATGTAATAGCAGCGGAGGTAATAGTAATACCACGCTCCCTTTCCTGTTCCATCCAGTCGGTAGTAGTGTTACCATCGTGAACTTCACCAATTTTGTGTGATTCACCAGTGTAATACAAAACACGCTCGGAAGTAGTAGTTTTACCGGCGTCGATGTGAGCGATGATACCGAAATTACGAACTCTTTCTAATGGATAATCTCTTTTTAACATAATAATAAATTTATAAAATAAGTTCGCAACCAAAAATTAATAATAAAAGCGGTTAAGCGACTGTTTTAATATGGCATAAGACTAACGCAAAAGTGGTTAAAATGCAAATATATTTCGGAGAATTTTAATCAAACAAAAAATCCCGTTAGGGATTTTTTGTTTCAAAATTTATTGTTTTTAGAGCATTAGGATTTTTATTGAAGTTCGAGGTGCGAGTGAGGCTTGTGACTAAAATGTACATTTAGTACATTGCAGGAACAAACGGAACGAGCAACGATGAAATTCGATAAAAAGACAATGCGAACTACCAGGCGAAGTGAGCGAAGGCTTTATTAGCCTCAGCCATCTTATGAACATTTTCACGTTTCTTAATAGCATCACCCTCATTCTTACTTGCAGCAATGATTTCAATAGCTAATCTCTCCGCCATTGGCTTCCCTTTTTTGGAACGAGCGGCTTCGATAATCCATTTCATTGACATCGCTTGACGACGTTCTGGGCGGATTTCTACTGGTACCTGATAGTTAGCTCCACCAACTCGGCGAGAACGAACTTCCACGTTTGGAGTAACATTTTGTAAGGCCGTTTCAAGAACGGTTAAAGGATTTTCAACTTTTTCTGTTTTCTTAATAGAATCAAGAGCTCCATAAACAATCTTACGGGCAATGTTTTTCTTACCAGCTTCCATAATATAGTTGATCATTTTACTGATCTTTACAGAATCATAAACACTGTCGGCTGTTATAACTTTCTTATTTTTTATTTTTCGTCGCATAATATTTAAAATTATTTAGCTTTAGCAGCGCTAGCAGCTTTTGGTTTCTTTGTACCGTATTGACTGCGACCTTTGCGACGATTTTCAACGCCAGTAGCGTCGAGCACACCGCGAACGATTGTATAGCGAAGACCGACATCTTTAACACGACCACCACGGAGTAATACCACGGAGTGTTCCTGTAATTGGTGACCCATTCCCGGAATATAAGCAGTGACTTCCATACCGTTGGTCAAACGAACACGGGCAATTTTACGAACAGCAGAGTTTGGTTTCTTTGGAGTCTTGGTTGTCACTTTAATGCAAGTACCACGTTTAAATGGTGAAGCAAAGAAAGTTGGACGGTTTTCTAGAGCATTAAAAGAACGCATCAAAGCGACCGCTTTGGTTTTGCGTTTAGCATGCTTTCTATTTCTTTTGATTAATTGGTTTACTGTAGGCATATTTTAAACTTATTTATAAGAGTTAACGAAACAATGATGCAACTCAATTGATTCAGCAGTTCTCTATAGCACGAAAGGAACTTTACTATATATATGGGGAAAAAGCAAGGATAATTCAAATCTCAAAGTTCAAAACTCAAAAGTTAAGGTCAAATGTTAAAATTGAGTCAAAATCAGTTATATTTTGACTTTTTCTTACTTTTTATTTTATATTTTCAGTTTTGAGCTTTGCCTTTTGAGTTTTGACTTTCTTTATAGTATAATTTAGTTAATACTAATTAATACAATTCTATGGAAAACATCAAAGGGAAAAAAATAATGATTGTGGAAGATGACAAGTTTTTCATCAGTCTCATATCTAAAAAGCTACTTGATAATGGTTTAGAAGTTTTGTCAGCCAACGATGGTCAACAAACCTTCAAAGTATTAGAAACTAAAAAACCTGATCTTATTATTTTGGATATTATGCTTCCAGACATTGATGGTTTTGAAATATTAAAAAGACTTAAGGAAATGCCAATTGTTAAGGATATACCGGTTATTTTCTTAACCAACCTCGGAACAAAAGAGGATATTGTCAAAGGACGCTCTCTGGGGGTTTCAAGCTTCCTCATTAAAGCTACTGTTACTATGGACGAAGTTATTCAAGAAATTTCCCGTACCTTAGGTGGAAAAAAAATATAGATTGGAATCTACTGGGAACATTTTAAAACCACCTGAAGGTGGTTTTTACATTCCCAAAAAGAAACTGGCCACATGCGAGGCAATAACACTTACATATTGACCAAAGAAAAGAACAAAAAACAAAACGATAAACATACCCGCCCATTCAATTTTATCAAATGGACTTTTTAAACTTGGGAATAAAGCAGTGATAATTCTTGATCCATCAAGTGGTGGAATAGGAATTAGGTTAAAAACCGCTAAAATAATGTTGGTAAAAACAATTATGAAAATAACTTTTAAAAATTCCGTGGAACCAAAATTAAAAGCTATCATTATTCTGGCCACCATTGCAAAAATAAAAGCCAATAAAAAGTTGGAGAGTGGACCAGAAAAGGCAATTAAGGGCTCGGCCACAGCCCGATTGCGCAAATTATAGGGGTTGTATGGAACTGGCTTAGCCCAACCTAGAAATATTCCGGCATTGGTAATAATAAGAAGTAAAGGTAAAAGAATAGAACCAAAAATATCAATGTGTTTGAGAGGATTTAAGGTTAAGCGACCCTGATATTTAGCTGTTTGATCACCAAAAAAATAGGCGGAGTAGCCATGAGAGACTTCATGAATAATGACAGAAAAAATTACAATGATAAAGATAAATACTGATTCAAGGGTCATAATATTTGCATAAATGCACCATTAATGATAGCATAGCGGAATTGAAATCCCAAGCGATTTAGCCCTAACACGGCAATGGGTATTTAAGAAAATAAATAAAATATTATGGGAAAAATTTGTCCAATCAGTAAAAAAACAACACAAGTTGGTGGTGGCTATAGCAACCGCACTCGTGCCACTCAGTACAATCCGACTGGTAAAGTTCGCCGTAGCCCTAACTTTCAAACTAAAAAGATTTACGTACCTGAATTAAAGAAAAGTATTACTTTAACAATTACCGCTCGTGCCATTAAAACAATTCAAAAGAATGGTGCCTACGCAACTCTCAAGAAAGCTGGCCTTATCAAAAACGGAGAGTTTAAGAAAATTAAATAAAAGCAGTAAAAAAACCGCCAAGAGCGGTTTTTTGATGATATTCTCTCGAAGGACTACCCTTCGGAAATCAAAAAAACCAGACCAAGGTTAAACCTTGGTCTGGAAAAACAGACAGTAAAATGGATATACTAATTATAATTTGGTACAATACCAAAATGAATAAAATCAAAACACTTTTAATAAGAATCAGAAGAAAATCAATTTCTTGGTTAGTCTTCTTATTTTCTCCTTCTGATGAGAGAATTAAATATAATACCAATACAATATTTGCAAGTCATAGTTCTGTTACCTACCGTGGTGTTCGTTATATTAAATGTCCATTTGACTACGTACTTTATCAAATGATTCTTATGGAGGTTAAACCAGACCTAGTTATTGAAATTGGCACCAACAAGGGTGGTGGGGCGTTATATTTAGCAGATCTAATGGATATTATAGGAAAAGGTACAATACATACTATAGATATAGAGAGGGATTCAGATAAACTAGTTGCCGATCACCCAAGAATTAAACTATTTACTAACGGCTGGGAAAATTATGATGTAAATGAAGCTAAAAAGTTTTCAAAAATTTTAGTGATAGATGATGGTTCACATGTTGCAGAGAGTACATTAGGGGCCATGAAAAAATTTGCACCTTTAGTAAGTATTGGATCCTACCTTATAGTTGAGGATGGTATCATCAATGCCAAAAAACAATCTTACGTTTTTAACGGTGGTCCATTAAAAGCTATTAATGAATTTTTAAAAACCAATAATAATTTTATTGCTGATAGAAAATGGTGTGATTTTTTTGGTAAAAATGCCACCTTTAATATTAAAGGTTATTTAAAGCGTATTAAATAGACATACTCAAAGTTTTTCCGTCGCTCCAAAACTCAATTGTTCTGCTTTGAAAAGTTTCAAGGATTTTTTTGTTTAATTTATTAATTTTTTCTATTGTTTCTTTATTTGGATGACCATAACGATTGTTTAATCCGGCGGAAATGACCGTATATTCGGGATTAACAGCGGCCAAAAACATATCGCTGGTGGAAGTTTTTGAACCATGGTGACCCAGCTTTAGAACATTAGCTTTTAAAGCCGAGCCATAATAATAAGCGACTAGATTTTCAGTCGCTTGTGGGGCATCACCGGTAAAAATAAAACTTTCCTCCCCTACTGCTAGACGAATAATCGCTGAGGTTGTGTTTTCCTCCCAATCGTCAACTGACTGATCAGGAAACAGAATTTGCAGAGCTGAATTGTTTCCCAAATCTAAATAATCACCTTGTTTAACTATTTTTATTGGAATGTTTTTTTCTTGAGCTAAAATTTTAATATCTGCTATTTCCGGTTTATCACTATTATGTGTGATAAGGATAACTCCAACATCATAACGACGCAGTATTTCTACCGTTCCACCAATATGATCGGCATCGAGATGAGTTAAAAGTATAATATCCAGCCGGCGAGGGAAAAACATAAACTCTTTATCTAGGGCACGCAAAACAGTATTACCTGGTCCAGTATCGATTAAAATATTTGGACCATTCAAAACAGTAATCAAAGTTGCATCACCTTGTCCGACATCTAAATACGATATTTTGACGCCAGATTTGAGATTAAATAGTAAAGTGCAAACAAAAATAAGTACTGCACACAATAAAATAATTGTAACTAGTGAAAAGTATTTAGATTTTTGTAGTTTTTTTGGCATTGAATTTTTATTATCACCACTCCTCTCGTCATTGCGAGGGTGTATTCACCCGTGGCAATCCAGACTTAATCTTTAAGAAAATCCTGGATTGCTTCGTCGTCAGACTCCTCGCAATGACGGTGAGAAAGAATTATTTTATATCATTTCTCAAACTTCTTCATTCTCCAAACCCAAATAATTATCAAAATATAAATTGGAATTATCCACCAGAAAGAAAATTCTGATAATTTAATCGCCGACCCGGGTAAATTGGCCATAGTCTTCATTATAATCATCTGCGAGGATAAAAATATCTGGGTCAAAAGAGCAAACGGCCAGGCGATATATGTTGAAGCCAAACCAAATAGTCCAGTGAAAAAACCTAAAAACATTGTCGGGGGAATCAAGGGTAAAACAAGCAAATTGGCCGGGAGAGAAACAAAAGATAACCAACCAATCTTATAAAGTAGTAATGGTAGAACCAATATTTGAGCTGATAGAGTAGTTAGAAATAAATCGCGAATATTAAATTTCTTAGTTATCCAGGTAAAATATTTTTCTAAATGTGTTGGAAATATAATTAATGACAGTGTAGCTAGAAAAGATAATTGGAAAGACAAATCAAAAACTAATAAGCGAGGGTTAAACAATATCATGACAAAACCGGCTATAAGTAGAGCCCGGGTTAGATTATATTGCCGTCCAATCATTCTGCCAAAAATAACAATCAGAGCCATGATACCTGCTCGAACTGCTGTTGCTGAAGCCCCGGTCATAATAACGAAAGCTATAATACCAAGTGCCCCAAAACACAACGATAAACCGAAAGGCAAAAATAAAATCAAAACTTTCTGTAACCATTCAGAAACAATAGTAATGTTGTAACCAGATAAAGCTACGATGTGGGTTAAACCAACTTTAGCAAAGATATCATTCCATTCAATGGGTAACGAGGACTTGGACCCCAAAAGAATACCATTTAAGTATGAAACTTCCGGTTCGGAAATTAAATAATTTAAACTCATCATAAAATAATTCTTTATCTTATATAATGACGCCATAATAAAATTACCCTTATCATTAGACAGTATTTTAGTATCCGAAAAACTTAATAAATAAAATATTTCTTGGTTTTCAAGATATGAAGCATAATCAAAAATCCTCCCGTCTTCTCCCAATATCTGATCTGGTTTGGAGATTGTACCTTGAGCTTCTATTTCATCTCCATAATTTATTAATGGCGACAGTTTAGTTTGAATTAAAATTCTATTTTTTACTAAATACTCATTATTATTTACAAGTATTTTTTCAATATCAACGACAGCCCTTTGATTCAGAGTTTTAATAGTTGGCTCATCACTAACTACACCGGTAATTATAATTTTAGTGTCTAACCACTGATCTAAATTTTCTCTTAAGGGGTTAGTTCTTATATTGTCCACATCAAATCTTAAAACTCCGAAACTAAAAAATACCACAAAAATTATTGAAACTCCAACCCATAAAGACGGCTCAAAAAAGCCACGACGCCACAAATAAAAAATTACTAAAGATAAGAAAAGTAATAGGAGAAAAAATGAAAAACCTAAATTATAAAAGGAACTTAGAAAAATTCCGCCAACAAACCCAAATATATAAGCATAAAAATAACTACTGTTCATTACTATTATCTTTATTTATCAAATTCGATTTCTATTTCTTTATACAAAATACTATATACTTTATACTAAATACTAATTGATTCCCCACTCCTTCATTATCTCTTTCTCATTCTCGGGAGAAATAGATTTGCGATATTTAGCACCGGATTTACCTTCTACTCGCGCTTTACATTCATCCCAGGTTTTGTGAATTTGTAATTCGCCTTTTAATAGACTCAAGTAGGAATAGGCCTTGGCACTGGAGCGGCTTTTATTCTCAGTCTTAATTTCACACTTTGATAAATCATTAAACTTCACAGAGTAATTCTTTTGCAGACCACGATACAAACTTGGAACTTTACCATTAGTAAAAGTGGTGGCAATCTCGTCCACTCTTTCATTTCCAGCTACCCCACAATGACCGTCAATTTTTGACCAGTCGATTTTTTTACCTTTACAGAGCCCGGCCAATCTTTCCCACAAATCACGATTTAAAACTTCCTGTTTGTTCAGTGTCATCCAACCCTTGGCCTGCCAGCCAAAAACCCATTTGGTAATACCATTGATAACATAAGCAGAATCAGAATAAATTACTATTTTGTCATCTGTTTTTTTAATTTCTTCGAGAGCTCCTATGGCGGCCATTAATTCCATTCTATTATTAGTAGTTCTTTTTTCTCCACCTCCCAGTTCCACCACTTCAATGCCTCTACTGCCTGCAGGGTAAGCAATGAGTGTTCCCCAACCCCCTGGCCCTGGATTACCACTCGATGAGCCATCTGTAAAAACAATTATTTTATCTTGAAAATTCATTTAATGATTATAGCAAATTTTTTGAAGCATTAGAAAAGGACTCCTTGTGAGAGTCCTTTTATTTGTTTTTCTGGTATTACTCCAGAACAAGCTGTTCCCAGGTTCTGTCCACCATAGTACCGATGGAAGAGACCTTGGCGGAGTAAGCTGATTTAATATTTAACCGATCAATCAGACATTCGAGCATGGCCAGAGCTTTCTTGAATTTGACCTCAAAAGAGCAAAGACTCATATATTGTCGGGCCCTGTTGATTCTTGCTATATGAAATTCTTTCAGGCACTGGAAGAAATCATAGAATGATTTTTTGAATTCTTCATCTTTGATTTTCTCCGTCAGGTCCCTCAAGTATGCCATATTTGGCACCTTAAACTTTTTAGCCATTTTCTACCCCTTTTGTTATAAAAATCTTTAAAGTTCTCATTAAATACTACCACCTTTTATTAATTTTGTAAAGTAAAGAGAAAACCCGCTTTCACGGGTTTTGCGTTGCTTCATTTAAGTTAAAGATCGAAAGACAGATAGTAATACTGTGCCAAATTTTCTGAGGTTAGAAGTTCCTCATGATTATCGATCTTAACGCCATGTTTGGCACATTTCTCTATGAATCTTCCCCGGGCATTATTGAACTTTCTTTCACCATCTTTGAGCTGATTGGTCTGATTCAGAATACGATTGTTCTTAATTACCTCAAACTTATGAGCCTTGAAAAGAAGTTCTTTCAATCTCAAAGAAAACTTTTCCTTTCTCAATTTTTTAATGAATGAAATTAGGTCGGTTATCATTTTGGAAACATCCTTAGGTTCCCGGCTTCCCCTTTCTTCTTCCATAAGCTACCCCCGTTTTACAAAATTACAAATTTGAAATTTCTATTTTAATTCTAGTCACATTTTATTTAAAATGCAAGAAAAAAAGAATCCTCAGGGATTCTTTTTTAAAAACTTTCCTACCTAGTCATGACGACAGAAGAAAAGTTTGACCTGGTTGGACAGAGTAACCAGATCAGAAATGTTTTCGGTCATGGAGGTAAATTTTATCCCCTGTACTTTCAAAGCTTCTTCCAGCTCTGTGAGATCCTCCTAAATTTTGCTTCCGCAACTTGATACTGCTTGCTAGCAGGAAGAAATTTCTTATGTCTCACTTCGCGAAAAGTCAGGCCAGACCGAAGAAATTTCTTGAAAATTTCAACCAGGTTGGTCATCTTGTTTTCCACTAAATGCCGGCTGAGAGCCCACAAATCATCGGACGAAAAAGCCATTTCCTTCGTTTCCATGATGGAACCTCATTTAAAAGTTTATACTAATTCTGACAGAAACAATACTTTAAATAGATGAATATGTCAATTGTATAAAATTTGTAGTTATTTAATCACTTCTTCTATTCTAAGTCTAATTTCATTTCTATTCATAAAGGTATTTTTTTCCACTGTAGCTACAATATCAACTACATTCCCTGTCTTAAGTTCCTGTCCCCAAGTTTTTGTCGTGGAAAAGAAAGCAATAGCAGAAACTTTTTTCTTGTCATTTTGTAAAATTAATTCTAAATGGTTTTTTTCTTTACCAAAAATTTTTACTTCGGCCAATTTAACTTTTGACAATAAAAATAACGGCTTTGGATTGCCAATACCGAACGGGCAAAATTTTTCTAGTTCTTGCCAGAGTCTATGATTAACATCACTAACGTCTAAACTCCAATCAATCATAATTGGCGGTAGAACGGCAGTGTTTGAACTAAGTTCTTCATAAGCCGAACAAAGGCAATCTTCTAATAAGTGAACTTTTTCCACCAAAACTGTGAAACCACCTGAAACACTATGTCCTCCATAGTCTACCAATATTCCGGCTGGAACTTTTTTAAATAATTCCATAACACTTATCCTTCCATCCGAACGACAGGAACCTTTCAAATATCCTGTGTCACCACCTTCTCGTCCCCAAAGAAAGACGGCTCCTTCGTGGTTATCCAAAATTGAATTGGCTGCCAGTCCTAAAAGTCCAGGTCGCCACTCGGGATTACCAATTACCAAAACCGGGCGCTTCTTTTCACTAGTATAACGTTCCGATATTATCTTTTTTACTTCTTTAGTAAGTGCAGCGACTAAACCTTTGCGCTCATTATTTAATTTTTCCAAATGTTCGGCATAGCGATCGCCATCAGTTTCACTAGTAGTGATTAACATATTAAAAGCGTCATCGGGATTACCGAGTCGAGAGGCGGCGTTGATGCGCGGAGAAATACTAAAACCCACATCATCCTCAGTGATATTTCTTGGATCAAGTTTAAGTCGACGAAATAATTTTATTAAACCTGGTCGTGGTGAAACTCGCAGGACTTTGAGGCCATAATAGGCCAGCGCCCGATTTTCACCAGTCAGTGGTACCATATCAGAAATAGTGGCAATGCCAACTAGGTCTAGTAACCACTTTTCCCAACCAGGTTTTAGACCAAAATCACGGGTTTTGAGTAGGGCCTGGACCAGTTTAAAAGCTACGCCAGCTCCACAAAGATTATTGTTGGGATAATTACAATCAGCTCTTTTGGTATCAACCACCGCAATAGCACACGGTAATGTTTCACCCGGCAAATGATGATCCGTAATAATTAAATCAATATTATGTTCGGCAAAACGACTGGCTTCCTCTATATCAGTCACTCCGCAATCAACTGTGATGACTAGTTTAACTTTATCTTTAGCAAATTCATCTACTGCTTCAAGGTTTAGTCCGAAGCCCTCCAAATGTCGGTGCGGAATATAATTGGTAAAATTTTTTAAGCCTATTTTAGTAAAAAAATCGTAAAGCACAGCGCCACCAGGCACACCATCGGCATCATAGTCACTATAAATTAATATTTTTTCATTATTATCAATGGCCTTCAAAATTCTAGCCACGGCTAAATCCATGTCTTTAAGTAAAAATGGGTCATGCAAGTCTTTTTCATAATCTGGAGCAAAAAATGCTTCCGCTTCCCTTTCAGTTTTAATTTCTCTTCCTTCAAGCAGAGTTTGGGTTAATTCAGAATATTTTTTCAGTTCCTCATTATTAGAAATCGGACGTAATGTATATGACATTAGTCTAGTATATAGTTATCTTTTATAATTTGCTATAATTTTGATATGAAAAAAGAAGATTGCCTTTTTTGTAAGATAGTTGGAAAAGAAATTCCAGCTGAAATAGTATTTGAGAGAGAAGATTTGATTATTATTAAGGATATCAAGCCGGCCGCCCCAATTCACCATTTAATTATCCCCAAAAAGCATATTGTCTCAATCGCTGAGTTAATGGAGGATGACAAGTGTATTATTGGAGAAATGTTTTATGCCGCCAAGGAAGATGCAACAAAATCTGGTCTAACGGGCTACAAAACAGTCTTTAATGTTGGGCGTGATGGTGGACAAGTGATTGATCACTTACACTTACATCTTCTTGGGGGTTGGGCAAAAAAGGCAGAAATGGAAAAAAGTATAATTCTAGATTAGATAAATAATTCGCACAAATATAAAGCTTTCAATCAACTATTTACGTAAAAGTTAGTAGCTAACTACTGAGTTAATTCAAAAAGAGTTGGAATAGAAACACTTCAGAAAATTTTAATTAAAAATGGCCCAGAAACATAAAATGTTTCTGGGCCATAGGTTTATCCTCCAAAATTAAATTTAATTATTGTCCGGATTACGAGCAAAAATAAGACCGTGTTTATGTGACTCTCCAAGATCACCAGCACCAACATACCAACTATCTTTGTTTTGATCAAAAATAGGGTCACCCCAATGAGCGGTAACCTCCTGAACAACTTTTGTTATGTCATTAATAACAAAAAAAACATTGAAGCCTTTGGTTAGAAGAATACCGTCTTCGCCATTTGGTTGTTGGTTTATAAGATGAAACACAGCAGCTAGATCGATCTCATGATTGGGACCGAGTTCCGAGCGAATCACCTTGTCCCCGGTAAATTCCTTGAGCCGGTAGGAAGACAGGGTCTGTTCTCCTCTCACTCTCACTACCTGTTGAAAGAAACAGTCCCTAAAATTTTCTTCGACATAGATTTTTGCTTTACCTTTTTCAAATTCTTTTTTTGTTCCGGATCGAAAGTGAATATGAAAAGAAGTCCAAGCATCAAAATGTTCAGTGAGCGCAGGGATTGTAATGCCTGGATTCATGCGCTCAAGAAACTTTTTAGTTTCTATCTTTGCTTCACCACGGATAACGTCCAAGACTCTCTCTCAAGCAGTTTTGAATCTTCTGCAAAACGATTCAACTCGGCCGGACTCCAACCGGCATCAGCGAACGCTCCACAGGTTTTAGCTCCGAGACCAGCACTAAACTCATTACGGCTACTCATCTTTTCCTCCCATGACTATCCTTGCGGATGTTGTCATATTTTGTACTGTTGGTCATTTTGACCTTTTCGGCTTAGCCATTTTGGCTTTACCACAGTTCACTACCAACTTTAATAATTGAAAGTGAACTGTGGTAAAGGCATATTTTTACTCATATTTACGAA
This sequence comes from Minisyncoccia bacterium, assembly GCA_049287185.1. Taxonomy (GTDB): domain Bacteria; phylum Patescibacteriota; class Minisyncoccia; order Phycocordibacterales; family GWA1-40-21; genus JBAWVR01. The sequence continues at coordinate 74,223 of JBAQFI010000007.1, forward strand.
GTTCAGTCTTTTAGCTTTATACATTTATTAATAATTAAAGTCAATAAAAGCGGTATTAACCCCGGAGCAAGCTCCGGCAAAAGAGTTCGCTTCCGCTCACTCTTTTTACACAGCAGAGCTGTGGTGTATCCAACCCTTATATTGAGGTCCTTGGTTCGGAAATGAAAAGTAAGAACTTTTTATTTCACTCACCTGCGTAGTCAATCAAAAAACTCTGTGGAGGGTTATCCTCCATAGAGTTTTTTAATATGCTTATATTATTTTAGATTATTCACTATTTCCAATACTTGAACAAAATCTTTTACTTTCAAGCTTTCACGTCCAATAAGCAAACCGTCCGCTGTTCCTGCTTGAATTAAATCGATAGTATTCTTTGGACCGACTGAACCACCATAAAGTATTGAAATTTTATCTGCACAATCACGCCCATATATGTCTGACAAAGTTTTTCTGATAAAAATTACTGTTTGGTGTAAATCTTTTCCAGTCATGGCGTGCTTTCCACTAATGGCCCAAACTGGTTCATAAGCAATTACTAGATTTTTTAACATTGGGCGATTAACTTTGTTCAATGATTTAGTAATTTGTTCCCTGAGAGTATGCCAGAAATCTCCGTGTCCATCCCGAGACTTTTCGCCAACACATAATATGGCGACTAAACCACCTTTAGAAACAATTCCAACTTTTTTACTAACCATTTCGTCAGTTTCACCAGTCTCACGCCTCTCGGAATGCCCTACAATTACATATTTACAACCCAAACTTTTGAGCATTGATAAAGATACCTCCCCAGTGTGGGCTCCTTCTTCCACAAAATGCACGTCTTGAGCACCTAAAGAGAAATTTTTAGTATTTTTTAGACCAAAGGCCACTTCTGGCAAGTAAATAAATGGTGGGCAAATAACAGGCTTAATTTTAGCGAATTTTGAAGCCGATTTTTTGAGATTTTGGACAATTTCCTTCGCTTTTATAAGGGAGTCTGGGTTCATTTTCCAGTTACCGACGATGATTTTTTTCTTGATAGACATGAGGGTATTATAACAAAAAGAATAAGGAATTAGTATAAGCATAAGGAATACAAGAATGGCGAAACCTTACAGGTTTCGCCATTTAGGCCTTTTTTCTTTATTTCTTCCTCATACTAACTCCTTATACTAACTATTAATATCATTTCACTTCATTCCAAGAAATTATTTGATAATAATCTGAACTAAGTGGAATAAAAGGTGGTGGTCCATACAGTAAGTTGTTGTCGTAGATCAAATTTCTGGTGGTGTAACCAGTTCCATCAGTGTAAGCAAAACCATAACGTTCGTTGGTAGCGATCATGCCATAGAGAGTTATTGTATCTCGATCATCATATCCTTCACATTGAGAATGATTATAATAATATCTACCGACTCGCCCGTTCTGAGCAATAAGAGCGGCATCTATTCTTAAATTGTCTTCACTGACTAAACCGACATTAACATTTCCCTGAGCGATAAGAGCCAAGGCATCTTGACCATCATAATTGGTATACTTGATATCATTATTAATAATAATGTTATTTTTGTTTGTCTTATTATCTATAAATCGAGCAGCAACTATAGTAAGATGAGCGGTATTAATAGTGCCACTGACCCAAACGTTATCTTCTAAAAAGATAAGGCCGTCGGATGGAAAAGATAAATTAGAGAAAATTTTATCTTCATCTTCTATACTCCACTGTGACCAACCATCTTGCCCTGACTTCGTGCAAGAACCTTGTACTTTGTATTGTGTATCAACCCGGTAGACATCATAAGTATCATCAGTTTTCAAAACAATATGATAGCCTTCATCCCCAGAACTGCCAAAATATCGTCCGTGATTTTGAGCTTCAGTTTTCATATCTGACAAATCCTGGGTAATGCCACTGAAATCAAAATCTGGTACCGAAACCTGACGACCAGTTAGAAAGACATCTGTTCTGTTCGGTATGGAATTTGGTGGAGCCTCGCTAGCCCGAAAAGTGTCATCGACGCCAGTACTTGGTGGAATCCTGACGTGAGTATGAACTGCAAACTCATCATCACCAGAGTGGTCCGGATCAGAATATGTACTCTTAGCCGATGAAACTAAATTATGTGCTAAACCATCAAAACGAATCCCTTTGTTTGATTGAATTTGTCCATAGACTTCAGTTCCCTCACCGAAACGCATATCATCATTGGCAACCACTGCGAATTTAGCTAGTGAAGGTTTGGCCATAATTGCTTTAATTTTTCTCGTAACTGTTGAGTTTGAATCAAGTTTACCAGTCGAAGTTATATTCACGATTGTCGAACCGGTCGGTGGTGGAACAATATCAAGCGAATATGATCCGATTTTTACTCCATCTTTATCATAATAATTGTGAATATATGGTCCAGATGTTGCTGTTCCGTCTTTGAAATCCAAGGGAGCGTGTGCCAAATGCCAACGATAGTATTCAATACCGGCTTCAGCAATCTGAAAAGTTTGTTCGCGATCAGTTAGAGCACGTGATGATTTCAATAATGTTCCAAACCAGCCAATAAGACCGGCAATAATCATTCCAGCAATCATCATAAAAATTAAAGTAGTCAAAAGTATCGTACCTTTATTATTTTTCCACATTGATTTTTTTTGATTTACAGAAAACATAATTTAATAATTATCTTTGAGATTACGAATAGACACTTGGGTGGTAATTGTTTGTTGATATGGAGCGCGATTAACATCGATGTCAGTTTTCACAGTTATTTTAATCAAACTAACATTGGCTATATTTACTGGTTGTGTAAGTGGCGAACTAGTGCCAGTATAACTATCGTTATAATACTCGAAAATTGGAGTTGACGAAGAATTACCAACATTCCTAATTAATGTATTAAATTTCTCTTGAGCGGCTGGGTATGTAGCAGGTGTACCGGTTGCAAAAATTATTCCCTTCATTATTGTCTTATTGAATAAATAATATCTGACTCTTTCTGTCATACCATCGAGATTGGTATCAGTAAAAAAAATGAGTGATGAAGTTCCAGCCTGTTCAATAGCGTAAGCTCCTGTTTGAGAAGCTCGTGCTGATCGTAATTCAGTTATCATTGGGCGAATAATCTTGGAAGCATCTTGTTCAGATGTATAACTTTCAGAGACATAATTTTTTATAAAAAAAACGTCACGAGCAAAAGCACCGACAATCGTGACCATTAGTGTGGTGATGGCAATCACTATCAATAATTCAACTATGGTGAACCCTTTAAAATTTTTTATCATTGTTTCATCAAATTAAATACTGCTTCCTTCCACATTGAAGACATCGTAACACTCTGGGTTGACGTTTGATAACCAGACTTTTCTACCACTACTGTATATGTGTATGAACCCAAACCTCCAAAAGAAACTTGTCCAGATGGTGTACAAGAAGAGGTGTAAGTAACAAAAACATCATTAACTATTGGAGTATAATTTTGATCAGCTGTGTCCAAAAAGATCTTATAACGGAAATATCTCTTATTACTTGCTGAGGAATCAATATTTTGATTGCTAGTAGTAAAATATGTATCCGAAGTGCCATCTGGACCAACATAATTCCAAGTTGTTGTGGCGGTTGACGAAGTGGCAAATGCCATCTGCATTCTAATTGTTGTTGAGGCATTATTATTTGAATTCCAAAGAATTTGACTATACTGGGGCGAAATTTGGGAATCAAAAGATGATGATTCTAAAACACCAGATGAGGAGTACAAACCTAAAATTTTGGTCAGTTTAATCTCACCACTAGTTGAATAATCAATATCACCAGAATTAGCGAAGAATTTAGTTTGATCAGTGTAATTTATTTGTCCATCACCACCCAACCAATTGGTCTGACTTAAAAAACCTCGGCCAGAAATCTTTTGGCTTAAAACCACTCCGCTACTATTTTTTAGTGTTATGGTGGCGTCAGTCACAGCCAAATTTGAAACATTATCTTTTACAGTCACTACTAAACGTCGGGAGTTTTTAGGTTCAAGTACTGCATTAACGGACACAGTGGAATCTGGGGATAAAAATATCGGCCAAAGTGGGTTTGTCCCGATTAGATCATATGACGAACTGGCGAAACTAAAAGAATAATTATCCCACTCTATATTATCAAGACCGAGGAAACCGGAAGAATTTGTCGTGTAGGAATTGTTAAATTTATAAATAATTGGATTACTACCAATAGTTTTTGCACCAATAATTGTAACTGGTACTGAACCAATTGGATTACAAGACGAATCCACGGTATTGAGTTCTAAACGACTGACCTTATCAATTGCAAAACTAATTTTAGTTAGTTGCTGTAAAGCTACAGTTGAATGCGGTTTAGTTGGATTGGTGTTTCCATTAACACCAGGTTTATAGGTTTTGTCAGTGGAATAACCATTCTTTGAGACGGTTATACTGTAATTTTTTACACTTGGTTTGGTATCGACTATCTGCAGTTGTCCGCTCAAATTCGTCACGTCATTAATATTTATATTTGGTGTGATAGCAGTGTTTACTACTTGAACAGCGGCATCAGAAACTGGCAAACCATTGGCATCAAATACGTTTATAAATAAAGAGCCGTTAGTTGAAGCCGCTTCAAGATTCTTGGGTGCAACCTTAGTAGAAAAAATCAAAGGTTTAAAATTCCGACAGGTGGAACAACTAATTTCTACTTCAACCAATTTATAATCAGCTGCTGATAAATCATTTTTGGTTGTACTACCGACCTGTCCATCAAAAGGATCATCTATATTTCTAACGGTAGTGGTAACCAAAAAACTAATATTGTTTCTCACTACCGTTTTAAGATGAGTTAATACCCCGTTTGGAACACCACTAGTTATACCGACTGAGGCAAAGGGTAAATTATGTACAATTTCAAATTGTTCATTGGCCAGATCAACAGCAGCGGACTTAACCCTGAGAGCTGCTGAACCTTCAACTGTTTTGGCATAACCTTGATAAACTGCCAAAGATACCATAGAAAAAATGGCGACACCGATTAATAACTCTATAAGAGTAAAACCACCTCTGTCATTCCCGCGCAGGCGGGAATCCAGCGTATCTGTAATTTCTCTGGATTCCCGCCTGCGCGGGAATGACAGAAAAACTTTTAAACTGTTTATCATTTTTTTTCTATTCATCGACATTTTATTTGAATTTCTTTTATATAACATCCACCAGAGAATACATCGGTTGAAGCATGGCCAGAGCAAAGAAGGCAACTGCGGCACCAATCCCAATCACGAGCACTGGCTCAATGATTGTCGACATATCCTTAGTCTTTTGATCTACCTCATCCTCATAAAAAACGGCTACATTCATAAGCATTTCTGGCAACTTACCGGTCTCTTCCCCAACGCTCATCATCTCCCCAAGAAAAACTGGATAATACTTAGTTTTTACCATAAACACATTGGACGTTGGCACACCCTTACTAATGTTTTCTACGGCTTCGTTGACAATTTGTTTATAAAATGAATTTTGCAAAACATCACCAGTAATTTTTAAGGCCTCAGCAATCGGAACACCAGCCGAAATAAGTGAAGATAAAGTTCTAGCCGTGCGGGCTGAATTAGTTTCTTTAACCAAATTACCAATTACTGGCAAGCTCAAACTCACCATTTCAAAATATCTTTTGCCTAATTTTGTGCGAATAAATAAATACACTCCAACAACAAAAGCCATCAAAAGTAATATTACTAAAATATAATTATTGGTCATGAAATCACTGGCTCCAATAATTACTCTAGTGGCTAATGGTAACGGTACGTTCATTTCTTTAAAAGTAGTTGTAATACCTGGTAGGACAAAAACAAACATAATAATTCCGATAACAATAATTACACCGACAATAACAGAAGGGTAAATCATTGCGCCCCGAATTTTTTTGGTTAAACGATTGGAATTATCCATTTGAATAGCCACCATTTTTAGAGAGTCTGACAAGCCACCTGATTCTTCCCCGGCCTTAACCATGGAAACAAAAAGGTTGGAGAATATTTTTGGATGAAGACGTAGAGCCTCACTTAAACTTTTTCCACGGTTAATTTCATCATCAATATTTTTAATTACTGTCTTAAATTTCTTGTTGTGGACCTGACGTTCCTGAACCGATAGAGCCCGAGACAGAGCCAAACCAGCGCTAACCATTGAAGATAGGTTTCTGGCAAAATTAATTTTGTCTTGTGCCGAGACTCGTCCGAAAAAAGCACTGACAGAATCATTGAGTTTCTTCATTAAAGCACCAGAAGATTGACTGGATTCCTCAACTGAAACTACAGAATCTCCACGTTGTTTGATTTTTTTGTAAATTTCAAAACGATCATTAGCCTCCATACTTTCAGAGTACTCTCCCCCACCATTTTTAATTGCTTTAAAATTGAAAATAACCATAAACTTTTCTTTAATTTTAGCATAATTTTTGCGAGATGTCGCAAAACTTGGTAAAAATTGTGATTATTATTGACTAGCCGACTAAAAAATGGTATCATACAAAAAGAAGTAATTTAACAAAAAAAGGAGGTTCTAAATGAACACGAAGGATGAGGCAAGGAAATTGATTATTGAAAAGGAATGGGATGATTTGCATGCCCTGATTGATAAAAATCAGGAATCCTTAACTGGATTGAACACAATTATCCTTGAAATTCTTCCCAGGGAAGTCGAGATCTGTCAGACTGGGATTAGGAACTATTCTGTCCCCAACGAAACACCCATCAGCATAATTGAATTTGCTCTTGGCTGCTGGGTTCTGGTCCACAATGTTGGAAACCATGCCAACTGGTTGATTTGCTCGACCTCATGGTCAGCACTTCTCTGGCAAAGAAAAAATATGGAAGGGTGGATCAAGAAGTTTAATGATGTGGCCTTCGATTTCAAAAACGGTTGCGGTGGAGGCAGTGTTTATGTGAACTGTGAACGTTTAGTTTATGACGTTCTGAAATATGGTTCATTTAACACTGACCCAAAGATCTTAGGTATTACTCCGGAACATGTAGCGAAAGTTCTTTGGGGAAGTATGATTTTTCCTCACGAAAAAGATAAACTTGAAGCCATGCCTTTTGACAGCCAACTAGATGCTGATATTTGGGACGCCAAATGGTATTTCACTGATATATCAGAAAGGTGTACCAAATGGAACGACGCAGTTCAACAAGATGTTCCGGACATTCAGCTCATTAAAAAGTGCGTTGAGATACTTCAAGAAACTTGCCAGATGACTGGGGCTGAGGGTGAAGAAATTTTAGAGACGGCCCGTAAAAACATTCACCAAATTTACCAGGAAAGGCTGACCGAGCTTGAAGAGGCTCTGAAAGACAAGATCTGCGGTGAATTTGAAAGGACGCAGATGATGAACCAAATCACTAAAATCAAAAAAGAGGAGAGTCAGCTCGACGAAATGTTTTTTCCTGAAACAGAGGTTTCTGAAAAAGCACTTTGTGGTTAGTTTTACTCTAAAACAAAGCAAAAGCCGGTGGTTCGTATTACGAACCACCGGCTATTTTAATTATTCTGTGACAACTGGAGTTTCATTTATGACTGGCGTTTCGACTATTGGCTCGGGAATCGTCTCAGGAACAAGCGGTGGTATTGCTTCTACTACAGGTTCTTCAACCACTGGCTCAGAAACTATTGGTTCTGGGGTTGGTTCTACTACTGGAGGGGTTTCTATTATAGGTTCGGCTGTGGGTTCACTGGCTGGAGCCTCAGGAGTAGTGGTATCTGGCTCGGTGGTAGTTGGTTCGGTAGAAGAGGCAGTGTCTTCGGTAGTTGCTGGAGTGGATGAAGCGGTATCTTCGGTCGCGGTTGGTTCAGAAACAGAGTCTGTCGAGGACTCACCTAGACCAGAGTCGGTGGTGGTAGTTGCTTCCTCCCCCGTTTCGGGAGTAGTTTCAGTTGGAGTGGAGGAAATATCAGCGGGGGTTGATTCGGGAGTGACTATCGTTTCAACAGCTACATCCGTACAAACGCCAGGTGTAGTGGACATAGACCCATTATTCATTTTCAAACAATATGGTTCTTTGGTAGCTTGATCGTAAATAGTGAGACCTGAAGGTTTATCAGTTGAACCGACAGTAATTTCTCCAGTATTAATTTTATTCGAATTAACTTCTCCAATAAATACTGATGACAATTTCTTCAAAGCCGACTGGACCATCGATGCAAACAAATCGGTGGCGGTATAAGTTTCCAGGGTCGTGGTTGAATTAGCTAGAGATTCAATCGAAGTAGTGCCGAAGATGGATTGTAAGTTTTTGTTTAGAGCTTGAATACCCACTAGAGCAATACCAGCAGGGTCAATGGTGGAGATGGCTTTGTCTGTTCCGCCTAGACCAAAGGTAGCGTAGAAGTCTTCGGCGATTGGACCAATGTGTTTGATGCCATCGTCTTGAGCGATGTAGTTCCATTCGGTCATGTCTAATTTAGCAATCTTGTTTAAGATGTCTTGTTTGTCTAGTTGAGTGAAGTTTTCTTTGACAGAGCGGGAGGAGGGATTATAGGCCGTACCATCAGCTAAGTTATTCCAGCTAGTTGAAGCAATTAATGACTCAACTACCCAACCGATATCAGTTGTGCGAAGTTTAATGTAATCACCAACAACTGAACTTTTAATACTATTTCCCGTTCCAATAATATTAGGTAATTGATCCGCAGGATCGGTAGCAATAATAATTTGTCCTCCTCCCGCTGGAATATAACTAATAATTACAACACCATTAGCACCGCCGGTGCCAGCAACATCGGACCCACCGCCACCACCGCCAGAACCAGTATTTGCAGTGGGAGATGTTAAACCTCCATTACCTGAGGCACCACCATGACCACCAACTGAACTCCCGCCAGCCCCGCCAGCCCCAGACCAAGTACCACCTCCACCACCACCAGCATAATATAATGATGTGCCAGTTATACCATTTGCAACGCCCAGACCTCCAGCACCACCGTCACTACCTGATCTATTGGCACCCGCTCCTCCTGCACCGCCTCCGCCACCACCGTTTTCCGGGCTTCTTCCCCCAACTCCGCCAGCGTACCCATATGCGCCAACTGGTTGTCCACCAGCAACAGTAGCATCAATGGAGTTTCCACCACCACTACCACCGTCTAATCCTTGATCCACAACGTTAGTGTTATCATCTCCACCCCCAGCGCCACCACCAACCGCTGTTAATGTTTCAAATGTGGAATCTAAACCATTACTACCTCTTCTAGCACTCATTGGAGACGTTATTCCTGTTGCCCCTCCTGTACCTACCGTAACTGTGTGTGATCCCGCTGAAATACTATAAGATGCATCATAGCGTAATTCTCCGGCTCCACCACCACCACCATAACTGAAACCACCGCCACCACCGCCACCAACCACTAATACCTTAGCAGTAACTCCACGAGGAACAACCAAGACTCCTGACGAGGTAAAAGTATGAACTTTATATGCTCCATTGTCTGTTATGATTCCTCCCGATGTGGATCCTATTCCCACCTCATTTACAATTCCAATTTCAAAATTATTTCCAACGCTAGCTCTGCTTGGGAGTTGCAAAATAAGATTATTTGTTGAACCAGCATTAGTTATAAGTTTTCCATTGTATGTGGAGTCAATGGTGGTAGTACCAGATGAGGTAGCTGTAACAAGTGCAGGGATGCCGCCTGACCCTCCAAAAATTCCAAGTGAAGAAGTTGCGACCCAACGAGTACTGGTGCCAGTAGATTGGAGAATCATACCGAGAGTTCCTGCAGAATAATTGGTGTCATAGATTTTACCGGAGATGGATAGATCACCATCGATAGTTAAGTCGGCTAAGGAAGTAGTAGTACCAACTGAGAGTTTGCCTAAGATGGTAGAGATGCCCGTGGTGGAAGCTACGGTGAGAACGTCTGATATATATGTATTACCAGAGACAGTGAGAGTAGCGAGTGAAGTAGTGGTACCGACAGCAAAAGTGGTAGCTGTGGTTACTGTACCGACGCCGGAACCACCGATGCCGAAGGCGGAATTAAACCAAACACTACCCATTTTGACTAATGATAATTTGTTAACTGACTCGGAATTCAAATCTATAGATACTCCATTTGCATACGGATAAATAGATTCATTAGCGTCAGGAGTCACCGTGATAACTGAACTAACGGGATTAGTGTAAGCAGAAGACTCTGAAGTAAATGTTGCCGTATGTAAACACTCACCTTTATTAATTAAAATTTCATCCATCCAACCATTAAAAGGATCAGAGTAACTATCATTCGGAGAGTTGGCACCAATAACCAAAGGGGCTGTTCCAACATTAATATTTTGAGAATAAGCTCCGTAGTTTAGTAAGACCCCGTCAACAAACATATATTGATTTGTGCCATCAGAGCTTATCATGACGTCATACCAAGTATCACCAGATGGTGACCAAGATGCCGTTCTAGGTGCATTTCCGCTTTCACCAATATATTGCCAGCCTAGAGTACCAGCGTCATAATTCCAGACAATGTTCCAACCTTGTTCATCAACATAAGTTCGTCCTCGTCCATGACTCAAGAAAACCGATCTGGTCGGAGTTCCATTCCATTTTACACGGAAAGAAATTGTATAAATTGTTCCTAAATCCCAATCATCACTATCAGGGATAGTTAACCAATCACCAGTACCATCTAATTTTAATGAGGATGCGCCAAAAACTTTAGTTGAGGTATCCATTTGAGCGTTACCGACAGAAGTTATGACTTTACTTGTAGCAGAGTCTATAAAAGTGTTTGACCCGTTTGTACCATCAGCATGCAATAATAATTTATAGGTCGGATTTACAATTCCAACAGTATTTAGGAAACCGACTGTACTACCGTCAGCTGAACCGGTTGGGAGGGTCATAGTAAAACTAGTAGTAGCACCTAAATTATTATACAAATTCCCTACTGCGGCTGTTCCCGAAGCGGTAATGGTAGTCAAAGTTAGTCCGTTACCTATGGCGTCTGCCCAAGATAAATTAGTACCATCGGTTGTTAAGTATTTTCCAGAGTTTCCGGTTTGGTCAGGAAGTGAAAGTCCGGAACCACCATTTCCAAAAGCAGTGTCGTACCAGGTATCACCATATTTAAATAAGGATAATTTATCACCATCAGAATACAGAGTAACTGATTGTCCAACTAAGTATGGATAAATATTTTCAGTAATGGCTGGACTTACTGTAATATTTTTTCCAGCAGTATAGAACTTGCCATTTCCTGTGTTATACATATCAGAAACTTCTTCCGCAGTTAAAGCTCTGTCTTTAAAGAAATTTAATTCATCAATTATTCCGTTGAAAGCATAGGTTGTGGACTGCTGAGGATCTTTTTTATTACCAATACTTATATTAGTAATGGTTTCCATACTACCGGAATATGCAACTGCCGTAGCGTCTTCAACCCCATTAACATAATTATGCATATAATTTCCATCTCCAACAAGAACAATATTGTACCAAGTGTCAGCTAAGAAAGTGGCTGTTCCTCCATTTATATTATGATTAGTATTTGTTGTTACTGCTGTATATAATTTATTACTTGCAATTTCCATTCTTATCGGATAATTATCTACACTTCCATCAGTATCAAATATATAGTATTCGTTTGCTCCTGATTGTGTAGCCAATTTAACCCAAACTGACACTGTGAAAACATTTGTGGTTGGTTGAAAACTACTAAATCCAGAGGCTTTAGAAAAATATTGATTAGAACTTCTGACGAAATTTGCTCCATATCCACTCATGCCAGACGAAGTACTAGTGACGGTGTTATTGTTAGTTAGAGTGTTTCCATTGTCAGTATAATCTGTAGTTAATGCTCCATCATTAAATTTATAGGAGACAGTTAAATTACTTGGGTCAAAACCTGAACCACTTATATTTAAAAAACCGATTGCACTTCCATTAGGAGAACTGGTTGGCAAATCCATAGTATAATTATCCGTAGCTGAATCATTCACATATAAACTTCCAACAGAAGCGGTGCCTGAGGCGGTAATCGTAGTTAATGTCAGACTACTAGAAGTTCCCGATGTTCCCGAAACATCCGCCCAAGAAAGTGCGCTGCCATCATTAGTTAAATATTTTCCAACATTACCGGTAAGTGTTGGAATAGCTAATGTTCCTCCACCGCCAATTCCAAATGAAGCGTCGTACCATTTGCCGTTGGATTTTATGAGAGAAAGTTTCTGACCTTCGGTTGTAAGTATTACTGCCTCCCCATTTGTATAAGGATAAATCGATTCCGTATCATCAGGATTAATTGTAATATTTCCTCCTGAATAATATTCAGAGGTATCTGGTGTAAAATTAGAAGTCCAGCGAGCAATGCCTTTGGAAATTCTAAATTCATCAATATAACCATTAAAATATCTTGGCCAGCTTGGATTATCTTCTTTACCAATTAGCATTGGCGCAGCTATATTACCCCAAGCCACGGCATTGGTGTAGGTACTTCCGCATTGAGTACCATTTTGAAAAATTTTAAAACTGGTACCATTTTTTACTACAGCCACATGATACCAAGTTCCGGTACTTATTCCTGGAGAATTTACGTACACGTTTGCTCCAGAAACACCAGCACTTTCTTCAATAAGATTCCACTGATAGGTTCCGCTGTTATTATATAATTCTAGTTTTAAACTATTTGTACTATCTTGATATTGTGTAGCTAACGCCATAAACAAATCACTGCCAGGTAATGCAGTAAAGTTTATCCAGAAGTCCATTGTAAAATCACCTGAACCAAAATTGAAATCATCAGAGTCTGGAATACTTAAGTAATCTCCATTACCATCAAAGTTGGCGGAGGCTGTCCCATATTTTTTTGTTGCGGTTTTAGTTACGACATTTCCATTATAGGACAAGGCATGATTTGAAACTGAGGAATCTGCAAAGGTTGTCCCATTATCTGCCCCGTTCATATGGAGCATTAATTTTGTATACGAATCTACTCCTCCTCCACCTAAAACATCTAGGAATCCAATCGTGCTTCCGTCAGAACTTCCAGCTGGTAGGTTCATGGTGTAGTCAGCGGTTGCACCAGTATTGATATAAAGTTTTCCGACTGAAGCCGTACCAGAAGCAGTAATAGTTTGGAGCGATAAACCGCCTGATGAACTACTGGTACCACTGATTCCCGCCACTAAATCATCCACATATTTTTTGGTCGCTGGATGATAATCAGCAGAAGGAGTAAAAGAAGTGACATTGTTTAAAGCCAGAATATTTGAGAGCGATGCATAAGTGGAAGAAGCCATAGCAGATAATAAATATGAAGAAGAAGCGGCTAACCAGATTGGATCTGTTTCAGCATAAGAAGTTAAATAAGAACCAGCTGCTTGTTTGTTATTAAAAGTATTCCAGTCTGTAGCCGAGAGGGTTCCAGTCGCAGAAGCGCCGGCGAGACTTAGAGTGAGAGCTTGGCCGGAAATAGTAAGACCGTTAATGTTGTTGGCGAGAGTGACATCGCCAGAGTTTACCCCTGTTGAAGTACCAGAGAAGTTTAGGGCAGACAAAGTACCCGTGGCGGTTAAGTTACCAGCAAAATAACCATCACCAATAGTTGTAAACTTGTAGGTTGGTGAGGAGGTGCCAATTCCCACATTCCCACTTTGTAACAAACTCAACACTGGTGTACCAGAAGCATTATCAAAATCCATTTGATTGGTTCCCTGATCTAGTGAATCGATCTGTTGGTACCATTTCGTTAGAC
>JBAQFI010000008.1:0-25982 GCA_049287185.1 Minisyncoccia bacterium
GTCCACGCCCTAAACGATGATCACTAGTTTTTCGGAGTATCGACCCTCTGAGAGACACAGCTAACGCCTTAAGTGATCCGCCTGGGTAGTACGGCCGCAAGGCTAAAACTCAAAGGAATAGACGGGGACTTGCACAAGCGGTGGATCATGTGGTTTAATTCGATGGTAAACGAAGAACCTTACCAGGGTTAGAAATCTAGTTGAAGACAATTGGAAACTTTTGTCGTTCGCAAGAACAATTAGACAGGTGATGCATGGCCGTCGTCAGTTCGTGGTTTGAATTGTTCCCTTAAGTGGGGTAACGAACGCAACCCTCGTTGGTTGTTACAAGTGTCAACCGAGACTGCCCACGATTGAGTTCAGAATCGAAAGATTGTGAATTGAATCGTGGGAGGAAGGCGAGGATGACGCCAGGTCAGCATGTCCCTCTGATACCCTGGGCTACACACGTGATACAATGGTTATTACAACGGGAAGCAATATCGAAAGATGGAGCAAATCCTTATAAAAATAATCCCAGTTCGGATTGAGGTCTGCAACTCGACCTCATGAAGTTGGAATCGCTAGTAATCACAGGTCAGCTATACTGTGGTGAATACGTTCTCAAGTCTTGTACTCACCGCCCGTCAACTCAAGGGAGTTGGGAATACCCGAAGTCTGTCCTCGTGGCAGCCTACGGTAAGCTCAATGACAGGGAGTAAGTCGTAACAAGGCACGGGTAGCGGAAGCTGCTCGTGGATTAATTCAAATTGAAAATCGTTATTGTAAGAAACTTCGGTTTCTTCCTTAACTTAGCAGTCGATTTTCAATGCCTCAATTGAGCATTGAAAGAGTGTTGGTCTCAGTACTTTAAAGAGAGACTATGGTTATGCAGATCATAACAATAAACGGAACAAAAGAAAGAACAATATCTCTGAAAAACCCGCCTCACGGCGGGTTTTTCTTTTGCCTATTTTAATAATATTCATTGATTTTTACCAAGGTTTCTGTTATATTTCTTGTGTTCGGGCAAGAGAATTATTTTCTTTGTGGGCGTATAGCTCAGGTGGTTAGAGCGCGTCACTGATAATGACGAGGTCCTAAGTTCAACTCTTAGTACGCCCACAAAGAAAAGAATTATACATTACTCAATTAATGGGTATTTTTAGCAGGTGGTTACCCGCCCGAACGACTGATAAGACTATTGTCGTTCAGTCGGGCGGGGAGCGCGTCACTGATAATGACGAGGTCCTAAGTTCAACTCTTAGTACGCCCACAAAGAAAAGAATTATACATTACTCAATTAATGGGTATTTTTTGTTCTTGTTTTCAATGTCTAATAATTGTAGTATTGATTCTGTTGCCGTGATGGCGAAATTGGCAGACGCGCTACGTTCAGGTCGTAGTTCCCGCAAGGGATTGGGAGTTCAAGTCTCCCTCACGGCACAAAAAGCAATTTTACTTCTCATCTTTATAACAATAACTAATTAGTAAATATTTATGCTAGATTCAAAAAGAAAATTCAGACTTATTGCGTTATTTGTTTTTCTACTTATTTTAACTTTATATTGTTGTTATTTTATTAATGTCAGTAGATACCCGTCAAACTTTTCTATCTTTTTAATTATTGTTACATCATTCTTTGTTTCTTTTCTTTTTCATAAAATTAAAGATACAAAATATTCTGAATTAGTAATTTCTATATTCAACATAGTTTTGCCATATGATACAAAGACAGGAAACTCATTAAATGAGGCTCAGATAAAGTATAAGAAAATGGACGATTATATAAGATCAAGACCGATTTTGTACTATTTTGTTGTTTTGTTAATTTATATTCTTGTTTTAACTTTTGTCTTCTATTTATCTTATTTATCTATCCAGTTACTTAAATAATTATAATGAAAAAATATCAAGAATATTTTAAAAATAAAAAAGTCACCATGTTGGGGCTCGGTCTCCTGGGTAGGGGACTTAATGATGCTAAATTCCTGGCTGAGGCCGGAGCTGATTTAATCGTTACTGACTTAAAGAAATCGGATGAACTAAAACCAACGCTCGACAAACTGAAAAAATACTCGCCCGACCGAATGAATACATCGGGCATTCGGGCGGGTAAAAACCCGTCTAAAGGCCGGGCAGGCATAAAATACGTTTTAGGTGAACACCGATTGGAGGATTTTAAAAATAGAGATTTTATTTTAAAAGCCGCTGGCGTACCTCTAGACTCAATTTATATAAATGAAGCGACAGAAAACAAAATTCCCGTGGAAATGGATGAATCTCTTTTTACCAAACTTTGTCATGAATTATATGGTAAAGAAGTAACTATCATTGGAGTGACCGGCACTCGCGGTAAAACTACCACCACTTATTTAATTTATGAAATGCTCAAGGATTATTTTAGTGAAAGGAAAGTTCACCTTGGTGGCAATATTAAAGGATTGGCCACCCTACCTCTAATTAAAAAAGTTAAGGCAGGTGACATGGTAGTGATGGAACTTTCATCTTGGCAGTTACAAGGCTTTGGCGCTGCTCAAATTAGTCCAAATATTTCCGTTTTTACCAATCTCTTGCCGGACCATTTAAATTATTATTTAAAAGTCAGTAAAAATGAGGATGAAGCCTATCAGAAATATTTTGAAGATAAGGCCAAGATTTTTGCCAATAAAAAAGGCGAGGATTTTTTAATCTTAACAACTGAAAGTAAAAAAATAATTAACGAAAGACATAATGGAGAATTGAAATCAAGCGTGATTGTGGCAGATAAAAAACAACTTGAAGGGTGGAAATTTAAACTAAAAGGGGAACATAATGTGAGTAACATAGCTCAAGCGTTTGAAGTGGGCAAAATTTTGAATATTCCCCTTAAAAATATTCGTAAATCTCTAGAGAACTTTAAAGGGGTAGAAGGTAGATTGGAATTTATAAAAAATTATAAGGGTATAAGTATTTATAATGATACTACATCAACTACACCTGATGCCTTGCATGTGGCTCTCAAAACCATCTTTGATGACTTAAAAAGTAGAGGGAAAATAATTCTTGTCGCTGGTGGCTCAAACAAGAATTTAGACATGTCTCAAGCTGTTGAAGATATAAATAAATATGCCGATAAAGTAATGCTTCTCAGTGGTACGGGCACAGAAACAATTAAACAAAAGGTTTTTGCCAATAAAAAAGAAAATGCGATTGAAGCTAGTGATTTAAAAACGGCGGTTAAACAAGCTCTAACCTGGGCAAAAAGGGGAGATGTAATTTTGTTTAGTCCGGGCTTCGCTTCTTTTGGTATGTTCAAGAATGAATTTGATCGTGGAGAACAGTTTGTCAAAATAATTAAGAATTTAAAATAATGAAAATTACTGATTTTAAAAATTTTAATAATATTTATTTTATCGGTATCGGCGGTATTGGTATTTCAGCCATTGCCAGACTTTTATTATTGGAAGGGAAAAAAGTTAAAGGTTCAGACATTTCTTTATCCGAAGTGACTGATGAACTTACCAAAGCTGGGGCTATAATCACAGAGAGTCAAAGTTTGGAAGACATTTCCAAAGAAACAGATTTAATTATTTTTACGGCCGCGATTGAAGTAGCCGACCAGGACTTGTACCAAAAAATCAAAAAATTACCAATTCCGTCACTCTCATATTCCGAGGCTTTAGGCATTGTTTCTGGCTCCAAAAAGACCATTGCCGTCTCCGGAACTCATGGCAAGACAACAACCACGGCTATGATTGCCAAGGTCCTAACAGAGGCCAAAATAGACCCCTCAGTCATAGTTGGGAGTATGCTTTTAGAGTCCAAATCTAACTATAGAGCGGGTTTAAGTGAATACCTGGTGGTTGAGGCAGATGAGTATCGCCGATCATTTTTGAGCCTTCAGCCGTATATTTTAGTTATTAATAATCTGGATGCTGATCACCTAGATTATTATAAAGATTTAGCTGACGTGCAAAGTGCTTTTCGTAGTTTGGCTTTGAAAGTACCAGCTGACGGTTTGATTATTTGTAATCCAGAAGATGCGAATGTTAAACCAGTTCTCGAAAATATTAAATGTAAAGTTTTAGATTATACAAAAATAGATTTTTCCGATGTTAAATTAAAATTTCCCGGTGAACATAATCGTCAAAATGCCAGAGTCGCTTTGGCAGTGGCAGAAACTTTGGGAGTGAAGGAAAAAGTGGCCAAAAAAGCCCTAGAAAATTTTGTCGGAACTTGGCGCCGGTTTGAATATAAAGGGGAGACGAAAAATGGTGCTTTGATTTATGATGATTATGCGCATAATCCGCAAAAGGTGGTGGCAGTTCTCGCTGGTACCAAAGAAATGTATCCAGACAAGAAAATTATCGCCGTTTTTCAACCCCACTTGTTTAGTCGAACCAAAACCTTACTGCAGGAATTTTCTGTGTGTTTCAAAGATGCCGATGAAGTAATCTTGCTGCCAATTTATCCGGCGCGGGAAGACTTTGACGCAAGTATTTCATCTAAAATTTTAGCAGAAAAAATTGGTCAAAACGTGACTGTAAAAAGTAAGGAGGAAGTGGTAGAAGAAATTAAAAGTAAGGCTGATAAAAATAGTGTGGTAATATTTATTGGAGCGGGAGATGTTTATAAATTATCAGAGCAAGTAATTAAATAATCATGGCAAAATTTTACGTTGTCGGGACACCAATCGGAAATATGGAAGATATCACTTTTAGAGCCGTACGAACTCTGGGAGAAGTGGATTTGATATTGTGTGAAGATACCCGCGTCACCAGAAATTTACTGAAAAAATATAATATTGGTACGCCGATGATGAGTTATCACACTCAAAGTAAAATTTCCAAAATCGATTTGATTATTGAAATGCTTCTTGAAGGGAAGAACTTGGCTCTAGTTTCTGACGCTGGGACACCAACCATTTCTGACCCCGGTTGTTTGCTGCTTTCAAGTATTAGAGGGAAAGCGCCCGAAGTCGAAGCAATCGCAATTCCAGGTCCAAGTGCTGTGATTTCGGCTTTGTCTATTTCTGGCCTGCCTTCATCAGAATTTACTTTCCTGGGTTTTTTGCCTCACAAAAAAGGCCGTCAGACTTTATTTAAAGAAATAGCCGAATGTGAAAGAACCACGGTCTTTTACGAATCGCCACACAGATTGATGAAAACTCTGGAATCCTTGAAAGAGTTTTTGTCAGCTGATAGAAAAGTTTTTGTAGCGCGGGAACTAACTAAAATCTTTGAGCAGGTGGTGTCTGGCACGGCTGATGAAGTTTTGAATTACTACACCAAAAATGCCGATAAAGTCAGAGGGGAGATAGTGATTTTAGTTTCAGGGAAGTAAATGTATCTATGTATCCTCGTCATTGCGAGGAGGTAGTCCGACGAAGCAATCCAGGATTAATTTCAAATACTTTAAGATGGATTGCCGCGGATGAGTACATCCTCGCAATGACGGAAGGAGCAAGCGGTTTCTAGTCTAAAAAAGTATTTTTTAGGGTTGTTTTTTAGCCATTTTTGCATTACAATAGGATTTGTAAGGTTAATTTAAATAAATATAATATGTGGAAATTATCATTGATTTTTTCGTTTAGTGTCGTAGATTTCTTTTTCGTAATATATAGTGGTTTGTATAGTGAATGGAATAGATATTTTATTATTTTTTCCAGTTTAGTTATTGCCGTTTTAACATATTTTCTTCGTCGTGATTTTCAGATTTTACATCACACCGTTATCAGTGGTAAAAGTGTTGTTACCGATATGTACGTAGAGAATGTTTTAAAAAAGACTCCAGCTGTAACTGAAGAAAACAAACTTGAAGAAACAAAATAAAAAATTTATAGGTCTGGAATTTCTAAAAAATAAATATTTTTTAGCAACTCTTTTACCTGTTATTTTTTTTATTTGCTTGTATTTTTTACCGACTTCAATTTGGCAATCCAGCTATATTTTTACTGCCCAGTCTAAGGTTATCATTCCAGAGGAGGAAATTGCCACCACCACTTTGCCAGTTGTTGAACACGTAAAAACCCCTGAGGCCGTCAAAGCTATTTATATGACCTCTTGTGTTGTTGGTACACCGTCCCTAAGACAAAAATTAGTTGATTTGATTAACACCACCGAGTTGAATTCCATTATCATTGATATCAAGGATTTTTCTGGGACGTTGTCATACAATCCAACTAATCCAGATTTGAAACACGCTTGGGATGCTTCAAAATGTGGAACCAAAGACATGAAGGATTTTGTTGAAGCACTCCATAAAGATAATATTTATGTCATCGGGCGGGTAACAGTTTTCCAAGATCCACATTTCGTCAAATTACATCCAGAATTGGCTGTTAAAAGTTTGGCCACTGGTCAACCTTGGAAAGATAAAAAAGGATTAAGTTTCCTAGATGTCGGTGGTAAAGCAACCTGGAATTATGTTATTGCCATCGCTAATGATGCCCACAGTATTGGTTTTGATGAAATTAATTTTGACTATATTCGTTTCCCATCAGATGGAAATATGAAAGATACAGTTTATACACTTTCTGGATTAGATAAAGCTGCCCAGTTGGAAAAATTCTTCTCTTATTTGAGTGGAGAAATGAAAAAGTCGGACATTATTACTTCAGCTGATCTTTTTGGAATGACAACCACCAACACGGATGATTTAAATATTGGGCAGGTTTTGGAAAGGACTCTACCATATTTTGATTATGTGGCTCCGATGGTTTACCCGTCACATTACCCGACTGGATTTAATGGTTGGAAGAATCCAAATGATCAGACTTATGATTTAATTTATTTTGTTTTGAAAAAAGGTGCAGAGAGAGCAATGGCCACTACTACCACCGTTTCAACTTTAACTAATGAAAGAATTGGTACCTCAACACCAGCTATTTATACTCACGAAGCCGTTAATCCAAACAAGATCCGCCCTTGGTTACAAGATTTTGACTATGGTGGTAATTACGGTCCAGTGGAAGTTAAAAATCAAATCAACGCAACTTACGAAGCTGGTTTAAATTCTTGGATGCTATGGGCACCAAGTAATGTTTACACAAAAGAGGCACTATTGGCAGAGTAATACAACTAATCATACTTTTTCCTTGTATTTATTTGTGCTATAATTTTGTCATATAGGCGTTAGTAGGACGCCCAGATGTACCATTTTATGGATGAAAACAAAATCACATATTTTGCTGAAACTGACTCGCGCAATCGTCGCGTTCGTTTTGGTATTAAAGCTAAGGACCGTACTCGCCACATCTATGTCATAGGTAAAACTGGTATGGGTAAGTCTACTCTTCTTGAAAATATGGCCGTTCAGGATATTCAAAGTGGGGAAGGTATGGCTATTATTGATCCTCACGGTGGTACCGCTAGAAAACTTTTAGAATATATTCCCCAGCATCGAGTTAAAGATGTGATTTTTTTCAATCCAGCTGATTTGGAAAATCCAATTTCTTTTAATGTTCTGGAAGACGTTGACCCGGATAAAAGACACTTTGTGGCCGCTGGTCTCATGAATACTTTCAAGAAAATTTGGCAGGACGCATGGTCTGCCAGAATGGAATATATTTTGGGTAATACTTTACTCGCTCTTTTGGAATTTCCGGGAGCCACACTTCTTAGTGTTAACAAAATGTTGAGCGATAAAGAATATCGCAAGTTAGTGGTGGAGAATGTTAAAGACCCATCCGTTAAATCTTTCTGGGTGGATGAGTTTGCTAAATATACTGAAAAATTTGCCGCTGAAGCGACACCGGCTATTCAAAACAAAATTGGTCAATTTACCTCCAATCCTCTAATTCGTAACCTTATAGGTCAACCACAGTCATCATTTGATTTTCGTAAAGTGATGGATGACAAGAAAATTTTGATTATCAATCTTTCCAAAGGAGAATTGGGACCAGACAATGTACGTCTCATCGGTGGTATGATTGTGACTAAAATTTATTTGGCCGCCATGTCTCGCGCTAATGTTTCCGCTGCTCGTCTTAAGGAAGCTCCACCATTTTATTTCTACGTTGATGAATTTCAAAATTTTGCCAATGAATCTTTCGCGGAAATCTTGTCTGAAGCCCGTAAATATAAATTGGCTCTAACAGTGGCTAACCAGTACATTGAACAGATGACTGAAGAAGTTCGTTCAGCCGTTATCGGTAACGTTGGTTCAATGATCCTTTTCCGTATTGGTTCGACCGATGCTATTATTTTGGAAAAAGAATTTGATCCAGAATTCACACCGGAAGACATGGTAAACCTTGGCTTTGCTCAATGTTATCTCAAACTGATGATTGATGGTGTCACCTCCAGACCTTTTTCCGCTACTACCTTGCCACCGATAGTTCAACCACAGGTAAATTACAAGAATGATGTGATTGAATGGTCTAGACGCCAATTTTCTAAACCACGTCAAGAAGTGGAGAAAGCTATTCACGAATGGTATGGAGATTTAGCTAATAAATCTAAAAAACCAGATGAAAGGAAAGGGATGCCTATTAGCCCTCCTGTTAGCAAGTTTGTTAATAAACCTAATCCAATGCCACCCCCAGTGGCCAAGCCTTATGTATCTCCTTATAAATCACCACAAGCACCATCTATGTCTGCTCAACCTATTCGCCAGCCTGAGAGTAAACCTTTTGTTAGTCCAAAACCAAAGGTAGAAGAACCTTTACCAGAAGAAGATAAAGATGACTTTATTCCACTTAATAAACTCAAAGTGGCGGTGCCACCTGTTGTGAAGTCAGGGGAAAAGACTATTCCACCAATATTCAATAACAAACCAAACTTTGGTGGCAAAAAAGCTAACCAGGAAAGTATGTCCGGTTTAAAATCCTTGTTACAAAGTGTGATGAAAAATAATAACCAAAACCAAAATGTTAAGCCTGTTAAAGCTGAGGGAAATAAATTAGACTTAAACAATAAACAAGCCACTCTAAGATCTGTTTTAAGGAATGAAGGAATTTCAAAAATAATTAAGCCTGAGACAAAGAATAATAATGAAGTTGATAATAAGGAGTTTAGAATTAATGGTAAGCCTTATAAGGAATTAAAATTTGAATTCGGTCATCTCCTGGCTAGGAAAAATGGTGGCTTTGCTACCGACACTTTTGAAGATGAAAATCAGAAAGAAATACCAAAAGATGTTTTGCAGAGGATATTAAAAGTTGATAAATGACCTATTTTAGTTTAGCAGTATTTATTTTTGCGATAGCCACATTTGTGGCGGTTTATTCTAGGCGTGTGGAAAGGAAAAATAAAAGTGAAAATGTCGTAACTGATAGGGAAGTGAACGAATACAGTATTGAAGAAATCAAGTAATTAATATTTTTGTATTTTATATGTTTTTATGTGGGGAATATAAGGGAGCGACCGCGTCCTTATATTCCCCATATATTAAACAAGATTAATTCACAAACAAAACTGATTTATTCATGTGTGAAAGGAACGAAAATGGAGGTGATATTTTATGAATAAGAAGGTATAATTTAGGGATGAAAATCAGTGTCGTAATGCCGGTCTATAATGGTGAGAAGTACCTCAAGGAGGCTATTCAAAGTGTCTTAAATCAAACAGAAAGAGATTTTGAATTATTGATTATTAATGATGGTTCCACTGATAATTCCGAGGCAATTGCCAAGTCTTTTAATGATAATCGTATCAAAGTTATAAATAAGAAGCATTCTGGTCTTATTGATACTTTAAATCTCGGTTTTGATACTGCTCATGGCGATTATATTGCTCGGATGGATGCTGATGATATTTCTGAAACAAATAGATTCCAAAAGCAATTAGAAGTTATGGAAAAAGAAAATGTTTTAATTTGCGGCACACGAGCGAAAACAATTAATGAAAATGGGGAAGTAGTAGGGGAGTTTATTTATCCACCTCTAAGCTGGTCAGGTATAAAATACTATACTCTCCGAGGCAACCCCTTTATTCATCCGACAGTAATAATTCGCAAAGACGTTTTAAAAAAAGTTGGAAATCTTCATAAATTTTTCCGTCATGCCGAAGACTACGAATTATGGACGAGAATTGTTTATAAGTACAAAGCCATAAACTTGTCTGATCAGCTTTTACGGTACCGAATTCACGGCAATCAAGTGACTAAGAAAAACAATATCGAAATGAGGTTACGAGGAATTCTTATTAGATTACTTTGTTTATATAGGTTTGTACTTAGGTTTTAGAACTGAATCCACTCTGGTGGCAAAATATCTAATTCATTAGCAGTTTTATTGGCAAACCACTGTTTTGGGGCAATGACAATTTTGTTTGGATTTTGATTGAGCCAAGCGCCCCACCAAGCGAAGGAAGAATTGGCTATAATATTGTGTTTACATTGGGTCATGAGATACATTTGTTCGTAATCTTTCAAAATATCATTACCTGCAAAAATAACATTTTCCATTTTAAATTCCTTTTTTACCCACTCTGGATCATCAGAAAAAATGCAGATTAATGGTTTTTCAACTTTTGTATAAATATATTTTAACGCCAAACTATAATATTCCATAGTACAGGCACCATAAATTTTTACATAGTCAGGTCTAAGGTAGTCACTTCTTCTGATGTTTAGACAAACGCTTTGATTTTCTCTTAATATCTTTTCCATTCTTTTACCTTCTTCACTCAATTTTGTATTTAAAGTAAACTCTTTTAGTAAGGTATTTCTGTTATCTTTAAAATATTTTTCGTTTTGAAAATAACCGCTTAAATATGCTGATAAATCAAATCTTAGTAATTTGTTAGCTAAAACTATTTGTTTCTTTTCGTTTCTCAGTGCAGGAAATATTCTTGGTAGGTATCTAAAAAATAATAAGAAAAGGATATTATCCAACTTTCGATTTGAACCTTTACCAGTTATGTTAAAAACATTAAGCTGAAAATGCCTCGGTGTATCACCTTTGGGTATGTTAGAAAAATAATTGGTATTAAGAGTGATATTTTTACCATTTTTAATACCCAATGCCCTGGCTGTGGCATATTGAAACATTTGGTTACCCATACCACCCATTAATTTAATTTTAATCATGTTAGTAGGCGTAAACAATACCTTTTTCCTTATAAATTTTATAATCAGGATTGCCATCCAAAATGGCTTTTATTATGTTTTTTTCATCATCAATGGAATGATAAGTACAGAAAGACAGCTTCGGTTTATATTTCTTTAAAATATTTTTTGCACCCATTATAGCATTGGCTTCTGCTCCTTCAATATCTGCTTTAATAAAATCAATTTTAGTTAGATTATTTTCTTTAGCAAAATCATCCAAAGAAATGGAGTTATTTTCAATGTTAGTCTCAGTTCCGCAATATTTTCTTATAATTTCAATCTTGTTTTCATTTAATTTACTTACAACACTAAGATTAGAACTATTATTTTCTTCAGGTTCAAAGGCATAAACTCTTGAGGCACCCTTATTAATACAGACAGCAGAAAAATCACCAGGTGCCGCTCCCAGGTCAATAACCACATCACCTTTGTTTACATCAATCTCCCTGAAAAAATAGGTAAAACCATGACAGATAATATGACTACCAATATAATCTGGCACTCTGCTCAAATAGTTATCCTTCCAATAGGTAAGTGTTGGATATTTATTTTTTTGTTCTAGATAAAACTTATTAATTGATTCAGAATTATATTTTATACCCTCTATATGTGGTTTAAGGACATTGAGGTAGGCATCTGGTGTTATAACTGAATAGGGAAGCTTAACCCCATTAAAATTAAATATGCCTTTAGATTTATAATGATTAATTTCTTTCTTAACCCTCACATAGTCATTATCATTTCTAAGATAATTTTTAAAGGCCTGCCATTTATCAAAACGATAGATAGTTCTAAAAAGGTTAATTCTGTTAAGCCATTTCTTAAGTATCTGCCAAATAGTGGATCTTTGTATCCATCCATTTTTTTCAATTTTTTCTTTTATTTTCTGCAGTAAACCAATATCTTGTGCCTCAGTATTTTTACCGATTTCTTTATAGTTAAAATACTTTCTTTTATCTCTAATCATAATTATCTTTTTAAAGGGTATTATGACAGATTCAGGATAGAGAAAACCTGGGTCCAATATTTTAATGTCTTCACGATTTTCAAGATATTTGTTCCAGTGTGATTCATCATGCCATACTGCTACTATATTATTTTTCCTATCAATCTCAATATTTTCCTTCATCTTTGTAATAGCCTGCAAAAAGTCTTTTGTTTTTCCACCATTTAAGCCACCAGCAAAGTAATGACGGCCAGAATTTTTAGCAATATAGGCAGTGGAGGACTCTCGAATCTCAAAAGGAAACTCGTTTCTCTTGGCTTTGAAGTAACCAGGGTGCAGGGTAGCTACTAGGTTGTCATTGCCGGCTGGTAGAAAATCTGTAGCAATAATTTTGTCTAGACAAATAAGATCAGCATTAAAAAAGAAAATATAATCAAAACCAAGAAGTTTATCCATAACTCTAGAGAACATTTCAAATCTCATTAAAGTATTGTCAGGCCAACCAAGGTTCGCTTGATATATTCTATGAATATTTTTATTGTCATTTTCAAAATCTATTTCCGGACTATCAGTAAAAACAAAATAATGCTTTTCCGCTTCCGTAATAAAATTTTTCTCACAAGTTAAATAGAAATCCTTCCAAAAGATTTTGTATTTACCAGTACAGATGTAGAGAATACCAATTTTCATTTTATTTAAATTTTAATCTAAATCTGTATTGAATCATTTTTAAATACATATAAAATAATAGCAATTTATACAGATAATTGTTAGTTTCCTTAATATTCTTTTTGTACAAATATATTAAATTGTTAATGTATTTTGGTGAAGATATTTGATTGGTATGTATTCTATAGCCAGTCAATTTCTCTTGTAAAAACCCGAATTTATATTTTTTAAAAGCTAATTTTAACCAAAGATCATAATCTTCAACTGCAAAAAGTCTTTTAACTTCGCCAAAGGAATTTTCTCTAAGAATTTTAGTCTTGATTAAAACCGATGAGTTAATTATAAAATTTTCTCTAATTAGGTGATTTTTATTATAGATGAAATTATTTATCCATTCTTTTTGTTCTTTAAAACCAATAAAGAACCTATTTGTGTATACCAGGTCCAGATCATTTTTGTTTAAAAATTTTATTTGCTTTTCTAACTTATCACTCATCCAAATATCATCGGCATCAAGTAGGGCGATATAGTCACCAGTAGCAGATTTGATACCAATATTTCTAGCTGTAGCTGGACCGCCATTATTTTTTCTGAAATAGATAATTTTCTTATTCTCGATATAGTCTTTTATAATTTCCTTAGTATTATCAGTCGAACCATCATCAACAACTATTATCTCAATATTTTTATGAGTTTGATTAAGAATTGAGTCTATTGTTTCAGCAATATACTTTTCGGCATTATATGTGGGAATGATAATTGTAACTTTCATTTTATTTTTTAAACCAAAAACATCCACAAGCATAGGTTTCCTTATCAGCCTCTACTTTTGAAGCATTCTTAATTATACCTCCAGAAATTTCAGGTATTAGGGAGAATTCTTCTAGTTTAAGGTCAGAAAAGTATTTTAAGATTTGTTCATAGGAATATATACGATGGGCATTGAACATTATTTTTGATTTTCCGATTGGCACTACAAAAAGTAGGGAACCATTTGTAGCCAGAACCCTTTTGAGTTCACTAATGGCTTTCAAGTCGCCATCCGGGTCGATTGGATCACCATAACGTCCTAGGCCAATATGCTCAACAGTATGCATACAGGAAATTGACTCTACACTGTTATCCTTAAAAGGGAGTTGTAAAAGGTCGCCTTTTTTGGTTTCTAAATTTGAAAGTTGTAAATCAGCGGGTCTATAATCATAGAATTCAACAGGAACAAAGGCTGAAACAATAGAACAAAAATTTAGTGTCGATGAAATGTCGATATGTTTTTTAGGATTTATTTTCTCAATAATTCTAGCGGCCCAGGCCGGATGATATATATAGTGTCTATCAAAATTTGTGTTTGATGTTCTATCATATAGTTGGGGATAGCGGTCGCTCCACAAAAAACTAAAACGAGCATTTTTAATAAATTTTTTTTTTGCTATTAAAAACTGATAAACATAAATAGAAGAAAAATATATTTTTTTCAGCGAGTTATATATAAAATTAGGTAGTATTTTTTTAATCATAGTTATGTTAATTATCAAATGTTCTAATTATGTTTTCTATCGAATTTTTATAGGTATAATTTCTAACTATTTCTTGTTGGGCCTTTACTTTGCTTACATATTCATCCTTAGAAAGAGATAAAGCCTTTTCCGTGATTTCTTTAATGGAATTTCCTTCAATAAAGCTATTACCTAAAATATCTTTAAATTTTCTGACGTTGGTTATTCCCAATTGACCATAAGAGATGTTCTTAAACATTCGGCAGGGAAGATAGTCAATATCTTCTTGGTATTTACCAACTATGGCTGGTGCTATTCGTGACTTTCTAATTAAAAAAATATTTAGCCAATCAGGTATAAATCTCAAATTAACGAATTTTAATTTATTTTGCTTCAAAACAACCTTAAGTTCATCAATGGCATTTAAATTACCTTGATTACCTGCATTATTCCAAATACTACCAATCCAAAAAACAAAGTGATTTCTATTAAAAACAGGTTTCTTGAAATCACTTGGTAACAGGTCAGTTCCCCAAGGTTGGTATAAAGTCCTTGTTTTAGAATCAAAATAAGTAGCTGAACCCCATTTTTGATCAGACACACTCTCAACTTTATTACTATATACCTGCAGTCTAACTAGCTTGGCCGGATTAAGTTTATCCAGAAAAATGTTCTTATAGTTATGCAAACAATAGTAAACATCACCTCTTATCGGTAAATTATAGTCCTCAAGTTTTAATTTCTCAGGTACCATCTTACCAATTACCTCAGCAGAGATGATCAAATCATTTGGTTCGATATATTTAGCGTTTTCCTTTTCATCTTCTAACCACAAAACTTTATAGCCAAGTTTGTTAGCATTTTCATAAAAGGCTTTATGAATGTGTCTGTGGGTATGATATTTTTTTCTCAAACCCCAGATAATTATTTTATTTGGCTGAATCATTTTATTTTTTGTATAGGTGGACATAAGAAATATAGCTATTCCATTTTTTAGAAGAAAGTAAATTTCCTGAGTTTCTACATTCAATGTTTTTAATAGTTGAGGACTTTGTATAAAAAAGAGGGGATAACATACCTATGAATTTTTCTAGAGTTAATTGGGTTCCTTTATCACCAATATCAAGATTATTTTCCTCAGCCGGTAAATTATTGATAGTTTTTTCAAGTATGGCCCAATCGGCAGATTTTTTGTCTAAAGTTAAATCAAGAGTAACAAGAAAAAGACCATTTGGTTTTAAAATTCTATACACTTCGGAAATCGTCTTATTGAAAGACTCAAGGGGATAGTGTTCTAGTGATGATAGGGCCACAACAACATCAACAGAATTATCGGAATTTTCTATCATAGAGTCGCTAGATTTGTTGTAAATAGTACACTTGTCAGATAACTTAATAACCTCAGTAAGTCTGGCATCAAGATCATAGGCTTTTAAATTGCATCCGGAATTCACATAAAACTTGTAAAAATTTGAATCTGATGGCAGACCTATTCCAATATCCACAACATTTTTATCCTTAATGTTTACTTTATCTAGCCAGGTCTCCACAGCTTTTAATTCCCATAATCTACTACCCCAATTGGCATAGGTATATTTTGTCGTTGTTGGATTATTTTTTACAAACAAGCCAATCTCACCATATGAATTATCTTTTCCGTTTAGTAAAACGCAAAAATAATGTTCAACTAGTAAAATATTTTTTTTCAGGATTTTTTTGAGGCTTTTCATTTTATTTTGGTAGACTATTTATAACTATATCTATTTCTTCTTTTGTTTTCGATGACGCTTTACCGATGTGGTACCATTCATCAATTATTTCCTCTCCATTTTTCCTATTTATATCTTGTTTGGCAAATAAAACTTTACCTCCACTATTTTCATAAAAAATCCTATAATTACCGCCACCAGTATCTAATTCTAAATGGTTATGACCATCTGAGACTAGCATTGAGTCAAAATTTGGTTTGAACTGTTTAATATATGAATATCGATAAAAACAAAAACCAGCCCACAGATACCATGCCGTAAAGTTATTTTTTTGTCTTTCTTGTTTTAAACCATATAGGTCATATTTTTCAAGCAGGTTTTTTATGTTGGCATTTTTTGTTGAAAAAATATCATGATCAATAAAACCAAAACCGAAAGGCTCAACTTTCAAAACAAAATTATAGTAAATCCAATTTAAGGCTAGGCTGTGACTAAGGTTAGCCTGTCGGCGAGGGTTTTTGGGTAAATCTAGATAATAAATATTTTCCTTTTTACAAATTTCCTTAATCTCAATTCTTTTCTGTAAAAGGGAAGAATTATCAGCAATTATTAATACATGATTAGCAGATAAATTTTTCTTAAACAGCTCAATTTGTTTTTGAATCAGTGACGGGTCATTGAAAGAAACACATATTAATAAAACATCTTTTTTATATTTTCCGGTAGGTATCTCAATCGGAACTTCTTTTTTCAAATAACTTGTGAGGTATAACTTATTTATTTTTTCTAAAATATAATATATCAAAGACGTGGACCAATAATTTTTCTTACCAAGTTTAAAGAAAGGCCAGGCGAGTTTTAAAAATATCTTTCTAATATTTTTTCTTCCACTGTTACTAAATAGCCAAATAAATAATGGAATAATGGAATAGGATAGGAGAGTGGCATAAGCGGAACCAATAATACCCCAAATTGGAATAAACCAAAGGTTCAAAAAGATATTTACTATGGCCCCTGCTGAGGACGAAATCATAATAGTTTTGGCTTTATTTTCAATGACTAAGTATTGGCTAAGAACAGTTACAATGGAAATTGCTACACCCGCCCAGGTATAGATTTTAAGTACTTCAACCGCTCCAGAATAATTGGAACCGAATAATAATAAAATTATATATTCAGCAAAGATGAATTCAAACAGGGCAATAAAAACAGAGATACCCACTATTAGGAAAAATATTTTCTTTACTCGATTCTCGTAAACTTTCTCGTCACTAATTTTTGCGTTAACTAAGGCTGGAAAAAAGGATGAACAAATTAACAAAGGAATAAAATACCAAATTTCTGCTGGTTTAACGCCTGCGGAATATAATCCCAAGGCCTCATTATTCATCATTTTTTTAATGATAATCTGGTCAATTCGGGAATAAATTAGAAAGAACGCAGAATTAAGAATAAAAGGCCAAGAGTCAGACAGCATTTTTTTTGTTAAAGATAAATTAATCTTGAATTTTAATCGGTGTCCATTTTTTTGGAATATATATAGAATAATCAGGGAATAGACTAGGGCTTCTACAACCAGAGCGATTATAAACCAGCCGACACCAAAGCCTTGAAAAATTAAAAATAATTTTAAACCTGAAACAACCACGGTGGCAAAAAACTGGGAGATAAAAAGATATTTATTTTTAGCAATAGCTTGAAAATAAGTGTCGATGACATTGATTGGATAAGTTAGAAATTGTAGTGAATATATAAAAATTAGAATATTAATATAATTATCATTTCTATTTATCACAAAGAAAGAAAAGAAAATAATAATAATAAACACCAGTAGACTGCCAAATAATTTTATAGTGAAAGCGGTATTAAGGATTTCCTCAGTTTTCTCTTTTTCTTTAATAATATCCCTGGCTAAGATGTTATCTATGCCAAAACTTGAAAGAAAAGCAAATATTGTTACGAAGCTCAAAACATAATTTAGGCTACCGTATCTTTCTGGTCCAAGATATCTAGCAATTAGGGCACCAATAAAGAAGGAGATAATTAAAGAAAAAACACGACTAGCAAAAGCCCAACCCATGTTTTTGGTATATTTTTGAAAGCCCGGATGCTCAATTTTTTCCTTAATGTATTTATGGGCGCTCTTATACATAATTTAGACTTGATTCTAGCATCTTTTAGAGCTTTTTTCGAGGTTGCAGTTTCTAAGTTAATATTGTGACCTAATCCAGACATTTTACCCATTTACTAGGATGCAATCAGCTGTAACATTGTGTTATACTAGGGGACACAATAATTATTAATTATCCAAACACCCATGAATAAGTTTTTGAAAGGTTTAATTTACTTTGGCATCTTCTTGGTTCCACTAATTCCATTTTTAATTTTTTCTGGTACTTTTTTCCCATTTATTACCGGTAAAGGTTTTGCTTTTCGTTTCCTCATTGAAATTATTTTCGTGGCCTGGCTTATT
Source organism: Minisyncoccia bacterium (assembly GCA_049287185.1). Classification (GTDB taxonomy): domain Bacteria; phylum Patescibacteriota; class Minisyncoccia; order Phycocordibacterales; family GWA1-40-21; genus JBAWVR01. The sequence goes on from JBAQFI010000008.1 coordinate 18,304, forward strand.
TTGGCTCTGCGTGACTACAAGTCGAGAGGAAAGTGGACTTGGCTTTCAGTCGTCATTGGAGTCTTTGTTTTAATTGTTGGCCTCGCTGATTCTTTTGGTGAAAATTCTTTCAAGAGTATCTGGAGTAATTACGAAAGAATGGAGGGTTTTGTCACCATTGCCCATGTTTGGATGTATTTTACAGTTATGGCTTCCATCCTTAAGACTGAAGGAATTTGGGTAGGTTTGTTCAATACCTGGCTTGGTATGAGTGTCCTCATGAGCGGCTATGGCTTAATCCAAATTAGTAGGGCTACTGATTTAGGTTATCGTGTTGATGGAACACTTGGTAATGCCACCTATTTGGCCGTTTATATTTTGATCAATATTTTCTTGGCTATCTTTTTGTTGTACCGTCACCTAGACAAAGCCGGTGGTTTAAAGAAGTTTTTCATTTCGCCAGCCACTTATATTTATTTACCAATAATAGTTTTAGAATTTTACATTCTTTATAAGACTGGTACTCGCGGTACTATGTTGGGTTTTATTGGTGGTTTTTTTCTAGCTTCATTACTCATAGCTTTATTTGAAAAGAAAGATTTATTGTTGAAACGCATAGCCCTCGGGGGGATCTTGGGAATAATAATTTTAGTAGGAGCATTTATTTTTATCCGCCAAACTAATTTTGTCCAAAGTAATCACACCCTACAACGTTATGCCTCTATTTCTTGGTCTGACACCAAGACTCAAGCTCGATCTATGATCTGGCCAATGGCCTGGCAGGGTTTTACCGAGAGACCGATACTTGGTTGGGGACAGGAAAATTTTAATTATGTTTTCAATAAGAATTATGATCCACGCATGTATAACCACGAGCAGTGGTTTGACCGCACTCATAATGTTGTTTTAGACTGGCTGATTGCCTCCGGTTCTCTCGGTTGTTTGGCTTATTTAGCAATATATGTTGTTGCTCTCTGGCTCATCTGGCGTCGCCGGGCGGGTGGATTGGTTGTCGCTTGGCGCGATATCAAACATTCTTTAATGTTTTGGAAGAAAGATGAAGTTGAACTAACGGAGGAACGTGGTTTTACCATTACTGAAAGAGCAATTTTAACCGGTTTATTTTCGGCCTATTTTGTTCATAACATGTTTGTGTTTGATAACCTTGTCAGCTACCTCTTATTCTTTATGGTTTTGGCTTATATTCATTCTCAAGAGGTTTCTGAAACAGTTCCGTGGTTAGAAAAAAGTCTAGACAAAGTAAAAATTGATGTGCCAACCGTAGATAGGTTAGTTGCGCCACTTTTGATTGTGGTTTTACTTTTTGCTTTCTATTTTGTAAATATTAAGCCACTTAATCAAAATACTAGTTTGATTCAATCCTTAATGTTAAATCAAATGGGAAAGCCTGAGGAAGCTTTAGCCGGTTTTAAGAAAGCTTTGTCATATAATACTTTTGGTGATTATGAAACTCGGGAGCAACTTTCTTCTTTTGCTAGTAACGTCGGCAATATGAAAGTTCCTGATGAAGTTAAGATGAAAATTGTAAATTTTGCCTATGAAGAAATGCAAAAACAAATCAGTTTAACACCGAAAGATACCCGTTATCAGGTCTTTATGGCCTCAATGCTTGATCGGCTAAATATGTCTGCTGAAGCCCAAAAATACTGGCTACAAGCAAAAGAATCATCACCAAACAAGCAATCTATTCGCCTGCCGTTAACCCAAAATTATTTAGCTCAGAAACAAAATGCTGAAGCATTAATTCAAGCAGAGGAAACTTTTAATTTAGAGACAAGCTACCGTGAAGCCCGATTATCTTACGGTTTAGTCTTGATTTATAATGGTAAAGTTACAGAAGGTGAAGAAATAATTACCAGTCTCAACGAACCAAGTATTTGGAATGACACCAGAATATTATTGGCTTATATTAATGGTAAAAATCCAGATAAAGCCGTTGCTATTATCAACAAAGAAATCACTGCCAATCCAAAAGATACAAATGCACATTTAAAGTTAGCTCAGGTTTACAATATGATTGGCAAAAAATACGAAGCTATAGTTGAAATTAAAAAAATAATTACTCTCGACCCAACTTTTAAGGCCAAAGGGGAAGAATTTATTAAGGAAATTACTGCTACCCTGGAGTAATTTTCTGAGTTTGCTTTTAGTGCTAAATTGTGTTATATTTGCTTGGTGAGTGCAAATAATCAAATTGTTTGCTCTAACGAATGTCTGCGTTGAACTCCACGAAAGTGGGGTTTTACGTTTCTAAGTAAGTCAAAACTCAAATCTCAAAATTCAAAAGTAGAAGGCCTTTCCTAGCGGAAAGGCCTTCTACTTTTAACTTTCTAGTTTAATTTTTGAACCTTGTATCACAAGGGCATTTCCATTTTCTAATCGCTGAGCTTAAGAAAATTAGGTTACTTTTGAGATTTTACTTTATTTTTGTATAATGGAGAGGTGATTGCTTTTACTGATGGCTGACGGTCGCACTCACATAAGACATAATTTTTGGAGCCAGCTCCCGTCGGCCATCAGTAAAAAGAATCAGCAACCTTTTGCAATAGGTTGCTTTTTGTTGTTTAGTTTTGTTAAGATGTCGAGATGACAATTTTGGAGAATCATCCATTAGACAACCTCAATACTTTTGGAATAAAAAGCACAGCTAGGTATTTTGGCATAGTGAAAAATGAAAACGATCTAGTTGAAGCGACCTTTTTTATACGAAAGAAAAAAATTCCTTTTTTTGTTCTCGGCGGTGGCTCCAATTTACTTTTATCTGATACTGGTTTCAATGGTTTAGTTTTAAAAAATGAAATGGTGGGCAGAGACTTATCTCAAGTGGGAAAGGGAATCATCCGTCTGGGACTGGGTTCGGGCGAAAACTGGGATGAAGCAGTAATTTTTGCCGTTAAAAATAATCTGGCCGGTTTTGAAACTTTGTCAGGTATACCGGGCACTGTTGGAGCCACACCAATTCAAAATATCGGTGCTTATGGTGCGGAAATAAAAAATGTTATTTCCCAGGTTGAAACTTTTGATCTAGAAAATATGTCTAAAAAGATTTGGACTGCCGAAAAATGTGGTTTTGACTACCGTGACAGTGTTTTTAAAAGACCAGAAAATAAAAAATACTTCGTTACTAAAGTTTTTTTTGATTTAAAACAAAATGGTCAACCAAATCTAGAATACAAGGATGTTAAAAGATATTTTGAAAATAAAGTAATCAAACATCCGACCATTAGTAGTGTCCGTCAGGCTATTCTAGAGATTCGAAGTCTCAAAATACCGAATCCAAAAGATTTGGGAAACGCCGGTTCATTTTTTAAGAATCCCTTCATTGATAATAATTTTTTGAATAATCTTCTTAAGGTTTATCCTGACTTGCCTCATTTTGCTATGGATAATGGAAAAATCAAAATTCCTTTAGCTTTTGTCTTAGATAAAATTTGTCGTATGAAGGGCTTTCGTTATGGACAAGTTGGTCTTTATGAACATCAACCATTAATTCTGGTCAATCACGGTGAGGCCACGTCAAATGATATAAAGAAATTTGCTACTATCGTGGCCGATAATGTTTACAATAAAACCGGTTTAGTTATTGAGTGGGAAGTGGAAGAAGTCTAAAATCAAATGAATAATATTTTCTTTAAAGGCCTAGATTATAAGGTCATTTTGAGGTAGTATTGTAGACATGTCATTTTTGAAAAAAATCTTTGGAGACAAACACGAAAGAGCGATAAAACCGCTAAGATTAATAGTGACTAAAGTTAATGCTTTTGAAGAGGGAATTAAGGCTCTGTCTGATACTGCTCTGGCACAAAAAACAGTTGAATTTAAAGCTAGATTAAACGATAAAGAAACTCTGGATGATATTTTGCCAGAGGCTTTTGCCGTGGTTCGTGAGGCTTCTCGACGTCTATCCGGTGAACGTCATTATGATGTTCAGCTTATTGGTGGTATCGCACTCCATCAGGGAAGCATCACAGAAATGCGCACTGGTGAAGGAAAAACTTTGGTGGCTACTCTGCCAGTTTATTTGAATGCTTTAACTGGAAAGGGAGTTCACGTGGTAACAGTAAATGATTATCTTTCTCGTCGTGATGCCGTTTGGATGGGGCAAATATATTCTTTTCTTGGTTTGTCAGTCGGAGTTTTAAATCACGAAACTTCTTTTCTTTATGATAAAGATGTTAAAGCACCGGAAAAAGATGCCGAAAGAGATTTAGCTGGTTCATATCATATTGTTCATGATTTTCTTCGACCATGTGCCCGCAAGCAAGCATATGACGCTGACATTACTTATGGAACAAATAATGAATTTGGTTTTGACTATTTGCGCGACAATTTGGAATATGAAGGTAAGGAACTTCGTCAGCGAGAATTCAATTTTGCCATTGTCGATGAGGTTGACTCCATTTTAATTGATGAAGCTCGAACACCATTAATTATTTCGGCGGCTACCACTGAGTCCGGAGATTTGTATACTCGGTTTGCTTCTATTGCTGATAATTTAAAGATCAATGAGGATTTTGAAGTTGATGAAAAGTTAAAAACTATTAACATGACGGATAATGGTATTAATCACGCGGAGAAATTATTGGGTATTGAAAATATTTATTCCGAAATGGGAGTAAAATATGTTCACCATTTACAAACTGCCGTCCGAGCCAAAGCTTTATTTGAAAAGGATAAAGATTATGTTGTTAAAGATGGGGAAGTAATTATTGTTGATGAATTTACCGGGCGTATGCAACCAGGACGTCGTTGGTCAGAAGGACTACATCAAGCAGTTGAAGCCAAAGAAGGGGTAAAAATTCAAAAAGAATCAAAAACTTTTGCATCGATTACTTTTCAAAACTATTTTAGGCTTTATAAAAAATTAGCTGGTATGACGGGTACGGCTATGACCAGTTCTGAAGAATTTTTTAAAGTTTATCACTTAAATACTTATATTATTCCAACCAATCGTGATATAAAACGTCTCGATAGAAATGATTTAATTTTTCAAACTGAAAATGGAAAATTTAAAGCCCTAGCTCGTGAAGTTAAAGAACGAAATAAAAAAGGACAGCCGGTTCTTATTGGTACTGTGTCGATTGAAAAGAATGAATTATTATCTGAATATTTAAAACGTGAAGGTGTGGTTCATAAGATGCTCAACGCCAAGAACCATGAACAAGAAGGTGAAATTATTGCTCAAGCGGGACACAAAGGTGCTGTTACAATTGCGACCAACATGGCTGGCCGTGGAGTGGATATTAAACTGGGCGGAGTACCATTTAATGCCACCATGTCAGAGGAGGTAAAAGCTATCGGTGGTCTCTTTGTTCTTGGTACTGAAAGACACGAAGCTCGTCGCATCGACAATCAGCTTAGAGGCCGATCCGGCCGTCAGGGTGATCCTGGAGAAACTCAATTTTTTGTTTCTTTAGAAGATAGTTTGATGCGAGTTTTTGCTAAGGACACTATTAAAAACATGATGGGACGTTTTGGTATTCCCGAAGATCAACCAATCGAAAGTTATGTCATTACTAAATCTCTAGAAACTGCTCAAACAAAAATTGAAGGCTTTAACTTTGATTCTCGTAAACATATTTTGGAATATGATGATGTTTTAAACTTCCAACGCAAAACCGTTTATGAAAGACGTCGCTCTGTACTTCTGGGTGATGAGGCCATCATTGAAAGTAAATTGGCCGAGATTGTTACGGATCCAAAAGTTAAGGAAATTATTGAGGAAAAGAAAAAATTACTTGGACCGGATTTCAAAGAAATAATTCGCCGATTAATTTTACAAACTTCTGATATGTTCTGGGTAGATCATTTGGAAGCAATGGATTATTTGCGCGGCAGTGTGAATCTCCGAGCTTATGGTCAGCGAGATCCATTAGTCGAATATAAAAGGGAAGGTCTGATTATGTTTAAGGAAATGCAACTTTCTATCACGGCGGAAGTGGAGAAATTAATTCCTCATATTGGTGCTGGGGCTTTTGCTCAAGCCGAACAGAAATTACGTGAAGTAAAAGAGCAAGCGATGGAAATTTCTGGTGTCACAAAAAATGCCGATGAAAACACTCGAATACAAAATAGTAATGTAAATAAAGTTGGTCGTAATGACCATTGCCCTTGTGGATCCGGAAAAAAGTACAAACATTGTCACGGAAAGGAAAAATAAATATTTATTGACGCAAAAACCACCTTACGGTGGTTTTTGCTTTTGCCGAAATTTTCTTAAAAGAAAATTTTCGGCAGAAACACAGTTAAATTACATTCGCTTATGATCCCAGTCTAAATTCAATTAAGAGGTTCAACAAGAGTTTATCAATTCAAACAACCGCAAGCGGGTAACTGTGTTTAAAAGAACTCCCCATCTTCAAATAAATGAAGCGGGTACCCATATTATATTATTTTTTATGTGTTTTGCAAAGGCGGTTTTTTCTAATATTTATTTTTTTGTCATTCCCGCGTAGGCGGGAATCTATATTTTTTTTACATAAACCATTAAACCCTGGATTCCCGCCTACGCGGGAATGACACAGGGCTAGATTATACACCTTTTTTAAAAAGTTGGTTTTACCAAGAGAAAAGGTTATAATACTGTAATGTTTACCCAAGAAAAAATACAAATACCGTTCTTTCTAGGCTTGTTTGGAGTCGTTTTATTTCTAAGTTTATTAGTTTTTTTGCCATATTTAAATGTTATTATTTTGGCAATAGTCTTGAGTATCGCTTTATACCCAATTTACACTTTTTGTTTAAAAATTTTTGGAGATAGAGAAAAACTTTCAGCCGTGATAGCCGTAACAATAGTGATTTTGGCCATTCTTTTGCCTGCCATTCTTGTCGGTTTTTATTTATTTGGGGAAATTAAAAGTCTTTATAGTCATATTAATTTTGACCAAGGACTTATTATTGATTTTTTAAAAAATAAATTACACATATCTGATGATCTCCTAGATGTAAATTCCTTCAATAATTTTATTCAACAAATATTAGGTTGGGTAAGTTCAAATATTAATTCAATATTCTCTAACGCCATAAATTCCTTAATTAATCTTTTTATTTTGGTTTTTAGTATGTTTTTCTTATTTAAAGATGGAAAATATGTTATTAAGAAATTGGTTATACTTAGTCCTTTAAAAAATGAGCATGATGAAATGATTCTGCAAAAGATCTCTGTGGCAATAAATTCCATTACGCGCGGTTATTTTATAATCGCCCTTATTCAAGGTTCTCTAATTGGTTTAGCTTTTTCTTTGTTTAATGTACCAAACCCAGTGCTTTGGAGTTTGATAGCGGCTGTCACTTCTTTTATTCCAGTTCTCGGTACTTCAATTGTTGTTATACCAGCTCTGATTTATCTTCTATTTTATGGTACCCTCCCAGCCTTTATCGGTCTAGCTATTTGTTATTTCCTGTTTATTTCATTAGTGGACAATCTTTTAATTCCAATCTTATTAAAGAGAGGAATGAAAATTAATTCAGTTATAATTCTGTTATCAGTTTTAGGAGGTCTAAGTTTCTTTGGCCCAATCGGTCTATTAACAGGACCACTAGCCGTCAGTACATTATTTGCTTTGATCGAGATTTATCCTTTAATAATTAAAAAAGAAATAAAAACTTCATAATAATATGTTTAAAAAAATAATACATTTTTTTGATAAAATGGAAGACGGTATTCGTGGTTGGATAAG
>JBAQFI010000009.1:0-6238 GCA_049287185.1 Minisyncoccia bacterium
AAGCATAGTAGCGACCGGAGCTATCACAAACTTTTTTGGTCAACTCACGCTGCAAATCATCCGAATAAATATGAACAATAGCGAAACTCATTGGGAAACCAGTGGTCTTGTCCAGAACCCAACCAAAATATTTTGGACGAATTCCGAAGACGCGCAAAATAATCATTACCACATATAGTGAGAAGATGACAATATTGTAAACATAAGGTGCTGAGAGTAGAGCAATAATTGCTACAAACAAACCAGCGATAAAGAAGATATTTGACGCCTTTTTGAAAATCAAATCATATTTGGAGTAGAAACGCATAACCTTCATGTTGCGTTTTGCCACTTCATTCCAATCAAATTTTTCTGGATCAAGTGGAATATTTTTAGCAATAATTTCCCCTTCTTGTTGAATGTCTAAGACATCACCAAAATATAAATCCTTATAAAGTTCATCTACCGTCTGACCGGCAAGACGTTTTGAAGGAAAAATATAATTAGTTTTATTGGCGACAATTTTATACCGACCTGGAAAAGCAAAGAAACCGTAGCGACCATCAAGATCAGTAATGGATGTGGTTATTTCTTTACCAAGCATATCTTGTAAAACTACATAGGCAGGATCCAATGGTTGTTTAGTAATACTGTCATAAACTGTTCCCCACGGACGGGAACGACGTTTGAGACCTAAGAAACTAACTAGGAGTCCCCAGAGACGAAATGGGATTAGCAAAATCTCTGTAAATGACATCGGGTTCAAGAACAAAGTTGAGACAGCGACAGCACCGGACACAGCCACACCAGCAGTAGAAAGGGTTTTAACAGTTATGTCTCCTGCTTGAGTATTTACCAATTCTTTTACTTTAATAAAACCATCACCAATTTGTTGGATAGCAGCTGTTACCACTGTTTCTTGCTGACAATTTGGATAAACTCCTGAATAACCACTTGGACAAGGTGTACCAGCTATACTATTGTCACAGTCTGGGTAATTCGTGGCACCATTGGTACAGACATTATCACAGGTTGGATAATTGGTAGCTTCGTTCACACAAACATTGTCGCAGGTAGGATAATTGGTTGCTCCATTTGAACAATCATTACCTCCGCCTCCAGGCACTGTTGGTTCTCCACCTGGTGGTGTTATTACTGGTGGTACTATTTCTTCGGGAGGAATATTATTGTCACAAGCCGGATAGTTACTAGAACCATTGGTACAAGTTGGAATTACGTTATTGTCACAGACAGGATAGTTGGTTGCTCCATTGGTACAAATATTATCGCAGGTTGGATAATTGGTGGCACCATTGGTACAGATATTATTACAAGTTGGAAAATTAGTTGCGCCGTTCGTACAAACATTGTTATCGCAGGTTGGGAAATTAGTGGCACCATTAGTACAAATGTTATCGCAGGTTGGATAATTGGTGGCACCATTGGTACAAGTTAAAGTTGTGTCAACCACAGTTCCACCACCACTATTAACAAGGATTGAACAAGTACTAGTCGCGGTGTTAAGTCCAGAGGTAACGGTTATAAAAGCGTTTTTTGTTCCACTTGTAGTATAGGTTAAAGATGTAGTTGAATTGGTCCCTGACAACGAATCTGTTCCAGACCAGGAATAGGTATAGCCACTACCATCCAAAGGAACAGCAGTCCAAACTACATTACCATTTATTGCGAGTGAACTCGGAGAACCAGAACAAGTAACAGATAATGTCGAAGCATCCCAGGTTGTTCTAACCTTATAATTATTATTATCAGCACAATAAGTTGTACTTGCAATGTCTGTTTCTACGTCTTCACAGTTGAAGGAAATCCAGCCTTTAACATTATTCCAAGCATAACCATGAAAATAACCATTGCTATCAATAGTGACGCTGGTACTAGCAGTATCAAAATTGATCCAGCCTATGTTTGTACTCCAGGCATATCCAGAAAGATTACCATTACCATCATTTTCTACACCCCAGCTTGTTGTTGAAGCGGAATGTAAATTAATCCAACCAATGTTTTCACCAAAAGCATAACCAGTGACTTCTGTGTCGGTAACATTAACACTCAAAGTGGTTGAACCAGAAGTTGTTGCCACGTTAAAATTAATACTTCCTATATCATTGTTAAAACCCTTAGCAATTTTGTCTGTAGCATCAATGTTCCCTGCCAGAGCTATGCCGGAAAAACAAAAAATAGAGATTGCAACAAAAAGGGATTTAAACAAAAAAGGTCGCATAAATAATGTTTTATAATATTTAATAATACTACCATATATTCTATCATGAATATATTAAAATACAAAAGTTATCCACAGGATTTTTGTGGTTAATAGGAGTAAATGTTGAAGCGTATAGAATATCGACTATTTTTTTAGTTCCTCCAATATAATTTTCTTCAATACTTCTGGATTACCTGCTCCTTTCATCGCTTTCATACCCTGTCCAACTAGGAACATTACGATGGATTCCTTGCCGGCTTTGTAATCCTCTATAGCTTTTGGATTGTCTACAATAATCTTTTGAACAACTGGCAAAATGTCCTCAGAATCACTTTTTTGAATTAAACCTTTATCCTTGGCAATCATGTCTGGTTCCCCATCACTAACTACCATAATGGCTAGCGTGTCTTTGGCTCCTCGTGAAGATAAATCTCCACCAGCAATCATTTTTATTAAATTAGCGAAACTTTTAGCCAGGGGTCTCTTAAAATTAGGATTTCGACTCAAAGATACCAAATCAGAAACAATATAATTTGAGGCAATTTTTACTAAATTTTTATCTGCTCCTAAAATTTTCTCAACCTCTTCAAAATAATTGCCCAATTCCCTATCATTCACGTAAATTTCAATATCCTCTCCTTTCAAACCAAAAGCATTCGCATATCTTTCACGCTTCAATTTTGGTAATTCAGGAATTTCTTTTTGTAATTCAGAAACAGAAAATTCTGGCAACTCAGAAATTTTTAATTTTGGAATATCTGGATCGGGAAAATAGCGGTAATCGTGTGAGCTTTCTTTTAATCTCTGTGAAAAAGTTACTTGTTTAGTTTCATCCCAACCACGAGTTTCCTGCACAATTTTTCCTCCATCTTCCAAAACATCAATATGGCGTTTAGCTTCAAAAGCAATAGCTTTTTCTACCGCTTTAAAAGAGTTGAGATTTTTAACTTCCACTTTAGTGCCAAAAACTTTTGGATCCGTGCTAACAGAAATATTGGCCTCCACTCGCATCTCCCCTTTTTCCATATTAGCTTCAGCAATACCAAGATAACGCAAAATGAGTTGCAATTCTTTGGCAAAAGCGCTGGCTTCTTCGGCACTGTGAATAACTGGCTCAGTGACAAGCTCCATAAGTGGCACACCAGCCCGATTAAAATCTACCAAACTAAATTCCCCCGCATCATGAGATGAACTAGCAGTATCTTCTTCTAAATGGATTCTGGTTAAGTCCACACTGTTAATTTGACCTCCAGTTACTAACGGATATTTATATTGTGAAATCTGATAGCCTTTTGGAATATCTGGATAGAAATAATTTTTACGATCCCATTCAGTAAAATCGGCAATTTTCCCACCGACGGCCAATCCGATTTTTAAAACATTTTTAATAGCGGCTTTATTTAACACAGGTAGAGTACCAGGGTGACCCATACAGATTGGGCAAATATTTACATTTGGTTTTTCCTCGTCAGGATTATTAATACAATCGCAAAACATCTTGGTTTTGGTTTTAAGCTCAGCGTGTATTTCAAGGCCAATTGTTGTTTTATACTCTTTCATTTTTACAAGTTTATCATTCTTATTTTTCTATGTCATTCCCGCGTAGGCGGGAATCCAGTCTTTTTTCGCTGGATCCCCGTCTTCACGGGGATGACACTCGGAAGTGTCATTTTATTATTCAAAAGAAAACTCTTTTTCCAAAGGCACGGCTTTCTCTTCAAGAGGTCTTTCTCTTTCCTCGCGTAATATTTTTACCAGAGCGTCTTTAAATTTCTTAACTGACTTGTCATCAAGAATAGACAAAGTATAAACCTCTTTATTACGTTTAGAAATTTTCTTTACGGCTTTATCCAAATCCTTTGGATTTTCTAAAACATCAGTCTTAGTCAAAAGAACTATTTCCCTTTTCTTGGCCAAATCTGGATCATAAGCCTTGAGTTCGTCACGAATGGCATCATAAGCTTTCAACAAATCTTCATTTTCGAGTGATAAGCAGTGAATTAAAATTCTGGTTCTTTTAATATGACGTAAAAATTTGTCGCCCAAGCCGCGACCCTGATGAGCACCTTCGATGAGTCCGGGAATATCAGCCAAAATAAAGCCGTGCATATCCCCAAGAGCTGGTTCGAGAGTGGTGAATTGATAAGCCCCGACTTTAGACATCACATTAGTTAACTCGTTTATGAGAGATGATTTACCAGCGTTAGGCAGTCCGATGATTCCCGCCTCAGCAATTAGTTCTAGTTCTACATCAAAATCAGCTTCTTCACCTTCCTTGCCTGGAGTCCATTCCTCTGGTCTCTGGTGTGTGGAGCCTTTAAAATGTTCATTACCCCAACCACCTCGTCCACCCATCAAAATTTTTATTTGTTCGCCAGCTTTTAATAGTTGATATTTTTTATTATTAGACAAATTAGTCACTACAGAACCAATTGGAAAATCAATAATTAAATCATCCCCATTGGCTCCATGGCGACTTCTCTCTTCACCAGCGCCTCCATTTTGAGCCACAAATTCTTTAGTATTTTTATATTTCGCCAAAATATTAATATCAGAGGCACCTCGAATAATCACAGCTCCGCCATTGCCGCCGTCCCCTCCAGCCGGACCCATAAATTCCTTACCTTTTTCACTAAGCCAACGAACGACACCATTGCCACCACGACCAGCCTTGATATGAACTTTTAACTCATCAACTAATTTCATAAGGCTAATATACCGTAAAAATGGTAAAACCGCCAGTACAAATATACATAATTCACTATTTATTATTGAGTGCCAAATAAGCTAATTTAATTGCCGACTCTTTTGTTTTAGCTACAATCAAAAATCTTCCTCTGTGACAAAAAATTGCATCCGCAACACCTGTAACTTTCGCTAAATCATCTCCTGTCTTTCCTGCCCACTCGACTGGTAAATCCAAACGATTGGCAAAAGTATTTAAACCTTTTCTAATAGTGGAAACACACCAAGTATTATCAGCCAGTCTTGGTAAAACAACAAAAAGTGGCTCTGGATAATCCAAAAAAACATTTTTATAAGGATATTCCCGATCCAAAACTACCATCCGTTTGTCTTCAGTTTTTTTATAGGCTTGAATCACAGCCACTTTCCCCTTCAAAAAATCCTGAGTGCGTTTAATACATCTACCTAAAACGAATTGGGCTATTTCTACTGCCTTTAAAAAAGCTTTATCAGTATCAAAATCTTTATTTTCTCTTTCCAACCAGGTTGGAGAAATATCTTCAATCATTCGTGGAATGTCGTATATTGAATTATTACCTTTGACTTCACAAAATGACACTCCATTATCCAGAGCATCAATATACTTCACCAATTTTTCATCAACCAAATCAGCTACCTCTTTACTACCACAAATTTTTTCTCCGTACTCTCGCCAAACTAAACCAAAACTTGAACAAGGTGTCCCATCAAGATGGGTTTCAGCAAAACCAGACTGATGATGATCAAACATTTTTTTAGTTGGATCATACCTACCTCCAACGTCCAAGACAAAATCAGCTTGAGAAAAATACTTTTCTTCACGGGTGCGGATGATTTTAGTTTTCCGTCCAGTCAAAAGTGAAATAGTAGCAATAGCAAAAGATTCGTCGGCATGAAAAGCCCCGCTATGCGTTACTATTTTAAGCTTTTTAAAATTAAACATCGAAATCAACTATTTTTTAATCTCCAATAAAACCTTTTCAATATTAGCCAACTGGCTTTCAATTTTCCTTAGTTTTTGATCATCAGCTGAAAGTTCATCAATAGTTTTCTCAAAAAACTTTTTTTCTTTTTTAATACCAGAAATTATAATACTGTCACCAACAAACAAAGAAACATAGAGGCCAGTAGAGAGCATAATCAAACCACCAATTACAATGGAAAATGTCGAACTAACCCAACCGTAAGGATCAGTACCATTGATGTAGAACAAATAATCGGTTAAATGCCATACCCCTCGCCAAAATTCCACCACAGCAAAACCACCGATTAAACCAAATAAGACCGGTCGTTTACTTATCCAACCACGAATAC
>JBAQFI010000010.1:0-42841 GCA_049287185.1 Minisyncoccia bacterium
CAAATTAAACCGCGCCTGGCTCACAATGACAGAAGGGAAGTTGGTTACAAATACTGTCCACCTCCCGAACTTTCTTCTTCATCCACCTCTTCTTTTTTTGGTTTTTTTATCTTCACTACTTCCTCAATTTCTTCCTGTTCTTCTTCCTCTTCATTAACTACCTCATCTTCCTCAATTTCCTTGTCCGGTAAAGTTTCTGCTTCAGAAATTTTTGTGGGTTCTTCATCTTCCTCCTCTTCTTCATCTTCTTCTTTAATCTTCAATCCAATATCTTTCTTATTAATCAATTTCTCCATACTTTCTATCTCTCCAGTTCTTTCATTATTACTACTCATCAGTATTTCCCTAGGCTTAGCTCCATCACCAGGACCGATCACCCCTTGTTCCTCCAAAATATCCATTAGTCTGGCCGCTCGAGAATAACCAACGCGTAATTTTCTCTGAATATATGATGTTGAGGCCTTACCAGCTTTGATAACTTCTTCTTTAGCCTGTTCATACATATCATCTTCATCTTCTGGATTGCCATCACCAAGGACGGCACTGAAGAGGGAATTGTTGGAATCTTTACCAGCTTGAGCTAGGTCTATTCCAGATGGAACTTCATCTTTGTAAGCACTAGATAAATATTTAACTACTGACTTAACTTCACCTTCGGAAATAAAAGCTGACTGAATACGAACCGGTTTGGACATTTCACCACCCAAGTAGAGCATATCTCCTGCACCCAACAATTTTTCAGCACCTGGGCCATCCAAAATTGTACGGGAATCAATCTGAGAAGCGACTTGAAGAGCAATACGAGAAGGAATGTTAGCTTTAATAAGACCAGTAATAACGTTAACCGACGGACGTTGAGTAGAAACAATAAGGTGGATACCAACCGCACGAGACATTTGGGCTAGACGCACGATACCAGCTTCAAGTTCACGAGGATAAGTCATCATGATATCAGCCAGCTCATCAATTACAATGATAATGTATGGCATAGCTTCCGGTGGAACATTTTTGATTGGGTCGAGAGTGCCAGCTTCTTGCATCTTGGCCAATTTCTCAATTTCTGGCGCATAAATATTTTTGTGATAGGAATCAATATCCTTACAGCTTTCGGCTTCCAAAATATCATAACGGCGATCCATTTCTTTAGCTGCCCATTTGAGAGCTAAAATAGTTTTCTTGGCGTCAGTGATAACTGGGGTCAAAAGGTGAGGAATTTTATTGTAAAGAGTGAGCTCAACACGTTTCGGGTCAATCATAATAAACTTCATCGCCTCTGGGGAATTGCGGAAGAGTAGGGAGTTGATGATAGTGTGAATAGTGACAGACTTACCAGAACCAGTAGTACCAGCGATAAGACAGTGAGGCATTTTGGCAATATTCGCAAAATGAGATTTACCAGAGACACCCTTACCCAGAGCAACAAGCAGAGGTTTTTCTGAAGTGCGAAATTCGTCAGAGGAAAATAGAGTAGCCATACCAACCATAGTTTTTGACTGGTTTGGAATTTCAATACCGACGAGTGACTTGCCTGGAATTGGGGCTTCAATACGCAGTGGGTGAGCCGCCAAGGCGAGAGAGAGGTCATTTTGCAAACCAACAATACGGGACAATTTTACACCCTCAGCTGGTTTCAAAGCATAACGAGTAATGGATGGACCGATGGAAATTTCATCCATTTCCACATCGATACCAAAGTTTTGGAGAGTACGTTTGATGATATTAGCATTAGCTTTAATATCACCGACACCAGGTTTACCTTTATCTTTTTCCAGGAGTGATAGGGGAGGGGGAATATAAGGTCGATTGTTGAAAACCGGCATAGGTTTGGTTACCTCGATTTCCTCTTCTTCCAAACCGATAATTTTCTCCACCGCCTTCCTAATTTTATTTTCTTTCGGTTTCTCATCCTCTTCATCCTTGCCCGGTAAAGTTTCTGCTTCAGAAATTTTTGCGGGTTCCTCTTCCTCTATTTCCTCCTCTTCAATATCGTAGTCTTCATCTTCATCATCCTCTTTATTACTCCAACGTCGCCAGAAGAAAAGGGTATTAACTGTAAATGAAGTTTCAAAAAGAATTAAACTGGAAATTATTAATACCGTGACGAGAATGATTAGACCAGCCCAGAAATCAAAAAGTTTTAACATTGGTGACGAGATAAGCCAACCGATAAGTCCACCATGTTTTTCCCACGCCAAGTCGATTATTCCTAAACCGGAAATGAAGAATAAAAATCCGCCGATTGATTTGAGAGTTGTAAAATTTCTTTTTTCAGCCCGGAGAAAAGAAATACCTAAAAGTAAAAACATAACCGGCATCAAATAGTAACCATCACCAAATAAATAGCTCAAAGAAGAATATATTTTTGTTCCTACAAGCCCAGCATAATTCAGTGAAGCTAAAACTGTTAGAATTGAAAGTAAGAAAAAAACTACAGCTAAAATACCCTGGCGAGTCTCTTGTTTGATCTGTCCAAATAGGGAACTTCTATTCTTTTCTTCACCCTTATTTTTCTTACTTTTTGTTAGTTTCATTTTCATTTCTTTGGGGTTTCTTTTTTCCAAATTTTTTGGTTCTTTCATAATATAGTTGGCCCGGCAGAGTTTGTAATCTTGTTTGTCATTCCCGCGCAGGCGGGAATCCAGTCAACATTATCTTTCTTCGAGCAAGTATTAAATTTAATTTTTTATACTCTAATTTTATCACAAAAAGCAGATATAAAAAACAATCAATTTTTAACTATTAACAAATCAACTAATAACACGAATACAACGAATTTAATTGACGAATATTATACGAATAAACACTAGGATCTTATTCTCTAATTCGCATGACATTTGCTTATTGATTTGTAGTATTCGTGACATTTGTATATTTGTTAAACACTTTACATTCCCAATTTCCCATTCTCGACTATCTATCGGACTTGCCAAGTCTTCCTTGTCTCATATATAATGGACAGGAAAGTTTTTTCTCGCCAAGTTTTTTATAAGACAAAGTAATAAAGGACAGGCTAATGTTAAGGACAAACCGTTGTTTTTAGCGCCATTTTTGTCTCTTTCCTCTCCGTCATTGCGAGCCGGTATTCCGGCGCGGCAATCAAGGATTTTCTTACTCTGTCATTCCCAAGTAGTTGGGAATCCAGTCTTAATTTAGTTGCAAAATATTTAATAACTTAATAAAACATATGGAAAAAAATAAAGTCAATGAAATCGAAGTCTCCACCATCTCGGACAAAGGACAACCTGCTCCAGATAATGTTTCCGTTTCAACTTTTTTCCAAAAGGACAGCTACTGTATTTTCGTCAACAAAAAGACAGAAAAACTTGTTTCCGCAATCTATCTCCTAACCAGTCTTTTAAATGACACCGAACCATTAAAGACAAAACTTAGAACTGAAGGCTTGAATCTTCTTTCCAAGAGTCTATTTTCTCCAAATTATTCTTTGTCTTTACGCACTAAGATTACCGCTGAATTTGTCGCTAGTGCTACCGAAATAATCTCACTCCTTGAAGTGTCCAAAATATCTCGTCTAATCTCACCAATGAATCATGAAGTAATAATGTCCGAATTTAGCTCGCTTTTAAAGGTTATTGAAGAGAACAATAGCCCTGACAATTCTTCAACCATTTCATCATCTTTTTTTGCAGTTGATCAGCAGGTGTCTCCATCTGTCATTCCCGCGCAGGCGGGAATCCAGGGATTCCAATCCAACAGTAATGTTGTTAACATAAAAACCAAAACACCCGAATCTGCTTCTATAAAGGACAATAGTGAACAAGATGTCTTTAATAAAACTTCTAAGACAAAGTCAGTTAAAACTTTGGAAAAACCAAATCGTTCTGAAAAGATTTTGACCTTAATGAAAAAAGACAAAGCGATGACTATCAAAGACTTTGCCACTAGCATCAAGGACTGCAGTGAAAAGACTTTACAGCGTGAATTGCTAGCCCTAGTTTCTAAAGGTCTAATCAAGAAGGAAGGGGAGCGCCGTTGGTCCAGATATTCCTTAATCTAGTCCTTTTTCTCCTCCGTCATTGCGAGCGCAGGCGAAGCAATCCAGACCCCGCCTGTCCCTGTCTTTAAAGACCAGACCTTAATATCTTTAAAAAGGGCTGGCCTTAATTACCAGTCTTTTATCCTTTTCGACTTGTTTTGGAGGTGAGTCCTTGCCTGCCCGCCGAAGCTTTAGCGAAGGAGGGAATCGGGAAAAAGTTTACCCGTTACTTTGTCCTCAATGGGCGGGGACTTTCCTCGAAAACCCACTGTCTTTTTAAAGGCCCCGCTGATTACACAGCGGGGCCTTGTCTTTTATCCCCATCTCTCTCTCTTTCGTTCCCGCGCACCACAGGGGTATTTCCATTTTCTACCACGGAGTATCGTGAAGAAAATTAGGTCACAACGGGAATCCAGTGCCTCGTCCCTCATTTTCTCCTCGTCATTGCGAGGGTGTATTCACCCGTGGCAATCCATCTTAAATTACCAAATTAGCCCTGGATTCCTTGCCCGAATGTTATCCAGTGCCTAAAATCACAACCTGGTTGCATTTTAAGCCGTTTTGTGAGATAATCTCAACGTGCTAATTTATAGGTAAATCTGGGCTTTTAAGCCCTTTTTCTAGGACCTAAAGTTATCCACAGTTATATATTTTGCAGGTTTTACTTGGAGAATGTATAATATCTAGATAGTAGTATTTACATATGGAAATATGTTACACTACTATGCATACCGTGCTGTTGCTTTTCCGCTATGTCTGACTAACTGGAATCCGGAACTTTGACAATTGAATATTGTAAAAAGATTTGCTTCTGTGAAGATGCTAATCTCAAAAATTCTGAATCTTACGATTTGTTCTGTTACGGTTGTATTGGTTGCGGATTCGGATTATTTCCCTTGTTCGCTTTCTTCGGTAATTCGTGTCGATCTCGTTTGCGATCGAGACTGTTCACTTTTTTCTTTCTGTCCCCACCGGTTGGTGGGTCAGTTATAAAAAAGACTGAAGAGTCCTTCGATCGCAAACGAAAATATGAGTTTGCCGAAGTTAGTTTGAGAGATAGATATTTTTTTATGCGAATAAAAATTTATTTATCGCTAGTGATATTTTTTATCTGCTTTATGCTAAATAAAAAATGTTGCGCCTCCGTGCGAAGAAAACTTTTTTAGTCGAAATTTTTTCTTCATTCATTTCGGTGAACACGGATACATCTTGAGTCGTGCGCAAGCATTACTCTAAAAATCGTCAAGATGCTTTTCTTCTCACATTATTAAATTTATTAGTTAATGAGATAGGGAAGTGTCGCAATTATTCTTTCAATTTTTTTTAAATTTTAAAGGAATAGTTTAATTCTTATTATATAATTATAAATATGTCTAAATTACTTAAAATCTTTGCTGTTACCACTTTGGTTATGGCTTTCGTAGTTGCTGGCGCTGGTTCAGCTTCAGCTGCTTTCGACCGAGATTTGACTGTTGGTTCAACAGGTGCTGATGTTTCAGCTTTGCAAACTACTCTTGGTATGACTTTAGTTACTGGTTACTTTGGTCCAATCACCAAAGCTGCTGTAGTTAAATTCCAAACCGATAACAACATTGCTCCAGCTGCTGGATATGTTGGTCCTATCACTCGTGGCGTATTGAATGGTATTACTACCACCACTACAACTACAACCACTACAACAACTTCAGGAGTTCCTGGATGTGCTGCTGGTGCTTTGTTTAGTGCTACTACTGGTGCTTCATGTGCTGGTACTACAGTTACTACTACCTTATCTGGTGGAGCTGGTGATATTTCCGTTTCAACTTCAACTACAGATGTAGAAGATACAGTTCTTGAAGGTGATACAGAAAGTGTTCTTGCTTTCAAAATAGAAGCTACTGATTCAGATGTTTCTATTAGAAATCTTAAAATTACTTTAGAAAATGACGAAACAGCTACTAGCTCTTACAGAATAGCTGATTACGCTTCTGAAGTTGTAGTTTACATGGGTTCAAAGGAAGTTGGTTCAGTAGATGTTGCTGACTTTACAAAGACTAACCATGTTTACTCAAAGAGTATTACTCTTTCTGACGCAGTCGTTAAAATGGGTGCAAATCAGAAAGCTACTTTCACTGTTAAAGTAACAGCAAATTCAAGTATTGATACTGCTGATATAGAAAACAATGATTGGAATATCAAAGCAAGTAACATTCGTTTCGCAGATGCTACTGGTTCTGTTTTGTCTGACGACAGCGCAATTGAAAACAATTTCGCTTTCTCAAACCTAGCAAATTCTGGTGACGTAAAATTAACTGTTTCAAAGGGTTCTTCAAATCCTTCAGCAGATGATATTACTGTTTCAGATACCGGTTCAACAGCAGATGTTTTGATGCTTGAATTCAAGCTCAAGGCTACCGAATCAGATATGTCATTTGATTCTATTGATGTTGCTCTTACTGGTGTTGTTGCAGGTGCTGCTACCCTACAAGATATGGTTGGTGAATTGGTACTTAAGAATGGTTCAACTGAATTAGCAAGCGTTTCAACTTTTGATGCTGCTGATACAGATACTGTTACTTTTGATCTAGATGATACTTTTGTAGTTGATTCTGGTTCAACCGAAACCTTCCGTGTTTACGCAAAAATCAACGATGTTGATAACTTTACATCAGGTGATTCATTAAAAGTTTCATTTGACCAAATCGTTGCTGAAGATATTAATGGTGATGTTGTAGTTGAAACTGGTTCAGCTACTGGTGAAGTTCAAACCTTCACAGTTGATGTTCCAAGAGTTTCTCTTGTTGGAACACCTTCATTGACTACGTACACAGTTAAAGATACTGCTGCAGATCTATATAAAGCTACAATTAGCTTTAATGTAACTGCTCCTGAATCAGATGCTGTTTACCTACCACTTGATACCTTTGCTTATGGTACAGCTGGTACAGCCGGAGTAGAGTACACCGTTACTGGTGGAGCTGTTGTTACAAGCGCATCTCTAACTTACGCTGGATCTAATGATATCGACGAGACTAATTCTTACATGGTTGACGCTGGTTCTACAGAGAAATTTACTTTATCTGTATATCTAGAAGGTAACGATGCTCAAAACAAAGTTACTGTTACTTCAGTTTGGTATGAATTGTCAAACATTGTTCCAAACGGAACACCTGAAATCACTACTGGTTTAACAAACTTCAAGACCGCTTTGACTTTGTTAGCAGAGTAATCTAGTTTTAGGTAATCGAGCGAAAGCAATTTCGTGAGATTAATTACAAAAACCGCTCCCGCAAGGGAGCGGTTTTTGTTTTGCCTAATTTTTCTATGTTCTCTCTGTCATTTCCGCACATGCCATGACTACTGGTAGGTAGGTGGAGAAAAGCCATTGGTTTAGTTCATATTTTGTTGTTTCTGTGATAATATAAGCCTTAAAATGACTATTCTAATCAAAATCTGTCTCTGGCTACTGGCTTTCGTCCCACTCATTGTGGATAACTCTGTATTTTATCCTTATACCACTGGCAAGAACCTTTTAATCGAAACCAGCCTTGTTCTAGCTAGTATTTTGTTCATGATAAATTATTTTTACGATCGCTCTTTTAGAGAGACTGTGGTCCAAAGGGTAGTAGTTTACATAAAAAACCCAATTGTCATTTCTCTTTTTTCTTTCATTTTTATATTCATTATTAGTACTATCTTCGCCGTTGATAAATACTCCGCCTTCTGGGGTAACATGGAAAGGGCAGAGGGACTGGTGGGCACTACGTTCTTTTTTGCTTTCTTCGTTTTCAGTCTACTAATCTTTGAAAAGAATGACTGGCAATGGTTTTTCAAATTAAGTCTTCTGGTAGGTACAATCTTACTGTTCCAAGAGTTTAAAGAGTTTTTCTGGGATGGTAATACAAGACCAGATTCATTTACTGGTAATCCAACTTTTCTGGCCGGATATTTGTTGTTCGTTATAACTGCTTGTATATTTGCCTTGAGCGAGTTTAAATCTAAATTTTTTTGTAATCTGAACGATACTCTGATTATTCGCCAAAATTTTGATGAAGGGAGAAACCAGAAAAAACATTTTTCCTTGGACCATGTCAAAAACCAACCCAGACAAATATTTTGGATTTTATTCGCCATATCAATAATCCTCTTATCTTTCATAGGTATTTTTCTTACTCAAACCAGAGGGGCACTTTTAGGCCTTGGTTTGGGCATTGTTGCTATTTTATTTTATTTTTCTTTTAAAGGTAAAAGTGTTATCTATAAGAAAATAAATCTTCAACAGATATCAATAAGTCTACTTTGCATCATCATTATTTTTTCAGGAACTTTTATTATTACTAGAGAAAGTCAAGTTTGGCAGAATGTCCCAGGACTATCTAGGTTGGCTAAAATCAAAACTACACAGGATTCAACCGCCGTCAGATTGTCTCTTTACCAGAATGGTTTGAAGGCTGTAAAACCATTAGAAAACGGTTGGAAAAAGTTTTTCATTGGATGGGGGCCAGATAATTTTATAATAGCTGACAGTAAATATTCTGACGCTAGTCAATATAAATATGAACAAAAATGGTTTGATCGTGCCCACAATAAGTTCCTAGATGTCACAGTGGACAATGGAATACTCGGACTCTTAACCTATTTGTCTATTTGGTTTTTCTTTTTTATGTTTATCCTCAAGAGAAATGGTTTTTCTATTGTGGATGTCGGTTTACTTTTTTTGGGGTTATCTTTTTTGACTCACCTTATGTTTTCTTTTAATGAAATATCAACCTCTATACCATTTTTTGCCCTGTTAGCTTTTTCTATCCATCTCCCTATCTGTCATTCCCGCGCAGGTGGAAATCCAGGGTTTATAATCAGTCATATTTTTCCAAAATATTACAGATATTTAATTATCACTACTCTTGTTTCTTTAGTTTTGTTTTCCAGTTATGTTTTTTTTAGAAATACCTTACCCTCATATATTCAGATGAGAGACTATGTTTCCATAGTTAAAAATGGGGACCCAATATATATTGAAAAGGGAATTGATTCGATTTTATCTCCATTAACCACCGCCCAAATGGTTATCAGAGTTGATTTTTTAAGAATTGCTAATGATTATTATAGCAAAACCCCAAATGAAATCAGTACCCGATTATTGGAAAAATCTATAAAAAAAGCCGAGGATTATTTAATAGAAAGACCAAATGATTTCGGTTTTATGACCACTCTTGCTGATACTTATAATCATAAAATTGTTTTTTCAAAAAACCCCCATGCCCTAAAGAGAGGGGAGGAGTTATTTAATATAATCTTATCCTACGCCCCAAGTCGACCCGATATTATTCGTGGTTTAGCAGTAAATCTTTTCTATCAGGAAAAATTCGATGAGTCATTTGGCTATTTTGAAAAGGCTTTTGATTTTAGTCCAAGTTATTTTGATAAAGATAAATCAGTTGTTGAAGGTATTTATACCAGATTCATTCAATATTTTTATGAAATTAAAGATAAAGAAAATTTTACCAAGGTCGCTAATCGTCTCAAGTTAAATAGTTACGAAGGCTCATCCTCATTAGACCAAATTGTTAATTATCTAAATGATACCGGCTCCTGGCCAGTAGTAAAATTTGAGTAGGGAGCTATCAGACCAAGGTTAAACCTTGTTCCAGCTATGTTTTAAGCCGTAGAACAAGGTTTAACCTTGGTCTGGGCAAGGAATCATAATTTTGTTATTATATTTGTTATGAATAGATCTTTTCATTTTTCGGTTGGCGAATATTATCATATTTATAATAGAGGGGTTGATAAAAGAGAAACTTTTTTGGATAGTCTTGATTACGAGCGCTTTATTTTGGCACTGGTTAACGCTAACAACAAAGAAACTTGTCATATTGGTAACATAAAGAAACAATTAAAAGGAGAATACAAAGGTATAGAAACTTGTTTGGCTTTGCGGGAAGTAACTTTAGTTGATATTGGTGCATGGTGCCTTATGCCAAATCATTTTCATTTACTAGTAAAAGAAAAGGAGGAGGGAGGTGTAGTAAAATTTATGCAAAGACTGGAAACTGGCTACACAATGTATTTTAATAAAAAGAATGAAAGAACAGGTTCGTTGTTTCAGGGGACATTTAAAGCTGAACATGCCCACAATGATAATTATTTGAAATATCTATTTTCCTATATACATTTGAACCCAGTAAAATTAATCCAGTCAGACTGGAAGGAAAAGGGAATTAAAGACATAAACAAGACATTAAATTTTCTGGCAAAATTTTATAGATCTAGCTACCTTGACCATTTGGATGTTGATAGACTTGAGAAAGGTATAATAAACAAGGATGCTTTCCCCGATTATTTTCCGGACAAAGATAGTTTTAAAAAAGAAATATTTGATTGGTTGAAACTTGAGCACTAAATAATTCCTATTCTCTCCAGACCAAGGTTAAACCTTGGTCTGGAGAGGTGGTAAATTTACCCTAAAAATGTATAATTGATATACATTTAACATGGTAAAAAGTCACGAAAATTACAAGGAATTGGTCTGGCGCTTAGCCAAGACTGATTTTAAACTCCGTTACCACGGTAGCGTTTTGGGCTATATTTGGGTCATTTTGAAGCCCTTGCTCATGTTTACCATCCTAAACTTTGTCTTTTCTTCTATTTTCAACTTCCGAAACTCTGGCACACCGGACTATCCACTCGAGCTTCTATTAGCTCTCCTCATCTTCCAGTTCTTCTCTGAAGGTACGATTATGGGTATGAACTCACTGGTCTCCAAAGCACAATTGGTGACCAAAATTTACATTCCCAGATGGACGATTGTTCTTAGCTCGACCTTGAACGCTGTTCTGATTTTTGCTATGAACTTGCTTGTCTTGGCAGTATTTTTTGGTATCTATCACAAATTGCCAACACTATCTGGAATATTAATGTTCCTAGTTTATATGATTCTTTTGTATATTTTGATTTTAGCTTTTTCTTTTCTAACCGCACCATTTTTTGTCCGTTTTCGTGATCTCGGCAATACTTGGGACATCATCCTGTCTATCTTTATGTATGCCTCACCGATTATCTACCCTCTAACTTTGATGCCAGAAAACATTAGACAAATTATGTTGATAAGCCCAATAGCTTACATTGTCCATTTTTCCAAACAGGTGCTAGTAAACAATACTTTTGGCACCTGGCCAGATTTTCTCGCACTTTTTTCTGGTGTTCTGGTGGCCGTCATTATTGCCTTCCTAATTTTCCGAAAATATGAAAAGAAGGTCGCGGAACTCATATAAAATATCATGAAAAATTCCGAACAAAAATCCCAGGTCGCCATTTCCGTAAAAAACATTTGCAAACGTTTTACTATTCCGCATGAGAAGACTAATACTTTAAAAGGAGCTTTTGTTAATTTGTTTAAAAAGAAAAATTACGAAATATTTAACGCTTTGGAAGATGTATCTTTTGAAATAAAAAAGGGGGAGTTTTTTGGTATTATCGGACGCAACGGTAGCGGTAAATCCACCCTACTTAAAATCCTGGCTGGGGTCTATACAGCGGACAAAGGTCACACCAAGATTAACGGCCTAATCTCACCCTTCTTGGAGCTTGGAATTGGCTTTAATCCAGAGCTTTCTGGACGAGATAACATCTATCTCAATGCCACTGTTTTAGGTCTAACTCAGAAGGAAATCGATGAAAAATACGACTCTATTGTGGCTTTTTCTGAGCTCGAGCGTTTTATTGATCAGAAAATAAAAAACTATTCCTCCGGTATGATGGTGCGCCTAGCTTTCTCTGTCGCTATTCACGCCAATCGGGAAATCCTTCTCATGGATGAGGTGTTGGCTGTAGGTGATTCAAACTTCCAATCAAAATGTCTACGTGAATTCGCTCGCTACAAAGAAATGGGGAAGACAGTAATTTTGGTAACACATGATACTGGTACCATACAAAGATATTGTGATCGAGCGATGCTATTACGCAATGGAAAAATCGCCATGATTGGCAATGCTGAAGAAGTCGGCAATGAATATATTTATCAAAATATGTCGGATGAAGAAAAACGTGTCCTCAAAGAACAGGCACAAGCTAAAATAAAAGCCGAAAAAGATAGAATTAAAAATGAGAAAAGACTGAAAGAGGAGCAAAAGCACCAGGAGGAGGAAAGAATTAAAGCCGAAAAAGAAGCTGAAAAATTAAAGGGTAAGGCCAGAGAAGAAGAGATGAAAAGGCTGGAGGACGGGAAGAAAAGACAAGAAGAAGAAAGAAAGAGAAAGGAGGAAGAGGAAATAAAACGGAAAGAGGAAGAGCTAAAAAACAGAGTAGCAGAAATTACCAATGTTGAATTCCTGGACAAGGATGGTAAATCCAAAAATGTTTTCGAAACAGGAGAGTCAATGGATATAAAAATACATTATGTAGTATACAAAAAAAATATTTCATTAAATATTGGGTTAGGAATACATTCCGAATCAAACGGCCAACTTCTCGGATACACAACACAAGCTGACAAATATCATATAAACCATAATAGTAATAGTGTCACATTAAGTTTTGATAAACTTACTCTTTTAAAAGGTGAATACTTCATCAATGTTTCATGTTTTAGGAACATTGGAGAAACTTGCTATGATTTTAAGCCAAAATACAGATTTTTAAAAGTTTTTTCTACCGATGTAAAAAACAATTATGCGGGCATATTTTGTATTGAACATAAATGGCTATAGATTAAATGTTTTAATTTAAATTTAATGAATATAATCTCAGGTTTTTTAAAAGATTTTTTCAAGAAAAAAAACAGTGATTTAGAAAAAATAAAAACTACTCTTTATGAGCAATTTCATGAGTATGTTGGTTATCGCCCAAATTTTGAAAATCCCCAGTCATTTAATGAAAAAATTCAGTGGCTGAAATTATACTATCACGATCCATTAATGACAAAATGTGCTGATAAATACGAGGTAAGAAATTATGTAAAAGAAAAAATAGGTCAGCAATATCTCATAAAACTCCTTGGGGTATACAATAGTCCTGAAAAAATTAATTTCAAGGAACTTCCAAGCAAGTTTGTTCTTAAAGTAAATCATGGTTCAGGGCAAAATATAATTTGTAAAAATAAAAACACTTTAGATATTTCTAAAACAAAGAAAACACTATCGGAATGGCTGAAAAACGAGTCAAACCATTATTTTTATTCCTATGAGTGGTGTTATAAGAGTATAAAACCATTGATTATATGCGAAGAGATGATTGGAGAATCTTTGAAAAATGATTTAGTTGATTATAAGTTTATGTGTTTTAACGGAAAAGTCGAAATGTTTTTTGTTTGTTCTGATAGGCAGAAAGGTTTAAAAGTCGATTTTTTTGATTTAAATTGGAACAAAATGCCCTTTATCAGATATTATGAAAATAGCTCAAATATAATTAAAAAACCAAAAAATTTTGATAAAATGATTAGACTCTCTGAGGTGCTCTCAAAGCCATTTCCTTTTGTGAGAGTTGATTTTTATGAGGCAAATGATAATGTTTATTTTGGTGAAATGACATTCTACCCTGGTAATGGTATGGAACCATTTACACCTGTGGAGTGGGACTATAAGATTGGGGACTTAATTAAATTACCATCTAAAATATGCTAAATCTTCAAAAAGAACTAGTTGAAAAGGAACAACAATATGGTGGTTTAATAACCAACGTTCCGCGAGTTAAAGTTAGTATACATGACCCTCGCACGCCAGAACAGCTAAAAGTAGGTGGCATGACTGGAGGAGATAGAATGTCAAAACATGGTTATGCAAAAAAATATTCTGAATATTTGAAGCCTTTTGTTGACTCAGACAAGAGTTTAGTTATTGTTGAAATCGGCATATTAACTGGCATAGGCTTAGCAATCTGGTGTGATATTTTTACAAATTGTAGAATAATCGGACTCGATATTGATTTAGGACATTTTAGTAGTAATACTCAAAATTTGTCTAGATTAGGTGCCTTTAAAAGAAATAAGCCAGAGGTATATGAATTCGATCAATTCATGGATAACACAGAATATTTTAGAAAAAAACTTAATAACAAAAAAATTGATGTTATGATTGATGATGGCTTTCACTCCACTGAAAGCATTTTACAGACGATTAAAAGTGTTATACCTCATCTAAATAATAATTTTGTTTATTTTATTGAAGATAATGACAAAGTGCATAATGAAATAAGATGCATGTATCCAGATTTTAAGGTGGTTAATGATGGGGAACTTACTATAATATCTAACTAACTGGAAATGATGAATCTAATACCTTTAAACAATTTAAAATATTGAAAGGTTAACAAATAAACATGAATATTAACAAAAAAACCTCAATTATTTTTTTCTCCCACTCTTCTTTCACTGGTGGTGCAGAACTCTCATTGGCGGATTTAATAGGTGGTATGTGTAAGCTTGGCGTAACATGTTCGGTTATTGTCCCTTCAAATGGCCCGCTAGTAGATCTGTTAAAGTTAAAGGGTGCCATTGTTTATGTAATATCCCCAGGCTACTCATGGTGGGCTTTTGACAAGATGGTAAAAGATGAACAAGCAAATTTTTTAATTTGGAGCTCAATGAAAATTTTAGATAATGAAATGTTACCTATTGTTAGAAAAATTAATCCTGATTTTATATACTCCCAGACGATAGTTTGTCCTTGGGGTGTCATATGTGCAAATAAATTAAACGTACCTCATGTTTTAAGTGTTAGAGAATATGGCGTCTTAGACCATGATTTGTCATTTCATTTTGGTTTTAAAAAAAGTGTGAATGCCCTTTATAATGATAGTGATATAATTTTTAGTAACACTGACGATGTTAAAAAGGTTGTTTTTAATGATTTTGTTAATGATAGTAATTTCGATTCAAAATGTATAACTGTTGGAAGTTCAATAAATATTTCAGAAAAAATAATTAAATTAGCGGAAGAAACCCCATTTGTTGGATTAAGTAAAAAAGAGCAAACTAACATTTTAGTTCTGGGAAGTATTTGTGAAGGTAAGGGTCAAATTGACGTTGTTAGGGCAATAATAGAATTGAAAAAGAAAGGATATAATATTCACCTCACATTAATGGGATATACTAATTTAGATTATATTGAATTAGTAAAAAAGGAAATAAGAGAGAATAATATTCAAGATATTGTTGATATAAAAGGTTTTAATGAAAGTGGTCACAAGGAAATAATTAATAATGATATTTTAATTTCTAGTTCAAAAATGGAGGCTCTTGGACGTGTTCTTCTAGAATCTGCTTTATTAGGAAGACCTTTTATTTATTCAAATACAGGTGGTTCAAAGGAAGTATTTATTAATAAACTTCATGGGCTTGCATATGAGCCTGGTAATTATAATCAACTTGTAGACAAAATAATTGAAACAATTGAAAAAGGAGAGGAGACACATTCAAGAATAAAAAACGCAAAAAAATATGTAAAGGAAACCTTTAATGATAAGAATTATATTGAAAAACAGAAAGAAGTTCTGGCTAATTTTATTAAGGACGCTAAAAATAGAAAAAAAGAAAATACTGTCAAGCTGCTAAATGATATAAACTATATGTCATTGTCTAATTATCTTGACAAATACTTAAATGATACTAAGGCTGAACTAGTAAAATCTAATCAAATAATCAATGAAAAAGATCAAAAGATTTTTGATGTTATTTTAATGCATGGGTTAAAAGAACAAGAAGTCATAATACAAAAAGAATACATTACAAAATTAAATATCGAATTAGAAAAGCAAAAAGAAGTAATTGGACAAAAAAATAAGGAGCTGTGCCGATCAGAATCAATGATAGAACTTGTTAATAATAAATTAAATTCATCCACAAAATTAGTTGAAATTACGAAAAAGGAACTTGATGATACTAGAGTTGAGCTTGATAGATGGAGAGCGGAGTTGTCTAGAATATATTTTTGTCGAGGCTGGAAGGTTGTTATTTTGGCTAGAAGAATAATTGAAATGATTATTCCAAGAAGTAGTTTTAGGAGAAAAATCACAGGTTACATTTTTGGATTATTAAAGATAATTGCTAAAATTATTATTAATTCTGTGAAGATCATTAAGCGTGATGGATTAATATTTTTTATTAAAATATGCATTTCTCGTCTCAATATTTTTAAATTTGTTAAAAAATATTTCAAGAGATTTTTTAGCAAAACAAATAAAATACATACTTCTAATTTAACAATAGCTTGCAGTAATTCATTAAAGAAAATTATTTATGTGGGTCACGATGCAAATTTTGCTGGTGCAGAGGTATTAACGTTGAATATCCTAAAAGAATTAAAGGAAAATTTTGGATTTACCATTTATTTACTTCTTAAATCTGGTGGTGTATTGCAGGAAGAATATAAAAAATACGCTACAATTTTTAATTTGGCTGAATCTTTTGAAACGAGAGATAAAAAAGTTGAATTAATAAAGTTGCTAAAGTCACATAAAATTAATCATGCCATAACTAATACCGTTGTATCCGGTGATATTACAGAACTTCTACATAATGAAGGCATAAGAACAGTTTCCTTAATTCATGAAATGTCTAGCTCAATAGATAAGCACGGCTGGATAGATTTTGCTAGGACACTTGCACAGAATGCCGACAACGTGGTGTTTGCATCAAAAATAGTAAAGGATGAGTTTAATAAAGTTGCTATTTTACCTGATGAAAAAGTTAGGATTCGCCCCCAGGGCCTTTATCAGGGAAATATATATAAAAATAATAAGGAATCAGCAAGAAAAATGTTGAGAAAAAAGTTGGGGTTTAGTGATGATTCAACTATTGTATTAGGTGTAGCTGCCTTTTCAGACCACCGAAAAGGAATTGATCTATTTGTGGATGTTGCGAATAAGGTTAAAAATAGTGAGATTAAATTTGTATGGGTTGGTGATATCGCTCCAGAAATGCAAAAAATTGTTAGTCAAAAAGTTAGGAACTGTAAGAACGTCACTTTTGTCAAAACTACGCAAGAAGTACCTCTTTATTATGCAGGTTCTGATATGTACCTAATGACTTCGCGTGAAGATCCCTTTCCCTCAACTGTTATGGAGGCTATGGCTGTAGGAGTTCCTGTTATTGGCTTCCAGGGGGCAGGTGGTTTTGTTGATATCGTAACTTCAGAGACTGGAGTTATAGTACCATATTTAGATACCAGTTTAATGGCTGACGCGGTTAAAAAATTAGCAAAAAATAGTAAGAAAAAAGATACTTTAGGTAGAGCTTCAATAAAATTAATTGAAACTCAATTAGTTTTTAGAGATTATATATCATATCTCTTAGATTTACTTGGTTTTGGAAATAAAAAAATAAGTGTCATTATACCAAATTATAACTACGAAAAATATCTAAAAGAAAGGTTGGAATCTATTATTAATCAGACATACAAGCCACACGAAATAATCTTTCTTGATGACAACTCAAAGGACAATAGTGTTAGTCTTGCAAAAAAAATTTTGTCTAAAACAACTATACCATATCGAATAATAAAAAATGATATAAACGCTGGTTGTTTTAGACAATGGGTGAAGGGGATACAGTTGGCAACAGGTGATTTAATTTGGATTGCCGAGGCAGATGATAGCAGTGATTCTAATTTTTTAGATAATCTTGTTCCTAAGTTTTATAATCAGGAAGTGGTTATTTCCTATTGCCAATCCAAGCAGATAGATGAAAATAATCGCAAACTCAAAGATAATTACCTTTATTATACCGATGATATCTCAAAAGAAAAGTGGCTAAATGACTATATTAATAACGGTGTGGAAGAAATTGCTAATGCCATGTGCATTAAAAACACAATTCCTAATGTTTCAGCCGTACTGTTTAAAAAGACAAATTTTAACACAGAAGTTTTAACGAAACTCTATGAATTCAAAGCTTCAGGTGATTGGTATTTTTATTTAACACTTCTTAAAAAAGGAGATATTGCTTACTGTTCCAAAAATCTTAATTTTCATAGACGTCACACAAAAAGTATAACTGGTCATCATGGTACTCAACAAAGATATCAAGAACTGGTCTCAATCCAAAATCATATAATGGGAAATTACGATGTACCAGATGATAGTAAACAAAAAATGTTTAATTATAGAGAGTTAGTCTACAAGTGTGATATCCTTGATTCAGGAGAGAAAGGCGTTTTAAATATATGTTTTTCTTGTGATAATAATTATGTTGCGCCACTTTCTGCTCTAATTGCCTCAATCCTAAAAAACTCATCGAACAATGATGTGTACAATTTCTATATTTTGGACGGTGGAATAAATGAAGAAAATAAAGAAAAAATAAATAAAATCAAATCTATTCGTGATTTTAATATTTGTTTTGTACCAGTTAATAGTAAAGAATTCAATAATTGCCCAATTACAGATTACGCACCATACATAACTATAGCGACTTATTATAGATTTAAAATACCATCATTTTTTCCGAAAATTGATAAGATTTTATATATGGACTGCGATATGATTGTTAATAGAAATATTAAAGAATTGTATGATACAAATATTGATGATTATTACGTTGCGGCCGTTCCAGAAGTGTGTAATCAATTCCATAAAAAAAGGTTAGGTTTAGATGGTAATAGTTATTATTTTAATGCTGGGCTACTTTTGATTAATAATAAAAAATGGCGTGATGATAATATAGAGCAGAAATTATTTCAATATGCAATGAAACCAGAACAAGAAATGATACATCAGGACCAAGATATATTAAATATTGTCTTAAAAAACAAAAAAACATACTTACCAATCGCCTGGAACCTTCAACACGATGCTATAGATATGGAAGAATCATATATTTATCATAATCTTGAAAGATTGGCAGCGATAAAACAACCACACATAATCCACTACACTAATAAATTTAAACCATGGCATAAGGAATGCACTAATAAATTTAAGAATATGTATTTTGAGTATGTAAAACTAACACCATTTGATTCAGTTTGGTGATATAATAAAAATATTATATCAGGTTAAATTTTATTAATCAGCCGCTGACATTAAAAAGTGTGAAAACATTCATTAATTCTATAAAAATATGTTAAATTTATTTAATAAAGTCAATAAAAATATAGCCAAGGAAGATAATATGTATCATTCAGAAAATAAGGATCATTATTTTGGTGTTGGTGAATCTGCTCTTAAGAATATCATTATTTCGCTTGATTTAGCAAAGAAAGATAAATGTCTATCTATTTTGGACATGCCTTCAGGTTATGGTAGAGTCTTGAGATACCTGAAGGCAAATTTTCCTGACGCAAAAATAACAGCGTGTGAATTAGAAAAAGATGCTGTCGATTTTTGTGTTAATACATTTGGAGCTAAGGGATTGTATTCAGACAAAGATATTAAGAACCTGAAAATTGAAGATAAGTTTGATCTAATTTGGTGTGGATCTTTATTTACCCATCTTGACGAAAATCTATGGTTATCATTTTTAAACTTTTTTTATGATCATCTCAATGAAAAAGGAGTTTTGATTTTTACCACACACGGAAGATACGTGGTTAAACGTATGACAGACGAAGAATTTGACTACGGTATCCCAAAAGAAAGGATACCTAATATATTTGGTAGCTATATAAAATCTGGTTTTGGTTATGAAAATTATCCTAACAGTGAAGACTATGGTATTTCAATTTCATCTTTTTCTTGGATTTATAATATCTTAACAAAGTTCAAAGATTTTAAAATCGTCTTATTTTCAGAAAAAAGTTGGGATAATCATCAAGATGTCATTGCTTGTATTAAAGAAAAATAAAATGTTTAATTTTTTTAAAAAATGGAAAGTAGAAATCCTCACTATATTCATTATTGGAATTGCGGTTACATATACAGCTCTTGTTATTGGAAATTACACGACTTTGTCAGATGATGGAGCAATTACTTATAGATTTGCAGAGAGAATATCCGAAGGTAAAGGTTTTACTTATAATGATGGGGAGTATGTTAATGGGGCAAGTAATCCTTTATACACATTAATCCTCGGTTTATTTAATTTATTTATTGGCAATATTCAGATAACGGGGTACATTTTGGGTGTGTTATTTTTAGTTCTAACATTAATAATAACAAGCATATTATTAATTAAATACCAAAATTTATTTTCTTTCCTTATTTACATCGGCCTAATTACTGCAAATTATTTCATACTTACTAATTATTTTATTGGTTTAGAGGCTGGTCTGACATGCTTATTAATATCATTACTTTTTCTGTTCCTGTATTCTGAAAATGATGTCGGCATCGGCATAGTCTTAGGTCTTTTGGTCGCGAATAAACTTGATGGAGCTGTAGTTGCCCTGGCTTTTACAATAATCTATATGATTATGAAAAAAGGCAAATTTCCTTTAAAAATATCAATTATTGCTTTAATCACAACTCTGCCAATATTCGGAATATTATATTATTATTTTGGAACAATTATTCCACACTCTCTTTTATCTAAAACAATTGGGCCGGCACACAATATAGTGTCAGATTTTGATAATTTTTGGATGATAAAATTGATATTCAACATGAATTCAATGTTAATATATTTGTTCTTTATATCATTAATAGGTTTATGTTTTAGACGAAAACTAGCTGATTTTGTACTACCCATTTATTTAGTAATTTATGTTTTGGCTTATTCAATTGTAAATCTAGGTGATAAATATCCCTGGTACTCAGTTCCAGCCGTTTACGTCATAATATTAATAGTTTCAATATACGGTGGGTCAATTGTCGTAAAACTGTTGAATTATTTTAGAAAGATTTATGAAGACAGAGTTCAAGTAATTAAACCTAATCAATTAGTTAGTACAATATTAATTATATTATCTACCCTGGCGTTTATGCTATTTTTAATATATTTTAATGTTACTAAATATGATTGGGATAGGGGATTGTATTCTTGGGAAAAGGGAGATTTGTTAAGAGCTACAGCCGGAGTGTGGTTGAAGAAAAATGTATTACAAACAGAGCTTGTTGAGACCGGTTGGGGTCTACCAGCATTTGAATTTAAGGGTAGGGTATACGACACATCTGGATTATGTTCAGATTTTACTAAATGGCAAAAACCAGTTTACCTAGTAAGAGCATTCAATCCAAATGACAATATACCATTAATACTTTCCACAGAGTATTATTTGTCTGTAACTTTTAAAATGGATGAAGCTAATAGCTATTACGCTGTCTATTCAAATAAAGAATCATCATTCAAAGATAAGTTATTGGTAAACTCTAAATTTGAAATATATAAAATTATTGAGGCTTCAGATTTCTCATTTATTAATAATAGACAAAAAGAATCAATTAAGGATATAAAAATTGAAATATATCCATAACGACGAATCTATTTAATAATAGGTTAATTAATTTTTACCCAAGAAATTAATTAATAGGTACAAAAAATCATCGACACAATTAAAAGATTTTATTTTTAGATTTTCATTACTGGATTCCATTCTACGGACTTTGATGAAAACTGCGCCTATCCTTCCTGCAAAAAGGCCATCAGTTAGATATTTATCTCCAATAACTACTAAGCCACTCAAGTAGATCCTCTCGATAGAATCAATAACTTTCTTATTTGGTTTCTTATAAGGTGAATTAATAAATTCAATATTGAGTTTTTTTGATAGACTAATATTTCTAGAATGGAGATTATTATTAGAACAAAGAAAAAGCTTGTTATATTTAGCTAGTTCGTTTATTTTTTCTATATTTTCCTTCATTATTTCTTCTTCACTGTCTGCTACCAATGTACCATCAATATCAATTATGATAGTTTTATTTTTGAGTGAAGATATGTCTATTTCGTGAAAGTATTTTTTCATTTATTTTTGAGCGGAAAATGAAAATATAATTATTACTCCCAAGAATAAAAGAATATACCCGATTACTTGCATTGTAGTAATTTGTTCACCGAGGTATATAAGGGCGAAGGCATTTATTAATATTAAACTCATACCAACCATAACGGGATAAGCAATCGAAATTGGAATTGTACTTAATGCTATAAAATAAAAGATAGCGTTGAGTCCAAAGAAAATAAAACCAAGAAGAAATAAAATATTGTCTGAGATTGTATCATAGCTAAAACCGTGGAATACAAAACCCTTTTTCGCCCCAATTTTTAGCATAATGTTGGCGACAGCATTGAATATAAAAGCAAAAGTGATAAATAGTATATACATTATATTTTTAGA
The DNA here is from genome assembly GCA_049287185.1 of Minisyncoccia bacterium. GTDB lineage: Bacteria > Patescibacteriota > Minisyncoccia > Phycocordibacterales > GWA1-40-21 > JBAWVR01. The sequence goes on from JBAQFI010000010.1 coordinate 22,177, forward strand.
AAAATATTTTAGCAATTTTCAGAATTCCTTGTTTCCATGGTACACGATGGGTTACACCTGTACGATTACTGAAGGTATTTAGATTAGCTAGATACCAATCATAATTTCTTACCAAGGCATTTTTATTTGAATATAATGGCTTATACCTTAAATTTCTTTCAGCTTTTTCTATCGATACAAAGGAATCCTTTGAGGCGGTCTCATATACCCATTTGTAAAGAGGGGACAAGTGGAGAGCTTCCAGTATTCTGAGTGTAAAAATCATGGGTGCGGCTGGGAAGCCAGTTATTTTCTTACCGAAGCCGGCGCGGTCAAGAACCGCTTGATAGTCTTCCTTCATTGTCGTAAAATCTTTCGCTCCAATATTGAAAGTATCATTTACCGTTTTCTTATCTAAGGTAATAGCCAAATATATTGCTTGACATAGATCTTCAACGTCGAGAAGTTGATATCTATTATTACCGCTACCTATCATCGGAAAACCTCTACCATCTTTTGCCCAGTCGTAAAACAAAGCAAAAACTCCTAACCTCTCAGGCCCGACGAAAGATTTTGGTCTAATTATCGTGACACATAAGCCTTTCTCTCTGTATTCTAAGCAAACCTCCTCTGCCATTATTTTTGCTTTTCCGTATGGTCCAACTCCATCCAATTTATCATTTTCAATTAATGGATGATGGTCGGGAATACCGTAAACTGCTGTAGATGATATATGCACTACTCTTTTTACACCATGTGAAAGAGCACTAGCTAAAATATTTCTTGTTCCGTCAACGTCTGTGGTCATAATTTCTTCCTCTGTATACAGTGGTAATGCGGCTGCCGCGTGAACTACCATATCTACACCATCCATGGCCACATCAACGATTTTTGTGTCCCTGATGTCACCTAATATTGCGTTTATCTTGTTTTTTTCTGGGTAGTCAAATGGTTCTTTATCTAGGGACACAATAGTATCACCACGTTCTAGAGCGTAGCGAATAAAATTTATTCCTAAGAAGCCAGATCCACCAGTAATTAGTAATTTCATATTTTTTAAAATAATCCCAGTTAGTTATTTTTGAGAACAAATTAATACTATCATATTCCTCTAAAAACGACATTAAAATTGATATTTAATAAATAACTAATATATATAGAATATTACATACATTGATATCGTCCAAAGCACTCCACTTATAAGAATAACCTTGTCAGAAACGATTACTTGTTCCGGGTATTCACTTTTGTGTGAGGTTAAAACAATATAGCAATAACGCATAATCCCGAGTATCACAAAAAAGATAGAATAAATAGCCAAATCAGTTTTTAGTATGAGTACAATATATAAACTGTAAGAAATAATAGATAATGCAGCAGAAATAAATAAAAAACCGTGTAGGAACTCCAAAGTATAATTACTTAAAACCTTGCGAGTTGTTTCTTGATTAAATTCCGCAGTTCTTTTGCCGATAATAAGAAATAAAGAAATAAAAATTGTACAAAGAATTAACCATTCAGAAATTACTTCTCCAGATGAAAAACCTCCAATCAACAGTCTAATTAGATAAAATAGGGATATAACAATAACATCAACAATAGCAATATTCTTAAGATAGAATGAATAGGCAATATTAAGTATAAAATATATTAAAAGAAGAGCTATGATTTTGGGAACAAAAATATAGCTTAATGCAAAAGAAGAAATTATTAATGTAATAAGGACGATTAACCCAATTTTCACTGATACTTTCTCAGAAGCTATAGGACGGTGCATCTTTTTGATGTGCTGACGATCGTGCTCTCTATCAACAATATCATTGAGTATATAAACAGAACTGGCTATCATTGAAAAGGCAACAAAAGAAATACCAACATCTGTTAATTTGTCAAAATTAAAGATGTCTTTTGCAAAAAAAAGCGGAACAAAAATAAAAAAATTCTTTATCCAGCTATTTGGTCGGAGTAACATTAAGAGGGGATATTTCATAATATATTGATTAATATAATTGTAGCATATATACAGAAAAATTTAACTTTTTAAATTATTTAATATATGTGCTAATATCAGGTATACAAATAGGTTATATTTATGAAAGCCAGCCTAATAATCCCAATCTATAACAAGAAGGAATACACTCAAAAGTGCTTGGAAAGTATTTTTTCTGTGGGTGCCAAGTCTGATTTTGAGATTATTGTGGTGGATAACGCTTCTACTGATGGTAGTGGGGAATACTTGAAAAGTCTAGACGGAAGGGTAAATGTTATAAATAATGAAAGCAATCTAGGTTTTGCTAAAGCCTGTAATCAAGGTGCTGGTGTCGCCAAGGGAGAATATTTGTTATTTCTTAATAATGACACAGTGGTTACGCCAAACTGGTTAGAAGTTTTGGTAAATGAGCTGGATAATAATAAAGAAGTCGCCATTGTCGGATCAAAATTATTATATCCAGATAATACAGTTCAGCACGCCGGAATAGTTTTTGATGAGAAAAAGTGGCCACATCATATTTACAAAAAAGAAAGTAAGGATGCACAATATGTAAATAAAAAAAGGCAATTTCAAGCAGTGACTGGGGCGTGTTTAATGATTAGGAATGATATCTTTAAAAAGGTTAGTGGTTTTGACGAAGTATACCTAAATGGTCTGGAAGATTTAGATTTATGTTTGAAAGTCGGGGAGCAAGGTTTGGGTATTTTATACTGTCCGGAAAGTATCGTATATCATCATGAGAGTATTACAGAAGGACGATCGAATTACGATGAAAAAAATGTTAAAGTTTTTTCATCTCGTTGGTCAAACAAGATTAAGACTGATTATAAAGACTACTTAAGTGAAGATGATAGGGAAGACATGGGGGAGTTCATTAAATTAAGTAATAGCAGAAAACTTAGCTTCAAGAAATTAATTTATTTAATTGGGCGGTTTGTGACGGTCATTAAAAGAGACGGTTTTGGTTGGGCGCTAGCTAAGGTCTGGAGAAGGTTAACTTTAAAAATTTAATGAGAGTTTCAATCGTTACAACTACATACAATACTGGAAAGACAGTGGAGGACACCATAAAGAGTGTTCTTGGCCAGACATATTCTGACATTGAATTTATTATTGTTGATGATGAGTCAACAGATAATACGCTGGAGGTGGTAAATAAATATAAAAATAAAATTACCAAGGTGGTGGCAGAAAAACACAGTGGAATTTTTGGTAATTTAAATAAGGGAATGGAATTAGCGACAGGGGATATCATTGGCATTCTAAATTCCGATGATTTTTATGTTTCTAACGACGTGATTGAAACGGTGGTAAATGAATTTAAAAAAACCAATGCCGATTGTGTTTGGGGAGATATTTTGGTGGTTGATAAAGATGATACTAATAAGATCATTAGGAACTGGAAGTCTAGCGCCTATAAAGAAGGGGAATATCAAAAAGGTTGGCATCCACCACACCCAGCTTTTTTTGCTAAGAGAGAAGTTTATCAAAAATACGGTTTGTTCAGGACAGATTTATGGACCTCTGCCGATTACGAATCGGTTTTGCGAATCTTGGAAAAGAATAAAGCAACGTCAAGCTATATACCTAAAATCTTGACCAAAATGCGGGCAGGTGGTTCTAGCAGTAAGGGGATATTCAACTGGGTCAGGGGTAATGTCGGCGCTTACAGAGCCTTTAAAATCAACGGTTTGAAGGTTAGCCCTTTGTTTATAATTAGGAAGCCACTGTATAAGTTGGGCCAGTTTTTTAAGAGATAACCTTCCGAAGGGTAGTCCTTCGGAGAGGGAAAACCTAGGCTAAGCCTATACGGACTGCGATGACACGTATAGGCTTAGCCTAGGGTTTTTCTTTATTTATTCCTCAAAAAAACCATCCTCACTGTTTTTATAATAATAAACAAGTCCAAAATAAATGAACGGTTTTTCAAATAGTACAAATCAAATTGAAACTTCTCTTGCGCTTCATCAATCGAAGTACTAGGCTTGTAGTTTAGTTGTGCCCAACCAATGACCCCTGGCTTAATAATATGGCGAATTTCATAATAGGGAATTGTTTCATACATTTTTACCAGTTTTGAACGTTCTGGTCGTGGACCAATAAAGGAAATATCTCCCTTAAGCACATTCCAGAGTTGTGGTATTTCGTCGAAGTGAGAGTGACGGAGTATTTTACCAAAAAAAGTTACCCGATTATCCTTTTCCTCGGTCCATAGTGGCCCGTTATGATTGGCAACCATAGTTCGAAATTTATAAAGAGTGAATAATTTATTATTTTTTCCAGTTCTTTCCTGTTTGTAAATCGCTGGTCCGCGGGAAGTGACTTTTACAAGAATGCCAATAATAATGATCAAAGGAATTGTAATTGGTATGGTGATGATTACGGCAACCACCTCAATCAACCTTTTGACAGATTCGTAAATACTTTTATTTTCTGTTATCTCTCTAATAAACCATTCCTCTTCTACTTCTGCCAAGGGAATACATCTGAATAGTGATTCATAGAAATCAGTAAACAGCACAATCTCTACATCTTTAGAAATCAGACCGTATAAAGTCCGTGCAGTAGTCGCATTTTTCAGCGAATGACCGTCAATTACAATTAAAGCGATAGAATTTTTCTGAATAAATTCTATCAAGGTTTTTATATCATCATTAAAAATATATACAGAGTATCCGAGATGAGGATTAGTATTAATATATTCATTTACAGATTTAACTAGTGGGGAAGAGGCCATCATTAAAACATTTCGGCAGTGCTCTTTACGGATGAATATTTTTCTAAGAGTATAACGCCAAAGCATATCCAAACCCAGAAATACGATTGAAAAAATAACCAAGTTAACTTTTGGGGTCAAATTGAAATAACGGCTAAAAATATAAAAAATAGTAATATTAATAAAAAAACTAATGAGCACTGTGGTTATAAGACTACGGCTTATCTCCAGGGTATTACTAAAAGCTTTATATGTATATAGATTGGCAATATAAAAAATAATTAACCAAAGAATGAGAACCACAATAAAAGGCTCTCTATGAACCGATAGTTGAGCCATAAAGGTTTCATTACCATAGCGTAAATATAAAACTAAGATGAGAGATAAAACAAAAACAATAACATCTCCCAAAAATGCAATAGCCAGTTTGTGTCTTTTGATTAATTCGCCAAGCATATTATTTATCAGTCAAATATAGCACTTTTTAGATTTTATACCAGTTTCTTGGGCCCTTAGATTTGCGTCCAGTCCGTAGGTAAAATACCCAGTTTATCTGAAGTTTTATTGGCCAGCCACTGTTTAGGAGCCACTACTATTTTATTTGGATTCTGATTGAGCCAAGCACCCCACCAAGAGAAGGTCGAGTTGGCGATAATGTTATTCTTGCATAGAGATATTAGGTAGATTTCCTCATAGTCAAAAATCGCTGGGTTGGAAACAAAATTTGTTTGGTATGCGAAAGATAGGTTTGTTTTAGCCCAATCAATGTCGTCAGAAAAAACAAAAATTTCAATATTTTTCCCAATCTTGTTTGTAACCACCTCCAAACCTTTTTTATAATATTCAATATCACAGGAACCATGAAAAGCCTTAGTTTTTTGGTCTTGAACATAATCTCCACGTCTAATATGAATAGAAACAGAATTTTCTACCCCTTTAATTTTTTCCTGCCATGTCAGAGCTTCTTTAGTCAGAGAATTTTTGAGAGTAAATTCTTTTCTTATTTCCGCTTCAATATTTTTAAAATATTTTTCACTTTGGTAATAACCGTTACCTATTATTTTTAGATGACGCAATACTCTTCTGAAATTTCTAATCAAAGCAGACTCTCGACAATCGCAGAAAGGGGACTTGGTTTCAATATTGTAATTATTTAATTTAAAGTCCCTGGCCGTATCTGAAGAAGACTTATTATGAAAGAAAGAAGTATCAAAAACCACTTTTTTCCCCGCCAATTCTAAATTTTTCCCATAGGCATATTGAAATAACTGATTTCCCAACCCACCTTGTATTTTAACTCTCATATACCTTTATTACTTTATAATTTTAAAAGTCTCTACTTGTTCTTTAATTAATAAAATCCTATCGTCAGACTCTTTGATCATTCCCAATGATGGAGATTGCGCAAAACCAACATATTCTACTTTCTTACCTTTTTGACGGATGTATTTTATTGCTGGTATTAAATCTGTATCCGAGCTGACAATTATAGCAGTATCAAAGTTATTTTCTCCTGCTCCAATCACCAAATCAATTGCAATTTGTACATCTACTCCTTTTTCTCTTATTTTATTATCATAAACTATTTTACCTCTCTTAATCTTATATCCAGCATTCATAATATTGCTTAGTAGTTTTTGTTGGCTCTCTACCATCTTTTGGCTTTTAGTAGTTTTATCATGGTTTCTAACTATGCCAATATAATATGATTTGGATGTTACTTTTCTACCTCTTGCTAAAAACTCAGCAAACTTAACATAATCAAATTTTGTTCCTTTGGGAATTAGGTTATCTTGACGGATTCTTCTATAAAAATTTCCTCCATCAATAAATATCGCTACTCTTTTTTGTTCTGAACTTATCATAATTAATCAACATTATAACATATAAAACAAAACCGCCCTTACTCTTGCGAGTAGGGGTGGTGGTGTTAATACATGTATATTATACCACTGATAATTATTGTCAAGTTTTTTGTTTCAAAAATTGAATTAGCACACTTGATAAAAAAGTTATCCACAATATATAGTCTGGATATAGGTTGAAAAAATATGTCTCAAATAATATAATATTTTCAATTATGAACTTTCGAGCTCTTTTTTTATGCTTAAAATCAACACAGAAAGTTGGTAATTTTTTCTGTATTTTTCTAATAATTTTAATTTCTGTGCTTAGTCTGGTAAACGTGACCCTTAGTGCCACTTTGGTGAATATAAACACTGCTGACGCAACAGAATTGGATACTATTCCAGAAGTCGGCCCATCTACTGCGACAAAAATAATTGCTTATCGCGAAGCTAACGGTCCGTTTTCCGTTATTGAAGATATTATGAAAGTTACAGGTATTAAGGAAGCAACTTTCGCCAAAATGAAAGATTTTATTACCGTTGGTAGCACCAGTAGTGGTACTGAATCAGACGAAGAAGAAACAGGGACAGTATCCACAACTTCAAGTGGTAGTGGAAATGCTACAACCACGACTACAACCACCTCTACTACCACTACCGAGCAGATAGTTTACAGGTATATTTCCGTTCATTCTAACGCTGAGGAATTAAGCTCCTATAATGAACCAACCAGTTTGGAAATCTCGGCTGGGCGCAATCGTTTGTCATATGTTGGTATGTCGGTTAAATTTTCGGCTAAAGTAAAAGCTACTGGCAGTATCGCCAATCATCACAGAAAACTCCTTTGGTCCTTTGGAGATGGTACTGGAGAAATAGGGGAAGAGGTTAGACATATTTTTAAAAATCCAGGAACATACAACGTTGTTTTAAATGCTTCATCGGATGATCAAACTGCGGTTTCCAGAGTTTCGGTAAAAATTTTGGAGCCACAGGTATCTATTATAATGGCCGATGATAATAACATTTCAGTTAAAAACCATGGTGATTATGAGATCAATTTGAATGATTGGTCATTGTCTACCAGTGGTTTTACCTATACTTTTCCCCTAGATACAATTTTAAGCGCCGGACAAACACTGACTGTTCCAACTGAGTATTCAAAATTAAAAATTAATGATTCACCAGCAGTTTTTCTATTTGATCCATCACATAAACAAAAATCTGTTTTGGCAGTTAATAACAAAAATACTAATGTAGCTAGTTTGAGTACAAATATTTCTAACAGGAATATTGAGACAGAAGTAGAAAAGTCGATTGCTATTTATCGCACGGGGCAACTAAGTGGATTTAGTAATACAGCCACTACTAGCCAAAATATAATTCGGGTAACAAATCAAACACAAACTGCCTCGGTGATTAAGGCTTTTCCTAATAATATAAGTACTAGTAGTGAAGTTGAGGCCGAAGAAAAATTAGAATCATTCTCGCAAGATAAAAATGAATCACCATCACCAAATATTTTCTCAAGAGTAGTCCATTGGCCCGTCAAGGTCGTTGGGTCATTTGTTAGTTTCTTTTATCCCGGATTAAATAGTTCGCAATAATTAATCGCTTAAGTTAAAATATTAATAAATTATTAACCAATCCGCAAAATTAACACCTGACTGGATCCCCGCATGCGCGAGGATGACAATCAGAATTGTTGACCTGACCGGATAAACAAAATGAAAAATACACATCCAAAATTATTTAAATTCCTCCGTTGGTCGCTCTTGGTCGCTGTTAGTCTTGTGGTTGTTTTTATTATCGCTAGTTTTTACATCGCTAAGAATGAAAAAAACTTAATTCTTGGGCTAGAACAAATAAAATACGATATGTATATGAAACCTTTTTTGGATGAGCAAGCCAGATTAGAGACCGCTCGCAAGTTAGATAATATCGGCGGTCAAACTCCAGAAGAGACCCTGGATATGTACATCGAAGCTTTGAAAAGAGAAGACCTTGACGGTGCGGTTAAATTATATGAAATAGCTGAACAAGATAGGAAAAAACAAAGTTTAGAGTCGTCATTTTTACGAGAAGTTGCAATGAATGTCGAAGAGATTAAAAGATTAGGTAAGGGGGAGTTACATGAAAATGGGTATTATTCCATAGGCTATATATATACTGAACCTGAAACTATTTCTACAACTACATTAATATTAGGTCAGATGGTACCAGGGAAGGTAACAAAAGGTGCAACTTCTACAATTGAAAAGGTTTTTATTAAAAACCCGTACACCAATATTTGGAAAATTGTTTTTTAATTTAAAAATCGTATGTTCTTTCTCAGGAAAACAGGCCTAGTTCTTTTATTAGTCACAATATTGATGACTATTTTTCCAATACTTAAAACTCTAGCTTATTCAGAAAATATTACCCATCCGGGTTTAGCTGAAGCCACAGTTGGTTTATACAACCTGTCTTTCAAAGATAAAATTAATAATCATCTTAAAGATTTAATCATCTCTGGGGCAGAAGATGAAGATGCTAACATTCGTCCATTTAATCACTTTTACGACCCAACTTACGGTATCGGCCTTATGGGCTATAATTCGGCTTTATACTGGGCAATCAATGACAGTTATGCCAATGACTATTCCTGGTCAAAAGCTCTAAAATACTATACAGAAGGTGATAAGAACCGAGCTTTTTACACCCTGGGACACGTTTTACATATTGTGGAAGATATGACTGTACCAGAACATACTAGAAGTGACCAACATCTAAATGGTAGTATTTTTGAAGCCTGGGTGAAGAATAATTTTGCTGAGGATGACATTGTTTCTTTATCAAAAAAATATTCCATTGTTGAAGCTAAGAATTTTGATAACTTGAATGTCTATTTACAATTCTTGGCAAAATATTCTAACGAGAACTTTTTTAGTGCTGATACTATAAACAATGACACTAGTTTTTATAAACATAACAAACCAAAATTAACAAACTATGACGAAAACTATATTTATGGAACAGATAGTTTGTTAGGTAATGAGCATATTTTATTAAAAAAAATCAAAGATGATAATGGAAAAATATCAAATTTACTAATAGACAAAGATAAAAAAGACCCCTCCGTCCTCCAAGATTATTTCTCCCGATTATCCAAACAAGCCGTTATAAACGGGGCGATGGTCATTAAACTTTTTATAGAAAAAGGGGAGGAAGCTAAACTTGCGTATATAGAAAAATTAAAACAAGAGCAGTTGGCGACAGAGTTAGAAAATCAAAAACTTGCTGACAAATTAGCAAATCAGGGTCTTTTCGGACAACTATTTACCGGATTAGGTTTTTTGGTGTCTGATACTTTTACAACAGTTAACAACGGTGTAGTGGCCGTCGTTTCGCCAGTGAGTAATTTTATTTTTGTTGGCACAGAAATAACCGGTGGTGTTCGCAATATGATATTTATCGGTGGAACCCAAGGAATAAAATACATTGCCGAACAAACTTATAATTTTGCTACTAGTTTTACTAATCAGACTTTTGCTTCAGTGCAGAATTTTGTGTCCCAAACTTTCTCGCTGATGACAGATTTGGCCTCAGCTATTTTCGCTTTCGATGCAACATCTACTGGAGAAAATATTTCTAACCCAGCTGATGTCGCAACCGATGAAGAAATTATTGTGACGAACTCAGCTTCGACAGTTGTACAAAACACTGTTTCAACAGAGGGTGATATGAACTCGGAATCTGTTGTGGCAAATAATTCTGACACTTTATCTCCATCACAATTGGTCATGATTCAGGCTAGTATTGCTACTTATCTTGCTAATCAAACCCAAAATAATTTATCCGGAGAAACATTATCGACTGCAAACACCCCGAGTTTCGTTGAAAATAATTCGAACGGAGAAATCTCTAGTCAAAGTTCCCCTGGCTCTACGCATCATCATTCAAACGGTGATAGTAATGAGGTTGAGAGTGCAGTTTCAACTTCCAGTGAAGCTATTACAGCAACCAGCACTGCGACTACTACTGACTCGCTTGTTTCTGACACAGCTACTTCTACAGCCACCTCGACAGACCCAATCACCAGTGATGAAACTGCCACCACCACTGATCCAATTGAAGATGATTTGGCTACAACCACTGATCCTTTTGAAGATGATGAAGATGAGGAAGAAGACAATACCGCGACATCAACTGCTACTACGACTGATCCGATTGATGATACCGCAACATCCACTCCACCGATTGACGATGATTTGGCAACTACAACTGCTACCTCCACAATAGAAAATAATTATGTTTTATCCCTCACTGAAGATCCTTGCACATACAGTCTTTTGTCACCTGTCTGTCTTTTGTTGGATAATTTTGTCAGTTTTACTTGGGAAACAAACTCAACTACTACTGCCAATTATTTTATTGACTGGCATGATGAATATGACAACGCTGAGTCATTGATAAATAGTGTTGAAGGAAATTATTTCCAGGATGCTATGGATAATGGACATTTATTTAATTTTGAAATTAAAGCCGTTGATAGCGATTTTAATACTTCCAACATTATTGAAAAAGAATTAAACATCTGGCCACACGCCATAACTATTAATGAAATTTCTTGGAGTGGGACAGTGGCTTCATCGAGCGATCAATGGTTGGAACTTTATAATTGGACCAACTTGGAAATTCCGCTGGATGACTTTGCTATAAAAAACAATGATTCATCAATTAATATTTCACTAGACGGCATAACTATTTTGCCAAATTCTTATTTAGTTATTCAAAGAAAAAATCCTGGTGCAGAAAGTTTTGCTACTGACGCGCCGATTCCAGATGTGTCTGGTCTCTGGACAGACTGGGGTGGGGAACTTAACCCTGCTGGTGAATCATTATATTTAATTAGCAACGCGGGCGAAGAGGAAATATACGTTGATGAAATATCATATGCAGAAAATTGGAATGGTTACGGTCAAAGCGGGCGGTCAATCGAAAAAAGTGCCTTGAGTTCCTGCTGGAATAATTTGAGCGACAATGATGACTCTATTGCCAAGAATGGCCACGATAAAGCTGGCAATGAAATACTCGGTACACCAGGGCAACCAAATAGTATAATGATTTTTACCGATGGAATTCCGGAAACGGGCAGCTGCTTTTATTCGTGGTAAAGAAATATTGAGATAGACAAGGTCTTGCTCAAAATAATGGTAAATAAGGGTCGGGCTGTTATAACAGCCCGACCCTTATAATTTTATCCCCATTTTTCCTTGTTTTGACTGTCTAAACAATGGTATAATTCATGGAGTATTTAATTTTATTAACGCTCGATGAGAAGCCATTATAATTATCATAATCTCAGTACTTCCATTAAGTTTTTAACCTTCTCCCTAATCCTAGGCTTGGTAGTTTCCGTCTCTGTTTTTTCAATTATTCCCATCTTCGCTTCCGCCCTCGCTAACCCTTACAATCCCGGAGTCACTTTAGACCCCGACTGTCTACCTGGCGACCTCAACTGTACCGTCTCCAGTCTCTGGACCATCTCTGGTACAAACGTCATTCTCGATCAATCAGGTAACGTGGGTATTGGTACCACAACTCCATCATACAAATTCACCACTGTCGGAGACAGCTATTTTCAAGGTAACATTACCACCACTGGTACTCTTTCCGCTTCCAACTTCACTGGTACCAACACTGGTGATATAACTTTGTCTTCCGCTACTGGTCTCTCCTTAGTAGGTCAAGCTCTCTCCATCACTTCTGGTTACGTTATTCCAACCTCCGCTTCCACTACCAATTGGAATAATATTTACAATTCTGTTTCTGCTTCTTCTACCTACTGGGACACTGCTTACTCTTGGGGCAATCATGCTTCTGCTGGTTACTTAACTTCTTATTCTGAATCCGATCCACTCTTCACTGCTGCTTCATCATCATTACTTTCTACTACTACTGCTTCTCTCACATATCAACCACTCGGTTCTTATTTGTCTTCCGAATCCGATCCTCTCTTCATGTCCGCTTCTTCTACTTACTTGTCTACCACTTCTGCTTCTTCAACTTATTTAACCATTGCTACCGCTTCCTCCACTTATTACCTCGCTTCCAATCCTAATGGTTATCTCTCTTCCTTCTCTGAACTTGATCCTGTCTACACTGCTAGCTCTTGGTCCACTACTACCAACAACTCGGCTAACTGGAACTCTGCCTTTGGTTGGGGAAATCATGCGAATGCTGGTTACTTAACTTCAGCGATTGCGAGCTCGACTTATGCACCGCTGGCTGGAGCCATTTTCACTGGTGATATTTCAGCTCCCAACTTTTCTGGTACTTCCACTGGTACTAACACTGGCGATGTCACTCTCACAAACAATATTAATGGCCTCACTATTTCCGGCCAAGCTTTAACTCTTGGATTAGCCGGTGCTTCGGCTACCGGTTCTCTTTCTTCAGCCGATTGGAATACTTTCAATAGTAAATTATCTTCTTATGCTGAAACAGATCCAATCTGGTTAGCCGCTTCTTCATCATACTTACTAACTGTCGATGCTACTTCCACTTATGCACCACTAACTAATATTCTCGCACTAGACAATGTCACAGCTTTTACTCCAACTGGAAATTATAATCCTGCTACTAAAAAATATGTCGATGATCAGATTGCTGGTTTAAGTTTAAGTACCACTAGTTCATCAGGTGGACTTTCACTAACAACTATTATTGCTTCAGGCACAGCGGCGGTGGGGAATTTGTATACCAACTTGGGAGCAACTGATAATTATACAATGACTCTACCAGCGGGCTCTTCTGATGGTAGCACGATAGGTTTCTTGAATTTAACAGGTGTTGGTGGAATTGATAGTGATACAAAATTAATGCTTCATGCAGATGGAACTGACAACGGAACAACTTTTACTGATTCATCGGCTTCAGCTAATGTTATGACTCCAACTGGTGCTGTAACAAAAATAGGTACCAAAGAATTTGGAACAGCCTCAGCTTATTTTGATGGTAGCAGTTATATTTCCACTCCTGACAGTGCTAATTGGAATTTTGGCTCTGGTGATTTCAGTATTGATTTATGGGCAAATTATACTTCAACTGGTAACAAAACTTTCCTCTCTCAAAAAAATGATTCCAGTAATCTTTGGCAATTTTATACTCAGGGTTCTATCTTGGTTTTTTATTCTGTGGGTGGATCGGCTTTGGTTGATATAGAAGCAACTTTCACTCCAACAACTGGAGTCTGGTATCATATCGCAGTAGTTCGTTCAGGCGGTATCATAAAATTATATGTTAATGGTGTTTCTCAAACCTTAACAACTAACACCAATTCTAGTGCTACTTTACCTGACCTCACTTCAAATGTTGAAGTCGGTAGAGCTGTCGGCGTGGCCTACAATTTTACTGGTTATATGGACGAAATACGTTTATCAAAAGGAATTGCCAGATGGACTTCAAACTTTACTCCACCAACTTCTGAATACACTACTGCTGGTGGTTCCATAATTGTTACACCTGATGCTGGAGAATCAATTTACCCTTATACAAATGGTACATCTGTCGCTCTTGACGCTGAAGGAGAGAAACTCTCCCTCATAAAATCCAATGGCAAATGGTACGACGCTGCCTTCGGCATCGGCGGGGGAACTACAGCAAGCTCATCACTTTCTATTCCATCACTCTCTGGTAATGTTGGAAAATATTTAACTAATGATGGAAATACTTTATCATGGGCGACTGTTGTTGGTGGCGGGGGTTCTGGCGGACTAACAATAACCGATATTACTGCTTCGGGAACAGCGGCCGTTGGAAATCTTTATGTCAATACCAGTACTACTACGAGTTATGTGATGAATTTACCAACCAGTACTGCAGATGGCAGTGTAATAGGATTCATGAACACCAGTGAAGGTAGTGGACCATACGCTAGTCAATATCCTCCGGCTTATAGCAATACCTACGTTTATGGTTCCAATGTTTATTCTAGTGATTCCTATGGTGCCGGTTACCACGCTTTTAATCCCGGATTGTCTCTCACTGGTGCAGCCTCTGGTAATGAATATTTTATTGTGGCAGCCTCCTCCAATAACTTATTGCAAGTAGATTTAGGTGAAGCCAAAACTATTACTAGATTTTATTATGAAAATTCTCATGAGTCAGGTAGTGCCACTAATCGCGGTGCGAAAAACTTTACTTTGTGGGGAAGTAATTCGGCTGGAGCTTTCGCTGATCATAATTATGCTACTGATACAGACTGGGTACCTTTAACTACCGAAGTAAATGTATTTGCCGAACACGTAGCTCTCAATCAATCTGACCCACATTATGTTTTAGTTACCAATGCTACGGCTTATAGATATTACAGATTTAAGATTGCTGATGGATATAATTCTGCAAGTCAGTACACTGGTTTGCGCCGAGTTGAACTCCAGTCCGGAGGAACTGTTCCGGTTACTATTACTCCGGCCTATACCGAATCTATTTATCCTTATGCTACTGGAACTTCGATTATTCTTTCTAATCAAGGTGCCAAACTTTCTCTCGTAAAATATAATGGTCGTTGGTACGACGCTGCTTTCGGAACTGGTGGTTCTGGACTTTCTCTGCCATCCCAGACTGGTAATGTTGGAAAATACCTAACCACTGACGGAACTAATTTATCGTGGGCAAATGTTTCCGGAGTCTCCGCCACTTCAAGTGGTTTAACTTTAACAAATGTCACCGCTTCAGGTACTGCAATTTTAGGAAACTTATATACGAATGTGGGAGCAACTGATAACATTACTATGAGTTTACCAGCGAGTTCTCCTGATGGCAGTACTGTTGGATTCCTCAATGTTAGTGGTTCTGGTTCATATACCAATCAATACCCGCCAGCCCAATCATCAACATATGTCAAAGCTACTACAGAATTGAATGCTAGTTATCTTGCTTACAAGGCCACTGATCCAGCAAAATCTTTGGTTGGTGGGGAAGCTGATAATAGTTGGTATGCTTCAAACATTGTTAATCAAAGATTCCATATCGATTTGGGTTCAGCTAAACTAATTACTCGTATCTATTATGAAAATCAACATAGCAGTGGCGGATCTCCAACTACTGGTGCCAAGAATTTTACTTTCTGGGGAAGTAATAGTGCCACCGCTTTCACTGAACTAACTTACGGAATTGATACAAATTGGACACAAATTCCAACCGAAACCAGTCAGTTTGAACAGCACGTTGCCTTAAATACCACTGACCCTAAATATATTCTCGCTACCAATGCCACTCCTTACAGATATTATGCTTTTAAATTTGCCGACAATTGGGGTCATGGAAGTTATATGGGAGTTCGTCGAATTTCGCTGCAAACCGGGGGAGCCCAATACATGATCATTGATCCTGACAGCGCCGAATCTATCTATCCATATAGTAATGGTGTGGCTGTAGACCTTACCGCTCAAGGTTCCAAATTATCTCTTATTAAATCCAACGGTAAATGGTACGACGCTGCCTTCGGCATCGGCGGAGGCTCCACTGCTTCAACTACTATCACCTCGGCCACTACTTTTGCAGTCGGCACTACCACTTCACTCGCCACTCTCACTGTCTCTGGTAATACCTATATATCAGACGTTCTCAATGTGGCTTCCACCACTGGAGTTTCTAGTATTCTCGGAAAACTTTCCATTGGCACTTCAACATCACTAGCTACTCTTACTGTCGCAGGTGATTTATCTCTGTCCGGTAAAATCTATGACACCAATTACTCTGCAGGTACCGCTGGTATGGTTCTCCAATCCACTGGTACTAGTACTCGTTGGGTCTCTACCTCATCACTTGGAATTTCTGGCGGTTCTAGTGTTCCGGAGCTTGTCACCGTCACTTCCGCTGGTACCACTACGATTGATTCAACATATAGCGGAAAATTAATTACAAATGCGGGAGCGGCTAGTGATATCATTTTACAATTACCAAGTATTGCCAGTGTGGGGAACGACTTTGAAATTTCTATTGTTAATGAAGTAGAATCATATCCAAAAGAAGCCTATTTAAAATCCGTCTATCATTTTAATAGTGGTGCATTAACCACAGACTCAAAAGGAACCAATACCCTTACAAACGATGGAGGAGTTGAAGAATCATCATCTGGAATAAATGGTTATGCCGCTTCTACTTCTGAAGGTAAAAACTTTTCAATAGCTTCAGTACCGACAGATTTTGATTTTGGTGGCACAACACAATTCGCTCTTTCCATGTGGGTTAAACTTGCCGATTTTAGTAGCATTCAAGGTTTATTTTCTACCTATCCTGGAACAGGTTCAAGACAACATAAAATATCAGTTGGAACAGATGGTCGTGTTACGTGGGGATATGGTACTGATGGAAATGTCGCTTTAACGTCATCTGGTAGTATGACAGCTAATACCTGGACAAATATTGTTGTTGTTAGAGATACAGTTGGTTATAAATTATATATTAATGGTTCTTTAGGTGCTTCAGTTTCTTCTACTTTCTCTACTGCCGCTCCGTCAGCTAAATGGACATTGGGCAGATATTACAGTGATGGTGAACCACCACCACTTTATCAAATGAAAACAGGATTCATGGATGAAGTTTTGGTCTGGAAAGGTGCCAGTCTTACCTCTACTGAAGTGTCTGACTTGTATAATTCTGGAACTGGTGAATTTTATACAGGTAGTAAAAATATTACTATTGTTCCTGATTCTTCTGATACACTTCCGGGTACAGTTGTGGCTGGTTCAAGTATTAAATCTGCCTTAAAAGGAGATTATACTAAATTACGCTCAACCGATACTGGTTGGATTGCTGAATCTGTAGTTAGTTCCAGTGACTGGGTAAATTCTTCTGACAGTACCGCCTGGAACCCCTCCTCCCGCTCCGTCAAAGAAAACTTCACTCAACTAGACAAACAAGATATCCTAAACAAAATATCTAGTTTAGACATGACCCAATGGAACTACATCGCCCAAGACGATGGTATCAAACACATTGGTCCAATAGCTGAAGACTTCTACGCTCTCTTTGGTCTCGGCGGTACAGACAAAGCCATCTCTACCATTGATCCAGCCGGTATTGCTCTCGTGGGTATCCAAGCTTTGAATAAAAATCTGCAATACATTTTTGGAACAACCTCAATTGAAAGTTTAGCCAACTCAACCACCACTTTAGAAACTTATACGGTTACAGATTTATTTGCTGGCATGGTGAAGTCGGCTTTGAATAAATTGTCATCAATTTTTGTTGAGGAAATCAATACCAATAAAATTAATCTTGGTTCTACCGAAAAACCTTCTGGCTTAACTATTTATGATAAGACCACTAAACAACCTTTCTGTATGATGGTGGATAATGGTTCAGTTGTTACCACTGCTGGTGTTTGTACAGATACAGTCGAAGCCTCAACTGAAGTTTACACCCCAATTGTTTCTGAAGAAGAGGAAGCTGCTACCCCAACTGAAACCACTGATACCTCCACCACCGAATCAACTGCTACCACCACCGACCCTCTACCTGAAGATACTACTTCTTCCGCTTCCGAAGTCACTGAAGACACAGCTACCACCACCGAACCAACAGTTGAACCAGAAGCCACTTCAACCGAGCCTGTAACAGAAACTCCAGCCGAAACACCAGTTAATGAACCAACCCCAGAACCTGTTGTTGAGACTCCGCCCGCTGAACCTGCTCCAGTAGTTGAACCTGCCCCTGAGCCAGTAGTAGAAACACCACCAGTAGTCGAACCAACTCCTGAACCAGAGCCTGAACCTGCTCCTGAGCCAGCTCCGGCAGAGACTCCTGCAATTTAATTAAAAGAAAAACCAATCCAGAGGATTGGTTTTTCTTTTCTGTCATTCCCGCGCACCACAAGGGCATTTCCATTTTCTAATCGCTTTGCTCAAGAAAATTAGGTCACAGCGGGAATCCAGTGTCTGAACAAAATCGATATCTGGATTCCCGCCTGCGCGGGAATGACAATAAGATAAATATTTTGCTATACTAAATTTATGAGAATAAATAGATTTTTGGTAGAGTTTGATCCGAAACAAACTGAAATAAAGATAACAGATGAAAATTTAATTAACCAGATTAAGAATGTTTTGAAATTGTCGCTGGAACATGTGGTGAATCTATTTAATGGGCGAGGGGAGGAAGTGCTGGCTGAAGTCATTACTTTAAATAAAAAAGAAGTAGTCTTTAGTGTGCAGGAAGTTTTTACCAGTAAGGATAATGGAGATAAACGAGTAATTTTATACTGTGCTATTTTGAAAAAAGAAAATTTTGAATTGGTGGCACAAAAGGGCACTGAAGTAGGCGTTTCAAAAATTGTGCCAATTATTACCGAGCGAACAATTAAACTAGGACTGAACATGGAGCGATTACAAAAAATTGTCAAAGAAGCAGCGGAACAATCGGGTAGGGGAATTGTGACGGAAATAAGTGAACCAATAAAATTCATTGAGGCATTGGAACAGGCCAAAGAAAACGATGTTAATTTCTTCTGTCATTTCAGTAACAAAAGTATAAATAAGATAAAAGCTAATGGCCAAATAGGCTTATTTATAGGCCCAGAAGGTGGCTGGTCGGATGGGGAAGTCGAACAGGCTAAGGAAGAAGGTTGTGAGGTAGTAGCTCTAGGAGAAAACGTCTTACGGGCGGAAACAGCAGCGATAGTCAGTACATACTTAATTAGTAATTTATAATTATTCTGTGTCTTTATTCGTATAACATTCGTTTGTCGATTCGTATCATTTGTTCATTCGTATATTCGTTAAGCACACCCAATTGTATTGACTTCCACCTCATTTTCGGGTAACTTTATAGCAAAGCCAAAGACAACCAGCATTCATAAGTCTGGTCGAGGTCATCTCACTGATACTATATGTATCAGTACGTTAGCGGCTTAAAAGGTCGTTTTTTAGTTTTCTATATATAATATAGAAAACAAATATCATTAAATTCTGACAAATATTAAGACTGGATTCCCGTCTTCACGGGAATGACAGAAAGAATAAGAAAGGAGTTTAAAGAAAAATACATGTTAAATACATTAGAACAAAAGAAAAAAATAGTGGCCGATTTGACCAAAATCTTTAAAGATTCCAAGTCAGTTGTCTTCTATAATTTCAAAGGCTTCAAAATTCAGGATTTAACTACTGCTCGCCGTAAATTGCGTGCTGAAGGTGTCCGAATGACTGTCGCTAAAAAGACTCTCATGAAGAGAGCTTTTACAGAAGCTAAAGTTGCTGGAACAGCTCCAGAACTTAATGCTGAAATTGGTATGGTATATTCTGACGATTTGACTGCCTCCGCTCGTGAGTTCTACGATTTCCAAAAGAAATTCAAGGATAACTTATCGATTGTTGGTGGAATATTTGACGGCAAGTTTATGACTCAAGAAGAAATGATGGTGATTGCCACTATTCCTTCACAGAAAACTTTGTACGCTCAATTCGTCAACGTTATCAATTCTCCAATTCAGGGTATGGTAATAGCTCTCGATGCTATTGCTAAAAAGAAGACAGTTTAATTATTAATTAATTCACCCGCAAAAATTTTGACTGAAAAATCTCTGATTTTTAACTAGTCAAAACTTTACCGGGTAAAAAAATATCATGGAAGAAACAAAAGTAGAGGTTCCTGCAAAATTCAAGGATATTGTAGAATCTATAGAAAAAATGTCAGTGTTAGATCTTAACGAATTGGTAAAACTTTTCGAAAAGAAATTCGGAGTTTCCGCTGCCGCTGTTGCTGGTCCAGCCGCTGCCGCCCCGGTCGCCGCTGCTGATGAAAAAACAACTGTTAAAGTTGAATTAACTGACGCCGGTGCTAATAAAATCAACGTTATCAAGGCTGTTAAAGAAGTCTTGGGACTTGGTTTGAAAGAAGCTAAGGATTTAGTTGATGCTGCTCCTTCAGTCTTGAAAGAGGAAATGCCAAAAGAAGCTGCTGCTGATTTGAAAAAGAAAATCGAAGAAGCTGGTGGAAAAGTTACTCTTAAATAATTTTACTTCGAAGTTTTGTTGCAAAGTATTAAAGCCTCCCTAACAGGGAGGCTTTAATATTTTGCATAAAAATACCCCGCACACGTGTACGGGGTAGAGAGTCGAAATAGTCGGGTGGCACTTTGTTAAGTGT
>JBAQFI010000011.1:0-34767 GCA_049287185.1 Minisyncoccia bacterium
GAGGTGCCAATTCCCACATTCCCACTTTGTAACAAACTCAACACTGGTGTACCAGAAGCATTATCAAAATCCATTTGATTGGTTCCCTGATCTAGTGAATCGATCTGTTGGTACCATTTCGTTAGACCTGCTCTTTCCCAATAAATTGCCGAACCCCAGCCGGTTGGGGAAGCGGTACCAAGAGTAATGGAACCATTAACATCTAAAGTTGTTTTTGGACTATTGGTGCCGATGCCAATGTTGCCACTAAAGTTAGCGCCTGTGAGTTTGGCGTAAGTGGAAGAAGCAGTATCAATAGAAAGATAGGTTGAGGAGGCCAGAGCGGAAGTTAAGTAACCCGCATTCGCATGATTTCCCCAACCATAGGCGGAGTTCCAGTTAGAAGAGTTGTTGGTAGTAGTGGACCAAGAGCTAGCTAAGTAAACGGGATCAAGTTCAGCAAAAGAAGAAATGTAACCGTCTGGATTGGAAGCGAGGTAATAAGTGGAGGAAGCGGTAGCAATGGTTAAATAAGTTGAAGAAGCAGAAGTGGTAGACAAGTAGGTAGAAGAAGCGGACATGAAGAGAGGATCGGATTCGGAGATTAAGTATGATCCAGCGGGTTGTTTGTTATTAAAAATATTCCAATCAGTAGCGGAGAGTGTTCCAGTAGCGGAAGCACCAGAGAGACCGAGAGTCAAAGCTTGACCAGAGATAGTGAGACCATTTACATCATTAGTCAGAGTAACATTACCAGTGTTCATACCAGTCGAGGTACCAGTGAAGTTGGGAGCGGACACTGGAGTAGTCCAGTTGTTGGAAACGATACAGGTGGGGTCAGTAGGGAGACAGTCGGGGTCTAAGGTGGCTCCGGGAGCGAAGGTAGCTGAAACGAACATTGGAATCAAAGAAAAAACGGAGACGGAAACTACCAAGCCTAAGAAAAAAGAAAAGGCTAGGAATCTAGTGAAGGTGCTGAATTTTTTGTAGATTTTAGAAACTTTCATTATGAAAAGCAAATTAATTTTTTAAAATTAATTACTGTATAAAGTATATCACAGAAAATACGTTTTACTAAAAAATTATTCTGTTACTACTCTTAATACTTCTTCGATTGTCGTCATTCCAGTCACACATTTGAAAATTCCATCTTCAATCATCGTCATCATCCCCTCTTTTTTAGCTTGAGCCTCAATAGCCTGGGAAGTTTCGCCTTTAATAATTAATTCTCTGATAGGGGCAGAGATTCTCAAGACTTCGTGAATGCCAATTCGGCCTGAATATCCATCTTCAAATTCTGGTGTTGGTTTTGCGTGATACATTGGTACAGTACTCCAAGTATCTTTCTCCCCTACGATTTTTTCTTGCTTTAAAAATTCTAAAACTCGATCAATGTCGGCAATTTTTCGCAGTGAAGCTATTTCAGCCTCAGTCAAATTATATTTTTCCTTAGCTGGAGTTAAACGACGGATTAATCTTTGACCAATAATCACCTCTAAAGTTGAAACCAAAAGAAATGGTTCAATTTTCATATCTACCAAACGTGGAATAGCTCCAGCAGCGGAGTTGGTATGAAGAGTGGAAAGAACCAAGTGACCAGTGAGAGAGGCATTTACGGCGAGAGCTGCAGTTTCATTATCACGAATTTCTCCCACCATGATAATATCTGGATCCTGACGAACTAAAGAGCGTAAGCCGTTGGAAAAAGTAAAACCAATTTCCGGTTTAACTTGAGTTTGATTGATGCGTGACATTTGATATTCAATTGGGTCCTCAACCGTGGAAATATTTACATCTGCGGTATTTAAAATATCTAAAATGGTGTATAGAGTTGTGGTTTTACCAGAACCAGTTGGCCCAGTAGTCAAAATCATCCCGTTTGTTCTCTTGGTCGCAGTGTGAATTCTTTCTAAACCTTCACCATGAAAACCAATTCCCTCCAAAGTGTAGCCGGAAACGCTATCGCGCAAAATACGCATAACAGTTTTTTCACCAAAATAAGTCGGGAGAATAGAAACACGCAAAGAAACTTTTTCGTTACTCAATTCTACTTTGAAACGACCATCCTGAGGTAAACGTTTTTCGTCTAGTTTAAGGCTCGCCAAAACTTTTATACGAGCAGTGATACTTTCAGCGGCATTACGTGGCAAAATCATTGCGTCGTGTAACAATCCATCTATACGATAGCGAACAACTACTCTATCCTCCAAAACCTCAATGTGTATATCGGAAGCATTTTGTAAAATAGCGTGCTTAAGAAGTGTATCCACAATGCGAATAACCGGTAAATCTTCAGCCATTTTTTTTAGGTCTCCTTCACCTATTCCTTCATCAGCCATTTCCGCTACCGTCTTTAAACCTTCAGATTCTTTCTGAATAATATCGCCGAACTCGGCTTTAAGGCTTTTTTGATATTGTAAAATTACATTTTTTATTGATTGGCTATCGGTCAAACGTGGTAAAATTTTCAAACCTACTTTCTTTTTTATAAAATCAATCGAAATAAAGTCATCAATGTTAAGCATCGCCACCTCGAGAGAATCCGGATTCTTTTTATAGGCAACAATATTATTTTTTCTAGCGACTGGCTCGGGAATTAATGATAAAATCTCAAAATCAATTTTCTGTTCTTTTAAATCCACAAAAGGTACACCCAAAATGTAGGCCTTCATTCGACGAAGATCATCTTCTGTCATTTTGCCCTTAGAAACAACAAGATCCGCAAAGGGTTGTTTTTTTTCTTGAGCTTCTTTAATAATAGCCGCTAGCTCGGACTTGGAGACAAGACCGGAATCTAAAATAAAGGCTTCAAGTTGTTTATCATTAATGACCATAGTTTTTAAATACTCTGATAATTATATCAAATTAAGTTATAAAACAAAACAGAAATTGACTAGTTCACTATTAAAGAGTATAAATCAGATAGATTTTAAACAGGTAGAGATACCTAAACCAAAAAACCCAGAGATGGGTAAGGAGTAAAAATGAGTAACTTGGCAAAGAAATTTTTAAGGTGGCTGAAGGAAAAAATGTTCAAGAATGTGGCACGGAAACTGCTCCGCGGTTCCAGAAACATTGACTTGATGAAGTCTGAGACACATGAAACAATTTCGATAATCATCGGCTTGATGGATGACAGATGTGATTACGATTATGAGATGAACTTTGATTGCAAAATATCTCATTTTTGTAGATGGATAATTTACAAAAAACAACCGGGTAAAAGTCATAAAGTAAAATGTTTTCTGTGGGTAGATGGAATAAATGAAAGGACTGCCTACGACTCCGAAAAAGTTAGGGGTGGAATACCCTATTTAGAGGCACAATTTATTTATGAAAGTTTACCACTGTTCATTGAAGGATTGTTTATTAAATTCCCTGAATTAAGGGCGCTTAGTAAGCCATTCCTTATGGCCTCAAAAAAGTTTTAATTTAAACTTTTAGTACATGTAAATCGCATTATTTAATCATATATATGATTAAATAATGCGATTTTTTTCTCTCCGAAAGTTAGCTCTTCGCAAAAACTATGACAGATTAAATATACACCACCGATTGACAAATTGGCGCACTACGCTATAATAATAAGGTAATGGTTCGCTTGATGGCGAGCTCATTTTTTTTAAAAGATAATCACCCGCAAAAATCGACAATTCTGATTGTCGTCCCCGCGCAGGCGGGGATCCAGTCTTAATCAGATATTAACGGGTAAACAAACCACATATGATAGATCTAAAAGTCATTCATGCCGTCTTAGAACAACTAGAGCAAGAAAAAGGTATTCCCCGCGCTACTATGATCGAGGCTGTTGAAGCTGCTCTCGCTACTGCTTACAAAAAAGAATTTGGTAAAAAAGGCCAGATTATTCGTGCTAAATTTGATTTAGAATCCGGTAAGACTGAATTCAACCAAGTAAAAATCGTTGTTGATAAAGATAAGGTTATCATGAAGACTGATGATGCTGGTGAAAGTTTGGAGGAAAAGAAAATGGTTGATGATTCACGCGAAGATGGCGATGAACTTGTCTATTTTAATCCTGAACACCATATTCTTCTTGAAGACGCAAAATTTATTAAAAAAGATGCTCAGATTGATGAAGAAATTATTTTCCCTCTTGAATCTCGTGATGATTTTGGACGTATTGCTGCTCAAACTGCTAAACAGGTTATCATTCAGAAAATTCGTGAGGCGGAAAAAGTTTCGGTCATGGGTGAATACGGTCAAAAAGAAGGAACTATTGTCTCTGGTACTGTCCAACGTGTAGAACGTGGAAACGTTTTCATCGATATGGGACGTGCTACGGCAATTTTACCTTTTGAAGAACAAATTCCTGGCGAACACTTCCGCCCAAGTGAACGTATTCGTGGTTATCTATTTAAAGTTGATGAATCGCCATCACGTGGAATTATCTTGAAAATTTCTCGTTCTCATCCAAAATTCTTGGAAGAATTATTTAAGGCTGAGGCTCCTGAAGTTAGTAGCGGTACCGTCCAAATTAAAGCTCTTGCTCGTGAAGCTGGTGCTCGTTCCAAGATTGCTGTCGTCTCAACTGATGAACATATCGACCCAGTGGGAGCGATGGTAGGTCAACGTGGTGTCCGTGTTTCTACTGTTATGAGTGAACTCAGTGGAGAAAAAATCGATATTATCGAATGGTCAGCTGACCCAAAGAAATTTATTGAAGAAGCTCTCTCCCCTGCTAAAATATTAGAAATTGTATTAGACGAAAATGAGAAAAAAGCGACTGTCAAAGTTGCCAATGATCAACAGTCTCTAGCTATCGGTAAAGGTGGACAAAATGTCCGTCTAGCCGCCAAACTAACCAACTGGAGAATAGATATTCATTCAGATCCAGTTGCTCAAACTGAAGAGAAGAAAGACGAGGACAAAAAATAGCGTAATAGAAAAAGTCCCGGCCAAACGGCCGGGACTTTTTATTTTAGAATTATTTTGACTAGTGAGGAGCGGATGGAAGAGTAATCTCAGAACAA
Source organism: Minisyncoccia bacterium (assembly GCA_049287185.1). Lineage (GTDB taxonomy): Bacteria > Patescibacteriota > Minisyncoccia > Phycocordibacterales > GWA1-40-21 > JBAWVR01. The sequence continues at coordinate 4,971 of JBAQFI010000011.1, forward strand.
GGTTAAACCTTGTTCTGACTGCTTTTATTTAACTAAATCAAACGCATGACCAATAAGTGGAAGTGGTTTTGTTCGGTTATGAACCACATTCAATATACCAATGATCATAAATAGTAGGGTGGCAAGTGACCATAGCTGTGCCAAGAGAACTAGAAAAGGAATGATGTTCAAAACAATAGATCCGAGTAACGAAATAATAAACAGAATTAAACCTTGATTAATGTGAAAATTAAGAAAAGCTGTGCGTTCTTTAACCAGAATCCATGGCAAAAAGAAGATAATATAGGCTAAAATAGCCATTAATTTATCATTTTTACCCTTAATTTGAGCTTGATTATTTTGTGTTTGATTTTCCATAGTGTTATTACATTACCATACTTTTATCAGATTGCATAATATGAAAATCAGCATTAAAAAAGAGCAGATTTTCTTTTAAAAAGAAAATCTGCTCTAACATTTAGCTAGTAACCCCAACCAGTGGCCCTAACCTCGTTTTCATAACCAAACTTACAGGCAATAACTCCAGCCTCATAAAATTTTTCTGCAAATTCATTGGCCTTGTTTGTTAATTCAGCAGACTTTATAACTTCTTTAGCTCGACCTGTTTTCAAAGCCTCGGCTTGGCTGAAACATTGGACCGAGGTGTCTCTCAGACTAATTAACTTCTTAACAACAATCATTTTGTTTTCTTGACTATGATTTGAATAATCTGTCATTCCTTCAAATTGACTTTTGAATGTCGCCAGCTGAATATTCTCATAAACAGCCACTCCTATAAATATTACCCCGATAGGTAATAAAACAATAAGAAGTACGGTGACAGCAACTATAAGCCTCGCAAAAAATATTTTACTCATTGTTCATCCCTCCTTTTATTAGGAACAAAATTTATTTTTTTACTATTCTGTCAGACAGGATATACCTATAATATAGCTCGGTCAAGTTATCTTTTATCAATAACGGTAGTTATGATATAATTCCAGCATAGTCAAATTAAGTTTTGATTACATTATTAATTTAATTCCATAAAATTAGCCAGTAGAGGATACACTATTTCCAGCATTAGAGAAATAATGCACCTGGTGAAAAAATAATGGATAAAAAAATGAAAAATAAATATATTATTATAAGTTTGTTAATCTCAGCATTAGTTATTCCCGTCGCATTTGTAAGAGCTGAAGATGAAGATACTTCAGACACTGGAAAAAAGTTTATCCCGATTGATAAAATCGAAATGTTGAAAAACCGTGCTTCAACCACTGAACAAATTAAAGCAAAAGTACAAGAAAGAGTTCAGGAAGCCAAGGAAAAAGCTCAAGAGCGAGTTCAACAAGGTTTAGAAAAAGCTGGGGAAATGATGAAGAAAAAAAGTGAACTCATCACTATGAGATATGAGAATGCCATTGAAAGATTGGAAAAGGCTCAGGAAAAAATATTAGAAGCAATAACTAAACTAGAAGCCCGTGGCTTGGATATGACAACTGCCAAGGCAAACCTGGAAGCTGCCAAGGTGAAAGTTGAGGCTGCAAGAGCTGAGCTCTCTGCTATCCGCGTAGATCTAGATGATACAGAAATTGGTACGTCTACAATTAAAACTGTGATTAGCACTATCAAAGCACAGAACGAAGCTTTTAAGAACGTTCTTAAAACCGCTCATGCCTCTCTAATTGATGTCTTAAATTCATTGAGGAGTGATGTTAAAAAGTATCAAGAAGATAAGAAAAACTCTACGAGTACCGCCACAACTACTCAAGAATAAAATTATTAACTTGCCCGAAGAAATTTTATTCTTATAAAATTTGACGGGTTAATCAAACAAATAAAATGGAAAACGAAAACATGAATGAGAATATGATGCCAAAAGTTGAGGCTAAGAAAAGCAATATTGGTTCTATTATTGGGATTGTCATTATTCTTGCTGTTCTAATTATTGCCGCTTTTTACATCTGGGGTAATAAAATTGTCCAAGCCCCAAAGGAAACACCAGTTCAAACTGCTGAGGAAATCATTGACCAAACAACGCAGGATTTGTCAGATATCAATCTAAATGATATCGATCTTGATATCGAAAATATTTAATTTTAAATAATTAAACTACCCCAAATTATTGTGGGGTAGTTTTTTATGTATAAATTATGCTTTACAAATCACCCTTTTCCGACTAATATACAAAGCTATGAAACCACATAAAATAAATAAAACTACTAAATTAGAAAAGTCTCAAGTGGAAATTGAGGCCGAAATCTCCTTTGATGAAGTCAAAAAACACCGAGCTACTGCTTTGGATAAAATCCAAAAAAACCTTAATTTGCCAGGCTTCCGTCCTGGTCATGTGCCAGAAAGTGTGATTATCGGTAAAATTGGTGACCTAGCCATCTGGGAAGAAGCGGCGGAAATTGCTCTACAATCTGCCATAGCCGATATTCTTCAAGAAGGTCAATACGCCTACATTGGTCAGCCTCAAGTTGCTATTACAAAGATTGCTGAAGGTAATCCTGTTGAATTCAAAATTCGTTTAGCTCTTTTACCAGAAATAGAAATTTCTGATTATAAAAAAATTGCCACCAAAATTAATTCTGCTAAGGAAGAAGCTATAGAGGCAACGGATAAAGATTTGGATGATGCTATTTTGAAAATTCGTGAGTCTTATGCTCAGCATTTTCACACTCACCCTGAAGGCGAGGAACACAAAGAGGGTGAAGAAGTAAAATTACCAGAAGTGGACAAAGAATTTATTAAGAAACTTGGTGATTTCAAGGATATTGAGGATTTCAAAACTAAAGTTCGTGAAGGTATTATTCAGGAAAAGACTCACCGTGCTAAAGAGAAAAAACGTTTAACTATTATTGAGAAGGTTATCGCTGATTCCAAGATTGATTTACCACAAATCTTAGTAGATGCCGAGTTACATAAAATGGAAGCTCAATTTGCTGATGATATCGCTCGTTTTGGTTTCAAGGTTGAAGATTATCTGAAACACCTCGGTAAAAAAATGGAGGATATGCGTAAGGAATGGGTCACTGATGCAGAAAAACGTTCTAAATTGCAACTTATTCTCAATAAAATTGCTTTGACCGAAAAAATTGAACCGAAAAAAGAAGAAATGGAAGACCAAGTCAAAAAACTTTTGGAACAATACAAAGATATTAAAGAAGAAAGAGTTCGTGAGTACGTCTGGATGATGATGACCAACGAAAAAGTGTTTGAATGGTTGGAATCAGTAAAATAGTAATAAAAAAACTGTCTAGGACTCACCTAGACAGTTTTTTATGATTATTTTGACTAGCGAGGAGCGAATGAATGAATAATCTCAGACCAAGGTTAAACCTTGGTCTGACTACTTTTATTTTACTCCTAGTTTTGCTTTTAAAGTTACCTTCAATGTCTCTAGAATATTTCTAAAATCACTGTGGGCTTTTTCAAAAGATGTCTTTCTAACCTCGGTCATGTTTTTTACTGAATCACTTATTTTACCCATACCGTTTACTGTTGCTTTAAATGATTCGTGGGCATTTCTAATGGAATTTTGTAGGTTTGCTCTTACAGTTGTACTGTCCATACCATTGGCACAATCGGTTTTAGCCTTAGCCATAGCATTTTCTGTCGCTGTTTTATTTAGAGCAATAGCCGCCTCTAGTTTATTCTTTCTCTCAGCTAAAACTTGGTCCACTCCAGATCGATAAGTATTTCTGTAGGCATTGACCGCCTCTTGTCGCACAGTAACTGCTTGTTTTACTGATGAGATAAATTCGTTGACTGCTAATTTTTGTTCTGTAGTTGTTGCTTTAGCTAAAATTTTTGCAAAATTTTCTTCTTGTTTCTGTAAAGCGTCAGCTCTTAATTCTGCCACTTTCTGATCTTTACTGTTACGTTTGGTCTGCATCTCGACCTGACGAGAGTTTAATTGTGTATTTCTCTTTGCAACATTTTCTGACAATCTAGCTCTAGAATTATTTGAGGTAGTACCTAGATTTTCACAAAACATATTCGTTCCTGAACCTTTTGGTGTACTTGTTCCGGCTCCGGCTCCACTTCCAGTTCCTGCCGCAAAAATTACTTGGGGTGCAAGAACAGATGTCATAATTAACATCGCGATTAGTTGTTTGTTATATTTCATAGTTAGTTGAGTTAATTAGATCGGCTGATAAATCACTGTCGTCAAATAATGGTTCCTCGTAGGTGTCATCGATAGCATCTAGCTCAGCGATAAATGAATCCACGTCGAGTACTTCCCCACCGACTTCTACTTTTACGCTAGATTTAGTATTATCGGTTTCTGCTTTAGTAACATCAGTGACGTTAGTATTTTTAATAGGTAACGGTTCCAGTTGATTATTATCTGCTTTATTTATAAAAAATAAGGTAATAACTACAGCTGACACTACTGCCCCACCTGACAATATTTTTATATATTTGTTTGTCATATCAATTATGTTTGTAAAATAATTTGTGATAGAGCTACGACCAACCTTTTTGCTTTCCTCATCACAACTATTATTACGTGCCATTTCTTTATTTGTGACAGAATTTACGTTTAAATTGCCTAAAATTTTTAGGAGTAAAGATTTATCAGGTTTAATCTCATTAAAAACCTTTTTCCCAGACTCATAAAAAACCTTATCTTCATTGGTTATTTCTGGATTTTCAACTTTTTTGAATGTATTATTCATAGTTTTATATAAAATCTTTTTGGCTAATAATTTTTCTTAATGACTTTAAACCGCGCGATTGTAATTGTCTTATTGCTTCCTCACTTTTCCCCATAATTTTTGAAATTTCTCTGTTAGGATAGTCATCTATAAACTTTAGGACTAGGACATCTGCTTCATTTTCTGGAATTTCTTGTAGGGCTTCAGAAAGTCTATCGGAATTTTCAATTGTTATTGCTTGGTTTTCTGGATTACTAATTTCTACTAGCCTATTTTCTGCTTCCTCATCATCCATTGTTGGAATCTTCTTTTTTCGATAATTATCTATTAATAAGTTTCTAGCCACTGTATAAAAATATGTTAGTGGTGAGTTTTCGGAAATTTTTAGATTATCTAGTGAAACGAAAATCTTTAGAAAAACCTCCTGAGTCAAATCGTCCGCCAAGGATTTATCACCCACACGAAAGTAAATATAACGATAAATTGGCGTTAAATATTCATTGTACACTTGCCCAAATGCTCGAGTGTCCCCGGCTTTAGCCTCAATTATTAACTGTTTTATTTCCATTCCTGTCATGGTTAACGTAAATCCTAGCATATTGTGACAGTAATTACATAAATTAGATTCTTTTAAATATAATTGCTTCTTCTCAAATTTTATTATATTGTCTATGTATAATAATTTAATTAAACATTATGAATTTAATACCAACCGTCCTAGAAAAAACCCAATTTGGCGAACGTGCATATGACATTTACTCTCGCCTACTCAAGGAGAATATTATTTTTCTTGGTGGACCAATTGATGATGATACTGCGAATATAACCATAGCCCAATTGCTTTTTTTGCAATCCGAAAATCCTAAGAAAGACATTAGCCTATATATAAACTCCCCTGGTGGCTCTGTTTCCGCTGCTTTAGCCATTTTAGACACGATGAACTACATCAAAAACGATGTTTCCACTGTTTGTGTTGGTTTAGCCGCTTCGGCTGGTGCCCTACTTCTTTCCGCTGGTAAAAAAGGCAAGCGCTACGCCCTACCCAACTCGGAAATAATGATTCACCAACCTCTAGGTGGTGCCCAGGGCCAGGCAGCAGACATTGAAATCACTGCAAAACAAATTTTAAAGATTCGCGCTAAATTAAATAAAATTCTTTCCGAAAATACTGGCCAATCAATCAGCAAAATAGAAAAAGATGTCGATCGTGACTACTATATGTCTGTTGAGGAAGCCAAAAAGTACGGTTTGATTGATAAGATTTTGTAAAACTAGAAGTAAAAAGGCAATACTCTCAGTATTGCCTTTTTACTATTAAATTTGGTTTATGTTTTGACATATAAAATATAAAAGCTATTATTAAAAATGAATCTATCTTAAACTAAACTTTGAGAAAGGAGTACTTTAAAATGAAAAGTGTATTGAATGAAAAAGTCGAAAAAAAATCCATCGACAATGAACTAGATGAGATGATGGAACAGACGATGTTTGAGGTTGCCAAGGAAAATTGTCTGGCCACACTCAAAAAGCTCGAGATTACAGAGTGTCATACATGTAACTTGAACATGAACCACTGGTCGGGCTATGCAAAACTAGAAGCAGCAGCACTATCATAAGAATTAACCAAAAAACCCACACCTGTGGGTTTTAATTTTACGTTATTTAAAGTTTTGACTTATTTTAAAATCAGGCGTAAGCTTTTATTTAGAAGAAACGATCGTTCTTGTGTAATACTGCACAAGGCAAAATTATTCGATTGTTGTTCATTTAGGGAGGTTTTTATGGGTTTGGCAGAAAAAATCAAACTGAGGTTCACCGAGAAAAAAGAACTTAAACAATTCTTGATGTTGGTGATGAGAAAAAAGGTCACTGTTCCTAAAAACATTGAGGAGGAAATCGAGCAAATGTTCGGGGTTTACGCTCATGACGGAGAAAGTCCAATGACGGAAACTCATTCTGACCTTAAAAGCGCCCAGACTTTTTTGTGGGGGGACGATTCCTGCGGTGAAAGCGAGGAAAAAAATCCACATAAGAAAAATGATGCTTTGATCTTACGGCCTGTTTCATGGCGATACCTTGTCCCGCGGACAGGTTCACGGCCCAAGGAAAAGTGCAGGCACAAAGCGGCATAAATTGGGGGAGAATTTCGATAAGAGCTACCAGCCACCGGTAGCTCTTTCTTTTTGCCCGGGTTTTGACTTTGTCTGTTAAATACTATATTATGAAAAAGTTACTAATTAATTTAGTATTTTTCATTTCCTGGCATTTGAACTTAGAGAGTTCAAACGCAATCTAACCGTAAAAAACGTAGTGAATCCGCCTTTTCAGGCTATACTTGTCTGTCATAATCTCAAAATTTCGATCTAAAATCACACATTTATCGTCAACATATAATTATATGCTTTCTCAAAATCTGTGATTTTCCCCTCAAAATTTTGAAATTCTGCCTAGACATTAGATTTCGTTTCAACTCTCTTCTATGAAACTATTGAAAATTCAGCATTATAGGCATTTTCTGACCATCCAAACTTATAGCTTCTAGAAATCTTTAGGAAATTTCCGTTAACTTTTGTTAAAAAGATATCTGTTTAAATAGACAGTAAATGCAAGGTACATTATCAGCATTTATGTCAACAAATACAATCATACTTTTGCTTGGCCTCTCCGGAGTGTTGGGCATTGCCATTGGTTATTTTTTGCGTTTAATCATCTCTTTAGGGAAAAAAGGTTCAGTTGAACTGGAAATCAAAGGTTTGATTCTTGAAGCAAAAGAAGACGCCAAAAAAATCACCTCTGAGGCTGAAAAGAAGGCTGAAGAAGTGTTAAAAGAAGCTCGCCAAGAAGCCAAAGAAAAAGAAGACAAATCTCAACTAACTGAAGATCGTTTAATTAAAAAAGAAGGTCTCTTAGATCAGCGTCAAACTGATATTGATAAAGAAGTCGAAAATATTAAAAAGAAAATCGAAGAAATCAAGGAAATAAGAACAAAAACCGAGGCGATTGAAGCAGAGAAACGTCAAGAACTAGAAAAAATCAGTAATTTAACTGAGGAACAAGCTAAGCAACAACTTTTAGCCAGTCTGGAAATTAAATATGAGGAAGATTTGATAGTTCGAATGAAGAAACTCGAAAATTTTGGTGAGGAAACTTTGGAGAACAAGGCTAAAGAAATTCTTACTACCTCTATTCACCGCTTGGGTAATTCTGTAGCTTCTGATGTTTTGTCTACTATTGTTAGTATTCCAAATGATGAATTAAAAGGAAAAATCATTGGTAAAGAAGGAAAAAATATTAAAGCTTTCGAACGAGCAACTGGCGTGGAAGTCATTGTTGATGATACTCCAGGTTGTATTACTATTTCTTCTTTCGACCCAGTTCGTCGTCAGGTGGCCCGTCTAGCCCTCGATGAACTCATGATGGATGGCCGTATCCAACCAGTTAGAATTGAGAAAGTAGTGGAAAAAGCTCAAGCTGATATCAATAAAACAATTAAAGAAAAAGGTGAACAAGCTGCTTATGAATGTGGTGCTTTCAACCTTGACCCTCGTATTATGGCTATCCTTGGCCGTTTATACTTCCGCTCTAGTTATGGTCAAAATGTCTTACAACACTCTATTGAAGTGTCACACATTGCTGGCATGATTGCTGCCGAAGTTGGAGCTAATGTCCTAACCGCTAAAGTGGCTGGTTTACTTCACGATATTGGTAAGGCAGTTGACCATGAAGTCGCTGGAACTCACGTAGAAATCGGTAAAAGAATTCTTCAAAAATTTGGAGCAACTGAAGACGTTATCAAAGCTGTTCAATCACACCATGAGGAATATCCTTATGAAACACCGGAATCATATATCGTTCAGGTAGCTGACTCAATCTCCGCTAGTCGCCCAGGTGCTCGTCGTGACAGCGTAGAAAACTATCTAAAACGTTTGCAGGATCTTGAAGCAATAGCTAATAGCTTCCCTGGTATAGAAAAATCCTATGCTTTACAAGCTGGACGTGAGGTTCGTGTGTTTGTTATACCAGAAAAGATGTCTGACCTAGATGCCAAGAATTTGGCTCGTGATATTGCTATCAAAGTTGAGAATGAATTGAAATACCCTGGTGAAATCAAGGTAAATGTCATTCGGGAGACTAGAGCAATAGAATATGCGAGGTAATACTTTAACGAATATACGAATAGTACGAATACAACGAATCGATAAACAAATATTATACAAATAAGATACTAAAGACGGGTTTTGCATAGCAAAACCCGTCTTTTTGTGTTTTAAAATTTAGGTATTTTAAAATTATTTTGAAATTAAAAATTTTTAATTAGAAATTACTTTTTACTATCCTAAAATACGGCTAACCTAAGCCATTTTTTATATTTATATAATTATTAGAGTATTATCTACTTTTGTCAAAATTAGTAAAAAGTCAAAATATGGCTTGCCTATTGCACAAAATGGTGGCGGGTATATAATTGTTATAGTTCTAAACGAACCCAGTGAGTCATGAATCCATTCACTGAAATTAAAAAGTAAATTCGGTCGATACAAAATAGGATTCATAGTTACTAACGAAATAATTTTTAATTAAAAATATGAATAAACAATCAATCGTTGAAGCTGTTAATGCCGTCCTTGGTACTACTAAAGTTCAAGCTGAACAAATCGTAGACACCGTTTTTGATACCATTGTTAAGGGTTTGAAGGGTGGTAATGAGGTTTCTGTAGCTGGTTTGGGTATCTTCTCTGTTAAGAAGCGTGCTGCTCGTACAGCTCGAAACCCACGTACTGGTGAATCAATCCAAGTAGCTGCTATGAATGTTCCAAAATTCCGCGCTGCTAAGGCTTTGAAGGAGGCAGTAAAATAATCACTTAGTTAAAAAAGCGCCCTCTCCGAGGGCGCTTTTTTCTTTACAAAATATATTTCCAGTATACTATGAATGTATGGAAAACATAGATGGAATTGGAATATCAACCAGCGAAAATACCGACGATACTCAAATTGACTCAAAAGGTATAGAGGATTTACAAAAATTAGAACAGCTTAAAGCTTCCTATCTTAAACTTGATAAGGTTGTTCACGGGCTAGATGTAAATGATCCAAATTTTAATGATAATAGTGCTGAGAAACTTGGTGATACCCACAAGGATATGAGAAATCAGATTCAAGAACTTGAAAAGAAGCTTTTTGGGATTGAAAAAGAAGATGGTTTCTTTAAAATTAATGGGCAGACATCAACTTCTAATGAGGAAAATAAAAAAAGTTTATTAAGTAAAGTTAGGGGAATGTTGAGAATATAATAACTAACCAGCCGAAGGGCTGGTTTTTTGTGCGGGTAGTTGTCTCGGTCACGGATATTTTACTCGCCGTCGCTCGTAAAATTCCTCGACCCCGGCTCGCACCAAAATTCTGCTGAATTTTGACTTCGCTACGCTCCGTGTGCTCTGCCTTTCGATTCCCCCTACCCGGCAACAAAAAAATCAGTCTTTGACTGATTTTATTTGTGCGGGTAGGGGGAATCGAACCTCCAACCACAGTTTGGAAAACTGTTGTTTTACCATTAAACTATACCCGCATAACTAACAATGGAATCTTAGCAAAAAATATAAATTATCGCAATCATTATTTGATAATTTTAAAACTACTCCAGATATGAAGTAGTTTTAATTATGTTATTCATCCCCCTCCAAAGGTTCGTCAACGATTTCTTCCTCCTTAGATATATCTTCGCCATCGGGTCCTTTGAGACTCATCCCCTCCAGTTCATCATCCCCTTCATCATCAACATCAGCTTCAAAAAATTCACACTCACAAGTATCTTCTGTTTTACCACAACCTAAACATTTTTTCTCTTTGCTCATTTTTTATTTTAAAAATAATAATATTCCAACATAAATAAATTATATACCATTTTGAAAAAGCAACAATGGCTAAATGCTTTAAATGTTATATTCCCTTTCTCTTGCCCGGACATTCTACTGAATGTCCTAGGGTGGCGAATTTATCCGCTTCTCTCTTCATTATTTCCACTGCTACATCAAAATTGTCATCAGTGCCAATAAAGTTACGTTTCTCATGTTCACACTTTTCACACCGTTGATAAACATAAAATTTCTCACCATCCTTCTCAATCCAAAATGGTTTCATCATTCCTCCACAGGTGGCTTCCCTGTCTCCAGGATTAATATCAACGTGTTTGCTCCAAAGACACTGCGGGCAATGATTAGTGTAACCACTTCCCTTCACCTTAAAACCACATTTTTCACAAACAAAATCTTCTACTTTTTTTTGAAATTTTTTACTCATATTTTATATCATTTTATTTTGACTAGCGAGGAGCGAATGAAAGAGTCTTCTCTTTCATATCGTCCGAGTCGAAGTCAAACTATAAGAATTCTTATTGCTTTTTATTCTTCCATAAAAAATAAAATTATGCTAGTATTCTTTGGTAAGGAAATTTCGGGGCGTGGTGTAACGGCTAACATGCATGACTTGGGATCATGTGACTCCGGGTTCGAATCCCGGCGCCCCGACAGAAAAAAACGGCTTTATGCCGTTTTTTTGTCGAGTCGCGTTTTAAACGAGAGTTTAAAACGAGGGATTCGAACGCCGGAGCGGACGAAGTCCAAACTCAGCAGAGTTTGGCCGCGAGGCGGTGCCTAACCCGAGGTGAGCGACGGCGAACCGAGAGGTGAAGGAGAAATTCCCGGCGTATTGTGCTGGAGAGCACAAGTTTAGGGATTCGAAGCCCCGATGAGTATAATTTTGAATTTGTTTTGGAATTCAAAATTATCCATCGGGGGTACTGAAACTGTAAGTTTCGAAATTCCCGGCGCCCCACTAGGCGAAGCCTAGTCTTTATTCCCTTTGTAATTCTAAAGGACATCCCCCTACCCAACCCTCTCCAGAAGTCTAATTTTAGCTTTCTTGGTCACTTTATCTAGATAAACAACAATTACATCTATTTGCCATTCTGTTTCATGTGGAACGTTATTCTCTTCCAAGTACAGCATAATGGTTTTGTGCAATCTTTCCAATTTCCAACCGTGAACATTATCTTCTGGTCTAAATTCACCATTATCCGACGTTTCATGATTAACACCGTTTCCCGTGAAACCAGAAAATACTCGAGAAACAGTCTTCACCTCTACAAAACGTAGGTTTTTAGCCAAATCTCTGGCTATTATGTCTATTTCTCCACATTTCTTTAAATAATTACGATCAACAACTGTGTAACCTTTATTTTCTAGAAAACGACAAGCAAGTGACTCACCCAAATCTCCAACTTCTCGCTTTTGTGTCTTTTGTTGTTTCATGTGGAACAATTAAATAAGTTTTAGATATGATACCACAAGCAACTAATATTCTAAAATTCCTTCTTGTGTCATTCCCGCGTAGGCGGGAATCCAGGATAAAATAATAATTAAAGGTCACAAGTAACGTTTCATGTGAAAGTAATTACGCCGAAAGGGGAGTTTTGTTCCACATGAAACCCTATTTTATGTGTTTCACGTGAAACCTTTATCACTCTAAAAGACAAGAAGGACCATTATAGACAGATTTTTTGAATATATTCATATTTTAGGCCGTATATGTCAAAAAATGACTCTGACCAATACCAAAAAACCCTTATTTCTAGGACGTCTTAAATACTGACTTTTATTCACATATACACAGTGTTATCCACAGTTTTCCAAAATATCCTTATTTTATTTGGTTAAAAATTATTAACATCTAGACAACTTGGTAGGGTGGTGTCTTTTTTGACTTTTAAATTAGTTTTTAGGAAACGGAGTGGCTTTTAGAGAAAATTGGTGAGGGTAGGGAGAATCGGTCACGAATAGTTTTCTTGTAGTCACAAATTAAGATAATAAGGAAGAGAATCGGCTACAACTTGGAGCGGGTAGGGAGAACCTCTCCTTACGGGTTGTGAAGTCTAGGAAAATGGTAGGGAGAATCTCCCGCGACTCTCATCTCGCCGTCGTAAATTGAAGCGGGTAGGGAGAATCTCTCCTTACAGGAGCAGTACCCGTGCTTGGATTTTCTCTTCGCTTAAGAAAGCTCAACAAAATACTCAAGCAGGCTTCGATTCTCCCACGAAAGTCATCACCATGACTTTCTTACCCCACAAAAAAATCGCTAATCGCGATTTGTTTTGTGCGGGTAGGGAGAATCGAACTCCCGTCTAATCCTTGGCAAGGACTCATTCTACCACTAAACCATACCCGCAATATTTATTTGTGTTGCCATTATAGCGTATTCTAGAAAAATTACAACCACTTTTAACCTTTTGTTTTAAGGCTTTTTATAGTATGATTTCAATGTCGCTCAAATGCGAAATCGATCATTTTCTAATTATAAAATGATTTCAAAATAATATAACGGACTCCGAAACTGTTATTATTAGCCATTAATTGAATAACGCCCTCATGGTGAAATGGATATCACGACGGTCTTCGGAACCGTTATTGTGGGTTCGAATCCTGCTGAGGGCGCAGTTTTACAGAGTAAAACAAGAATTCAGAGCAAATAAATTTATTTATTTGCGTCAGGATGAGAAGGGCGGAGAATATTGCGAGCAGCAGCGAGCAATTTGAGCCGGGGTCGCGACTTTTTCTGAACGACGGTGAAGAAAAAAGTTGTGACCGAATCCTTCTAGATAAAATTAAAATGTTCAAAAAACTTTTTACAAAAAAATCGGAAGAAAAATATTATGTTCCTAAGGAAGTAATAAATGTTTCTTTAAAATTAAAAGACGCTGGTTTTCAATCCTACTTAATAGGTGGTTGTGTGCGTGATATTTTATTAAACCGCAAACCAAAAGATTGGGATCTGACGACTGATGCCACGCCAGAACAAATTATTTCTCTCTTCCCAAAAACTTTTTATGAAAATACTTTTGGTACCGTTGGGGTAGTGGATGAAAATTGCACTGATGACACAGTGAAGGTGATTGAGGTCACTCCGTTTCGTTTAGAATCAGAATATTCTGACAACCGTCGCCCAGATAGCGTTATTTTCAGCCAAAAATTGGAGGATGACCTGCAACGACGGGATTTTACTATTAACGCTATTGCCTTAAATATAAATGAAAAAAGTGAGGTAGATGAGAAATATCCTGGGGAATTGATTGACCCTTATAAAGGACAATTGGATTTGGCTGAGAAAATTTTAAAAACAGTTGGTAATCCAACGGAAAGATTTCAAGAAGATGGATTGCGTATTATGCGGGCTGTTCGTATCGCGACTGAACTTGGTTTCACGATTAACGAAGATACGATGGAAGCGATTACTAAAAATGCTTCACTACTAAAAAATATTGCTAAAGAACGTATTGCGACAGAGTTTAATAGTTTGCTCATGTCCAAACAACCAATGATTGGAATTTTTATGTGTCAGAAATTAGGTTTGCTTCCGTATATTATTCCGGAACTGGAGAAGACTATTGGTATAGAGCAGGGGGGAGCACATTTATTTGATGTCTATGAACACTCCTTGAGAAGTCTCCAAGTGGCGGCGGACAAGGATTTTCCATTAGAAATTCGCCTCGCAGCCTTACTGCATGACATTGGTAAACCAAAATCTCGCCGAGCCGGTACCGGAAACAAAGAGTGGACATTCTTTGGTCATGAAGTGGTGGGATACAAACTTGCCAAGAATATTTTAGAAGATTTAAAATATCCGAAAAAAATTAGTGAGAAAGTTTTGAGTTTAATTCGCTGGCATATGTTTTTCTCTGATACCGAACAAATAACTTTGTCAGCTGTGCGAAGAATGATTGTAAATGTTGGTCAAGAAAATATTTGGGATTTGATGAACACTCGCATTTGTGATCGCTTGGGCATGGGCCGACCAAAAGAAGATCCTTACCGATTACGCAAGTATCATTCGATGATTGAAGAGGCTTTGAGAGACCCAGTTTCTGTCGGTATGCTCAAAATCGACGGGGTAGGGCTTATGAAACTAACGGGTGAAACACCGGGACCAAGAATTGGTTGGATACTTAATGCAATTCTCGAGGAAATTCTGGAAAATCCCGCTTTAAACACCGTAGCTGAACTAGAAAAACTGGCTCTGAGCAAGGCTAAACTGACAGACAAGGAACTACGGGAGATAGGAGAGAAGGGGAAGGAGCGCAAGGAAGAAGAGGAGGAAAAAGAGATCAAAAAGATTAGATCCAAGCATAAAGTTAAGTAAAATATGAAGAAAACACGCCATTCGGGCGTGTTTTTACGTTATTCAGCCTATATATATCTCCTCCGTCATTGCGAGGAGGTCTGCCGACGTGGCAATCCATCTTTAAAATTAAGATTAATCCTAGATTGCTTCGCTTTGCTCGCAATGACGAAAAACAAGCAAGCAAAAACCGCCTTGGCGGTTTATTTTAAATGAAAATATTCCACTAGACGGTTTAATCGATATGATTCTTGTTAAAATTTTATTAACATTGCACTTTTTTACTTTGACATTTCACAGGAGACGCTTAAAGAACTTATTTTTTATTGGCGTTCGTGAAACTAGATTTACTCTAAAAAGAATAAATCATAAAGAGAGATAACAAGAATCAATCTAAATGTGTAAAGAACAAAAACTTTTTCCAAAAAATCTCAAATATTTTTCACAAAGTATTTAGGATTGATTGGTCTGGTAAGATTATACCTTTTGTAAAGGACAAGTGTAAAGGACAATACTGTGGATAACTATCGCATGTCTTTTATAAAGGACATATGGCTTATAATAGGCCTAATTTGAGTTATTATAATTCTAAAGAAACTGGGCAATGATCAGAACCGTAAACATTATCAAGAATTTCCGCTTTTTTAACTTGTGATAATAAATCTTTTGAAACAAAAAAATAATCAATTCTCCAACCAACATTTCTTTCACGCGCAAAAGTTTTCATATCCCAATATGAATAAGCTCCGATTTTTTCTGGATGTAAATTTCGGAAAGTATCAACATATCCATCGTCAATAACTTTATCTATCCAGGCCCGTTCAATCGGCAGGAAACCAGTATTTTTGGAATTTTCTTTTGGCCGAGCTAGATCAATCTCCGTGTGAGCTGTATTAACATCACCAGTAAAGATTACTTTGTGACCTTGTTTACACAGATTATTGATAAATTTCAAGAAAGCTTGATAATACTCCAATTTATATTTTAAACGCTCTGGACCACCGCCACCATTGGGGAAGTAGACGTTTAAAAGCACAAAACCTGCCCGGCCTGATTTATCTGACGGGTCCTTAAAATAAGCCACCAAAGTGCGACCTTCATCATCAAATTTAGGGATGCCTAGTCCATATTCTATTTTTTCTGGTTTAATTTTACTGTAAATAGCAACACCGCTGTAACCTTTCTTTAGTTTAGAATGGTCAAAAAAGGCGTGATAGCCAAAAGGGGATTGGAGCTCCGGTGGAAGCTGATCTGGATGGGATTTGGTTTCTTGGAGACAGATAATATCCGCTTCTAATTCAAAAATTTGATTCCACTGATTCTTTCGGTGAAGGGCGCGGAGTCCATTAACATTCCAAGAGATTAATTTCATATATTGATAATAGCAGAGCAAGAGCCGGTCTACAATCTAATGCCTGATCAGAATGAGCAAATTTCGTGCGAAAATTGCAAATTTTGAGGAAGGATAGCGAGCTCTCTTAACGAAAAATCTGCAATTTACAGCCGAAATTTGCTAGTTCTGGCAGACAAGTCTGTTTTATTAGATTTATACTGACGGTTAGATTGTAGACAGGCTCCAGAAAGGGAAAAGGAAGTAAAAAACGCTATGAATTTTAAAAAATTCATAGCGTTTTGTTTTTTTGCTAATTTGGCTTGTTACCAAATACGCAAGTTGCAAATGAAGTGCCATTGATTGGTGAAAGCACCCACTAGTGTCAGATTATGCCCCATACGACATTCAATCAGCCAGCCCATTATCGTGATGATAATCCAGATGATTGCGATAAAGACCACTAGTGCGACCGACTTGACAAACCAGTGTGGCTCCGTGACATCAGTAAATTTTTCTTCAGGATATACATACTTACAGTGTTTGCACACTTGCACTATGTTTTCCTCCTTGTTGCAATTTGGGCAACGATCGACTTCTTCACTGGCGGTTGGTGATAAAATGATCATATTATCCATTTTCTCCTCCTTGTTATCCTGGAATATCCAGATAATTTGTTTTATGATTCTTCTGCTATCATACACCTTTTATATGATTTTGTCAAGCTAAATGACAAAATAACCCTATAAATATGGGTTTATTAGACTAAAATGTGCATTAGAAAACGCTATTCAAGGCGAAATAGATAATTGCCACTATAGTAATGACAATAGTTAAAAATATTTTTTCTTCTTTTCCTAGGGGTGAGCCGATTTTCATAGTTTTTATTAAGATTTTAAGACTGGATTCCCGACTACTCGGGAATGACAGAGGGAAAAGTCTGGATTGCTTCGCATTCGCTCGCAATGACGGACGAGAAAAGTATACATAATAAAAATAAAAACTCAAAGGCTAGGTTTCGCTTCGCGAAACCTAGCCTGACTCGTCTTTTCTTAATACTAAATACTAAATACTTGATACTATATACTTATCTACGATTCTTCCCGTGAAAATTTTTATGAATATCTCGTAAATGTTTATCCGTGACGTGAGTATAAATTTGGGTAGTAGCAATATTGGCGTGTCCGAGCATTGCTTGCACAGAACGAATGTCCGCCCCATTGGAAAGTAGGTCAGTGGCAAAGCAGTGACGAATAACGTGCGGAGTAACCTTTTTGGAAATACCGGCGAGCGTGGCATAACGCTTAACAATTCTTTCAATCGAGCGGCGAGTCAAACCACTTTCTTTTTCTTTTATTTTTTCATCACTTACTTTAACAAACAAAGCATCAGACATGTCTTTACGGAGTTTTAAATAGTTCTTAACGGCAATTTTAGCTTCATCAGAGAGAAAAACGACACGCACTTTACCACCTTTTCCGCGAATAGAAAATTCATCGGAACTTAAATCTAAATCATTGGTGAGGGAACAGAGTTCCGAGACACGCAGACCAGTGGAAAATAATAATTCTAAGATAGCATGACCACGCGCTCGCTTTTCCGGATTCTTTTCTTCATCAGGGGCTTTGAGAAGGCGACCGAGTTCGACAGGAGTAATCACATCAATAATTCTTTCACCAACTTTGGCGAGTTCAATATGATCAGCGGGCAGGGAAGTAATATTTCGGCGCATTAAAAATTTCAAGAAGGAACGTAGAGCAATCAAATAATAATTCTGCGTTTTCTTCTTCATGGTGTCGCCGGTGGCGCGATTGTTACCAGCCGCTTGGCGGTTGAGCCAGATACGAAAATCCCGAAGTTTGTCATCAGTAATATCCTTTGGGTTAGTAATCTTGGTCTGATTTAAAAAAACGGTTAAATAATGGTCATAGTTTTCCACCGTGCGAATAGCGCGGCCTTTTTCGATTTCAATGTATTCCAGAAACTGTTTTTTTAGTTCATTTAGGTCTGCACTCATAGGTGTATTATAGCAATAATATCATTACATGTCGCACAATAATTTTGATAAGTAAAATCGCCGAGCTTACAGTGCTCGGCGATGCAGGTATTAAACCTGGTTTCAGAATAGGGCAGTGATGGTGCCCTTTTCTGTTCTTAGGGAAAATTTTACTTGGCAAGGTTTTTCATGGTTATTATTGATGTAACCACAAAATCTGGCTTGTCCTGATTTACCCAAAAAATATACATTTCCTTCGGTAAAGGTAAACCACTGTTCTCTCCGTTTTTTGCGGTCAAGAAAAGGTTTTTTCTTTTTCTCTGAACCGACCAATGTAAGCGGAAAATAGTGTTGCTTAATTTTTTCCATTTCACATTGCTGTCCGAGTTGAAAAAAGAAACCTATTTTCTCAACAGTTATTGCGCATTTTTTTGTGTTAGGCATTTTATGCCTCCTTTTTAGGGTTTAACTTAATCTAAATGTAATCATACATAGTGCCCTTCATTTTGCAAGAAGTCGTGGTGCTGGATGACCTTATTTGCTAATATAGATATATGGAATCACTTGATTTTTATATTGAGGAGAAAAAACCTAAAAAAAGACGCTTACAAGAAAATCCAGAAATTCAGGATGAGATTTCGGAACAAGCAAATAGATTAAAGAAGAGCCTTTCACAAGAAGGTAATATTGCTATACACAAAGAAGCTAAGTTGCGACACTTAGAAGCGGAGAGGGAAGATTATGACAAAGATACTCACATTTTTGAAAAAGGTTTTGATTTATTAAAAAAGAAATTTTGGAATAAAGGCAAGTTGGTGGAAATGGAAGAAGAAAAAAATAAAGCTATACAGGATAAGGAGCATTTTGAAAAAAGACAGGAACAATTACAAAGAGCTAGACAAAATCTGATTGGTAGTTTGATTGAAAATATTGAAACTAAATTGGATCCTTATACTGCTAAAACTCTGGAATTAAATATTGGTGGAAAAATAAATATTTTACTTAAAAGACTGCAGGAGCAACCACCACCGGACCATGATGAGAGGATAGAAATAGAAACAGCTTTAAGTAAATTTAAAGGAAGCTACGAAAGAATTATTAGAGAACTGGAGGGAGTTTCTGAAGAGGAAAAAAATTTAATTACCGATTTTGTTTTAAATACTGATAAAAATTTTGGGTTTTCTACTCAAGCAATTTTAGGAGAGGAAAGACGGAAAGATTATAATGGGGAATTGAATTTAAATAATTTAGTTTTGGTACATAAGACTGATTATTTACCACATGGGAGTGTTAAGTCCACAGCTGGAATAGATATTAAGGTTGACCTTAAAAAGAAAGATGGGGATTTTAGAGACAATACTACAGGGGAAACTTTATACAACAGTCCGCGAGGAACAATTTCTTTTTCTATAAATTTTCCAGTTGGCTCACATTACGAAAATGATTGGTCAAATAAAGATTATGCCATTTTAATTCCTTATAAAAATGTCCAAGACCGAATAATAAATAATAAAGAGGAAGATGCTTATGTCTTTGGTGAATTACCCCTGCAAAATGCCAATAGTGAATTAATTATTTCCTACAAAAAAGCTGAATATTTAACTCCGGCTCGATTAGAGAAAATTAAAGAGAAGTGCGGTGCTTCAATAGTAGTGGTGGGAAAGAAAGGGGAGACGATTGATGATACTACTAAGCGCCGTATTACTGAGAAAGGTTTCAGTTATATAAATGGACATAATGATGGTTGGTATAGTGCCTCACCAAAAGATCATGCCCAAATGGAAAAATTGGCACGAGAAAACCGCAAGGACTATGCACTACATGCGGGAACAGCTTTTAGTAAATTTGAAAAATACATTCAAGGAAATATGTTAGCTGTGGCTTATGGAAATTATGAAAATATTTTTAAATGGAACAATGGTTATGTAGAAAAAGCAAAAAATGAATACTTTGCTGAAGCAAATAAATATTTAGGGGAAATTAGGATGGAAATCGAGAAGACTGGCCGGCCACTTAATGAATATGAGGAAGAAGCTCTAAAAAAATTAGAAAAATCTGTTAAAATTAACTTTGCTCGACTGCTAGAATACCGAGAGAATGAAGTAAAAAAGCCAAGCTAGATATAAGTATATTAGCTAGTCACCCCCTTGCATTATTCTAACTTTCATGCTAGGATGCTTTCATGTTGACAAAAACCAAGAAAATCAAAGTCATCAAGGAAGTCGCTATTCACGACAAGGACACTGGCTCACCAGAGGTTCAAATTGCCGTTTTAAGCAAGAGAATTGATGAATTGGCTTCACACCTCAAGAAAAATCCTAACGACAAACACTCTCGTCGCGGACTACTCGGAATGGTTGCTGATAGACGAAAACACATGAAATATTTGGAGAAATCCAGCCCGAAACGTTACAACGCTATTACCAAGAAGTTAAATTTAAAAAAAGCTCTAGTATAAAAGTCAGACTGTGAGTCCATTCAAAGTCTAACCGCGGAGTTAAGAATCGTCGAAATAAGCTTACCTGCTATAATCCCAAAATTTTAACTGCAAATCACGAATTTATCGAAAGTGTATCTCGATACATTTTCATCAAAATTCGTGATTTTCGTTATAAAATTTTGGGATTCTATCTAGGTATTAGACTTTGAATTGACTCCCGAAAGTTAGTCTTTCTTTTTTTATGGTAAAATAGTCAACAGACAAAGGTCGTTTTTTAAATGAGCAATATTATTAGTAAATAATTTTTATATATGACAGTAATTAAACATCGAGATCAAAGAGTCGGAATTTTTATAGATACACAAAATCTTTATCACACCGCCAAGAATCTTTATAGTGCCAGAGTAAATTTTGGCCAAGTTATCACTGACGTTTTAGCCGGCCGCTCCTTAATCAGAGCCACCGCTTATGTTATTACCACTGAAAGTGGTGATGAAAAAAACTTTTTTGAAGCCTTAACCAAATCTGGTATTGAAACCAAGACCAAAAACCTGCAAATTTTTGCTGGTGGCACCAAAAAAGCTGACTGGGATGTCGGTTTAGCCGTGGACGCCATTACTTTGGCTCCAAAGCTAGACACCGTTATCTTGGTTTCTGGCGATGGAGATTTTGTTCCATTAGTCCAATACTTAAAAATCAATGAGGGTTGTCAGGTGGAAGCCGTTTGCTTTGGCAAATCAACTTCCCAAGCTTTGAAAGAAGCGGTGGACGACTTTTTTGATTTAGACTTAAATCCTGGACAGTATTTGATAGGACATCGTCAACCAAATAGACCGAAAAACATTCGCAGATTTAATAAATAATCTGTGGAGGGTAACCCTTCACAATTTCTAAATAGAAAATGCTTCACGCTTTTCAAATCATAACGGGCGCTGTTGGCCTAGCCATGTCAGCTGGCTATTATATGGCTGCTTATAAGATTTTCAAGAATAAATCTGCCAATGATATTTCCAGAGGACAGTATATTTTACTCGGGGTAGGGACCACTATTTGGACTATCTATGGATTCTATATTATGGATTGGGTTATTATTGCCGGGTTTTTGCTTGGTATGATTGGAGCTTGGTTTATAGTATTTTTGACATATTTGTATGAAGGGAAAACAGAAAAATGTTAACACTAAACAAACCAATTAATTAGTGCTAGTATAAAAGGCGTAAATTACCATTGTAATTTACGCCTTTTATTAACTCGGCTTATCCTCAAATAAGCAGTTTGGAACTTAAGTTCTAACCTGAAACCCCAAAGTAGAAATTCAATTTTTGATTATGTGCTCACTGCAATGAACATACAATCAAGAGTTGAAAACTGTTTGGGCGGCCACTGTGAATTTCACAATCGGACACGTTTGGTGATAAGTCTAAAGATTCTGGATTCCCGCCTGCGCGGGAATGACAGAAGAAAAATATGTACAAAAAAGAATTCTCGACTGAGGTTGGTGGCAAAACTATGACCGCTACTTTCAGTGACCTAGCAGAAAATGCTGATGGTTCTGTGCTACTTAAATATGGTAACACTGTTATCTTGGCCACTGCGGTAATGTCAGAAAAAAGTAAGGATGGTGCTGACTTTTTTCCTCTCACTGTAGATTTTGAATCCAAGTTTTATGCCACTGGTCAGATTTTAGGAAATCGTTTCAATCGTCGTGAAGGTAAACCAAGTGATGATTCTATTCTCTCGGGCCGTATTACTGATCGTACTATTCGTCCACTTTTTGATCAAAGAATTCGTCATGAAATCCAAGTAATTATTACCACTCTAGCGATTGATGATGATGATCCAGATGCACTCGCAGTTATTGCTGCTTCACTGGCTTTAGGAGTATCTAGTATTCCTTTTAATGGCCCAGTGAGCTGTGTTTGTATTGGTAAACACAAACTAGATGGCTTACAAATCAACCCATCATTTTTGGAAAGAGAAAATGAGACCTATGAAGTCGATCTAATTGCTTGTGGAAAAGACGGCAATATAAATATGATTGAACTAGCCGGGCAGGAAGCTCAGGAAGATGTCGCTGCGGAAACTCTCCGTTTTGCTTCTGCAGAAATTGAAAAAATAAATGACTGGCAGAAAAAGGTAATTGCTGAAATTGGTAAACCAAAAAAAGTTTTGGATATTCCATCTATTCCAGAAAAAGTGGCTACTTTATTTAACGAAAATATTTTACCAAAAATTGATAGCATCTTTAGTGATAAAGCCGGACATGAAAAAATTGAAGAGTTACATAAAGCTTGGATGGAAGTAGCAAAAGAAAAATTAACTGAAGAAGAATTGAAATTTACAGAAGATGTTTTTGAGGAAAATGTTAATGAATATATTCATAGTGAAGCCATTAAGAAAGATCGTCGTGTTGACGGCCGTAAAATGGATGAGCTTCGTTCTCTATTTGCAGAAGCTGGCGGAATTTCCAAAGTTCTCCATGGTACAGGTACTTTCTACAGAGGTGGTACACATGTTTTATCAGTCTTAACTTTGGGTGGACCAAAGTCTGGTCAAGTAAGTGAAAGTGACGAGAGTGGTGAAAGTAAACGCTTCCTCCATCACTACAATTTTCCACCATATTCAACTGGTGAAACTGGACGTGTCGGTAATACTAACCGTCGTATGATTGGTCACGGAGCCCTCGCTGAAAAAGCTTTGTTGCCAATGATTCCAGCTCAAGCAGATTTTCCTTACACCATTCGTCTAGTATCTGAGGCTTTGGCTTCTAACGGTTCCACTTCTATGGGTTCTGTTTGTGCTTCAACTTTGGCTCTTCTAGATGGTGGAGTGCCAATGATAAAACCAGTTGCTGGTATTGCATCAGGCTTAATGATGGATGTTAAAGACCAAACTAAATTTAAAATTCTAACTGATATTCAAGGACCGGAAGATCATCACGGTGATATGGACTTTAAAGTGGCTGGAACAAAAGATGGTATTACCGCTATCCAAATGGATGTAAAAGTGGCTGGTATTCCAATTGATGTTCTCGCTGTCGCTTTTGAAAAGGCTAAATTAGCACGTCTCCAAATTTTGGGAGTAATTGAAAAAGCCATTTCCGCTCCAAGAAAAGAATTGTCACCATATGCTCCAAAGATTTTGACTATGAAAATTAGACAGGATCAGATTGGTTCTGTAATTGGTGGCGGTGGAAAGGTTATAAAAGAAATTAAAGAAAGAACTGAAGTAGAAGCCATTGATATCAATGACGATGGTTCAGTTTATATTACTGGTAAAGGTGATACTGCTGATAAGGCCTACAAGATTATTGAAGAGATGACTCATGAATACAAGAGAGGGGAACGCTTTGTGGGAACAGTGACAAAGGTTGCTGATTTCGGCGCTTTTGTTCGTCTACTTGGTGACACCGAAGGACTAGTGCATGTTTCTGAAGTAGCTGATTTCCGTGTTGAGAGAGTTAATGACTTTATAAAAGTTGGCGATAAGGTTCCAGTTGTTGTGAAGGAAGTTGATGCGGAGAAGGGAAGAATTGGTCTTTCTATCAAACTCGCTGCTCCAGACTTTATTAAGAAACCGGTTTCAGCCCCGAGACCAGTGAGTGCTCCAGTTCCACCTCAAGTTCCACCAACAGGAGAAGCTCCGAAGATTTAAGAAAAACATTTCATTGAAAAGCCGGCGCCCAATGGGCGCCGGCTTTTCTTTTGAGCTTTAAATCATTTCAAGGTATAATATGTTAACTTAATGTAAATTAAAATGGATTCTGACAAAAACACAAATAATGTTAATCCAGTGGTAGCTCCTACAAATAATAATCTGCCACCAATTCAACCGACAGAAACCCAGCCAGCGGTGATTATTCCAGTTATTCAACCAATTGTTAAACAAGAAACTACAAAACCAGAACTACCTGTAGTTGAAGAAACTCCAGCTAGTTTACTTTCTCAAGTGAAGCCGACGGATGATCCAAATGAAACTCATGAAAAAACTCTGGAGGAAATAGAGAATCACAAAAACCACCCGAATATTCAAGCAGCTTGGTCACATTATCATCCAGAAAAAGAACAACTAGTTGAGGAGAACAAAGGAACTGGAATTTATAGTTACGTTGAAAAACCTGAGCTGGATAAAAACAACTACTTAAAGACTGCGGCTGAAGCTGCGGCGGCTCATCCAGTCAGACAAATCGTTCGAACCTTCCAAAAAGATGTTGAGGAGGCTGTTAGATATAATCATGTTTCATCAATCGATATTGCTTTAGCTGAACAAAAACATCGTGATGAACAAAATCGAGCTGCCGAGATGGCGCCTTCAACTGGTGAAGATGTAAAGAGATTTCGTCTATTTGTATATATTTTCATTGGACTTATTTTAATTGGTGGAGGAATTTCTTTAATATATTTCTTTATAATACCAGCTATCACTAAGACGACAGTGCCAGATGCTATTACACAAACTGCAGGCTATAATTTATTAAGAACTGAGGAAAAGATTTCAATCGACCTGGATAAAATTGATGTTACGAAATTAGCAGTTGTTTTACGAAATGCTATTGATACTAGTTCAATTTTACCAAACAATATTCAGGAAATTGTTTTTTCAAAAACAGATAGTTTAGGAAAATTAACAAATATTGATTCAGCTTCTTTTTTATCCCTGGTTGGTATTAATCCACCAGCTGAAATTAATCGAGACCTACAAAAACCTTTTGTCTATGGGCTTCACAATTTAGGGGGTAATCAACCTTTCTTAGTTCTTTATACTGGCGCCTATAGTAGCGGTTTCAATGGTATGTGGGCTTGGCAATCATCTGGCATGATTAAGGATTTCAAGAAAATTTTTAACATTTATGATGCGCCCGTCATTAACGAAGCTGGTAGAGAAGTGCAATCAGAATTATTTTTTCAGGACACAATTATACGAAGTTTGAATGCATGGATAGTTAAAAATAGTCTTGGAAAAATTATTTTAGCTTATACAATTTTTGACAATAATACAGTAATTATTTCCACCAACACAGAAACTATTAAGACTATTGTGGACAGAATGATTGCGGAAAAGACTCAAACCCGGTAGTTTAACTTTTACTAATATTTTGGTATTATTATGAGTATGATAGATACAAAATATTTTAAGGAAAAATTGGAAGGGGAATTGGCTTTATTAGAAAATGAAATGAAGAGTATTGGACGTCGTAATCCTAGTAATCCTGCCGACTGGGAGGCAGTGAAAACTGATCTAGATTCTGACTCAGCTGATGAGAATGAAGTGGCTGATGAGATAGAAGAATATGAAGAAAATTCTGCCATTATTAAACAAGAAGAAACTCAATACAACTTAGTTAAGGCTGCTCTAAAAAGAATCGCCGATGGTACCTATGGAAAATGTAAAGTCGGTGGAGAGGAAATAGAAGTAGCTCGTCTCGAGGCCAATCCTTCAGCGGAAACTTGTATTGAACACGCTAAATAATTATTAATAAATAACTTCTATCTTTATGGAAAAAATTGAATTTAAAACAGCAGATCAAACAAACCTAGAGAGTAAAAATCCGGGTCACGAAAGTGATCATAAACTTCGTTTTGCAATTGATGCGAAAGCAATTTGTGAAATAATTCAAAAATCGAACCTCAGTATAAACACCTCTGACGAAGATGTGAAACAAATAAAGGACTCAATTGAGACTTACGAGAAGACTAGCTTTTCCAATAAGATGTGGCATGTATCAGATATGCTACAGGATATGCTAAATGTAAAAAATAATATTGAATATCGAAAGGAAAAAATTGCTGAAATTACCAATTTTATTAATGGTATGAATACCGCTATCAATATATTTCTTGATGGTGAAGATAAATAATTTTAAATAATAGAGTCGTCAAAAACTTTGCTTAAGCAAAGTTTTTGTTTTTTATACTCAATACTATATACTGTATACTATTAATATAATTGTTCTTTACTTATGAGCTTTGCTAAAACTTATAGCGCCCAAACTAATCTTCTTAGTGCCCAGATTGTGGATGTAGAAATTGATATCTCTAACGGTCTCAACAATTTTTCTATTGTCGGCTTACCAGACAAATCAGTAGATGAATCAAAAGATCGGGTCTCGGCCGCTATCAAAAATTGTGGTTTCACATCACCAAAACAAAGCAATCAGAAAATTGTGGTCTCTTTAGCACCAGCTGATCTCAAGAAAGAGGGGCCACGCTTTGATCTCTCTATCGCTCTGAGCTACCTATTGGCCAAGGGGCATATAGTTTTCGAACCTAATAATAAATTATTCCTTGGAGAGCTCTCACTGGATGGTAAGTTGCGCGGATTAACTGGGGTATTGCCGTTAATCAATGAAGCCAAGAAAAAAGGTTTCACGGATGTTTTTCTACCAAGGGTTAATGCTCGTGAGGCGGCTCTTATTGATGGAATAAACATTTATGGAGCTAATGATCTAGGCGAAGTCATCATTCACATTGCTGATAAAATCACCGACAACCTAAACCTTCAAAATAAGAACAAAAAGGAAAAGGGTAACAAAATTTGTCTCCAACCTAAAACAGAAATTGTTATTGAAACCGACACCATTAGCAATAATTTTTCTGACATTAAGGGGCAAGAAAATGCTAAACGTGGTTTAGAAATTGCTGCCGCCGGGGGACACAACATTGCACTCTTTGGTCCTCCAGGAACAGGGAAGACAATGCTCGCGCGAGCCTTCTCACAAATTTTACCGAGCCTCAATTTTGAAGAAGTTTTAGAAATTACTTCTATTCATTCGGTAGCCGGAGTTTTGCGTGGTGACTTAATTTCCAAACCCCCAGTTCGTTCGCCTCATCATACCTCGTCATATGTATCGCTCGTTGGTGGTGGAGCCAATTTAAAACCAGGAGAAGTAACCTTGGCTCATCGTGGTGTTTTATTTTTAGATGAATTTACTGAATTTGATAAAAGGGTTTTAGAAACATTAAGACAACCACTAGAAGATGGGGAGATAAGCATAGCTCGGGCTAAAGGCTCCGCACTTTTTCCAGCTCGATTTATTTTAATTGCTGCGTTTAATCCTTGTCCGTGCGGTAATAGAAATTCTAAAACCAAAGAGTGCATCTGTCGACCGACTGACATCATGCGTTATGAAAGAAAAATCTCTGGACCAATAATTGACCGCATTGATCTCTGGACTGAGGTGGTAGAAATTGATCATAAAAAATTATCAGATGATAGAGTGGGAGAAACGTCAGAAAAAATTCGCGAGCGAATATTGCAAGCTAGAAAAAAACAGACAAATAGATTTAGTAAACACAAAACTAAAGCCAAAAATAATTCTGAGATGACTGCCAAGGATTTACCTGTCTTTGCTCCCCTCAGTCCTGAAGTAAAAATAATTTTAAATAAGTCAGCTGAAAAATTGGGACTCTCTCCGCGAGCTTATCACCGGATAATAAAATTAGCGCGCACCATTGCTGACTTAGACAATCAAGAAAATATTGCGGTGAAACATATTTTAGAGGCGTTACAATATAGACCGAAAAGAGTTTAACAGAGTATCTCAATTCTTCTTTGTCATTGCGAGCGACAGCGAAGCAATCCAGACCCTAATATAAATATTTAAAAATGAGAGAAAAAGTTCCTTGTGTTTATATAATGACAAATAAAAAGTATGGCACTCTATATACAGGGGTTACTAGTGATTTGGTAAATAGAGTAAATCAACACAAAAATAACCTCGTTGATGGTTTTACAAAAAAATATCAAACTCACACCTTGGTTTATTATGAAGTCGGGGAATCGATCATCAGTGCAATAGAAAGGGAAAAGCAAATCAAAGGCGGTTCTAGAAAAAAGAAGTTTATAATGATTGAGAGTCTGAACCCTGATTGGAAGGATTTGTATGAGGAGATAATTTAGGGGTCTCACCACAAGGGTATTTCCATTTTCTACTTCGCAGAGCTCAAAGAAAATTAGGTCTGGATTGCTTCGTCGTCGGACTCCTCGCAATGACGGAAAGGGTAAGAAAAAACCACCGGAGGGTGGTTTTTTAATTTAAAAAGGATTCTTTGCTCCGCGAATTTCGAAGTGTAGATGTGGACCGGTAGATTTTCCAGTATTACCGGATAGACCAATCACTTGACCTTGGGTAACTTTTTGACCAGCTGAAACCATTGGTGAACTCAAGTGACCATATAGGGTTTGTGAACCATTAGCATGTTGGATAACTACGTAACTTCCATAACCACCGTTCCAACCAGATGAACGACTAATCAAAACTTTACCAGCGGCAGCTGCATAAACAGAATTGCCAGTTGCACAACCGAAATCAATCGCATTTCTGTTCCAACCATGGAGTCCTTGAGTACGACGACAAGCAGACGAGATTGGTCGAATGAAGTAACCGGAATAACTTGGTAAAGAATTAGAAGTTTTAATGATAGTCGAGGCAGTAATCGGTTCTTCACCTCCTGGAATAATAATTTCTTCGCCAGCGATAAGTAGACCGTCCGCAGACAAACTGTTGAAGGAAATAATTTCTTCAATATCACCTTTGTACTTAGTAGCAATTGACTTAATAGTGTCACCCTTCTTAACTACATATTTGATTCCGGAAACAGGTAGGATAACTAAAACTTGTCCAACTTTTAGAGTTTTAACAGTTACATCATTAGCCCAAAGGATGGTGTTAACGGATACGTCAAACATATCAGCAATGCTGGAAAGGGTATCGCCTTCATGAACAGTATAGACACTAATCTGATCGTTATATTCTTCAATAGCATCGGCCGCCGCAGATGTTGGGCCAGCTTCTGATAATAAAGCAGAGTCAGAAACCACAGCTGTATCTGTTTCGTTTTTGATTGGGGTTGGGTCAAGATTAACGGCAGCTTCCAGGACAGAGGCGGAAATTAGACTAGTCGGCAAACTGTCAATAATCTCAATATTTGTAGAGGAATCATTAAACCAGTTAACAATAGAAGAAACTGTGTCGGAAACAATTCCAGCCTGAGTGTTTTGTGGGGTAGAAAAAGCAAAAAAACCTATAATTATAGCCAAAAATAGCATTTTTAGGGCTTTTTTACTGGTGTCTATAATAACCCGGGGAATATAGGAAATTTCTTCCTTTGGGTTGATTTTATTGTTTTTATCTAAGATAAGCCTATTCTTTAAGGGTATTTCGGTCTTTCTGCAAATTATGGCTCTGTTAAGCCATATTCAGTAAAAATCTATCT
>JBAQFI010000012.1:0-255939 GCA_049287185.1 Minisyncoccia bacterium
GCTCAGAAAAAAATCTGGAATGTCAAAGCGGGGCGAGGGCGGGAGCGCCGAGTCCGCGAGGCGCGTAACAGTCCGATTAGGATTTTTGTTCAAAATAGGTTCGAGCAAAGGTTAATAAAATTTCACATTCAGAAACCTTGTCGAAAAATTGCTCCGCGCGCTCGCGCGCGAGAGTGAGTAGTGGGTGGTGGAAATCTTCGCCCGCTCGGCGGGCGCAAGCGAATTCGGTGGGTGGGCCGAAGACAGAAATGAGACGATAACGGACTTTCTTTTTTCATAATCCAAAATCAAATATGATCAAACCAAAATATTTTCTTTACGCTCGCAAATCAACCGAGGATGATGACAAACAAATCATGTCGATTGAAGCTCAGCTCTACGAACTTCGGGAGTTTGCGCGTAAAGAAAATCTGCAAATTCTGGAGGAATTTACCGAGTCGAAAAGCGCTAAGAAACCTGGTCGTGAGAAATTCGGCGAGATGATGGCGAAAGTGGAAAGTTTGAAAGGTGTCGGTATTCTAGCTTGGCACCCTGACCGCCTGGCTCGCAATAGTATTGATGGTGGCCGTATCATCTACGCCGTCGACACGACCAAGATTGTTTCTTTACGCTTTCCGACTTTTTGGTTTGAGCCAACTCCGCAAGGGCTATTTATGCTTCAAGTGGCGTTCGGACAAAGTAAATATTACTCTGACAACCTCAAACAAAATGTGGAACGAGGTATCCGCCAAAAACTGCGCCGTGGTGAATGGCTGACGCGCGCTCCCTTCGGTTACATTAACAATGTCAAAACGCGTAACATCGAACCTGATCCTGTGAAAGCTAAAGTAATTGTGCGCGCTTACGAGGAATATGCCAAAGGTAGCCACGGCTTTCAATCACTAGCTCAGTTTTTGGCTCTGCACGGCGTCACCACGAAGTCCGGAACGCCACTTGGCAAAGCTTCCGTTTCTCGACTGCTATCAAACAAAGCGTATCTCGGCTTAACGAAACACAAGGATGAGTATTTTTCTGGAAGCTTTGCGCCAATTCTTTCTGCCTATTTATTTGAAGCTGTACAGAAGAGACTGCAGGACCGCGCCCAACCTCGCAAATCAAAAGCCAGTCACAATTTTCCTTTCACAGGACTTTTTCGTTGTGGTGAGTGTGACAGTATGATTACCGCTCAATGGGCAACCAACCGCTGGGGTGTGAAGTATCGCTATTATAGATGTACGAAAAAGAAAGGAAAATGTTCTCAACCATATTTGCGAGAAGATTTGCTAGTCTTGCAATTAAGAGAACAGCTTCAAAAAATCACCCTTCCCGACGAGTGGACAAGTTACATGTGGCAAAAGGTGGACAACTGGAACCAGGCGGAAAATGTCTCGTCGGGAAGTCGGCTCGAGCGGATGAAGGAAACTGAGCGAGAGGCGGAGCAAAAGCTTGATGATTTAGTCAGTTTGTTTTTGGATGGTGATATTCCAAAAGCGAATTATCTCTCCAAAAAGAACGAGCTTTTGCGACAGAAAGTGTCTCTCGCAGAGCAAGCGGACTCCGCCCGAGCCGACAGAAAGAATTGGGTCGAACCCTTGCGGAACTGGATTTTGGATATGAAAAAAGCCACGCAATTGGAATCAGTGGAAGATTTTTTTGAAATTCGTGACTATTTCAAAAAAATCGGAACGAACCTCCACTTGCGGGACAAGTCCGTCACCGTCTCATTTTGCCCACCCACCGAATTCGCTTGCGCCCGCCGAGCGGGCGAAGATTTCCACCACCCACTACTCACTCTCGCGCGCGAGCGCGCGGAGCAATTTTTCGACAAGGTTTCTGAATGTGACCCTACGGGGAATCGAACCCCGATTACAGCCTTGAAAAGGCCGTGTCCTAACCGTTAGACGATAAGGCCGATAAATTAGTATATAGTATAAGTATTAAGTATAAGGAAAACCCAATATACAAATACCCCCTAAATACCGAAACAATATAACATTTTTTGTATAAATTGCAAAGGTCTGTTAGTATGATTGAACAATAAAATATTTTGGAAGGATACCGAAGTGGCTATAACGGCACCGATTCGAAATCGGATGGTCGGGTAAAACCGGCACGTGGGTTCGAATCCCACTCCTTCCGCAAGACAGGGGATAATAGGACTGACTCTATTTACATTTTTTCAGTGCAAATATTTTGTTGTGTAATTAAATAGGATGTTGTACAATTTAATTAATCAATAGCATTGTCTTTTAATACACTTATGTACTGTAAAAATTGTGGCACAAAATTAGATGACACAAAAATCTGCACGAATTGCGGTACGGCATTTACAGTCACAACACCAGTTGCTGTCCCTAGAATAGTTCGATCTCCAATGCCAAAGGAAAAATGGACGACCAGCAGGATTATAAAAACAATAATTGTTGTCGTCTTTATAGGAGGTTTTATATTCTTGAAATTTGGACTCGGTGCAATTAACTCAATCGATAATTCGGCTGTTGAGACAAACAACAAAGCGCTAGACGCTTACAATTCAGGGGACAGCGACCAAGCAATCGCACAATTTCGACAAGCATCACAAGACGCTGTAACAAATACAAACAAAATCAATAGTTTAAAGAATCTTGCATATGCTTATTCCACCGAAGGAAAAGATGATCTGGCATTGAGCACTTTCCAAGAGGCATTGGCATTAGCGAGTACCGATTCAGTGGATTATTTTCTGATCTCTGGGGAGATTGCTGAGCTTGAAAACAAGCCAAATGCAGCTTTAATTGCTTACAACAAGGCATACGTAAAAGACCCCTCAGACTTTCAGGTAAATAATTCACTTTCACTTTTTTTCCTCGATCTGTATGATGTTCATCCACAATACTCAGATTATGCTAAAGCATTGAGCTATGCACAAAAAGCGAACCAGGCACAAAATGACAATATATCAAAAAAGAATCTCGCTCTCGCGTACTATTTCAACGAAAACTATACACAGACAATCTCACTTTTGAGGTCTGTAAATATAAGTAATGAGCCAAGTTACGCCTATTACTTAGGACTTGCATATGCACAAACAAATGATACTTTTAATGCAAAATTATATCTTAGACAAGCAATAGCGGGTGGAATGACAGTGTCAAAAGAGGTTAATGATTATATAAATAACAATTAATATGTACTGCGAACACTGTGGAACAAAACTAG
Organism: Minisyncoccia bacterium; assembly: GCA_049287185.1. Taxonomy (GTDB): domain Bacteria; phylum Patescibacteriota; class Minisyncoccia; order Phycocordibacterales; family GWA1-40-21; genus JBAWVR01. The sequence continues at coordinate 3,178 of JBAQFI010000012.1, forward strand.
AGCAAGGACACAAATTTTGCACAAAGTGCGGTCATTCAACTGCGTCTATACAGACAAGTACCGCTACAGTGCAACGTTCAGTTTTATTGCTTGGCGATAAATGGTGGCATCGGCTTTTAAAAGTGCTGTATGTAGTTGCGTATCTCCCTTTACTTGGTATTGTCCCAGCCGTTTGGATGACGAATGCTGAATCTTGTTATACCTCTACATATTATGGCACTTCTTGCTATGGTTCAGATGGAGAAGCATTCTGGTACTCACTTTTGACTCTTGTGACCTATGTGGTTGTTTTGAGACTAATAAAAATTGCAATCTTGTATATTGTTCTTGGTCAGTGTCCGCGTTGGAAGAAGGAATTTAAAACACTTTTTTAAAATAAAATGGCAGATAAAGAAAAAATAAAAACAGAGGATGAGATAGAGGAGCTAAAAAGACAAGTAGAAAACTACTATACTCTAGGCATTACTCAATCTGCTCGTGGGCAGGTGATCCTAGTATTTGGGAGTCTTTATATACTTTCTATCATATTGAGCTTCTTTGATATCGTTTCTCTTAGTGATTTGATGTGGAGTCTCATCATCTATATTCCAATCCTTATTTTTGTATACAAAGGCCATAAATGGGCGATGATTACATTGATGATCCTTTGGGTAATCGAAAAAGTATATACAGCTTATCTCACAGTAGAAAATCAGTCTGGGAGCGTGTGGGGATCTATCTTTTGGCTTATTATCGGAATCTCAGTTATTGTCAAAGCACTAAAGGTTGAGAATACACGTCAAAAAATAATCCCATCAGCAGTAACCGCACCTACAACTATAGGAAATTATTGCAAAGAGTGTGGTACAAAGTTGAGTAATGATTCAAAGTATTGTGCAAACTGTGGCACTCCCCAATAATTTATGTTTTGTGAAACCTGTGGTAATGAAATATTAGAAGGAACAAGGTTCTGTAACAAATGCGGTAACGAATTGCAGTGCACAGAGTCTTATAAAAAGTTACAGAAGTTTTGGACAAAAATGAAAATCATTTTTTCAGGCATTATTGTAGTAGTAATTGTTATAGGAATTTCTGCTCTTGTTTTTTACGAAAATAACAAGGACTCGATTTCTAATGCTGACCAAAAAGATCAGGAGATTGCATCGGCTGTGGTAAATATTTACTGTAGCGGAAAAACGGACAAAGACGATTCTGGCGGATCAGGTACTATTTTGACCGAAGAGGGTTTGATCCTTACAAATGCCCACATTATTCCTAAAGGAGCTGAAGATACAGTAAGTTGTCTTGTTATACTACCTAATCCAACTACCGGCTCACCGGATGAGATATATACCGCTTACCCGATTGTGATTCCTGAGATTAGTGAACAGTATGATCTTGCCTTTGTAAAAGTAGATGATGTTTTTTATGATCATGAAGAAGGAAAGGCTTATGGGGAATATCCTAAAATTTTTCCAGCATATGATCCAAACAAATATTGCAAAAAAGGCGATGTTAAGCTCGGAGAGTCTGTCAGAATATATGGATACCCTGCAATCAGTGGAGGTTATGCACTTACAATAACTGATGGTGTAGTGAGTAGTTTGATTCTGGATGAGGGGCTGATATTTACTTCTGCAAAAATCAGTCACGGCAATTCAGGTGGTCTTGCTGTTGATCAATATGGATGTAGGATTGGTGTCCCCTCAATGGTAAATGGAGATGATTATGAGAGTCTTGGTATTATAATTTCAAACAATCTTATTTACGAATTTATTGATGAACTTGGCGTATTTTTAAACAAAATTCCTCATGATTAAGGACAATAAATTACCTTATTTAGAAAATGGTGAAACTAAAAACGGGGAGAAAATGGGGTCAGTCCCCATTTTCAAATATTTAGCCTTTGAGTATTAATTACATAAAAAACTTAAACAAGTATTGTAGAAATTATAATTTATTCATGATATACTCCAAATATGATTACAGGTAAGGAAAAAAAAATAGAAGGTAAGACTGAAAATGGATATGAGGTCACCATAGATAATGGGGATTTAGAGCTCGTTGATTCTCTTGTATCTGCATATGGATTTAAGGATAGAGATTCCTTAATTAAGTTTGGTATAGCCACCCTACTTCAAGGAAATAATAATGAAGGATTATTTACAATTAAGCCGTCTGAAGAAGATGGTAAGAGAATATTATCAAAAATTGAACCACCGGCTGATTTATTAATCGATACAGAATAATTTATGCCGAAAACAAAAATTCAAAAACCTACAGATTCATCAATCCCCGCATTAGTTGAGGTTCCAGATAATTATTTACTTAATGAATTAGAGGGTAATAAACATATTGATCACAAAATAAAGGAAATGGTTCGGGGTTTTATTTTGGAGGACAAAGATATTGATAAAGAGATTGAAAAAGTTGTAAACAAGATAGAGAAAGAAAAGGTGAAAATATTTCTAACTAAAATTGTTTTTGGTATTTGGTCTGTCGCTATGATATTGCTTGGGGCCTTGTTACCTGTGATTATTGATAAAATAAGGTAAAACTTTCGACCACTCATCGAAAATAGGGTCAGCCCCCATTTTCTCATAAAATTAATGAGATAGAGGAATTTTTCCCTCGATTAAATTCTCGCCGTCGCTAAGGATAGTAGATAGAGGACTTGGTCAGGAATAATTTTCTTGTCGTCACAAGAAAATTTTCACGACCCTAGCTCGCATTTTTGTTTACTAATAAAAATTGGCTGCGCTTTTCAAGTCCTCACGCAACCTCTCCCAGAGGTTGCTTATCTCCCACAAAAAAACCGGCTTTTAGCCGATTTTTGTTGTGGGAGATAGAGGACTTGAACCTCTGACCTTCTCAGTGTAAATGAGTTGCTCTACCAACTGAGCTAATCTCCCAACCCAGACAGAATAGCAGAAAAATATGGAAATGAAAAGGGTTTACTTGGTCTTCAAAAACTTATAGATATCTTCCAAAGCTTTAACGGCATCACCGACAGCAATGTTGTTTTGTTTATAGAGTCCATCGGTACAATCGCCAGCGGCCCAAATGCCAGTGACACTAGTTCTCTGGGTTTTTGAATCAACAATGATTTGTTTATTGGCATCAACTTTAACTAATTCTTCAATATGGTCAGAATTGGCAGTATGTCCAATTTCTACAAAAATACCGGAAATTGGCATAGTGACTTCTTTGTCAGCACCTTTGATTTTGTATTTAACTCCGTTAACAAATTTTTCACCAGTGATTTCCAGTAGATCAACATTTTTAATAGCGGAAATTTTTTCGTGACTTAATACTCTAGCAACTGTGACTGGATCAGCGCGGAACTCTTCGCTACGGTGCATAATAGTCACCTTGTTGGCATAAGCGGTCAACTGCATAGCTGCTTCGAAGGCAGAATTGCCTCCACCGATGACAATAACATCCAAACCGCCAAACATTGGGGCATCGCAGGTAGCGCAGTAGGTGAGGCCTTTATGCTCGAATTTATCAGCTCCAGGCACGTTTAGTTTGCGACGACCGCTACCGGTAGTGACTAAAAGCGTTCGGGTCTGGTATTCTCCTTTGTCAGTTTTAACAGTAAAATCTTCTCCATTTGGTGAAATCAACTCAGCTTCTTCACCCTCCTTAATATCAATAATTTCACCAGCTAAAGCTTTGAGATGTTCCTCCATTTTTTTGGCTAACTCAGTGCCACTGATAGACTTTTCACCAATCCAATTTTCAATATTTTCAGAGACAGCACTTTGACCTTGAAAATGTTTGGTAATAAAAACAGTTTTAATTTTTTTACGAGCAGCATAAACACCAGCGGCAATACCAGCCGGTCCACCACCAATTATGGCTAAGTCATAGATGTTTGAATTTTGGGTCATATACAGAATATTATACATGTTTTAAGCGTCAAAACAATTTTAAATATTTGGCTGGATTCCCGTTTTCACAGGAATGACAGAAGGGGAGAAATTTTCCGTCGAGGAGAGTCCTTTTTTTAGACCCAAGGACTCACCTCAACAGAAAATTCAGCAAAATCCTGGATTGCTTGTCAGAATACTTCCTCGCAATGACAAAAGAAGACTGGCAGTTCGCGAAACGAACTGCCAGTCTTCTTTTTGTTTTATACTAAATACTATATACTAAATACTATATACTAGTTTTACTTCTTCTGTCGTCTTAGAAAAGCCGGAACAGAACCCCAATCATTATCATCCTCTTCTTCAGAAATAGGATTGTTAGAAGAAGTTGGAGGAATAACTTTCTTTTCTTCTTCTTTTTCTTTAGTAATAGTCTTTTCAGTTTGTGAACTACCTAGACCAAAAATTCTTCCCTTGTTTTCATTCTTTTCTGGTTCGTTCATTTGAAACAATTGTTTGATATTTGAGCGGCCACCAACTTCTGGGAAACCGGAAGCAATAACAGTAATTTTGATTTCATTTTTCTTCAAACGATCATCATGAACAGTACCAAAGATAACTTTAGCATTGGCGTCGATAGACTCGGTAATAACTTTAGCAGCGTCTTGAATTTCAAACATGGTGAGATCATCGCCACCGGAAATTGAGAAGAGCACACCTTTAGCATTCGCAATAGAAACCTCGAGTAGTGGGGAATTGATAGCCATTTTAGCAGCTTCTTCAGCGCGTTTTTCACCAGAAGCAGTTCCGATACCCATAAGGGCAGAACCAGCATTTTCCATCACTGTTCGAACATCAGCAAAGTCGGTGTTGATAGTTCCAGGCATGGTAATAAGGTCAGAGATACCTTCAACCGCTTGTTTCAAAATATCATCACAAAGAGCAAAAGCGGCCTTGGCGGTGGTATCTCGAGAGATAGTAGAAAGTAGGCGGTCGTTTGGAACAATGATGACAGCATCAACAGATTTACGTAATTCTTCCAGTGCTTGTTCAGCGATTTTCATTCTTTGAAAACCTTCAAAAGTAAACGGTTTAGTTACAACTCCCACAGTCAAAGCTCCAAGTTCTTTGGCAGTTTTAGCCACAACAGCACCCGCTCCAGAACCAGTTCCACCACCGAGTCCACAGGCAATAAAAACCATGTCCGCTCCTTTGATTGCTTCTTGAATTTCTTCTTTAGTTTCCTCAGCAGCTCGCTTAGCTAAATCAGGATTCATTCCAGTTCCCAAACCGCGAGTTAAATTTTTACCAATATGAATTCTTTTTGGAGCTAGTGAATGATGTAAATCTTGAGCATCAGTATTAACAGCAATAAATTCAACCCCTTTAACTTTAGAGTTGATCATATGGTTGATAGCATTCTTTCCGGCACCTCCAACGCCGATAACTTTAATGCGGGCAAAGGTCTCGATTTCAGGTTTGATTTGAGGCATATTTTTGACTTAGCGGTAACCGCTAAAATTGTGCTTTTTAAAGCGCTAATAAAATTATTTCTGTTGTTCTATATTAGCAAAAAAGCGAACAAAAAGAAAAGGATTGACCTCGTAGTCAAATTTTGTCGTAATTATAATTTTAATATAATTAAATAATTTAAAAATCTCTCAAAATGAGAGATTTAAAGGGTTCCTTAAGGAAGTATTTTTTTAAACAAAGTAAATAGCTTTTCAAACGGGTTATTTGTTTTTGGTTCTTTGATACCAAAGAAAGGTAAATCATTGGCTGAACTTAAACCAAAAAGACAGAGACCATAGGCCACCAACCATGATGAGTCTTTAACAATTCCATTTTTAATTTGGGATGTTTCTAAATTAAGTGAAGCGATACTGGATGGTAATTTTAGGGAAGCTTTGGCCATTTCTTCGATAGTAGCGATACCAGATGTTCCACCAGTTAAAATTATTCCAGCCGGCAAGAGTCCACTGCGACCATTCTTTTTTAAATGAGCTTCAATTAATTCAAAAATATCTGATAATCTAGCAAACACAATTTCTTCCAATTTCTTTCGTGGGTAGGCATAGTCACCAGTAGATTGTTTAAGTTTAATGCATTCAGCCTCTTCCAAAGGTATTTTAAGACCGAGAGCAATGTCGTTGGTAATATCTGTTCCACCAATTGGAAATACTTCCAGTGAGATTGGAACATTATTTTCAAAAATAATTACAGACACGGTTTCCGAACCAATATTAGCCAAAACACAACCAGCAATTCTTTGGGTTTTGTTGGTGGCTACTAGACTACCAGCCAGTGGGGAAGCAATAATGTTTGTCACGTTTACTCCGCACTCTTCAACGGCCTGAACAATATCCTGGATGTGGTGTTCGGTACAAGCGACAAACATAACTTTAACTTCCAATTTATCACCGTGCATTCCCAGTGGTTGGCCAAAGACTAATTTGTTATCAATTTTGAAAGCAATCGGTATAGTATGAAGAATTTGTTTATTTTGAATAAAGTTTTTTGGTAGTATCTCTCTAGCATTATCAATAGCATTATTGATGTCGAGTTGAGTTATTTCAGAGTCAGCTTTGGAGATAGCGATTTGACCATGAGAAACAATAGAAGAAAGGCCAATACCACCAACGGCAAGGTAAGATTGTCTGATCCTGATACCAGAAGTCTTTTCTGCTTGAGCCAGAGCCTTCTTAAGGCTTTTAGCCACGTCATCATAATTGATGATGTAACCATGGCGAAGACCTTTTGATTCTACTAAGCCAGATCCAATAACCCTCGGCAAACCAGTTTCACTGAGTTTGTCTTCTTCAGCCACTACCACTTTTACCTGGTAGGTTCCTATATCAATACCAACAGTTATTTTCTTGGCCATTATTCCTCAAAGAGAATTATTTTAGATACCGAAAAGTTTTCGATATTTTTCCTCTACTCTCTCCATTTTACTACAATGTTCGAAACCTTTCAAATGGACTAAACCGTGGATAACTAAAAAAGCCAAATAATTCTTTTTTTTTCGCTTAAATAATCCAGCTTTTTTATTGGCATACTCTTGGCAAATAAAAATTTCACCGGTTTTTTTATCTAGCGGAAAACTCAAAATATCAGTTGGTTTGTTGATATTTCGATAAGTTTTATTAAGTTTTTGAATCGCAGATTTTGAAACAAAATTAATTACTAAATTATATTTTGTACCTAAAATAGAATTTTTATATTGAGCAAAAGGCAAGCTCTCGAGCTTGCCTTTTAGGTGATTTATTAATCCAAAATTATTTATTTCAGTCTTCACTGCTATATCTCTTTTTACTACTATCTACCTTTTTTCTCAACCATTTTTCCTAACTTTATCAATTTAAGTATTTCTTCTTTTTTCTTTAAAGTTTTAAGAGTTTTCATCTTGGTCTTGTAAGATGAGAGAACACGAGAGGAGTAACGAATACCGCGAACTCGTGGCAAAATACCAGCACCTTGAACTCTTTTGGTAAAACGGCGTAAAACGCCAGCGTTGTTCTCGTTATTGTTTTTGATTACTTCAACATTTATCATAGGCAATTATACTAGCATAGGGCTCAGTTTTTGGCAACAATCCTAGCCTATACTAAAGGTTTTTAATATATTCTGGCAAATCTTTTATCGGAATAGTTTGCTGAGATCGAGTTTTGGTGTTTCTAACCATCACAGTGTCTTCCAAAGCTTCTTTTTGACCCATAATAATAACAAACGGAATTTTCATTTTTTCAGCGATAATCAACTGTCCACCCATTTTTTCACGAGATAAAGATTGGTTAACCAAAATGTGATTTTGGCGTAAGAATTCAATTAAACTCAAAGCTTTATATTTGGCATCAAGACCAAGTTGAGTAAAATGCAATTTAGGTTTTTCAATTTTCTTAACTAGATCCTTATTCTTAATTTGATTTTTAAAATCTAATTTCACAGATAGTGAAGCTATTTCTTTTTTATAACCAAACTTTTTGGCTAGTAAGTCGTGGCGTGTTCCAACCACCAGGACTTCTTGGCGAGCCTTTTCATTGGCGCGGCCTTTAATTTCAAAAACTGTTTGAGCGGTAATATCTCTATTTCCAACTAGACAGTTATTTATTTTGTAAGGGATTTCAAGTTTCTCTAAATATTCTAGAATTTCTCTAAATTGTTCTCGACTAAAATCAGAAAGACAACTTAAAGCTTTCGGGGCCTCATCATTTAGAGCCAAACAGTTTTTGTTATCACAGGCCAAAAGGGAAAGCACATCTTCTTTGAAGGTCTGACGACATTTAGCCGGTAAGACATTAATATTTTTTCTGAAATAAGAAGTCATCTCGCGAGTAAAACGAGAAATTGATTCTCGATCGCCGAGGCTATTTATTTCAACAGAAATGTCTTCATATTTGTATTCCTTAAGAATGGCAATTGAAGTGGTGATAGCCAAGGCTTCAGCCACACTTCTACTTGAACCCAAAATTTCTAAACAAATCTTTTTCTCTAGAGTTTTTTTATTTTTTCCTTGACCAACAAATCCATTAAGCGCCAACATTATCGGCTGAGGTTGATTTAAAAACTTTTCATGATAGATTCTCATCATAGTAGCACTTTCAAGAACAGTATAATTTAAGGATGATCCAGTATTTCTAGTGATTTTACCCAATCCCTCGGCTTTCTTGAAAGCCTTGGTTTTTAAGGCGTCATCTTTATTGGTTAGTGGTGCGTCAAAAGGGGTAAAGCCATAGTAAATAGCCACCTCAGTCGCTTTATCAACATTTTTCCACTCCGAATATTCAGTTTTCAGAAATGTTTTGATAACTGGTGTTGGCTTAACATTCTTTTTCTTACCTTTCTTGCCAGATGTTTTTGGTTGTTCTTCGAGGTAGATCATGGTTGTTATTGGATTAATCTGTTAATTTTTTGATAATTAATAATGTTTAACGAATCAACAAATGACACGAATGCAACGAATCGAATTGACGAATATCATACGAATGAATACAATCTCGTTTGGTTTTCATTTGTATAATATCTGTTAACTAATTTGTAGTATTCGTGTCATTCGTATATTTGTTAAGCAGTTTAGATTTATTTTTCATCTATTTCTCGGTGTTGACCAGGATATAATCCCATATCTTTAGGTGAAATAAATTTTATTGGGAACCAGGAATCAGCGAAAGAGGATGTTATTTCAAGCAAACGAACAATTGGTCGTCCAACAATATATTTTCTATCAAGTGTGCCCCAAACTCGAGAATCAGAGCTTTGAAGTCGGTTATCTCCTAAAACAAAATATTGAGTATCAGTTAGTGTGTAAGTCTTTTTAAAACCTGGATTCTTAGTCAAAAGTTCATTGGCTAAAAAATCATCTTTAAGAATAGTTCCACTCAAATTTTCTTCATTTTTTATTGTTATCTCATCACCATTTATTTCAACTGTATCTCCTGGTAGACCAATTATTCTTTTAATAAAATATTTTTTTGTGTCTAATGGATAGTGAAAAATAATGACATCTCCGCGCTCAGGGTTTGACCAGCGATAGGAAAGTTCATCTACCAAGAGATATTGACCTGATTCAAAAGTGTGTTCCATAGACTGACCACTAACGATAAAAGGCTGGACTATATATAGGCGAAGAGGAATGACAATAAAGAGGATAATTAGGGCAAATTTGGTCGTTTCCCACCAAAAACCGGGTTTGGCTTTGAACCTCTCTGCTTTAGGTAAATTGCTGTTATCAGCTTGGTCTTTTGGTAAAGAAAGGTTTGAGTTGTTGGGTTCCATTCGTAGATATTACCCTAAAATTTGATAAAAATCAAAAAATAAGCACTAGATACCTTTTATTGAATTATGTTATACTTTTTGTAATTAAACATTTAATAAAAAATCTATGTCATACATTATTGTTGGTTTAGGAAATCCAGGGGCTGAATATGAGGGGACACGTCACAATACCGGACGAATGATTGTTCAGGCACTCGCTAAAAAAATGGATTTTCCCGATTGGAAAAATGACATGAAATTGAAAGCGTTAGTAACTACCGGAAAACTTGGCAAAGAAAAAGTTCAATTAATAATTCCAGAAACTTTTATGAATAAATCAGGCCTCTCAGTTGGACCACTGGTAAAAAGTAAAAAAGCCGCTGAAAGCTTAGTGGTAATTCATGATGACTTGGATATTCCACTTGGTAAAATGAAATTATCATTTAATAAGAGCTCAGGAGGGCATAAGGGAGTTGAATCAGTCATGAAAGCTGTCAAAACTGAAGCTTTTCTCCGTTTGCGTGTTGGTGTGGTGCCGGCCCTGGCTAGTGGCAAACTAAAGAAACCACAGGGTGAAAAAGAAATTATTGATTTTATTATTGGTCAGTTCAAAAAACCAGAAATGGAGATAATTAAAAAGAGTATTAAAAAAGCCGTTGAAGGTTTAGAAGTTTTAGGAAAAGAAGGGAAGGAAATTGCGACAGGAGTAATTAATAGTAATTAAATTTATGGAAGAAAATAAGGTTAATCTAGTTGCTAGGGAACAAAATGAAGTCAAGGTTGATAATTTAGTTCATGTAGAAGAAAATAACATAACAAACAATGCACTAATTTTTTTACTAATAGGTACGCTATCGGTAGTTGTTTTTATTATTGTATTTACTACATTACGAAATGATATTGTAGCCAGTACACTTTCTTTGATATTGACTTTTGTCGTTGGTGGAATTTTATATGGTGTAAACAGGTTAGTATTAAGGTACTCTTTTAAACGATATTTTTTATATATTTTTTTTATACCCGTACTATTAATCATATTGCAAATTTCTTTTTTTGTAATTGGCATACCTATTAGTAGAATAGGTCAAAGTCTTAGTCACGAGGGAAGAGGAATTGTTTTTATTCTGTACTCTTTTGCCAGTATTGTTTTTTCCGTAATTGTAACTATTTTGGTCCATATTATAACTGCAATATATAAATACTATATAATTGATAGAAATAAAGAAGATTTAAAAAGGAACATCCTATTGTTTATTGTATATGCAATTTTATTCACAGGTGGTTTGTATTTGTTGTATAGCTACTTAAGATAGGTCATTAATTTTGTACAACCAAACTTATTGAATATTTCAATATAAAACTGTGTTAGTGTTGGAGGACAAACTAAAAATTTAAAACAAAAAAACCGCTTGGGTTACCGAGCGGTTTTTTTGTTTTGATTATTTAGTCTTCTCTACAAAACTCAATCCCATTTTCTGATTCTTTGGTTCAAACAAAGCAATCTTGAAGGTATAGCGTTTACCAAGTTCTATCTTCTCGCGAAGTTTAGCTTCTGATCCACCAAATTCAGATAGGTGAACGAGACCAGCCACACCTTCTTCAATACTAGCGAGAGCACCGTGTTTGTTATATTTGATAACAACAGCTTCAACTTCATCGCCCTTCTTGTATTTCTTCTCAGCACCTTTCCATGGATTTTCTTTAAGAGCTTTGATTGAAAGGGAAACCTTATCATCTTTAATTTCAATCACCTTAACTTTTACTTTCTGACCAATCTTGAACATGGCTTTGGTGTCTTCAACAAGAGCCCAGTCAATTTCAGAAATGTGAACCAAACCTTCTAGACCATCTTCAATTTTAACGAAAATACCGAAATCAACGATACCAGTAACTTCTCCATCCAAGACATCACCAATAGTATATTTCGCAACATGTTTTTCCTTATCCTTATTGGTTTCCAAATTTTTCTCAGAGAAAATAAGTTTACCTTCTTTTGGTAGAGCAGTAATAATAATCACACCAATTTTTTGACCAATTAATTTCTTGAGTTCATTAACAATAGCATCCTTATCGCCATCAGCTACACGTGGATAGTGATCAGCTTTGAGTTGAGAAGCCGGAAGGAATCCTTGAATACCTTGCCAAGTTAAAATTAAACCACCTTTATTAGCTTCAGTAACTGGAAGTTCAATCACAGTCTTATTTTTAATCAGCTCTTCTGCCTCACTCCAGATTAGAGCTTGACGAGCTTCTTTAAGAGAAAGTTCAATGTAACCTTCTTCATTGCTGGTATCAACAACTTTAGCGGAAATATTATCACCAACATTTATTTTCTTGATAATATCGCGAGCATTGATAAATTCCCGGCCGTAGATAGTACCAGTACCAATCACTCCCAAGTCAATATAGACCGCAGAACGTTCCACAGCAATAACATTACCTTCAACGATGTCACCAATAGACGGTGGGGTGACTGAATCGTTTAAAATCTTATCCATGATACCTCCTTTCTTCACTTTGGCATCAGCACCTTTTTCCTCGACAACTTCTTCAACAACTTTCTTGGCTTTTGTAACCATTTTTAAATTATATCTATTGTGCGATAGTTAAACCTAATGTTTAACCATTGGCACTAGCCGTTAGTTCCGAATATTCTTACGAAAGTCGGGGTTATCTAAAGCTAATAAATAATGAGACGAGTATAACAAAATAGGCTTAAATGTCAATGAAAATTAACGAATCAACAAATAGCACGAATTTAACGAATCGATAAACGAATGTTATACGAATTAACACAAAGATGTCCATCGTGAGGCAAGGCCTCACGATGTGAATTACTGGCTTTACTTTTGACTTTTTATGTTCACTTTTGAGATTTAACTTTTGAGTTTTGAACTTCTTTTGTTATAATCAATCCGTTATGATAATTACACATCAAGGTCTGCAATTTTTTAAAGTTCAGTTTGGCGATATTACTTTAGCTTTTAATCCCATTTCTAAGGAGTCAAAAATCAAATCTCCCCGTTTTGGCGCTGATATTGCCCTTATTTCAAATGACCATGTTGATATGAATGGTTCAGAAATTTTGTCATATTCTGATCGTGAACCTTTTGTTATTAAAGGTCCAGGTGAATACGAAATCAAAGACGTTTTTATAAAAGGTTTTGCCAGTAAGACCAACTATGACAGCAAAGAAGATAAAATGAACACGATTTATTATGTTCGTCTGGAAGGTATGAATATTTTATTTTTGGGATCTCTGAATGATAAAGAATTACCACATGACGCCAAGGAAGCCATTGAAGAAGTAGATATTCTTTTTATTCCAATTGGTGATGATGGTGTGCTTGATCCAAACATGGCTGCCAAACTAGCTACGACTCTAGAGCCAAAAATTATTATACCGATGCACTATGACTTACCAAGTGCCAAAAATTCACTAAATACCTTCCTCAAAGAATACGGTAGTGAAAAAGTTGCACCGATAGATAAATTAACCATTAGGAAAAAAGATTTGGAAGGTAAAGACGGGGAAGTGGTGGTGATTAAGTCAGACAATTAAACCAATGAACCTTTTAGAAAAATTAAGAAGAAGAAAAAGTCACGAAAAAAATATTATTGCTCTGACGATTGCCGGCATAATAACTTTTTTTATTTTTATTTTCTGGATATATAATGTCGGTCTCGGTTTGAGTCAAAAGCAAAATGATGTTGAATTAAAAGATGTTAGCCCAATGACTTTTTTTGAAGATAATTTTTCCAAAGTAATGACATCATTTGAACAATTTCCTAAAGCCGTTGAAGAATTAAAAAATGCCAATTCTTCCTCAACTAACGTCACGAATACGGCTCAAAATATGAATATTTCTACGTCAACGAACGAATGAAAACAGTAGCTTTTTAGAGAAAAAAATGCTAAAATTAAGCATAATTTTTGAATTTAATTATTAAGCTTAAAACACTAAAAAGTGTTCGGCCAAGAAAAACATGATTCACCCGAGTAAATTTTTTACAGTATATAAGATTCAAAATTAGACCAAATAATTAATAAACATTTAATAATTTACAGACATCATTATGACAAAAAATTTAAGCGGGCAAGGAGACAATGAAAAAACACCGTCTCCTAAAAGTTCTGGCGAGACAAGAGTAGCTGTAAAAGGTATTTCTCAGAGAAATATTATTACAGAAATGAAAGATTCTTACTTGGACTATGCCATGTCTGTTATTACCCAACGTGCTCTCCCTGATGTTCGTGATGGTTTAAAACCTGTTCATCGTCGTATTCTTTTTGCTATGCACCAAATGGGTTTGATGGCTGGAGGCAAGACTCGTAAATCAGCAACTGTGGTTGGAGAAGTGCTTGGTAATTATCACCCACATGGTGACTCATCTGTTTATGAAGCGATGGTTAAAATGGCTCAAGATTTTTCCTTTCGTTATCCACTAGTAATCGGCCAAGGTAACTTTGGTTCCATCGATGGTGACGGAGCTGCAGCTTATCGTTATACCGAAGCTAAAATGTCCAAAATTTCCAGTGAAATTTTGCGTGATATTGAAAAAGAAACTGTTGATTGGAGACCAAACTATGACAATACCAAACAAGAGCCTGAGGTTTTGCCAACTGCTGTGCCAAGTTTACTTTTAAATGGTACCTTGGGTATTGCTGTTGGTATGGCTACTAACATTCCACCTCACAACCTATCTGAAGTGGTTGATGCTGTCACTTATCTTCTCGAAAATCCCAAAGACACTACTAATGAAGATCTCCTAAAGTTTGTTAAGGGACCCGATTTCCCAATGGGCGGAATTATTTTTAATGAAGGTGATATCAAGAGAGCCTACACTACCGGTCGTGGAGGAGTCGTTTGTCGTGGTCAAGCAGAAATTATCGAGGACAAAAAAGGTACCTTCCAAATTATTGTTACTTCAATTCCATATCGTGTTAACAAAGCGGACTTCATTGTTAGTATCGCAGATTTAGTTCGCGATAAGAAAATCGATGGTATCAAAGGTTTGCGTGATGAATCTGCCAAGGATATACGAGTGGTCATTGATCTCAAAGCTGGCGCTCAACCTCAGAAAGTTTTAAATTTCCTTTATAAGCACACTCAGCTTGAAGATGCTTTCAATTTTAACGTTGTGGCGCTGGTTGATGGTGTACCACAGACCTTGTCTCTCAAAGCTATTTTAGATGAATTTATTATTCACCGTAAGATTGTTATTCGCCGTCGTACTGAGTTTGATCTCAGGAAAGCTCTCGCTCGTGAACACATTTTGCTTGGTTTGAAGAAAGCTTTGGACCACATCGATGAAATTATTAAACTCATCAAAAAATCTAAAGATGTTGATGAAGCTCGAGCCAACCTCATGAAAACTTTCAAGTTTTCTGAACTACAGGCCAATGCTATTCTTGAAATGAGATTGCAGAAATTGGCTGGTCTTGAAAGACAAAAAATTGAAGATGAACTTAACGCTGTTCAAGCTCTGATTAAAGACTTGAAGGATATTTTAGCTAACACTAAACGTATTTTGGGTATCATCAAAGATGAGCTCGCTATCATTAAAGAAAAATATGGTGATGAACGCCGAACCAAAGTGGTGAAGGGTGGTATCAAAGAACTTTCCGATGAAGATTTAATTCCCGATGAGGAAAGTGTTTTGGTTTTGACAGCCGGTGGTTATGTCAAACGTACCAATCCCGAGGAATATCATAAGCAAAAACGTGGAGGCGTTGGTGTAGTAGATTTGGACACCAAGGAAGAAGATTTTGTGACAACACTTCTTACTGCCACTACTCACAGTGATATTTTGTTCTTTACTGACAAAGGCAAGGCTTATCAGATCAAGATGCATGAATTGCCAGAAGGTAAACGGGCTACCAAAGGTAAATCTCTAGTTAACTTCTTGTCTATTTCCGATACCGAAAAAATTACTTCAGTTCTTGCTATGCCAAAAGAAATTAAGAATTCCGGTTTGAACCTGTTTATGATTACCAAAAACGGAACAGCCAAGATGGTTGAAGGCAAAGCTTTTGAAGATGTCCGTCGCAATGGCCTCATTGCTATTACTTTGCACGATAATGATGAGCTTAAGTCTGTGTCTTTTGTGGGTAAGGGTGATGATGTAATTGTGGCTACTACCAAAGGTCAGTCAATTCGTTTCAAAGGAACTGATATTCGCGTGATGGGAAGAAATGCCGCTGGTGTTCGCGGTATTAAGATCAGTAAGAGTGATTTCGTTATTGGTGCTGATGTCATTACCAAAGATATGGTTGATCCATCCCTAATGGTTATTTCTCAAAATGGTTATGGTAAGAAAACCACTCTTAAGGAATACAAGACCCAAGGACGCGGTGGTTCAGGAATTAAGACTATGAAAGTTACCCCAAAGACTGGAGATATTATCTCTTCAAAAGTGGTTTCAACGGAAGAGGAAATAGTGGTTATTTCTCAGAACAGTCAGGTGATTCGAACTGGATTAGACCAAGTGCCTTCTCTTGGCAGACAGACTCAAGGCGTTCGAGTAATGAAATTACGTGAAGGGGATAAGATTGCGTCGCTCATTTGCATGTAGCTTCTTAACGAATCAACGAATAACACGAATACAACGAATCGATAAACAAATAATATACGAATAAAACCGGATTTTCGCTTTGCGAAAATCCGGTTTTATTTATTTTGACGAGCGAAGAGTGAATGAAAGAATCTGCTCTTTCATATTGTCCACTTGTCCACCTATGGATGGAGTCGAAGTCAAACTATAAGAGTTCTGACTGATTATATTCGTATGATATTCGTCAATTCGATTCGTTGTATTCGTGACATTTGTTGATTTGTTAAAAACGCTTCCATTTCCAGACACCTAATAGTATAATATCCATATGTTTTCTGATCCCGCAAAAATAGTTTCTCAACTAAAACTTCGATCTGGGGAAGTCATAGCAGATTTTGGAGTTGGCTCTGGACACTATACCCTGGCCGCTGCTAAAATCGTTGGTAATCACGGCGAAGTCTATGCTTTTGATGTCCAAACAGAACTATTGGCTAGAGTAGGGAAATTGGCAACAGAAAAAGGTTTATATAATGTTAAAGTAATGGCTACTAATTTTGAACTAGAAAATAGCACCAAATTAAAAAATGAGTCAGTAGATTTTGTTATTATTGCTAATATTTTATTCCAACTAAAAAACAAGGAAAATATACTCAAAGAAGCCCAGAGAATTTTAAAGAAAAGTGGCAAATTATTAATAATTGATTGGTCGGAATCGTTTGGTGGAGTTGGTCCACAACCAGCAGATGTTGTTTCTAAAAAAACGATGGAACAACTTGCTGATAAAACTAACTTCTCACTACTTTCTTCAATTGACGCAGGGGATTATCACTACGGTTTAGTCTTTAAAAAATAATGAAAAAATTTCAAGTTATACTTTTATTCTTCTTTGCTGCTATGGGAGTCTTTGGTCTAGTTCTTTTTGGACTTTTTCGTGGTGGTACCAGTTCAAGCGAGGCAACTATAATCATGTGGGGTTCAACTCCGGCCAATATTGTGAATGGTTTAATTAGTGATATTAGATTTAATCAGAAAATTAATCTAAATATTAATTACGTTGAAAAAGATGAAACTGTTTTTGATAGTGACTTGATAGAAGCCTTAGCTAGTGGAAAAGGACCTGATGCTATTCTTCTACCTAGTAACTTGTTGGTTCGTTATGCCGATAAGATTTATCCAATTCCACTCAATACTCTTTCTGTTAGTGATTTTCGTAAAAACTTTGCTCAAATTGGAGAAATATATTTAACGACTAATGGTGCCTTAGCTCTGCCTTTGTCTATTGACCCACTGGTGATGTATTGGAATCGAGATATTTTTAATGAAGCTCGTAAAAGCATTCCAACATACTGGAGTGATTTGCAGGATATTGCCCCGGTCATCACTAAAAAAGATGCCAGCCAAAATATCATCCGCAGCGCCGTTGGTATCGGAGAATTTCGTAATATCACTCACGCCAAGGATATTCTCACTATGCTTATGATGCAGGCCGGTAGTCAACTTGTAGCTCCAGAAGGGAACAATTATAAAGCCGTTTTCAATCATAGTCTGACTGGTGACACCGAACCGGCTGTAGCGGCGCTAAGATTCTATACTGATTTTGCTAATCCTATAAAATCTGTTTATTCCTGGAACCGAGCACTTAGCAATGATAAGTTAGCTTTTATTTCTGGTGACCTGGCCATTTATTTTGGACTAGCATCAGAGTATCAAGATATTATTACTAAAAATCCCAACTTAAATTTTGATGTCGCTTTTATTCCACAACGTAAAGACGCAAAATCCTCACAGGTTATAGGTAACCTTTTGGGCGTGGCCATTTTAAACGCTTCTACCAATAAAGTTGCAGCCTATAATCACTTGACTACCCTAACTTCCACAGCTATTGCTTCTCAGTGGAGCGAAAAAACCGGCCAAACACCAGCCAGAAGAGATTTACTTCTAATTAAACCTGCCGAGACTTACAAAGACCTCGCTTGGAAAAGTGCTTTGCTTGCTAGAACTTGGTTTGATCCTAATAATACTCAGACTAATGAAATTTACCGTAACGCAATCGAGTCTGTTGTGACTGGTAAACTTTCTATAGAGTCTGTTGTCAGTCGTCTCAATGATCAGGTAGATTTATTATTAGTTAAGAAACCTTAAAATGCTTAATTCAAAAAAGATTGCTGTTATTTTTGCAACTTTGATTTTAATCTTTACCTTTTCTGTTTCATTGGCTTTGGCTCAGGGTGTTGTTAATGCCCCAAATCTTTCTGATACTAGTCCGAGACCTAGTACAGGTTTAGTGCCTTGTGGTGGTCCAAATCAAGCCCCCTGCGAGTTTAAAGATCTTTTTATTTTGGTAAATCTTTTAATGAATTATGCTCTCTGGTTAGTGACAGTTGTTTTGGTGGGTGTTATTGCCTATGCTGGTTATAAATATATCATGTCCCGTGGTAATCCAGCTGAGGTCAAGAAAACTAACCAAATGTTTTGGTTGATTGTTAAGGGTTTGGTCTGGATGCTTTGTGCTTGGCTTCTAGTTTATACTATCAGTAATACTTTTTTGAATCCTGGTTACACCACATTTTTACAAAATAATTAATAATTTAATAAATAACAATGAATTTTTTTAAAAAAATCTCGACAAAAATTCTAGCTCTTTCATTTTTTGTCATGCCATTTATAGTTCAGGCCGTAGCAAGCACACCATCCGGCACTGCCCTTGAAAATCCTCTTAAAGCCGATAATCTCGATCAATTGGTAGCTCAAGGCATGAATATCGTTATCTATCTCGGAGCTATTGTGGCCGTTCTCGCTATTATCTGGGTTGGGTTTATGTATGTTCGAGCTATGGGTAAACCAGAAAAAATCAAAGAGGCTCATAAGGCCTTTCTCTATACAGTTATAGGTATTGCCATCCTGGTGGGTGCTCAAGTTATTACTACCATTGTTACTAACACCATTAATGAAATAAGAAATTAACATGAACTTTTCTGATATAGTGTATGATTTAATAAATAATTTAAGTTCATTGGTCATTTATACCATCGTTGCTTTAATAATGGTTTATTTTTTTTGGAATACCCTCAGGTTTATTCAAACTACCGATGAAAAAGAGAGAAAAGACCGCCGTTTGGCTATGATTTATAGTATTATAGCTGTAGCCGTCGCTTTTAGTTTCTGGGGATTGATTGCTATTATTCAACAGACCTTTGGAATTGAGTCTGGTTCAAATGATATCCATAGCCAGGTTGAGAGTCTATTTAGAAAATAATTGCTTAAAAGCCCCGCTGATTACAGCGGGACTTTTCTTTCTGTCATTACGAGGTATCTCGTGGCAATCCAGGGCTATCTTTTCTGTCATTCCAGCGTAGGCGGAAATCCAGTCTTTTGTCATAAAATCTATTAAGATTTCTGGATGCCAGCCTACACGGGAATAACAAAAGGAATATTGAGATACTCACCTCTGTTGTTTAGAAATAGTGTCTATGTTAAAATATAGATATATAGGAATTAATCCTAATTATTAATAACTTGCCCGAAGAAATTTCATTCTTATGAAATTTGACGGGTATAATCAACTCGCAAAAATTTTGACTGAAAAATCTCCGATTTTTAAACAGACAAAACTTTATCGGGTAAACAAGCAAAAAATATGAAGAAAACTTTATTCGGTCTCGCCTCAGTTGGTTTGCCAGGCTTAGCTTTGGCTCAAAGCGTTGATACTAGCTATTGGGAAGGACTACTTGACTCATTCAGTGGTTTACTCGATACTTTTGTTGTTGTTTTGATTTCATTAGCTGTGGTTTATTTCATTTGGAATGTTTTTGGTTACATTCGCTCAGCCAATGATGAGGATAAAAAAGCTCATGCTGCAGGTATGGTCTGGGGTATTATTGGTCTAGCCGTCATTGTTTCTGTCTGGGGCTTAGTAACTCTTCTACAGACAACCTTTGGTGTTAGTAGTGATAGCGCACAAAGTATCGATAACCTTCTACCTAGATAGTTTGATTTATGGATAGTATTCAAGAAATTGTTGTAAAAATTGAGACGGCAATCGTTGATCCTCTGATTTATTTGATTGCTACTTTAGCTATTATTATTTTTCTCTGGGGACTGTATCAATTTGTTAAAAACGCTGAAGATAGTTCAAAGAGATCCGATGGTGTTCAACATATGATTTGGGGAACAGTTGGTCTTGCGATTATGTTTTCTGTTTATGGGATACTAAACGTAATTATTGGTTTCTGGCAGTAAAATACATATGTAAAGTTTTAAAACGCTCGCAAAAAAATGCGAGCGTTTTTAAATTAAAAGGCGGGAAGATTTATTAATCTTCCCGCCTGTATTTTCAATATTGGCTAGCGATACCAATATTGAAGCGTTACATTTTCTCCTTGTTTTTTCTTAAATTTATACCATTTACATTTTCCGTCTAGAAGAATATCTTCTTTTGATTTGTAAATTCTTCCTTTCGGGTCTCGATCGCTATAATACCAAATCTCAGCATCGATTGGTTCTATCTCCCAACTTACACCACCAGAGCTATTTTTAGCTGCAATAGTGCTAGATAATTCACCAGTCACAGTAATAATCTTCTCAGAAGATTGTGCCTGTGTCTGACTACTTTGGTTTATAGGTTTTGGTGAACCAGCTCCAACGTAGCAAATCAAGGAAAATATAGGGCCCAGAAAAGAAAGAGCGATTGATAAGCAAAACAATATCATGATCATGTATAGGAGATAGGTGAGACCATACCTCCACACACAAACTTTCTCTTTCTTAACTTCGCCAGTTGGTGTTACAGGTTGCGGGGTGACTGTCGGCGTTACATTGCTTGTTGGACGTGCTTTTTTCATAGCCCATCCCGTCCAGAACTTTTTAGTTCCGATATATGCAACGTAGCAGATTACGAATATTAGGGCAATAACAATTGGTGTAAACACTATTCACCTCCTTATTTTACGGTTTCAGGTTTCTTTCCATTACCTTGAATTCTTTTCAACACTTCCTGTATTCCAGCGACGGTCCCAAAGAGACCCTCACCATTTCCAGGCAGTATACTGTATTGAGAATTCTGGTACATTTCCTTGGCCTGCTGAACAATCAAGTTCAACTGACCTTCAGGAGTTTTAGATATTTCAGCCAGTTTAGCTAAACCGGCTGCTTCAGCCAGAAGGATAAGTTCGCGAGCCTTGGCCGCTCCTTCTCCCTCTGCGATCTTGAACTCCTTTGACCCAAGACCTTCTTGCTTCTTCTTTTCTTTGGCAGCTTCAGCATCGATTACTGTTGTAACCTTATTGATTTTTGCTGCTGTGGCCAGACTCAAAGCGACATTAACCTTCTTGTTGATATCAATATCAAGCAATTGGGCAGTGTCAATCTCTATGCCCCACCATTCATTACTGTCTGGTGTGCAGGTGTCGTCTTTCACCAATTTTCCGATCTCAACTCGAAGTATTTTGCTTATTTCGTCTCGGTGAGCAAGAATTAGGGCTGGCGTCCTCCGGCCAAATTCACTTTGTATTGAACCTTCGGCCGTGTCCCTCAGTTGTCTCTGGGCTTCTTTAAGACTACCAATCACTTGAACAAAGCGAATGATGTCTTTTATTTTGAATCTGATCTGGGCAGAAGGCTCAAGAGTCATTCTGTTGTTCAGCGGATCTCCTTCAACAAGTGCCGGGTCATTTGCAAATCGTGAATCTTTCATCACAATTTCATATGACGATGTAGTCACTCGAATTGGAAGATATTTTTTACCAGCAATGAGTCCTCTATTGTCATCACCGGATTTATCAACCTCTTCAGGTTCTCCCGGGATTTGCATTTGAATAGTTAGGCGTGATTCTCTTCTCAGACCGCATATTAACCAGGGAACAAAAACTATTCCACTTCTGACTTCATATACTGGTCTTTCGAAAACAAGCAAAGCGCCCAATTCTTCAGTGCCGACAATCTTGAAACTTAACGCTGTGTAGATGATCTGTAAACCAAAGAGAATTCCTCCATAGTTCCAGACATTTCCACTGTCTATGGAACAGCGCGTATAAATAAGCACTGTACCAATGATTGCCAGGATCACATTTACGATAATGAAGACCACCAACATTACGAATTGATTGGTCTCGGTCCAAAGTTGGAATTTCTTCCAATTTTCATTCCAGTTCCAGTTCATTTTCAACTCCTTGGGTTATTAACCCGTTATATTTTTCTTCGATATTATATTTCAAAGGTTTTTAAGCCTCAAAACAAGGATGTCAAAGTGCTATATGAACGCCTAAATAGGCGATTGATTTCTATCTTTAATACTAGCATAGTTTATCCTAAAAGTCAAGGTCTGAGTAAAACTGCAAAAATGGCTAGAAAGAGCCCCAAAATAGCATTAAAATCTACGTTGTGTCGGTTGACTTTTTGAGGTTTTTAAACGATAATCTATTTTGACAAGCGAGGAGCGAATGAAAGAGTATTCTCTTTCATATCGTCCGCCTGCCCGTCCGTAGTTTCAGAGCGGAGGCGGGAGTCGAAGTCAAACTATAAGAGTTCTTACTGCTTTTATGGAAATGCGCGGGTGGTGAAATGGCAGACACGCTAGCCTTAGGAGCTAGTGCCGCAAGGCATGGAGGTTCAAGTCCTCTCCCGCGCACAAAACAAATACTCTAAGAGAGTATTTTTTTGTGGCGGAGCAAGCCATGGGGATGGCTTGCGAGAGAGGACTTGAAGCCAGATTGAGTTGAGCTTGGAGTGTCTGCACGAACAAGCGAACCAATCTGGATACTGCTCCTGTAAGGAGAAAGATTCCTCTCCCGCGAAGAATTTAGATAGTAGGACCATGAGTACATTTATCGACCGTTACACGGTCATTAATGTTGGGCGCACCTTGTGGGCCACAACTTTCTAAGCAGTAGGAATCTGTCACGACTTTTTTCCTCACCGTCGTTCGGAAAAAGTCTCGACCCCGACTCGCACCCAAGTCTGCTGACTCGGGGCCCGCTCCGTCTTTCGATTCCTAACGCAAGTGATTCCCATCACTTGCTCTGGGCGCACAATTAAAAAATACTGACTTCTCAGTATTTTTTAATTGTGCGCCCAGTAGGAATCGAACCTACGACCAATCGCTTAAGAGGCGACTGCTCTACCAGCTGAGCTATGGGCGCATTATTTAAAAAAGTAATTTTAAATTACTTTTGTGCCCGGAGCCGGAATCGAACCGGCATGATGTTGCCACCGAGGGATTTTAAGTCCCTTGCGTCTACCAATTCCGCCATCCGGGCAGAATAAACTAATTGTGAATCGAAGGATTTTCTTGAGGATTTGTCGTGAATCGGCTACAACTCTCGTCTCGTCGTCACTCGACTCGGCTGCAGCCCCGCCTCGCGGCCAAACTCTACTGAGTTTGGACTTCGTCCGCTCCGGCTTTCGATTCTCCCCGAAAAAACGCTTTGCGTTTTTTCTTGAGGCCTGGGGGAGAATCGAACTCCCGCGTATTCCTTTTGCAGAGGAATGCTTTACCACTTAGCAACCAGGCCTTTATTATTTTTTACGCTCAAACTTCTACGTATTGCTTTCCAATTACCTGCCCGCCGAAGCTTCTTAGCGAAGGAGGGGCAACCGGCAGGCCTTATATAAAGCCCAGTCTTACTGGGCACGCTATCATTCTAGTTTTTATTTATGATTTCGTCAATTTTTTGACGATGTTTTTCTCCATAATCTATATCAAAATCAAAGGTAGGAACATGACCAATTCGTGTGTGATCAATAAAATATTTACGAAAGTCTCCACGTAATCTTTTAACAAATGATAGTGCCTCTGGTTGTTTGTGCTCTGGTAATACAGTAAAAAGAATAGTAATCAATTTACCATCATTACTAATATTTACTCTAGTGACAGTTAAAAGAGAAATACGATTGGATTCTTTTTGCAAAAATTCCGCCGCCTTCTCTCTAACTATTTCCGCTAGTCTCATATCCTTCTGTGCTCCTTTACCTAATTCTTTTTCCATAATTTTATTTTATTATTGTTTCAAAGACTTCTATTTTGTCACCTGGTGCTAAAGTCTCAGCAGATTGTATCATGCAACCAAATTCAACACCCTCTCGAACTTCGCTGGTCTTTTCCTTTTGTTGTTGCAATTCTCTAATCTTACCTTTGCCGATTTCCACTGCATTTCGCATAATTTTTATTTCATCACCAACCTTGATAGTACCCATCTCTACTCGTCCTCCGCAAACTTGTTTATCCTTGACACTACTAAAATATTTTAGAATTTTAGCCCGAGCAGTAGTTTCTTCAAATGAAACCTTTGGAGTATTACTTAACATAATTTCTTCTAACCATTCACCAAGCTTATAAATGATATTAAAATTCTTAATTGTAATATTATCTCGCTCAGCTAAAATTCTAGCCTGTTGATCTGTTTTAACATTGAAGCCAATAATAGAAATCGGAATCTTATTACCGGTAGCCATCTTAACATCAGTCTCAGAAATATCACCGATTTTAGCAGCAATAATTCTAATTTTTACTTTATCGTTCTTAATTTTATTTATTTCGTGAATAATTCCATCAAGAGAACCGACATTGTCAGCTTTAATAATAATTGGCAAAGTGATTATATCTGGATTTTCATCTATAATTCGGCACTCTGGCTTAAGAGCAATATTATCAACAAAAGAGTTGGCAGATTCCTCGGCCTCTTTTTTAGAATTAAAAGTAGTAAAAGGGTAACCAACTTTTGGTAATTTATTAAAACCGATTATTTTAATTGGGGAAGAGAATGTCGCCTCAGAAATCTTTTTTCCATGGAAATCTTCCATCGCTCTGGTAGAGGCAAAACTATCTCCACAAACAACATAATCACCTTGTTTTAGGCTACCATTTTTAATGATAAGGGTAGCGGAAATACCTTTTTGGGTATCGAGATAAGCCTCAATAAGTATACCTTCGGCCGGCACAGCTGGATCACCAGTTAGTTCCTCCATTTCAGTCACCAAAAGTAACATGTCTAAAAGTTCATCTACGCCGGTGCCAGTTTTAGCAGAAATTGGTACAAAGGGAATACTGCCACCATAACCTTCAAGATAGATGCCATTTTCAGACAAATTCATTTTGGTTTTTTCTACGTCAGCGTTTGGACGATCAATTTTGTTGATAGCAACGATGTAGGGAAGGCCATCACCCTCGATACACTTCAAGGCTTCCAGGGTTTGTTTTTTTACACCATCTTCGGCCGATACAACTAAAATGGCCACGTCGGCTACATCAACACCACGTGAACGGATATTACCAAAAGACTCATGACCTGGGGTGTCGAGAAAAGTAATTTTTTTATCTTGCCCACCTTTTTTATGAATTACTTCATAGGCAGAAATTTTTTGAGTAATACCACCAACTTCACCTTCCACAATATTTGTTTTTCTAATGTAGTCTAAGAGAGTAGATTTTCCATGATCAATATGACCCATGATGCATACAACGGGATGGCGCTCCATTTTTTTGTGTTCTGGTTTTTTCATAGGTGTATTTTGGGCTCATGATTTTGTGACCTGTTTCTATATTTTAATTTCTGTAGCGACGGAGTGAGCTTTGTCCAAAGCCTCTTTTTCTTCCATAGTCATTTCGTATGAAGAAGAAGTTTTCTTGATTGGTTTTCCAAAGATACTATTGTGATCGCGAGAGTAGAGAGTAGAAATAACTACTCCGTCGCCCTCACTATTTACAAAAGCGGTAGCAAAACTTTGATTGCCACCAACGCCGACTCCTTTATAAGGATTGAAACGAATAGTCTCAACTCCACAAATAGCCTGACGAGCTTTTTTATCTAATGTATCAAGGTGAACTTCGGTATTAACACGGAACTTCTCCAATTGACCAATCTTGTTTTTCAAATATACAATTGAATCCTCCATATTGCCACTTTTACCAGCTAAAAGGCGATGAAGCTTTATTTCCAGACGGATGATCCAGAACATAAGTAAAGCAAATATAGCTATAATACCTAGCAATGTATAAGTTTCAATTGTCATACAGAATGAGATTATAGTATTATTTTAGAGTTTTTGCAAACTTTTTTGTAGACCAAATAGCAAAAACCAAAGACCAAAAATACAAACTAAAACTCAAAAATTAGAAGCACATAAGTAAGTTTAAAGGTCTTTACTCTTAATTTTTGGTCTTTGGTTTTTGATATTTGGTTTAAATATAATTTAACAAACAACCCTTTATTTATTTGTAAAATAATGGTTAAATCAAATACATATGGCAAAACAGAAGGTAATATATTGCGATATGGCAGCGACCACCCCAGTACATGAAGCTGTTATCAAGGAAATTTCAACCCAATTGAAGAATAATTTTGGTAATGCTGGCTCAATTCATAATCTCGGTTTAGGAGCCCAAAAAACTTTGGAAAGTTCACGTAAAACTATTGCTGATTTCCTAAAGGCCAGATCACAAGAAATAATTTTTACTGGTAGTGGCACTGAAGCCAATAATTTGGCAATTTTAGGTTTATATAGAAACTTATTGTCTAACGGCCATAGGCCAGGTGACTTACATATTATTACTACCAATATTGAACACAGCTCGGTTTTAAAAGTATATCAGTATCTCAAATCCGAGGGAGTAGAAGTGGAATATTTGCCAGTA
The DNA here is from genome assembly GCA_049287185.1 of Minisyncoccia bacterium. Classification (GTDB taxonomy): domain Bacteria; phylum Patescibacteriota; class Minisyncoccia; order Phycocordibacterales; family GWA1-40-21; genus JBAWVR01. The sequence goes on from JBAQFI010000012.1 coordinate 29,965, forward strand.
GAAAAAACCGGTCTCCTAAACCCTAAATTATTGCGAGAAAAATTACGGGCTAATACGGTTTTAGTTTCTATTGGGCTAGCAAATTCAGAGATTGGGGTTATTCAACCAGTCCATGATATCGCCAAGGAAATTCGTCATGCCAGAAAAAGTTCAACAATAAAAATCAATCAAATTTTTACTCTGCCTTATTTTCATCTTGATGCTAGTCAAGCACCGCTCTGGTTGTCTCTAGATACTCAAACATTAGGTGCTGATCTTGTGGTTATTGATGGACAAAAAATTTATGGACCAAAAGGTGTCGGCGCACTGTTTGTTAGAGAGGGAATTAAACTCTCACCAATTCAATTTGGTGGTGGACAAGAACGAGGTTTGCGTCCTGGTACCGAAAATGTGCCGTTGATTGTTGGTTTTGCTAAAGCGATTAGTCTAATAAACAATTCTGATAAAGAAATTAACAAAGTAAAAAGCTTAAGAGACTATTTTATTAAAAAACTTCAAACGAAAATTTCAGAAATTATTATTAATGGTGATATGGAAAGTCGTTTACCAAATAATGTTAATTTTTCTTTACCTGGTTCTGATGCCGAATATCTGCTTTTGCAGTTAGCTGAATATGGCATTTATTGTTCAGCTAAAAGTGCTTGTTTGTCGGATGAAGTTGGTTCTTATGTCGTGGCAGCCGTGAATGATAACAAAGAAGCAGCTCGCTCATCTTTACGTTTCAGTTTCGATAAGAATATTACCAAAAAAGATTTGGATTATATTATTGAGGTTTTAAGTAAAAGAATAATTAGGGGAGGATTGATTTAAAGCTATTTTTATTTTATTATAAAGTTATGGAGAACTTAACAAAACAGCAAATCATATTACTGACACTTTTGGTCAGCTTCGTTACCTCTATTGCGACGGGTATTATTACTGTTTCCCTGATGGACCAAGCACCAGTGGGTGTCACCCAAACTATCAACCGGGTAGTAGAAAGAACAATTGAAAAAGTAGTCCCTCAAACCGTTAAACCAGATACTGTCACCGTAAAGGAAACTATTATTGTGAATGAAGGTGATCAGATTACCAAAGCGATTGAAAATAATAAAAATATTACTGTTCGTTTGTATAAAAAAACTGGTGATATAGAAACCTTTATTGGTCTAGGGGTCTGGGCTTCGACTGATGGAAAAGTAATATTTCCTGATGATTTAACAACCTATGAAGGCGAATCGATAATTGCCGTTTCTTCCGATGGAACTAAATATAATATGGAAAGTATTTCTTCATCAACTGAAAATAAAATATTTGTTTCAAAAGTTATAAGTTATGTTGGTTCGACTAGTACTATCCCAACCAATTTCCCAGCGGCCAAATTATCTACTTCTGCTCCAAAGCTTGGTCAAACGATCGTCGCCTTGTCAGGTGAAAAGAAAGATATGGTCATGAATGGTATTGTTTCATCACTAGAAAATAAGATTATTTCCCTCGCTATAGCCAGCACTACTGCTTCATCTACCACACCAGCTGTTAGTGATGATTACGTCGAGACGAGTATTGATAACAATAGTTTATACACCGGTAGTATTCTGATGAATCTAACTGGAGAAATTATTGGTTTAAGAGAAAGGGGAGGAACCCTATTCATCCCAGCCAGTTTGATCAAACGTGAGTTCTCTGCCATTAAATAATCATCTTAATTCAATAATATTGCATTAAAAAATAGTCTTAATTCCTAAATTTTGATTTTTGATTTTTGCTTTTTGATATAATTTTATGCCCCCATTTAACAATTTTACAACTAAAGCTAAAGAAGCAATCCGGCGAGCCCACGAACTTGCTATCGAGCGGGGTGTTAATCATGTCACACCATTACATTTATTGGTGGCTATTACTCTACAGGAGGAAAGTATCGTTGGCTCAATTTTTGATAAACTGGAAATCGATTCCATTTTGTTAACTGATTCCCTTATGGAGACTATCGATGGAAACAATGGCACCAATACTGTCTCACCATCAATGCAAATATATCTAACTCCGGACCTAGCACAAGTATTAGACATGTCAGGGAAAATTGCTAAAGAGATGAAAGATGATTTTATTTCCTCTGAGCACCTTTTGCTATCCTTAATTGAAGTGCCATCAGCCGCCAAAGACATTCTAGTTAAATTTAAAGTGGAACGTGATAATGTTCTCCGAGTTTTGACTGAACTAAAAAATAGTAAAGACGGTGACATTCATGCTCCAAAGAAATTTAAATCAATAATTAAATATACTCGTAGTTTAACCAAGCTGGCTCGCGAAAATAAACTTGACCCAGTTATTGGTCGTGACAATGAAATCTCCCGTATCATTCAAATTTTATCTCGTCGTAAAAAGAACAATCCGATTTTGATTGGTGAATCTGGTGTGGGAAAAACTGCTATTGCTGAAGGTTTGGCTATTCGCATTGCCTCTGGTGATGTACCAGAATCATTGCGTGGTAAAGAATTAGTTTCACTCGATTTGGGACTCTTGATCGCTGGAACAAAATATCGTGGTGAGTTTGAAGAAAGACTAAAAAATATTATCAAAGAGATTGAGCGAGCCGAGGGTAACATTATTGTCTTCATTGATGAAATGCATACTATTGTCGGTGCTGGTGCCTCTGAAGGCTCTTTGGACGCTTCAAACATGCTTAAACCAGCTTTGGCACGTGGCGAGTTCCGTTTGATTGGAGCGACCACTTTACGCGAATATCAAAAACATATTGAAAAAGATCCGGCCTTGTCTCGACGTCTCCAGCCCGTTTATGTTAATGAACCATCAGTTGAAGATGCCGTGGCTATTTTGCGTGGTCTTAAAGAACGTTATGAACTTTATCACGGTGTGCGAATTACCGACGATGCGATTATTGCTGCCGTCACACTATCTAGTCGCTATATTACTGACCGTTTTCTACCTGACAAAGCAGTAGATCTTATCGACGAGGCTTCTTCCAGTTTGAAAATTGCTTTGGAAAACAAACCACCAATTCTCGAAGAAACTCATCGAAAAGTAATGCGCTTGGAAATTGAGAAGGAGGCTTTGAAAAAAGAAGCGGAAACTTCTAAGACAGCAGCTGCCCGAGTAAAAATTATTGAAAAAGAAATCGCTGATTTAAAAGACAAAACTGCCGAGACTGAATTAAAATGGAAAAACGAAAAGGAAACCATCACTATTATTAAAGCCAAGAAGAAAGAATTGGAAGCTTTACGTTTGGAAGCTGAAGAAGCGGAAACCAAAGCAGATCTAGCCAAGGCTGCTGAAATTCGTTATGGCAAGATTCCACAAAATGAAAAAGAATTAGAAACTGCCACCAAGCGTTTGAAACGCTTGCAAACTTCTCGTCGCATTCTCAAAGAAGAAATTACCGAACCAGACATCGCTGAGGTTGTTTCCCGTTGGACCAATATTCCAGTTTCGCGCATGTTGGAGGAAGAGGCTCAAAAATTATCTCGCATGGAAGATGAGCTCAAGAAAAGAGTAGTTGGACAAGACGAAGCCGTTAAAAAGATTTCCGATACTATCAAACGTTCTCGGGCTGGCATCTCTGATCCAAACCGACCAATTGGTTCATTTATTTTTCTTGGCCCAACTGGTGTTGGTAAAACCGAATTAACCAAAGCTTTGGCCGAATTTATGTTTGATGATGACAAAGCTCTGATCAGACTAGATATGTCTGAATTCATGGAGAAACATTCAGTGTCCAAACTTATTGGCGCCCCTCCAGGCTATGTTGGTCATGATGAAGGTGGAAGTTTTACCGAAACTGTGCGCCATCGCCCATATTCAGTGGTGTTGTTTGATGAAATTGAAAAGGCTCATCCAGAAGTTTTTAATATTCTTTTGCAAATTTTGGACAATGGACGTTTAACCGACTCAAAGGGTAGAGTGGTAAATTTCCGCAACACGGTAATTATTATGACTTCTAATATTGGTTCACAATATATTGATAAGATGGAGAAGATTGGTTTTAGTGGTGACAAAACTGCGGCCGCTGATTATAAAGAGACCAAAGAAAAAGTTATGAGTAGTCTCAAGGATCATTTCCGTCCGGAATTTTTGAACCGACTCGATGATATAATCGTCTTCGATATTTTGAGTCAGCCAGTGATTCGTCAGATTGTAGATATTCAGATTGAGATTGTTAGAAAGCGCTTGCTAGCGAAAGATATTAAAATGGATATTTCCCAGAATGCTTTAGAATATCTCTCTAATGAGGGCTATAATCCTCAGTATGGCGCTCGACCATTGAAACGCTTGATACAAGACAAGATTTTGAATCCGGTGGCACATTTTATGATTACCAAAGGAGTTTTGTCAGGCGGACAAGTGATGGTAGATATTAAAAATGGAGTGATAGTGGTGGATGCGAAGAAGGGGAAAGGGAAGAAATAATGTTAAGATAATAAAACTCCAACAATAAATTTATTGTTGGAGTTTTGGTTTAGGATACTGACAAACTTCACATATTCCAAATCAGCACGCCCCACGACATATACAATATATCACGCAAAATCATTTTCCACGCAGGAACCTTTAGCTTTCCTATTGTAGTTTTAAGACCAGTGTTAATTAGTGTCATAACTAACACACCAAGCACGACGACGATAATTTTAGTTAACATGGCGATCCTCTCGATTTGTTTTGAATTACTTATTTACCTGGCGTAATTTATACATCTTTTAATAGTTTTGTCAATATGTTTGTAAATAAAACAAAATAAGAAAAAAGCCGCAAGTAAAACTTGCGGCTTTTGTTTTAAAAAATATTCAGAGGATCAAAGGTCGCTCTGAAGTTAAGAGGTTGACGAACAAACTATGCGACCTTTTTGAAATGTCGATAATCAACTTTCCCCAATAAATAATTTTTTTCTTCACTTAAACCTCCGTTTATTTTTTTAAAAAAGAACTTTTACAATGCCCTGAGTTATTAATAACATATGAGAGTAGAAGAGTAAAGGAAAAATGGAGGGAAAAAGTGAAAATTTAATTTTTAAAATTTAATTTTAAAAAAGTTGGACCATGAGTACATTTCTCGAAACTTACAGTTTCAGTACCCCCGATGGATAATTTTGAATTCCAAAACAAATTCAAAATTATACTCATCGGGGCTTCGAGTCCAACTCGAAACTGCTACCACAGGGTTGGACCGCTTCGCGTCTCTTCCATTACATGGACAGTATAGGTTTCCCATTTTTTCACAATCAGAATTGTTCAAAAATATGGGAGAACCTTTTCGAGTCCAACGCGCAAGCAATTCAAATTGCTTGCTCCGGCCACAAAAAAATCGCTTATCGCGATTTTATTTGTGCGCCGGGTTGGACTCGAACCAACGATACCCATTGGGTGGGAGATTTACAGTCTCCTGTAATAGCCGCTATACGACCGGCGCAACAACAAAAGTATAGAGTTTTTTACCCAAAAAAACAAGAGGCAATATTGTCGATTGTTTTTCTGTAAGCTTTCCCGTATTATTTCCTATATGAACAAAGCACGTCACACTGGTCTCCGCACCTGGATTGAAATTGATAAATCTGTTGCTCTAAATAATTTTAAATCTTTTAGAAAACACCTACCAAAAAAGGTTAAAATTATGTCGGTGGTTAAGTCCAATGCCTACGGCCATAGTCTTTTGGATTTCTCCAAAATTACAATTGAGGCTGGAGCTGATTGGTTGGCGGTGGACTCGATAGTTGAGGCTTTAGCTTTACGTCGAGAAAAAATTAAAAAACCTATCTTGGTTCTAGGTTATACTCTGCCAGAAATGTATCAGGAAGCGATTAAGAATGATATTAGTCTAACTTTTTCTAATTTTGAATATTTTTCACACTTAAAAAATATTTCTAGTAAAAAGTTAAAAATTCATTTGAAAGTTGATACCGGTATGCACCGACATGGTTTTCTTAAAAATGATATTGCCCAGGTTATATCTTTACTTAATAAAAATAAAAACAAAATTGAATTGGAAGGAATGTACACTCATTTTGCTATGGCTAAGAATCCGGCTTTTCCAACCTATACTCAAAATCAAATAAATTTATTCAAACTCTGGCAGACTAAGATTTTTGAGGCTGGTTTCGCTCCACTTTGTCATACATCTGCTACTGGTGGTAGTTTACTTTTCTCTGAAGGACATTTTGACATGGCGAGAATTGGCATTGGCCTATACGGTCTCTGGCCATCCAAGGAAACTGAACATTTTTCTAAAAATCATATCAGTTTGAAGCCAGTCTTAACCTGGAAAACTATTGTCGCTGAAGTTAAAACTTTGGAAGTTGGTGAGAAGATTGGTTATGACCTGACAGAAAAATTAAATAAAAAAACTAAGATTGCCATTTTACCTATTGGCTACTGGCACGGTTATCCACGAGCGTTGTCTGGTGTGGGCTTCGTAAAAATAAAAAATAAATGGTGCAAGGTCCTTGGTCGAGTCTGCATGGATATTATTATGATTGATGTCTCAGCAGTTTCTAATTTGAAAATAGGGGACGAAGTAGAAATTATCGGCAATGACCCAAAAATGCCCAATAGTGTGGAAAACCTAGCTGACTTGTCTCTGAACTCCACTTATGAATTAATTACTAGACTCAACCCTCTGATCAAAAGAATAATTATTTAATCTTGACGGCACTCGGCTTTGGGTATAGTATGTTTTGAGAAAAAAGTCGGTAACTTTAATTTAACCAAAAGGGGACACAATGAGGGTAAAGATACTTATCTTAGCCATCGCTGCTATTCCTTTTGGAATAGCCTATTGTGATCAATCAGCTGATATTTCAACTTTTCCTTTGGAAAAGGATAAATACATGTTGGCTGAATACGATCCAGAACAGGAAACTGTCCAGGTTGTCACAAAAAAGGAAAATTATATTCCCGAGAAGTTCCTTTATAAGTGTTCGCGTTCCGCCGCCAAGATACAGAAACAATCCGGTCACTATCCTTCAGGCTTTAAGTAGCGAGGTAGTGTTTGGATGATCAGAAGTACATAGTTTAAACCATTCGATTTATTCCGTTTCTGATCAAGCCCCGATTTCATGTAATGTGTTATCGGGGCTTTTCCATTCTTGCTTTTTTACTAAATCTGGGATATACTCGGAACACTATTAAACAGCCAAATATATGTCACAAGATCAATTAATTAAATTAGCCTGTAAAACCTGCAAACGGGTCAACTACTGGAGTCGCAAGAACAAAAAGAAAGTTGAACGCAAAATCGAACTCAAAAAGTTCTGTAAATGGTGTAAAAAGAAGACCGTTCACAAAGAAGCAAAGAAATAATAATAAAACCGCCACTCTGGCGGTTTTTTGTTGGCGTGCCCACTCAGAATCGTCACAAATATTTTGTTCGTCGACACTCACAAAATTTTCTGACCACAACTCGCAGCCAAACTCTGCTGAGTTTGGACTTTGTCTGCTCCGTCTTTCTCATCTGAGACATAAACATATGTTTACTTGGGCCCGCAAAAAACCGCTTGCGCGGTTGTTTTTTGCGGGCCCACTCAGATTCGAACTGAGAACCTCGCGTTTGGAGTGCGATGTTTTACCATTGAAACTATGGACCCAGCCACCACATATTACCTTAAAGTACTACTTTGGGCAATATTTATTTAATATTTACTTTCTTAAAATTAAGTGTAATATCTAAAAAAGAAATATGTAACTTAAAAATAAGGAGACTCCTATGAAAAAGCTAATTCGTTTTTTCTCAGAGATGAATGAAGTCATTCGCAATCGCGCTGATGACAAGGTGGCAGATTATCACGGTAGTGTACCAAGTTTGATGATTGTCGGGCTTTTCTGGCTAGTTTCATTTGTCTCGTCAATCGGTTGCTTACTCATAGCAATCACTTCGATTTTTGGTACAGCAAGCTACCCATGGTACATTTTGCCTGGTGCCTTGTTCTCACCATATTTGGTATGGCTTGCAACACACGCTTTTATCAGCGTTAACCAGCGTCTCGCTCGATTTTGAATCACTTAAGACTAATTAACAAAAAACCCACATGAGTGGGTTTTTACTTTGCAAACTTTTTAATCTCTTTCTCAATTTTTTTCTGTTCCTCTAATTTATACCATCTAATTCTATTGTCTCTCCTAAACCAACTTTTTTGTCGACGAGCGAATTGCCAGATTTCACTATTTAATTTTTCTAGCATTTCAGCCTTAGAATATTTACCAGTTAGAAATCTCGATAGGTAACGATATTCTAGACCCAATTGCTCCATGCGTTTCCAGGACATGCCATTTTTATGGAGTTTTTTAATTTCGTTCACCATCCCGCCATTCATACGTCTAATTAAACGTTTGTATATACGGTCACGCAAAACTTCATCTGGAGCCGTAATACCAATCTGTAAAACATTATATTTGCTATCAGAAACTATTTTTGGAACCGAGCCGAGACTTTTGGCAATCTCAATGGCTCGAATAATTCTCACTCGATTATTTTGGTCAATAGTTTTAAAACGTTTCTCATCGAGTTTCTCAAGTGTTTTTAAGAGTTTCTCAGTGGTGTACTTTTCGAGCAGAGCTCTCAACTTTTCATTAGGCTTAACATCAGGGAAAATAACATTATCAACAACAGCTTGAATGTAGAAACCTGTACCACCACAAATGATTGGTAGTTTGCCTTTACCAATAATCTCTAAAATTATTTTATCAACCAATTTTTTGTATTTAGCGACGTTAAACTTGGTCATCGGGTCAATAATGTCCAATAGATAGTGTTTAACCCCCAGCATTTCTTTTTCAGTGATTTTACCAGTGCCAATATCCATCCCTTTAAAAACCTGTCGGGAATCAGCCGAAATAATCTCCCCATTAAATTTTTTGGCGAGGGATACTGCCATATCACTTTTTCCAACGGCAGTTGGTCCAAGAATGACTAGAATTTTAGGCTTGGCGTTCATTGGTTAAAGTTTACATGGGGGAGAGGAAAAGGCAAGCATGAATATTGTAATAAACTCAAATTAAATAATAGGGAATATAAGACAGCGGTCGCTGTCTTATATTCCCCGGTAAGATGCGAGAAGAACTCGGTTACAACTTAAAATTTTTTAGTTGAAATTAAAGAATAGAGACTCGGTCATAACTTTTTGTTTTGTCGGCACAAAAGATGCGGGAGAGAGACTCGGCTACGAATAATTGGTTCGTCGTCACTCACCAATTTTCTCAGCCCCACCTCGGCATTTCGCTTTGCTAAGCGAAATATGCCTGCGATTTTCGAGCCTCTCGCGTAAGCAAATAAATTTGCTTACTTCCCGGCACAATAAAAAACAGCACTTTCGTGCGTTTTTTTATTGTGCCGGGAGAGAGACTCGAACTCTCACAATGTTGCCATCGGTGGATTTTGAGTCCACTGCGTCTGCCATTCCGCCATCCCGGCATTAATTAACTGAAGACTTTTAAAGAATAACAGATTTTTCATAAAAATCAATTATAATTTTTACTCTTGTCTTTACCCCCATTCTGTTGTAGCTTGAAAGTAGAGAATAAAGTACTAAAAAACTAAATAAAGGAGTAGAAACATGGATACCGTAGAAATTGCGAAAAATTTCGTCAATCTCGTGCTGAAGCATGCGGATTGGAAGGAAGTCAAAGAATTACCGGCCGATGAGGTGCAGGTTTTCTTTGATACGGTCTCTGCCGCTGGTTTGAAACCAAAACAGGTTGTAATCGGTAAGCTTCTTAGTAACTATCGTGATATGGATGGTCCTACTAAAGAAACCTATCCAATAAACCATCTTTGTCCTTACAAAGTAATTGGTCAGGACGGTAAAGATGATTATTTTGCTACTGGCTGGCTAGATTGTGCTCTACGTTTCGTTTTTGGAAACTCAAAGCCTACCTATGGCAATAAAGACGAGGTTGTAGTATTTGTTGGATTAGTAAAAGCCCTCAATGCCGAAATCGAAAGAAGTATTCCACTTCAGCCGATTCAAATAACCGCTGACGGAGATATTCTTGAGGAACGTCACCCAACAACTCGCACTTTCGGTTTTGAATTTTTCGTGGATCACACCCGAGATGATTCATTGCTTGAATCTTGGTGTGGAGTTCACAAATACTGTGGTAGACAGATTGATCGCGTTTGTGCCACAGAGACCAAGGATGCCATTTTATGTAGAGGATGTTATCTTCGTGTTTTGTTCTCCAAAGAAATCAAGACCTATGGTGCTCTCCGTCAGGAAATAGCTAAACGTATATATGATAGCCTACCTGAAGGAGGAGTACTTCGCTAAAACGATCAGTATTATAAGCGGGGGAGAGAAATTTCCTCCGCTTTTTCTTTGCTCAATGTATTTGACAATTCAGTAAAATACTGTTAGATTAATGAAAGAAAATTTGAAACTTAATATAAACAAAAGAGGAGTTTGTTATGTGTATGACAAGAACAGCGATTAAGGTTCTATCACGTAAAAGTTTTTCAAGAAATAATATTTTCTTGAAATATCTCAAGGAAAATGTTCATAAAGGTAAAGGGGTTGATTCATTCGGTCTTTCCATTGGAGCCCGTTCTGTGGTTTATGATGAAAACTTCAGGACCAATTTGGAAGGAGAAATCAACGTCTGTCTCATTGACGGATCAGAAATTCCCGACTGGATTAAGGACGAAGAGGAACTTTTTTCCTTTCTGTCAGACAAAGGCCAAACCGGCTTAAAGGAGGAGTTAATTCCAACTGAGGTCGAAAATTCTTTTATTCTGCGCATTAAAGAACAATGCTTCTGGAAATGTAAAACGCTTCTGGTTTTGCATCGACCAGTTAGAGTGAAGGGTGATATTGACGGCAACCGTTGGCTCGTCCTTCATCAAGACAGAGAAAAACCAACAGAAGAGGAAAAAGATTTTGTGGGAAGCATTTTTCCACGAGACTTCTTCGAAAAACGAACCCAATTTCATTTGGCGGTAGGAATAAAATCCTAAAGTTAGAATGAAAACCCCGTGGACAACACGGGGTTTTAATTTGCCTATGAAGTATGATAAAATACTACCTATAAATACAAAATAACATGGTGCAATTTTTTAATGATTCAATTTTTTGGGTAGAGATAGATAAGATTAAACCTAATCCATTTCAACCTCGTAAGGAGTTTGATTCTGCTCGTTTGCAAGATTTGTCTGACTCTATTCGTCAATACGGTATCCTTCAACCCCTAGTAGTTACTCGCAAGGAATATAACAAAGAAGATGGTGGTCTGGCTGTTGAATACGAACTAATTTCTGGTGAGCGTCGTTTGCGGGCCTCTAAACTGGCCGGCTTATCACAAGTTCCGGTTCTTATTCGTTCTTCTGAAGAAAATGATTTGGAAAAATTGGAGTTAGCTATTATTGAAAACCTCCAGCGTGAAGACTTGAATCCGGTGGACCGAGCCCGAGCTTTTCAAAGACTTGTAGATGATTTTAATTTTAAACACACTCAGGTCGCAGCCAAAGTGGGTAAGAGCCGTGAGTATGTTTCTAATAGTTTGCGTATTTTGTCACTGCCGGGAAATATTTTGGATGCTTTGTCCGAAGGTAAAATTTCTGAAGGTCATACCCGACCGCTTCTTATGCTAGTTGATAGACCAGACGAGCAGGCTGTTCTCTTTAAGGAAATAATATTTAAGAAATTAACTGTTCGTGAAGCCGAAGGTATCGCTCGTCGCATTGCCTACGATAGAGTGCGTAAGAAGGAATATGCAGTGGATCCAGAGATAGTTGAACTAGAAGAAAAGCTAGCCCAATCTTTTGGTACTAGAGTAAAAATTGAACGCAAAGAAAATGGTGGTAAGATAATGATTGATTTTTTCTCCAATGATGACCTACGTGAAATATTACAGTTAATCAATAAAGAAAAAGAAGGAAAAAATCCTAGTGCCTTACTTGATAAACACATAAGTACCGTCTTAGCTCAAAGACAGGAGCAAAATATCACTGTTGATACTGCAGTCAAGGAAATTATTCCAGCCGAATCAGAATTACCAGCCATAGAAATGGAAAAAGCCATTGATGATCGTCCAAAAGAAGAAATAACTAAAGCTGAGGAGAAGGAGGATGAGTTATATTCAGTCAAGAATTTTTCAATCTAGTTGAATTAAACACTAAATAAAAGCACCCAGTCTTATAAGACTGGGTGCTTTATAATTTAATTCTTTCTAGACTTATCTACCGTTCGATATTTTTTCTTAGTTCTCACTAGCAGTTTCGATTCTGGTTTTTTTACTTCGGTTTCAAAACGAATATGTCTTTTAGCTAGTGTGGTAACAACGTGATCAAGCCACTTTAAACTCGGCTTGGCAGACTCCTTGGTAATTATTTGAACAATATCATTATTTTTTAATTCAGTATCCAAAGTAGCCATTTTCCCGTTAATTTTTGCTCCATTAACGTGATTACCAATATCCGAGTGAATAGCGTAGGCAAAATCAACCGGGGTAGATTTGATTGGTAAGTCAATAACGTCACCTTTAGGTGTAAAGACGAAAATACGATCAGCAAAGAAATCTGCTCGGGTTTCATCATCTAATTTTCCATCCTTGTTAGGGTCGAAATCAGTTAATGCCAACTCTTTTATCCAAGAAGGAATATTGTTGTTTATAAACTCCGCGCTTTTTCCAACAAAGGAAACCGATTTTGGTAAAAATTGTTTGAACCAGGAAGTGGAACTATTTTCTGTGTCTGGCGTGATACCACCATTCTTTTTGTATGAGAAATGAGAGGCAATACCGTATTCAGCATTTCGGTGCATCTCTTTAGTACGAATCTGAATCTCCACAATACCACCGTCGCCAGTAAAAATAGTGGTATGAATACTTTGATAACCATTGGGTTTTGGTACTGCATAAAATCTTTGATGCGGCCTGGTAGCGGGCGCCAGATACCGTGAATAATACCTAATATTTTATAACAGTCTGAAACAGTATCAGTTATTACTCTTACCGCCAAAACGTCATAGATTTTTTCAACATCCTCCTCTTTTTTTAAATATTTTTTATAAAAACTGAGAAGACCTTTGGTACGATAATCGGTAGTAATATTTACTACGCCTTCTTTAGCTAGAGATTTCTTTAAGGATTTAATAAATTTTTCTAAAATCGGAATATTTTCCTGACTTTTCTCTTTGATTAATTCTCTTGATCGTTCCGCCTCTTTTGGATTTACATAGGAAAAAGATAAGTCTTCAAGTTCGCAACTCAATTTTCTGATTCCGAGACGATAGGCGAGGGGAGCAAAAATATCGAGAGTCTCCAAAGCAATCCGGTGTTGTTTTTCTGGACGAACATACTTTAACGTACGCATGTTGTGAAGTCTGTCAGCTAACTTGATAATCAATACGCGAATATCTTGGGACACAGCCACAAACAATTTTTGCAAACTTAAAATATATCTTTCCGCTCCGTGATATTTAATTTTACCAAGTTTACTAACACCATTTACAAGAAACAAAATCTCATCACCAAATTCTTTTTTGATTTCTTCTGGTGTTGCACATCCATCCTCAATAGTGTCATGTAATAGTCCAGCACAAATACTCGGTACTCCCATTTTTATACCAGCGAGAATTTTGGCCGTTTCGAAGGGATGAATAAAATATGGTTCACCAGAGAATCTTTTTTGTGCTTTATGAGCATTTTCGGCAAAATTATATGCCTTAGTAATTAAGGCAATATCTTCCGCGGTTGGGGATTCCATCAAGTTAATAATTTCTCTGACATCGGTCATAATGTTTAATAGTAATACCTCTTATATTTTTAAGCAAATAAAAAGTGGGTTTCAACTTGCGTTAAAACCCACCCATTTCATTTTTCAGAAACATTTACTGCCAAGTTTCATGATGACATCTTGAACGAATTTTACTTCGTCCGACTTCATAATAACTTCATAGGGTGAAAAATATATTTTTTTAGGAAAAATATTATTATTATCCATGATTTGCAGAACGCCATCATATAGAAAGAACTCCTTTCCATCGGTATGTTCAATCCCACCGCTCGTGCCTTTCACCCGAATAAGTTTGAGTGTTTCTTCGGGAACCTGAGCACCATAAACAGTGATTTCATTTTTTCTATTTTTTTCGAGAAAATAGAAAACCCTCTCCAAACTGGAATTCAGTTGCCATTTCAATGTCAGCTCATCACCCAGTTCATCCTTGGAAATTCTGGCAACTGCCGAAACAGGGTCTTCACCCTTTTCGATTTCTCCTTGGGCAGATATTTTGCAGGAACCAGGAAGAATTTCTCTTGCTCCTCTGCGCTGCAAAATTACTTTTAACCCATTCGCTTTCGAGTGAGTTAAGACAACTAGTCCAACAACCCTTTTCATTTTGAGATCCTTTCGTTATTTTATATAGTTCAATTTCTTCGATGACATTACATAATTATTTAGGTTTTGTCAATAAAGCCCCCGGATTCGCTAAGCGAATCCGGGGGCTATTGTTTTCTTGTACTTATTATAATTTCTTATACCTTTTGCTCTCCCAATTTATGCGGATTATGCATCGCACAGGTTTTGTCGGAACAACGGTCAGGAATCGTCTTTGTTCCAGTCATCATTAATTCCCCACACAACTTACATTTCTCACCGGTCGGTTTGGTCTTAATAATATATTTACAGTCCGGATAATTGGAACAGCTATAGAACAAACCAAAACGTCCACGTTTTTCGGTCATCATGCCATTTTTACATTTTGGACATTCCACACCGGTAGAATTTTGTCTTTCCAATTCTTTATCTTTCTTAATAAATTTACATTTAGGATAATTACCACAGGCAATAAACTTACCGTATTTACCTTCACGTTCCACCAAGTTGGCTTTGCCACATTGAGGACAAAGTTCACCCGTGTCTCGTGGACCAGCCATCTCTTCGCCAGTAATTTTTCGTGCACCCATACAGTCTGGATAATTGGCACAACTCAAAAACTTTCCAGTGCGTCCGAGCTTAATAACCATACTACCTTTACAAATTGGACAGGTATGCTGGCTGTCAGCCTCACCCAAGTTGGTAATCTTTTCCACTTTTTCCTTGGACTTTACATCTTTCAAAAATGGTCCATAGAAATCCTTCAGAGTTTTAATATATTCAGCATTACCATTAGCAATCTCATCTAGTTTGTCTTCCATCTCCGCAGTAAAACTATCACTAATATATTTAGCAAAATTTCCTTCAAGAAAAGTACTGACCACATCGCCAGTGTCAGTCGGATGCAAAGTTTTACCTTCCTTTAAAACATAACCGCGGTCCTGAATAGTTTTAATAATCGAAGCATAAGTGGAAGGGCGACCGATACCTCTTTTTTCCAGTTCTTTAATGAGACCGGCTTCAGTATAGCGGAAAGGTGGCTCAGTACTTTTTTCTTCATCATTAATATTTAAAAGTTTCAATAACTCACCCACAGTTAGTTTTGGCAATTCTACTTCTTCACCACGAGATTCCGGATCAGCAAGTAGCCAACCATCAAAAATCAAACGGGAACCATTAGTAGAAAAAATTGCTTCATTTGTTTCTTTTCCGATTTTGACAGACAGTTTGGTGCGCGCCATTCGAGCATCACTCATTTGACTAGTGATAGTTCTAGCCCAAATCATCGCGTAAAGTTTTTCTTGCTCTGGCAAAAGACTACCAATATTTTGACGAGAGATGTCAGTTGGACGGACAGCCTCATGAGCTTCTTGAGCATTTTTACTTTTCTTAGCGTAAACACGTGGAGTTAAATATTTCTCACCATAATTTTTAGTAATCAGAGAATGAATTTTTGGCATCACTTCAGCAGAAATATTGGTACTATCAGTACGCATATAAGTAATAAGACCAGCTTCGTAAAGTCGCTGAGCAATACTCATGGTTCGTGATGGGGCAAAACCTAAACGAGAGGAAGCTGACTGCTGGAGAGTAGAAGTAGTAAAAGGAGCTTTTGGAGAACGTTTAGCTTCAGATTCAGCAATGTCAGCAATAATCCAGTCAGACTTTTTACCAAGCTCCACAATTTCTTTAGCTCGTTTTTCTTCTTTTGTTTTTTCTTCACATTCTAATTGCAAAGTCTCTTTTTTACTTTGGTCCGCCGTAGCATTTTGCGAAGGTGACGCAGTTTCAGTATTAGCTGTAATCACCCAGAATTTTTCCGGCACAAAAGCGCGAATTTCACGTTCACGTTCCATTATTATACGGAGAGCTGGGGATTGAACACGACCAGCCGAAAGTCCATAACGAACTTTTTTCCAGATGAGACCAGATAGGTCATAACCAACCAAACGATCTAGCACACGACGTGCTTCTTGAGCTTGGCGCAACTTGTCATCAATTTGACGAGGATTTTTTAAGGCTTCCTGAACAGCGTTCTGAGTAATTTCATGAAAAGCCACGCGCTTCGGAGATTTTAATTTCAAAGCCTCCTTAATATGCCAAGCAATCGCTTCACCTTCACGGTCGGGGTCAGTCGCCAAAATAACCTCACTAGCTTTGGCTGAGAGAGATTTTAGTTCCGCAACGACTTTTTCCTTACCTGGAGAAATTTCATAGTGGGGGACAAAGCCGGCAGGAATGTCGATAGCAATTTTATTGCTTTTCGGTAAGTCACGAATATGTCCAACACTCGCGCGCACCACATATTCATCACCCGCATATTTAGAAACTGTTTTAGCTTTCGCTGGTGACTCAACGACTAATAATTTATATTTTTTTGTTGAACTGGTTTCACTCATTTGCTCCAGTATTACACGAAATTGTTTTCTAATGCAAATTTTGTCTATAAAATATTACAAATAATTTTATGTAAAAACCTAAATTATGACTGCCATTAAAATACATAACAGTATTTTCGGCATGGGGAATATAAGACAGCGGTCGCTGTCTTATATTCCCCATGTATTCTTTAGTAAAATTAATTAAAAAAGAAAAAGTCTGCTCTTTTGAAGCAGACCTCTTTGTTAAATATTGACCGCAATCAGATGAGTTCAGTGAGCTTTACCCAAAGAAACTTTTCACCGATAGTCTCAATGGGTATGAGCTCTTCCTCAACCTTTTCCCGGTTTTCTTCATTGTCATCGACCTCGACGACCTTGCACCACACATTTTTGTAAAAATATGGTGTACCAGCAACGATATTCAGACCCGGTCCAAACCTCGTTATTCTTTCTTTTGGCATTTTTACCTCCCTGATTTAGACCAGCAGATTGTGATTGACCCAGAAGAAATCACTCTTGTGATTCATAACCGGAATCAGGCCGATATCCAGCTGAGCACGGTTATTGATGTTATCATCCACCGCCTGGACGATACACATCTTCCTCTTGTAATCAAAAATGTCGCCCACGCTGACCTTCTTGTTCTGTTTGCCTTTCACGATTCCTTCCGGAAAAAAATCCCGGATCCGTCCTTCAGTTCCTGTAAACATTTTTACCCCTTTGATCTATTTCTAGATCGTTAATATATTTAAGGCGATCACTTTAACAATGATTTGGCCTTTTTTTTAAGTTCCTTTTTCTCGAGAAGTTATACCATAAAGAAGCATAGTAATCAAGATAATAAAAAATGACAGGGTTTCAATCCTGTCATTCTCATTTTTAAAAAGATTTTAATGTCTTGATCTTTTGGTGAAAGCATCAGAGTGGATAAGAGCTGTATCAATCCAACCAAGAGGGATTGGGCATCTCTCTGCTGCTCTTATTCTCTTTTCGTCCTTCTCCTTTTTGCGTCTGATGAGAATCTTTCTGGTTTTCGAACGTGCTCTGTTTGCCATAAGTCACCTCATATTTAGGGTTCGTTATTCTAAACAGATATTACTATTTAAAATCTCTGTGTCAAATTAAATTTTCTGCACATATTCAATAGTCATTCGCCAAAAACGGCGAATGACTATGAGACTCACTTAGATTCACTTGCTCAAATATATTTCTCCACCGCGTTCGTTTATTAGCCCTTTAATTTCCATGAGTGACAAAACCTCGTTAAGTTTACTCATTGGCATATTTACTAGTCGGCAAAGTTCATCTCGCTCAACTGGTTCTCCTAAATTTTCAATAATCAGTTTTTCTTCTGGCGAACAGTCATCATAATTTAAAGTTAAGTTTTTTGTTTCGTCGGTATCAAGACCGAGCGCGACTAAAATATCATGGCTCGACGTAATTGGTGTGGCACCGAGAGATAGTAATAAATGTGGTCCTTCGGAGGTGGACGAAAAAATAGAACCTGGGACCGTGAGCACGTCACGATTGTAGTCCGTCGCCATTCGAGCTGTGATCAAAGTTCCAGATTTCTTTTCGGCCTCAATTACCAAAATTGCATGTGATAGTCCAGCCATTATTCTATTGCGTTGAGGAAAAGACCAAGTGGTCGCTTTGAAGTTTGGTTCAAATTCAGATAGTAGTGCACCTCCCTCGGCTAATATTTTTTTAGCGAGTGATAAATTAGTCGCTGGATAAATAACTTTTGAATCAAGTCCAGAACCCGGAACAGCGACAGTCGGTAGTCCAGCCCCCAAGGCTTCACGATGGGCGAGTGTATCAATGCCTAGTGCTAAACCAGAAACAATGACAATTTTTTGCCCAGCTAATCCAGAAATTAATTTCTTCACCACTTCGGCACCGTAGTTAGTATATTTTCTTGAACCAACGACACAGAGATATTTGTAATCATCACCAGGCAGTTCACCAGCTAGGAAAAGTTTTTCTGGCGGTTGAGGAATTTCTTTTAAGCGTGAAGGTATTTCTTCTATATTTAGTTCGCGTAAAATAATTTTTTCAGGGAGCATATAGATTATTTTATAATGTAAACTGTAAAAATCAAAATTAGACCTAATTTTCTTGAGCGAAGCGATTAGAAAATGGAAATGCCCTTGTGGTAAAAATGACAATTTAAAATAAAAAATGTCTTAATACAGTAATTTTACATTTTGATATTTGCATTTTGATTTATTGCCTATACTTGTTCACCTTTGTTCAATACTATATACTGGAATATAATAAGAAATAAGATAAATAACCAATAAAACCCATGCTCGACATTAAATTCATTAGAGAGAATAAAGACCTGATCGTTCTAGCTGCTCAGAAAAAGCGCTTAAAATTTGACGTCAGTGAACTTTTGAAAGTGGATGACAAACGACGCGAGCTCATGACTGGTGTCGAAACCAAGCGCGCTGAACAAAATGCGGCCTCTGCCAAACTGCCACAAATGCAAAATCCTACCGAGAAGATGCAACTTTTGGCTGATCTTAAAATTCTAAAAGAAAGCCTACAGAAACAAGATGACGAACTCAAGGAAGTAATGAAGACCTGGCAGACTTTGATGCTCTCCGTTCCAAACATTCCAGATATGTCCGTGCCAGATGGCGATGATGATACTCAAAATGTAGAAGTCAGTACTTGGGGTGAAGTACCAAAATTTGATTTCACAGTTAAAGACCATATCAAATTGATGGATGAGTTGGATTTAGCTGATTTTGAAAAGGGAACCAAGGTAGCCGGTTTTCGTGGTTACTTTTTGAAAAATGAAGGAGCTTTACTTGAACTCGCCCTTTTCCAATTTGTTAACGAAGAATTTATTAAGAAAGGAGATTACGTGCCGATGGTGGTACCATCTCTAGTTCGTCGTGAGACTTTGCTTGGAACTGGTTACTTGCCACAAGGTGAAGATGATTTGTATAAAACTCAAGACATTGATTATCTCGCTGGTACGGCTGAAGTGGCTACTATGAGTTATTTCGCGGATACTGTAATAGACAAAAAAGAACTACCAAAAAAAGTTATTGCTTTTTCTCCATGTTTCCGTCGTGAAGCTGGTTCATATAGTAAAGATATCAAAGGTTTGTATCGCGTTCACGAATTTTATAAATTCGAACAAGTAATTATTTGTGAAGCCAATCACGAGACTTCAGTTAAGCATCACGAAGAGTTACGTGAAAATTCCGAAAAACTTTTGCAACTCTTGAAATTACCATATCGCGTAGTAGCGAACTGTGGTGGCGACTTGGGACTCGGACAAGTAAAGAAATATGATATTGAAGCTTGGTCACCAGCGATGAATAAATATCGCGAGACTCATTCCTGTTCTTACTTCCATGATTTTCAAACCCGACGTTTGAATATTCGTTACAAAGATGAAGCTGGTAAATTGCAATTTACTCACTCTCTCAACAACACTGCTCTCGCTATGCCAAGAATCCTTATTCAACTTTTGGAGAATTATCAGCAGGCGGATGGCACAGTTAAAATTCCTGAAGTATTGCTCAAATATATGGGAGGAAAGACGGTGATTGAGAAGAAGAAATAATAAGTAAAAGCGGGTGCGCCAGAGCCCACCCGCTTTTTTCTGTTCAAAACCCACTTTTTTCGCTATTATATTAGAAAGGTTAAGAAATCTTAGTTGTTTGTCATTCCCGCGCAGGCGGGAATCCAGATCTTTTATAACTTAATCCTAGATTCCCGTCTCCACGGGAATGACAGAAATCATGAAAGTCACCAGAACCAAAAATCGAGTCTCGGTTTTACATGAGCGCCGTAAAAGGAAGCTAATTTTTCGTATTTCACTAGCTGTAGGTATTCTTGTAGTTTTGTTTGTCGCCTCTATTATTATGTCTTGGCAGAAATACTTTCAAATCCAAACTATCACAGTTATCGGTAACCAAGTAGTTGGTGAAGAAAATATAATTTTGTCAGCCAAAAATTCTCTGGCCAACAATTATGCCTGGATCTGGCCAAAAGGTTTTTTCTTGTGGTATCCAAAGTCCCAAATCAAAGTTGACCTTTTAAAACAATTTCCTCGTCTAAAGAACGTCACTGTTAGTCTAAATGGAAAGAATAATATTATTTTAAATATTGAAGAAAGAAAACCATACGTGGTTTGGTGTGCTGAAAAAGCTTCCTTAAAAAATATTCCCGACTCAGAAAATTGTTATGTTTTAGATCGCTATGGTTTTATTTTTGATCGCGCCCCAAATTTCTCCGGACACTTATTCTGGCATTTCTATGGTGAATTGAATGACGGACAAAATATCGGAGCCCACTACCTAACACCAGATACTTTCCATTCTTTATCAAATTTTCTAGATGAAGTCAGTAGTCGAGGACTAGATATCATCGGTCTCGAATCGTTCTTTGAAGATGGTTACTACAAAATCTATTTAGCTGGAAATACTTATCTTCTCGTGAGTGCCAGCCAGAGTTTTGACTATACTCGAAGGAATCTGGAAGTTTTGATGCAACAAGATGATTTAGACTTGCGAAACCCTGAAGCATCCAGTAGATTGGAATATATTGATTTACGTTTTGGCAATAGAATCAATTATAAGGAAAAAGCCTCTACCGAAATAAAAGCCAAGCAGAATTAATCACCGTTCCGTCATTGCGAGCGAAGCGTGGCAATCCAGGCTCATCTTAATTTTCTGTCGAGGTGAGACCTTGGATCGGGAAAAAGGTCTTTCCTCGATGGAAAATTTCAGTATATGTTTTCTCTTAAGGCTAAGCCTTGGATCGGGAAAAAGGTTTAGCCTTGGATTTAATCCTCACCACAAGGGCATTTCCATTTTCTACCACGGAGTACCGTGAAGAAAATTAGGTCTGGATTGCCACGCTTCGCTCGCAATGACGAGAATGAAAAATATGAAAAAAAAGTTAACAAAAAAATTCAAAGACTCCAAAGGATTTTGGCAAACACTGTCAACGCCATTTTTTTGTTTGGCTCCAATGCTAGACGTGACCGATATTTCTTTTCGTCAAATAATTGCTAAATACAGTCGTCACAGCAATCCGCCAGCTGGCGGAGGTGGACCAGATGTTTTTTGGACCGAGTTTGTGTCCGCTGATGGACTAGATTCCCGTGGCTATGACCACCTCTTGCCAATGCTCAAATTTTCTAAAAATGAGCGACCGATTGTCGCTCAAATCTTTACTGCGAGCCCTAAACACATGGAATTTGCGGCTAAAATGGTCCAGGAACTGGGTTTTGATGGTTTAGACATAAACATGGGTTGTCCAGATAAAGGGGTGCAAAAACAGGGTTCTGGCGCCGCGCTTATCAAGAGTCCAAAACTAGCTCGAGAAATTATTCAGGCGGCTCTTCGTGGTGCTCCAAAAATTCCAGTCTCCGTTAAAACCAGACTTGGTTATAACAAAAATGAAATTGAAACTTGGATACCAGAATTGTTGAAAGAAAATATTTCTGCTCTCATTATTCATGGTCGCACGAAAAAAGATATGTCGATGGTCCCAGCGCGTTGGGAAGATATTAAAAAAGTAGTGGAAGTTGTCCGTGCCTCCGGTAAAGATATTCCCGTGATTGGTAATGGTGATGTCGTTAGTCTAGAAGATGGAAGAGAGAAAGCTGTTATGAGTGGTTGCGACGGTATAATGATTGGCCGGGGTGTGTTTGGTAAACCTTGGCTCTTTGATACCAAAAGAAAGACCGAACCAACTCTGGAAGAAAAATTAAAAATTCTGGTGGAACATACAGAACTATTTTTAGAAAAAATGAGCGACAGAAAACTCTTTGAAGTCATGAAGAAACATTTTAAAGCCTACGTTGGTGGTTTTGATGGTGCGAAAGAGCTTCGTTTGGAACTTATGGCCTCCAAGGACTTGGCTGACATCAGAAAAATCACTAAAAACTTTCTCAAGTTACATAAGGATAAATAGTTTTCTGCAACATTGTCTTTATTTTTTGCAGGTGATAATATATTTCCAGAAGAGCCGTTTAGGCCGCCGAATATGCCGTTTGGCGAAAGAAGGGTGGTGATCCTAACCTTAGGGCAGAAATCCATATACTAAAATACCCAGCCGGGTTTGCATGAGCAAACCCGGCCTTATTTTTTATTTATGTTTTTTCTCTTCTGTCATTCTCGCGAAGGCGGGAATCCAGGATTAATCTTTTCTTCCTCTGTCATTTCTTAATTTTCTGTCGAGGTGAGAACCTTGCCTGCCCGCCGAAGCTTTAGCGAAGGAGGGGATCGGGAAAAAGGTCTTTCCTCGATGGAAAATCCTGGATTGCTTCGCTGTTGCTCGCAATGACAGATAGATGTGCTAACCAAACTTTTTTTGCTATAATCAACCCATAAAACCAATGACCAAAGAAAAGGAAAAAGATTTAGCCTTATACCGCAAATACCGTCCACAGACATTTAAAGATGTCATGGGGCAGGATCATATTGTTAAAGTTTTGGAAGGCGCGATTGATAACAAAAACATTGCCCATGCTTATTTGTTTTGTGGTTCTCGTGGAACGGGCAAAACTTCCGTCGCTCGTATTTTGTCACGCGCTATTGGTTGCACCGCCAGCGACCTCGTAGAAATCGATGCCGCTTCCTATACTGGAGTCGATAACATTCGCGAGCTCAATGAGACCCTAAATACTTTGCCTTTCGAATCACCTTACAAGGTTTACATCTTTGACGAAGTTCACATGCTCTCCAAAGGCGCTTTCAATGCACTACTCAAAACTCTGGAAGAACCACCAAAGCATGTCATCTTTATTTTAGCGACGACCGAACTAGAAAAAGTGCCAGAAACTGTAGTCTCTCGTTGTCAGACTTTTATTTTTCGTAAACCTACCCAAAAGATTTTGAAAGATATGGTCTTGGAAGTGGCCAAGAAAGAAGGTTTTAGTTTAGAACCGGCTTCCGCAGACCTCATTGCTTTACTTGGTGACGGTTCTTTCCGTGATACTCAAGGCATTCTCCAAAAGATTATTGGTTCATCGAGTGATAAAATAATATCTATTGCTGAAGTCCTGCTTGTAACTGGCGCACCCCGAGCCGAAATGGTGAATAATTTTATTTTAAGTATTCAAACTAAAAATGCTGAACTCGGGCTAAACGCTATTGATGAAGCCGTAGAAGCCAATATCAATATGCAGGTCTATCTCAAAATGATTCTCCAAAAACTCCGCGCGATTTTACTTCTGCGTTTAATGCCGAAAAAAGAAGGGGAGTTAGTCGAGAAGTTTTCGGAAAAAGACTTCGCTTTTCTTAAAGATTTAGCTCAAAAAACTGATAATGTCATTTCTTCCCGCACTCTCGTAGAACTCTTAAACGCCTATGACGAAGTCAACAAATCCTCTCTCCCAGAAATGATTTTAGAGTTGGTATTGATTAGACTGACGACTAAAGAGAACTAGAATTCATGAAATTTAAATCACACATCTTGAATGTGTGATTTTGAATTACTCAGACTTTTTAAATATGCTTTTAATATAATTAACTAAAAAATATACAAATGTCTTCTCCTTGTCTCTTAATTCCTCCAAACTCCTATCAAAAATATAAGACAAAAATCCAATAAGAAAAGCTGACATGATTGTAAAGATTATGAGCAAAATAAACACCCTAAACCTGTAACCATTAGCATACATGTCGAATACTGAATTTGAGATTATACTTATAAAGAAACCTAGAATTGATCCAAAAATAGTAAATATCCAACTTATTCCTATTTGCTTTTTATCCTTTTGATTCATTTTTTAACAATTTTAAATTTATATTGTGATTTGGATCACCAATTATTTTACTCATTTTAGATACTGCTTCCGATAATTCATTTTGTGTATAAAAGTTTTTACCACTCGCTTTTACTTTTTCAATTTCATCCTCTCTTGTAACACCACACCTATAAGTATAATGATTATCTCCAGAATGATGAATTTGATGTCTAATATAGTCTAAGCTTTTACAACCTATCAAGGGTTTACCGTCTTCATATAAATATGTTCTATTTTTTATTCCGTCAATAATTATATTATCTCTATCTTTTTTATTAATACGCGAAAAGAGAAATATAAACAAAAGTTCATCCTCGATGCCTTCTATTACTGTATTTGGTGATAAAGTCATACCATTTTCATCTTTCACAAATGATACAATCTTCTTTTTTATTCCATCAAAGTTTGGAAATACAAAATATGAATCATGAGTGGTAATTATGACTTGATGATTAGGCAAATTAGAAATTTTCTCTAAAGTGTCATTCAAAGTTCTTTTTAATCTGGGATGCAAATATATCTCAGGCTCTTCAAATAGAATCAATACTGGTTTATCGATGTAATTCTTTCTATCAACTAAAATATCTAGGTAGGCCTTAATAATTGACGCAATAATTAACCTTTGTGTACCCTGTCCTAAATTTTCAAGCTTCCTGTTTTCCTTATTATCCTCACTAATATATTCGTCAACAGTAATAGAATTAATTAATTCTTTTATTATCGTCTTTGAATCTAGATTTTCCTGATTCGAATCAATTAAAACTTCGTGTTTTTTATTTCCCGAAAACTCATTTAAGTTTTTGTTTGCCTTACTTTTAATATCATTAATAATATTTAAAAAGCCTTCTTTATCTTTTAACACAAATTCAAACCCTAGATTAGAAAAAAGTTCTGCTAAATTCGTTACCAGATTAGTCGATGTGGCTGAAAATTTTAATTCATTATCCGATGGTCTTATATTTTCCGCAGCAATATAAACTATCTTTGGTGTTGTTACTTTTAGCCCCTTATCATCAGTAAACTCAGAATTTTTACCTCGAACAGCATTGATAAAGTTAGTTTTACCTGCGTTATTTTCTCCAGTTATGACTGTCATATTTTCTAATTCAAGTGTAAAACCTTCTGGAACGGTTTTTTCTTTTTTTGGTATTTTTATTATTTTAATCATTAGATTTTGTTTGTCTCAGAGAGATGATTTTGTTGGCTGGCCGACTCGGGCTGGGACTCTTGGGTTCGTTACCCTGTAAGGCTATTCTAGCATATTTTTGGATTAAAAATCGACGCGACTTGAGCGCTACACTAATAAATACAAAAAGATTTAACGGGTTCCGCAGTAAGCCTAAATGGTTTAACATAGTTTCCCCCTTTTAATGTCCGCCATTTTCCATCCCACGAGATATTCAGTAAAAAACGTGCTGGTCTTAAACCATTATCACTCACAACGTGAATAATAAAAATATAATCCCCTGGTAATAATTCATTTTTAATACTACCACTAGGAAAAGCTTGTGCCATTATTCGCAAAATCTGTTCTCCCTCACATATATAACATACATCTAACCTTCTTTTATGTTTAGGTAAAACGTCTACGGGAGCTATTTGGGCTTCATGCGCCCATTTTAATTTCACTGGAGCTCTAAATTCATCAATTCTAGAATAGTTCAGCCCTTTTTCGTTTTTGATCCAAATCTCCGTAAGATATGCCTCCGTATTTTTTGATATTTCAAACCCCCTATTCTTAGCCATTAGGTGTATCCAATAAGATTGTGGCCTAGAGGGGTGATCTAAAAGTTTGACCTCATAGTACGTCTCTTTTGGAGAAAAAAATATTTTGAATTTTGCCTTATAAAAAATAAGTTTAAACAATGCATATGGAATAGCGATAATCGTTAAAAAAGCAGCAACTTGTGGTATTACAGGAGATTTTATTAAATTTATTATAGAATCCATCATATTTGTAAATTAAAGTCGACTCGACTTGAGTATATTAACTTTGTGACTGATCCCCTTGTGCCGGCGGCCTTGTGGGTAAAGAAAGTGGTGGATTATTAATCATCATAATATTTATATTCTGCATTGATTCAAGATAAGGTTTATTTGGAATATCAGTTATTAAACCGTATTTTTTTGCTTCCTCAGCAGACATCACATGCCCCTGTCTCACAGTTTTTTTAACAGCACTTAATTTTTTAGAAGTTACACCAGAAATAACCTTACAGTAATCGTCAGTAATACGTTCGTTCAGATTGCCAATTTCATGAAGTTTAACTCCGTTAAATGTTCCCTGCATAGTTGTCAGAGCCTCGTGCAAAGTAAATCTGCACCCAGTCATCGCTAATCTCTGATCACCTGCACAAAAGATCATGACAGCCGCGCTATCAACATTACCCATTCCAATAACTGTCTTCTTTATGCCTAATTGTTTTAAATAATTATATGCAAGTAATCCATGATCTGAAGAACCACCCGAACTTGAAATTTGAATTATTATTTCATCCAAAGGATTCTCTGGTTTTTGTGTAGCAATTTGTTGAGTAATAAAATTAATTAAGTTATTAACCGTTATTTCAGAAATACCAGCATAAAAATTTATTAGCGCTTTCATTTTAATGTTACTTTATTAATTTTTTAAAGGCGTCAGGGTTAGCTTTTGCTGTATCTAAAATTGATTTAAAATCAAACCTGCCATATCCATAAGTTTGTTCCTCAGCATTTTCGCCTTTTTCTTTGTTTAAATAGTTAATTAGATCTAGGATAGAGTTTATTATATTACCAGCCAGTTGAATGGGTTTCCCATATTTTTCTATTGAATATTCCTGTCCAAACTTATCCTTTTCATGTTCTGGTCTAAAGGTTTCAGCTATTAAATCAGCTCGCTGATAAATGTTTTTCCAGAGATACCTAATAATAGTCTCCCAACGAAAAAAATTCTTTTCTGCCCATTTGATCACAATTATAAAAATGACTATTAGTACTAGATACCACATATGATTGTTATATTAAATTATTAATTCCAATGAAATTTAACGCGACCTGAGTACTCGAACCTCGCTCAAGTTGGCTGCCAGACTTGGAATCGAACCAAGATACCGAGCTTCAAAGGCTCGTGTCCTACCGTTAGACGATCTGGCAATATAACTAACCGCTTTAATTTACTATAAAAATGCCACAAAAACAACCTTTTGAATATAAAATATATTTGTGCTACCATTTAAAAATGGACGAAAAAATAGCAAAAGATTTAACGAAAAATACAAATAACGTACCTAAAACATCACTACACCAGTATTTAAAGGATAAAGGAATACTTATTTCCTCAATTGGAGCAATGTTAGGTCTAGGTAGTTTTTTGGGTATTATTGGCTTAATCTCTGTAAAAACACTTACAATATGGCCGTTAATTTTTGTTTATTCATTTATATTTTTACTTGTACTTGGTGTGGTAATCATTTGGTCTGAAATAATATATACTTTTCCACCTAATCCGGAAATTAGACTTAGGTTATTCAAATATATTCTTGTTGCTCTATATATTCTAACGACAATTATTGCATGCTTAGTTTATAGAAATTTATCTAATATATTAATGCCAGTCATTATGTTTTTTATGGTGGGTTTACCACTCGTGAAATTTTTAGAAGATACCATTTTATTTAGATTTATAATATGGATTAAAAAGAAATTTAATAATAAGATTAAGATATTGTTTATAATCATTGCTGTAGTAATATCATCTTTAGTAACACTTTTATTATATGAATTAACAAATTTCGTTAACCTTTTTATAAATAAGATGGTAATTTAATTTTTTCACAAAGGGAAAAACGTATATAGTCTCTATCAAAATTATAAACTCTTCAGCAATCAATTTCCTGTATAATTAACTCATGACCGCCTCACCCAAAACTCGCAAACCCAAAGTAATTTTTCACATGGATGGTGATGCTTTTTTTGTTGGAGTAGAAGTGGCTAAGAATCCTAAATTGCGAGGATTGCCAGTGGTGACGGGAGAAGAGCGAGGCATTGTTTCCGCTCTGTCTTATGAAGCCAAAGCCCTTGGTATTACGCGCGGTATGCCAACCTACAAAGTTAAAAAAGAATATCCTAAGGTAATTATTTTGCCAGGTGATTATAAAGCTTACGCTAAATATTCTAGTGCTATGTTTGATATTGTCCGTCGCTATGCCGATGATGTTGAAGAATATAGTATTGATGAATGTTTTGCAGATCTCACTGGTTTGGATAAGCCACTCAAGATGACGTACAGGCAAATTGCCGAGCGAATTAAAAGTGAAGTGAATAAGGAATTAGATTTATCAATTTCTATTGGTTTAGCACCAAGCAAAGTTCTGGCCAAGGTTGCCTCCAAATTTGTTAAGCCCAATGGTCTGACAATTATTGAGAAGGAAACCATCCCAAATTTTCTCGGGAAGACGCCAATCGAGAAAATTTGGGGTATTGGTCCGCAGACTGCTTATTTGCTGAAAGATAAGAAAGTTTATTCGGCCTTGGATTTTGTGAATAAAGATTTAAATTGGATTAAACAAAATCTTTCCCAGCCTTATGAAGTACTGTGGCGAGAAATGAAAGGTGAGTATTTAATGGAAATAGATCCGAAACCTAAAACAGTATATTCTTCCGTGCAGAAAACTCGTTCATTCAATCCTTTTACCAATGATAAAGTTTTTCTCTTGTCACAACTGTCAAAACATATTGAGGAAGCTTGTACCAAAGCGCGACATTACAATCTAATGCCAAGAAAGTTTTCCATTTTTCTCAAAACTAAAGATTTTAGATATTTTACGGCTTCGGCCAATCTGCAATCACCAACCAATGCTCCAGAGATTATTATTTCTCAAATGCACAAAATGTTTAAAGTGATTTATACCAAAGATGTGCTATACCGCACGACCGGTGTAACTTTATTGTCTCTAGTTTCTGATTCAGTGACCCAAAGTGATTTGTTTGGAGATAATGCTCAGGCGAACAGGTTTGAGATTATCCACAAGCAAATTGACTCGCTAGAAGAGAAATTGGGCAAAAGGGTAGTGTATCTGGCTTCTACTCAAAAAGCCCTCAAACGCAAGGTTAAAGGCACTGAGGCTGATGATTTGGATAGAGATTTGTTGTTTTTGTGAGCAAAGACTTGTCTTACTCACGATTGTCATTCCCGCGCAGGCGGGAATCCAGCCTTTTTGATTTAAGACTATTTAAGATTCCTGGATTCCCGTCTTCACGGGAATGACAGAGGGGAAAACTTAATCCTGGATTGCTTCGCTTCGCTCGCAATGACGGAAGGTGAAGGTGGATGGTAGAGAGGGGTGCAAATAGCACATAATCTAAATTGTGATAAAATGTTGAATATGAAAAATAATATTGAAACTAAAAAGAATTTCTCGATTTTTAAACGGGCCAAGAGTTTTGCCCATGCTGGTAGGGGAATTAAAATATTTTTTAAAACTACCCACAATGCCTGGATTGAACTGGCCCTGTTCATTCTCGCCATTTTTCTCGCTTTTTATTTTAATATCACCGTTTATGAATTATTGATGCTAATTTTGGTCAGTGGTTTAGTTTTTGTGGCTGAGGCCTTTAACACAGCGATTGAAATCGATATGAACCTCACCTCACCAGAATTTCATCCTTTTGCTCGCGACACCAAAGATGTCGCCGCTGGTGCCGTCCTCATTTCGGCTATCACTGCCACTGTTGTTGGTGTGGTGATTTTTATTCCTTATATTTTAATGTTAATATAAAAATATGGAAAAATTTATTCAACCAGAATACATACCCGCAAAGGAAGAAGTTATTGAAATCATTAAACGCCATGCAGAAAATGCGATAGTCACTCGCGAACTGTCTGACGAAAATGGAATCTATTTACTTGAACTAAAAGAAGAAGGAGAAAAACCCGGTAAATTTAATGAATACACATACGTTAGAAAAGGAGATTTTCCCAATAAACAACAATCACTTTCAACTACAATTTACGTTACATATTATGAGGATGATATTCCTTTCAGTGGCACTAATATTGCCGAGTATTCTACAGCTGAAGGTTGGAAGGAAATAAAATAAAATTTAAATGAACTACACAAAACGAGTAAAGGAATTAAATCAAACATTTAAAGAAATACTGGATAAATGTCCAGAACTTACTTTCATAGGCAATCCAATTCTTAGACAAAGGACAGATGATGTTATTCTTGAAGAAGGAATAAAAATTGCGTCTAAGTTAAAGAAGACACTAGAAACATACAGAGATATAACTGGATTTGGACGTGGACTAGCTGCACCTCAGATTGGTGAATCTAAATCAGTCTTTGTTACTTATGTCGGAGAAAAATTTAATACATATATTAACCCAAGAATTATTGGAAATTCTTCTAAGTTAAATTATTACCGTGAAAATTGCTTAAGCTGCGGATTTGTTTCGGTAGATGTTAGACGACCAATTTCGATTATCATTGAATATACTAATGAAGAAGGAAAGTTACAGAAAGAAAATTTAGATAGCTTTTCTGCACGTTTAATTCAACATGAATACGATCACTTAATTGGAATTGTTAACGTTGATAAAGCAGAACAAAATTCAATCGATTTCATGATTAACGATCCTCTTAAAGAAATTTTGAGAGATGATAAGTAAGCGTACAGGAGTATTTTGCTAGAACTATTCCATTTTATTAATTTCTATGTTAATCTACATTATCAGTTTTCAAATTAATAATTAATCAACCCACAAAAAGAAGATTAACTGACTGGATCCCCGCCTACGCGGGCACGACAATCAGAATTATCGACTTTACCGGGTAAATAATATGGCAAAAAGAGCAGCTCAGGATATTAAAAATAAGACTTCACGTTCACATAAAACTACCAAACGTTTAGCAATCAAAAAAGCTCGTTTAGCAGCTTTGAAAGTAAAACGTGGGGGGAAGTACGGAAAGAATAAGCAAAAATAATCATTTTAAGAAAGCTGGGCTAAGCTTATGCTTAGCCCAGCTTTCTTTTGCGGGTAGTATTAAAACCATGGCTAAAGACGAAACAATATTAAGATTTGATAAAGTATCATTCGGATACGGTGAAAATTACCCTCTGCTCACAGAGGTAGATTTTTCTGTGCGTCGGGGTACCAAAATCACTATCATGGGACAAAATGGTTCTGGTAAAAGTACCATGTTCGGCTTAATTACCAAACGTTTATTGCCAGATGATGGAATTGTAAATATTGTAAACGGTGTGTCTATTGCCATCTCTCGCCAAGTAATTCCCCGAGACGAGCTCGATCTTTCTGTTCGCGATTTTTTTCAAAAATGTTTTCCAGCCAAGGTTTATGACATTGACCCACGAATTGATGATGTTTTGGAAGTAGTCAATCTCAAAGGTCACGTAAAAGTCCACGATCGAATTGTCAGAACTTTTTCCGGTGGTCAGCAAGCTCGACTTCTTTTGGCTTCCGCGTTGATTCAAGACCCAGATTTACTTTTGCTTGATGAACCGACCAATAATTTGGACAAAGCTGGTATTGAGCACCTCACAGACTATTTGATAAATTACAAAAAAACTTTAATGGTGATTTC
Source organism: Minisyncoccia bacterium (assembly GCA_049287185.1). Lineage (GTDB taxonomy): Bacteria > Patescibacteriota > Minisyncoccia > Phycocordibacterales > GWA1-40-21 > JBAWVR01. The sequence goes on from JBAQFI010000012.1 coordinate 62,001, forward strand.
TCACGATGCCGACTTTTTGAATAGTTTTACTGATGGAGTTTTGTATTTGGATGTTTATACTAAAAAAATCGAGCAATACGTCGGTAACTATTTTGATGTGCGCGAACAGATTATTGTTCGTCAAGAAAAAGAGAATCGTAAGAATGCTCAACTAGCTAAAGAAATTCAGGAGAATAAAGACAAAGCCAACTTTTTCGCCAACAAAGGTGGACAAATGCGTCTCGTAGCCAAAAGAATGCGTGAAAAAGCCGAGGAACTCGAAGAGGAAAAAGTAGATACTAGAAAGGAGGATAGAACCATCCGACCGTTTATTATTCCCGTGCAGGAAAACATTATCGGTGATTTGGTGCATATTACTCAATATAAAACTTTCGTAAACCACAAGGTGAACAAACGCAAAACCGAAGTTAAACTTCGACGCAAAGAGCATTTGCTTCTCCGTGGTCCAAATGGGATTGGTAAAAGTACACTGCTGGAATCAATTGCTAAAAACACGGCTGAAGGAACTTTTATTACTCCCGGAGTAAAAATTGGTTATTATCGTCAGGATTTTTCCACTTTAAATTTTGAAGACACGGTTTATGATTCCTTGATGGAAGTAATGGACAAAAAGATTGAGGAAACCATGCGAGCGACCGCGGCGAGCTTTCTTATTACTGCGGATTCCATGTTTACTAAAATCGGAGACTTGTCGGAAGGACAGAAGGGACTAGTAGCTTTCGCACGTTTAGTTTTAGAGAAACCAGGATTACTGATTTTGGATGAACCAACTAACCACATAAACTTTCGTCATATTCCGATTATTGCTGAAGCATTGAATAAATATGAAGGGGCGATGATTATTGTTAGTCACGTGCCGGACTTTGTGGCGAAGATTCGAATTGACCAGATTTTGGATTTGGAGAAATAAGTCTAACCATCTACGTTTGTCATTCCCGCGCAGGCGGGAATCCAGATTAATAATTTAAAAAGAAAGACTGGATCCCCGCATTCGCGAGGATGACAGAGGGGAAAAATTAAAACACCTCGAGAGACTCACTCTCGAGGTGTGTTTGTGATCTAAACTATATTTAGATCAATGGTCCCTGTGTAGCGGAAACCTTTGGTTGTATCGATGGCTAAAGTGACACCTTTCATATCACTAAGATCCATAATTAGGCCCAGACCGATACCGTAATTTTCTGGATGATTTAGTTTATCACCCGCGAATTCGGATTTCCTCAGACACTCCTCAAAATCATAGCGGATGGTTCCTTCATCAAAAACAACAAAGTCGAAAATGTTTGGTTCATCCTGTCTTTCAGTTAATTTCGCTTCACCATAACCATCAGCATGGTCGTAAATGTTTTTAATTATTTCCACTAAAAACATCGCTACGTAATTTGCATTATCACAATCTAAACTTCCCATTATTGTGTCTTTTACTTTGCGTAAGAATTCGGAGCGAATATCTTTTTTCCCCTCAAACTTGAGATGAAAACCTCTCACTTTTTTCATTTTCTATTCTCCTTACTATAATGAACAAATTTTTACTCTTCTGTTATACTAAAACAGATGAAAGCTAAAATCAAACCTAAATCTAGAAAGTATTATGTCTATGTGCTAGAGTGTGCAGACAAGACACTATACATTGGCTATACCACTGATTTGGGAAACCGAGTTTTAGCTCACAATAGTTTAAAAACTGGTGCTAAGTATACTAAAGCGAGAAGACCAGTGAAGTTGGTTTATTCAGAAAAGTTTAAGACCTTGAGTCAGGCACTGAAAAGAGAGTTCGCTCTAAAACAGATGACTAGGCTAGAAAAATTGGAGTTAATCAATAAAAATGCGCGAGAACAGTCCGCGTACAAAAATTCCTCGTCATTGCGAGCGAAAGCGAAGCAATCTAGACCTAAGTCTAAAATTTAATTAAATCCTGGATTGCCACGGATGAAATACATCCTCGCAATGACGGAGAAAATGATAAAAAAGAAATATGAAAATTACTACAGCAACATTTATGAAGGGAATAATAGGTGACGATGCTATTTTAGCCGATGGAAAACCACAGGTAGCTTTTATTGGCCGTTCCAATGCTGGTAAGTCTAGTCTCATCAATTCTCTCACTGGTATCAAGGATTTAGCTCGGACTAGTAATACGCCCGGCCGAACTCAGGAACTGAATGTTTTTTTGATTAACAAAACAAAATATTTTATTGACCTACCTGGTTATGGTTTTGCTAAAACTGGTGGGGAAATCTGGCAAAATATAAACAAGCTAGTTTATTGGTATCTATTTGAGTCACAATATAATCCGCTAGTTGTTTTAATTGTTGATGCTGAGATTGGTCCAACCAAGGACGACCTAGGAATGTTAAAACTTTTAGAATTGCGAGGGAAGGAAATTGTGATTGTTTTAAACAAAGTTGATAAAATTAAAAATTCTCACTATCAAAATCAGATCAAAAAACTCAGAGATATCTTTAATGGTCACAAAGTTATTCCTTTCTCCTCCAAGTCTAAAGTCGGAACTGGAGAATTATCAGAAGAATTAATGAAATAGCCTGCTAAAAGAAGATTAATTGACTGGATCCCCGCCTCCGCGGGGACGACAATCAGAATCGTCGACTTTACCGGGTAAATATTATGAAAAGAATTTGGTTTAGAAGAAAATTGTATGGTTGGGGTTGGTACCCGGTTACCTGGGAAGGCTGGTTAGTTATTCTTGTATATATCGCGCTCATTTTGACGCTCGCTTTAACAAGGGAAGAATATATACCTGGAAATCCTGATTCAGGAAGCAATTTCCTGGTATTCGCCCTGCCAATTATTGTGCTGACTATTCTTCTAATAACCATCTCTTATAAGAAAGGTGAGAAACCACGTTGGCAGTGGGGGAAGAGAATTGAAGATTAAAAATGTTGTCTACCAAAAGTCATTCGCCAAAAATGGCGAATGACTTTTATATTTGTGTTTTCTGTTTTAAAAATAGGCTATAATAGACAAATGTCAGCTCAAACGAATCGAAACAACCTTATTTGTAGTGTTTCAGACCTAAACAAAAATTTTGTTAATTTTGTGGCGCTCAAAAACGTTAATTTGACCATACTAGAAGGTGAAAAGATTGGACTAGTTGGTGCTAATGGCTCTGGCAAGACGACCTTACTCAAAATATTAGCCAAACTGATGCCAGCAGACAGTGGGGTGATAAATATTCCAAAGAGCCTGAAAGTTGCTTATATTCCTCAGGAATTTCATGTTCATCATGATTCAACAGTTAAGGATTTTATATATTCACTTGGTACTGTAGCTGAAGGGGAACTTTTTACTTTGCTCGGACGATTAGAACTTAATCCCAACCTACTAGAGCGACAAATGTCTAACTTGTCTGGTGGTGAAAAAACTAAAATCGGACTATTACGAATTTTATTATCCGATTTTGATTTCTATCTGCTAGACGAACCAACCAATAATTTAGATTTGAAAGCTCTGGCAATTTTAGAAAAATTTGTGAAAGATAGTGCAAAAACTTTTTTGATTATTTCTCATGACCGTGAATTTCTGGATCAAACTGTTGGGAAAATTGCCGAGATTAATGAGCACAATCACTCACTGAAAGTTTTTGCTGGAAACTTTACAGCCTATCGTGAACAACGAGAAGCCGATATTGAGCGTGAATGGAGTAAATATAATGACAAGATGCAACAGGCTGGAAAAATGGAAATAGACATGGATAACAAGTTTTCCTGGATGAAGAAAATTGAAAAAGTTCGTTTCGGTATTCGTGATTTGCCGAAGAATGAAAAAGAAAAGGGTTGTGCCGCTTATCTTCGTGATAAGGAGGCTAAGGCTGGACGCCGACTTCGAGTAGCAAAAGACCGCCTAGAGAAATTTGAAGAAGATACAGAGGATATTGAAAAGCCAAAAGAACTGCTGCCACTACATGTAAATTTTGAAATTGATAAAAGAAGTGGTGACAAAGTATTTGAAGTTAAAGATGTTACTAAAAAATTCAAAAATCACAGTTTAGGTCCAATAAACCTGGAAGTTACTTATGGCGACAGAATTTTAATCACTGGCAATAATGGCTCCGGCAAAACCACACTCCTAAAAATAATTCTTGGGCAAGTAAAGCCTGATGCCGGAGAAATAAAAACTGGTCAAAGTATTCAGCTGGGCTATTTACCACAGACTGAAGATTTTTTGCCAGAAAATACTTTACTTGAGGAATTTATGAAACATACAGAAATCGAGGAGGGAACAGGACGCAAGTTGCTCAATCGTTTTCGTTTGACCGTTGATGATGTTCATAAGAAAATTTCACAACTAAGCTCTGGTGAAAGATCACGTTTAACTTTGGCGATTATTATGACGAGAAAAGCTAATTGTTTGATTTTGGATGAGCCATCAAACCATTTAGATTTGGAGGTTTTAAGCGAATTAGAAAAAGCTCTTAAGGACTATAAAGGCACTTTGATTGTAGTCAGTCACGACCGCTATTTTGTAAAACGAGTGGGGTTTGATATTATGTTGGAACTACAGGATGGTGAATTAACTCATTTTAGGCACAGACATTTGGTGGTTTAGTTAATAATTATTTAAATGAACATATGAACTTATTGATTTATGGTGAGCGTGCATCTGAAGTGGGAGACTTGGCTAAAGCCAATGGGTTTAATTTGGTAAAATTTAATCCAGAATTTGTTGCCAGTTGTGGAGGTGATGGTACCTTAATGAAAAGTGAATGTGATTTTCCTGGAGTGCCTAAAATAATTCTTCGTTCCAGTCGTGTCTGTAAAAAATGTCATCAAATGACAAATGAGGAGGTGTTACAAAAGGTTATAAAAGGAGAGTATATGATAGAAAATTATTTTAAGGTGGCGGCTAAAGTTGATAATAAAGAAATAATTGGTTTGAATGAAATTATTGTTCATAATAAAGATCCGCGTCAGGCTATACGCTACGAAATATTTATTAATAATATTAGGGTTGGGGGTGAAATAATTGGTGATGGGGTAGTGATATCAACTCCTTTTGGTTCCACTGGCTACTATCGCTCGATTACTGATAGTTTCTTCGAAGTTGGAATAGGCGTGGCTTTTAATAATAGCACTGAACAGTCTGATCATATGGTTTTAAGTGAAAATTCTGAAGTTAAAATTAAAATAATGCGTGGGCCAGCTTTTGTTTATGCAGATAATCAGGATGAGTTTATAGAGGTTAAGACGGGAGAAGAACTTATTGTTAAAAAATCTAAACACATAGCTAAGATAGTTAAAATAAAACAAGTGAGCGGTTTTTTAAATTAAAAAAGCGCGGATTTTGTTCCGCGCTTTTCACAAATATTCTCCTTTCGTCTTTTTTTTACTGAGTGCAACCATAAGTACAATTTCCTTTGCAGGGCATGCTTCGAATGGTACAGGCCCGCCAGTGATGTTCCACATGAGTAACTTTACAAAATTTTCTCAGACCGCATTCATCGTAAGTATCGCAGATTGGATCAAGAAATTCCTCCCGGCGTTTTTTGAATTCTTCAGTTCCTCCATTTTTGCTGAAGTGATCCAGTAGCCAGTCGGGATTTTCAAAAAGGGCGAAGTCATCACAGAGACGTTCACGACGCGTGCAGTCTCTGTTGACTGGACAGGTGAGAGCAATGATAGCTTCTTCCAAGTTGAACTTTTCACTGCACAAACCAAAGAGCGAACTCTGTTTCGTGCGTGATTGAATCGTTTGTCTCTTCAAAACCTCAATAGTTTCAGCAGGTGGACATCTGCCCATGCATTTCAAACGCGGAAGTGGACAGTCCTTCCAGTAGTGAACAACGCGATAAATCATACAGTTATTGGCCTGAGGGCAGGACTTGTAATAACTGCAAATTTTCTCAACGTAATCACCATGTTTCTTCATGAAGGCCTCGACACCACCATTTGACTTCAGATGATTCACCAAAAATTCTGGATGTTCAAACAACATCAAATCGTTACAGCGATGTTCCTCCCTCGTACCATTGCGGTTTAAGGGACAAGTAAGAGAAAAGGCAATAAAATCCCAATTCTCTCTACCAGCCTGTAACTTTTTTACCATCTGAGTGATCATAACCCCTCCTTGACCAATCTGGTCCTTGTTAAAGAATTAATTTGTGATTTAAAAAAACATCTCCTTCCTAAAATAGGAACAGGAGAAATCTTCATTAATAATATTCCTTTTGTGGCGACTTAGTACTTTTCATATTGCAAAACTTGTGTTTTAGTAATATTAGTGTTATGATTAGAATATTAGTAAGTAATAGTAGTAGAGTCTAATTCGCTTTAAGCGTAAAAAATATAAATATGGGAAATTTTAGAGGCGGTGGTGACAGAGGAGGTTTCGGAGGAAAACCCCGATTCGGAGGTGGTAGAAGTTTTGGTGGAGGACGCCCAGATTTCCGTGGTGGAGACAGAGGAGGCGATAGAGAAAATATGATGCACTCTACTACTTGCTCAGAATGTAAAAAAATCTGTGAAGTACCTTTCCGTCCAACAAGTGGTAAGCCAGTTTATTGTAAAGATTGTTTTGGTCGTCGTGAACCAGCTAGAGAAGATCGTGGTGGTTCTTACGCTCCAAGACGTGATTTCAATGATCGTCCACGTCCAAGTTTTGATCAACCTCGTAGATTTGAAAGTGCACCACATGGCGCACCAGTAAATGCTAACGCTGATATCAAGAAACAATTGGATGTTCTTACTTCCAAAATTGAAAAATTAGCAAGTATTGTTGAAGCCTTGGCCAAGAAAGAATTGCCAGCTACACCAGTTAAAGCTAAGGTAGAAGCTCCAGTAAAAGTTACTGAAGAGAAACCAAAGAAAGCTAAGAAAGCTGCGAAGAAATAGAGATAACTCAAATCTGACCTAATTTTCTTGAGCGAAGCGATTAGAAAATGGAAATACCCTTGTGGTACAAAATTCAAAGCTCAAAAGTTAGAGAAATAAGAAGCCGCGCAAGGGAATACCTTGCGCGGCTTTTTTGTTTGACACAGTTCACAATTAGATATAGTTTAAGAACATCATACCGTTATGGTCTGATAGTCATTTGTACTGGTAGTACAGGTGATTAAGTGCCAAGTGCTTGCACCTAAAAGCACAGTTCTTTAAAAAAGGAGGGCGTTATGTCCAGAGAAATGAAGATTAAAAACGGTCCATGTTTTAGACATTTGGCGTTTGAAACAAATGTTCTAAAGTCAAACGGATTAGATTCACTGTTCACAATGTCGGAAAAAAGACCAGCCGATATGACATCATGTTTTGGTTTTGATCAATTTATATTTCAAATCAAACTTTTTGGTATCAATAGAATAATTGGTTCCAAAGACGAGGAAGATGATTTTATTCTCCTTGGATTTGATGGTAATTGGGCTGGACCCGGGATTAGAATGAAAAATTCCAAAACTTGGTATTATATTCTCCACTATAATACTAAAACGAGAAAAGGCTCATGTAGAGAATACAATGAAGAAGAATTTTTTTCTTCAAATATTATCCAGGAAATGTTCGAAACATAACCCACAATTTTATAACCACCAACTTGGATAGTTGGTGGTTTTTCTATTGCAACATGTTAATATAGATACCAATTATGCAAATAAAATCAAAATTAACTAATCATTCGGGACAAGTCTTTGATTACGTATATTATGAGAATGAAAATCCAATGGAAAATTTAGAGGGAAAAATTTTGAAGGGTGTTCATGGTTTTTGTTTTTGTGGTGGAAAATTGGTGGTGGTATATTCGGATAAAAAAGGTTACTGGACCCCACCAGGCGGTGGAATAGAGTCTGGTGAAAGTTATGAAGAAGCCTTAATTCGGGAAATAAAAGAAGAGTCAAATATGAGGGTTATAAGTCATCAACTTATTGGACACATTGATATTACAGAACCAAATAGAATAGTTAGACAAACTAGATCATTTTGTCTTGTTGAACCATATGGGGACTTTGTTACTGATCCAGATGGAGATATTAATAAGATTGAACTTATTGATCCCAAGGATTATAAGAAATATTTTGATTGGGGTGAAATCGGGGATAGGCTTATGGAACAAGCAGTAGACATGTTTAATAAAAATAAGAACTGATGTGAAGGGGAACCCTCCACAAATGCCTTAAAATAAGGGTTTGTGGAGGGTTCCCCTTCACAGAGTAAACTAGATATAAAGCTTGACAAAATTAGCATAGTATGCTATCATTAACTTAGATAGTAATTAAACAATAAATATTAAAAAGGAGGCATTCAATGCCAAAAGCCACAAAAAAAGACAAATTCTTTTTTTACGCGAAAAACAAAACTGGTTATCTCAAGGATAAAATCCTTTTTGGAGAAAACAGTAAGTACACCGGAGGACCACTGACTTTGCAGGATGTTATCGATTTCTTGAAGGAAAAAGGAATTGATCCTTCAAGAGTTGAACTCCCAAGAGGTTACAGTGCATTTGCCAAAAAATGAATTTGTACGTTAAACAATAACCGCCTCAATAAGAGAAACCAAATCTTATTGAGGCGGTTTTTCTATTGGGAGCTTGACAAACTATAATCACTTATGCTATATTAGTGAAGTAAATTATCTCACTGAGCAGCGTTAAAAGTCGCAATATCCTCCGTGCGGCTTTTTACTTAATCGACCACGACACAACTGTTGGTCAAAAATAAAATATATGTATCAAAAACATAACAACTTCTCTGGAAGCGGTTCTTCTCGCGGAAGTTTTTCAGGAAAACCAGCTGGTGCCAAGCACTCAAGCTACGTTCATCCTAAGACTACACACGGAAAGTTTCCAGGTGCAGTAAAACCAAAACAAGCTGAACAAAACAAACCGTCTTTTCAGCGTCCCGCTAGTGCTTATAGCTCAGGCGGACACAGTGGTGGATATCGAAGTGGACCTCGTCGCTCTGGTGGTTTTAGTGGAGGTGGTTCTCGTCGCCCAGGTTTTAGTGGTGGCGGTCAAAACCGTTTTCGTGGAAATTCTCGCCCTCGTTTTGAAGGTGAAAAAATGCACTACTCTCGTTTTATTAATAAAGCTGTTGTTACTGAACAAACAGAAGTGTTTGTCCCAGTTAACAAGTTTGCCGACTTTGCTATTGATGAAAAATTAAAAGCCAATATTATCGCTCACGGTTATGTAACACCGACTCCTATTCAGGATAAAATTATTCCGCATATTTTAGGCGGAGCTGATGTGGTTGGTATTGCTAATACGGGAACTGGTAAGACAGCCGCTTTTCTTATTCCTTTGATGCAAAAGGTTATTCTAAATCCTCGTGAAAAAATCATGATTATTGTTCCAACCAGAGAGTTGGCGATTCAGATTGATCAAGAGTTTAGAAGCTTCCGCGGTTCAATGGAAATATATTCAGTTTGTTGTGTTGGTGGTGCACCTATCGGTCGCCAAATGTCGGAACTCCGATATCACAATAGCTTTGTTATTGGTACTCCAGGACGTCTGAAAGATTTGATGCAACGTGGAATGATTAAAACTCCACAGTTTAGCACCATTGTTTTAGATGAAGCTGATCGTATGCTCGACATGGGTTTTATTCATGATATGAAATTTATTATGGAGAAGATGCCAACCAATCGCCATACTTTATTCTTCTCTGCTACCATGGACAAACAAATCGAAGTTCTAATTAAAGATTTTCTACGAAATCCAGTCACAGTTTCTGTAAAGACGGGTAACACCGCACAGTCAGTTGAACAGGATATTGTAAAAGTTTTAGCTGGGACAAATAAGATTGATGTTCTACATGATTTACTAGTCGACAAGGCTTTTTCTAAAGTTTTGATTTTCGGACGAACTAAACATGGTGTAGAAAAACTATCTAATGAATTAGAAAAACGTGGTTTCAAATCCCAGTCAATTCACGGTGACAAAAATCATAATGGACGACAACGTGCTCTTGGATTGTTTAAAGACAATCTAGCCCAAGTTCTTGTTGCAACTGACGTTGCCGCTCGAGGTCTAGATATTCCGAATGTTAGTCACGTTATCAACTATGATTTACCTGCCACCTATGAAGATTATGTACACCGAATTGGTCGTACTGGTCGCGCTGGTAAGAAAGGCATGGCTCTAACTTTTGTCGATCACAGATAATTTAACTCTGTATAGGCTAAGCCTATACGGAAAAGAAAAACACCTACCAAGATGGGTGTTTTTTTGTTGTATCATAGACAATTTACGCATCGAATAGTCATTTATAACTATTTTAAATAGATAGTTGAATCATTTCATAGGAAAATAATACAAATAACAAACAAATTAATATACAAAAAATAATATATAGATACTTTATAAACATTTTTTGTGTAGAGAAACTCTTAAATATTATTACCAAACAAATAATGTAAATACTAATTGTTAAAATATATGATGATAGGTTGTCAGTGTAACTGGCATATGCTATATCAGCGAAAGATGCGGCGGAACCAAAAATAAATAATAAAAAAACAGTAATTGTTAATAATATTCCGTGAGATTTATTTAAATCATTTTCCATTACAAAATTATATCATAAAATTATATTTGTTTTGAAATCTATTATGATTCCTGGATTCCCGCCTGCGCGGGAATGACAAGAGGGTTGTAAAACCTCTAGAAAGGAGTAGTATTCAAAAAGAGCAAAACTAGTAATTTAAACAACAAAAAAGACTAAAAAGTCAGGGAGGTTCAAATGACTGAGCATCTTTACTATTTAGATGAAAAATTGTGTTTACATTTAGGAATAGATGCAAATACAATGCGATTCTTCGCTTTTCTTTTGATTCTTGTATTTGCTTCGATTTGCTTCTTGATTTACAATTTTGCAAAAAATCGTAAATTTAAGATCAATCAAATCAGATACTTTGGTCGACTACTGACCAAAAAATCAGAGGAAGATGACCTGGTCATCAAGAAACTAATAGCAGAAAGGCTAATCTGTATCAGTTGCGAAAGATGTGAAATAGAAAAGATTTTGAGGCGGAGGAGAAGAGAGTATGAGGAATTGGCCATAAAGAAACATCCGGAAATACCCTCAGATAGATTTAAAATGATTAGTCTGACGATCAAAATATTTGATTGTGAGACTGAACTCAAGAGAGTAACAAATAATTATGAGGAAGCTCTGAACTTGGTCTATGAAGCTGGCTTTGATCCAGAAAAATTTTAGTATGTATAAACACAACAGGGGCGAGTATTACTTGCCCCTGTTTTTTCTTTTTCTGTCATCCTCGCGCACCACAAGGGCATTTCCATTTTCTAATCGCTATGCTCAAGAAGATTAGGTCATTGCGGGGATCTAGAGATTATATTTATATGCGAATAATCCTGGATTCCCGCCTGCGCGGGAATGACAAAATATGTTAGAATTACTCGCATGACTCAATCTGAAGCGCTAGAAATATTGAAAAGCGGGCACAATGCTTACGTGACTGGACCGGCTGGATCTGGTAAAACTTATTTGTTAAATAAGTATATTAAATTTTTGCGTGATAATAATGTTGAGGTGGGGATTACTGCTTCAACCGGTCTTGCTGCCACGCACATGGGTGGAGTGACTATCCATGCCTGGTCTGGACTAGGCATTCGAAATGAACTAACTGAATATGATTTAGATAAGCTAGAAGAACGACAATATCTTTGGCGTCGGTTTGAAAAGGTAAAAGTTTTGATTATTGATGAAGTTTCGATGCTTCACCACTATCGCTTGGATTTGGTGGATAGAGTTTTGCGACATTTTAAACGTAATGAAAAACCTTTTGGCGGAATCCAAGTAGTTTTGTGTGGAGATTTCTTTCAATTACCACCAGTGGTCCGGGCAGGTGAGCCGAAGGCCCAGTTTGCCTATAATTCTGAGGCTTGGAAAAGTCTAGATTTGCGAATTTGTTATCTAGAAGAACAACATCGTCAAACTGATAAAGATTTTATTGGAGTTTTGAATGCTATTCGCGAAGCCCGAGTAAATGAAGAAACATTAAATTTGCTACGCAATTGCTATGGCAAAAAATCTAAGTGCGATATTGAACCGACTAGGCTTCACACTCATAATGAAAATGTCGATACTATAAATGCTGCCGAACTAAAAAAAATTACCGGGGATACTTATACTTATAAAATGTCTGACAAGGGAGCGGAAAGATTGGTAGAACTTTTAGAAAAAAGTTGTTTGGCTCCGAGAGAACTGCATCTTAAAGTTGGGGCCAAAGTGATGTTTGTCAAAAATAATAATGAACAGGGTTTTGTAAATGGAACTCTAGGTGTAGTCGAAAGTTGTGACCACTTTGGACCAATCGTTAGAACTACTACTGGTCAGATAATTAAGGTGGAACCGGCTACCTGGATGATTGAGGAAAATGGCAAGCTAAAAGCTGAAATCAAACAGTATCCACTCCGCCTGGCGTGGGCTATAACAGTCCACAAGAGCCAAGGGATGAGTTTGGACTCGGTAGAGGTAGATTTGTCTAAATCCTTTGAAAAGGGTATGGGTTACGTGGCCTTGTCTCGTGTGCGTACTTTAGCCGGTTTGAAGCTCCTGGGACTCAATAAGAACGCCCTGGAAGTTAGTGAGGAGATTTTGAAATATGACGGGGAGATGAGGAGAATCTCCATGGAACAAACTGCTGAGCAAAATCAACTGGCTGTTGAAATTAAAAACAGGGAACAAGCGGAATTTTTAACTAAAATAAAATCTAGCAAGAAAGATAAAGTGAAGAAAAAGACGGCGGCGGAAGAGATCAAAGAACTGCTGCGCGAAAAGAAAAGTCTAAAAGAAATGGCCAAGATTCGCGGGGTTAAAGTAGAATCAATACTTGATAATCTTGAGAAAATTGCCGATGTCGAAGGTCATGCCAGTATGAGCCATCTTAAGAAGGAAATTTCGTCTGTAAAGTTTAAAAAAATTTATTCTGCTTTCAAAGATATGTTTAGTGAGAATCGGGATTATCGCTTATCTCCTATAAAAAACAAGTTAGGGTCAGGCGTAACTTTCGAAGAAATACGTTTGGTGAGGTTATTTGTTAAATAATTTTTTTGTCATTCCCGACTCGATCGGGAATCCAGGAATCAATATGTAGTCTTAATACAAAAAGACTGGATCCCCGTCTTCACGGGGATGACAAAGAGTGGGGAATAAAAAATTGATATATACGGGAATGACAGAAATGAGTAAAATACGCTATAATATTTACTATGAAGACTGTTTTTCGCTATGTAAATCTGTTTGACGTTATTCTGGTCCCGCTACTTTTGGCTACTTTAATTTTAAATATTTTTTTCTTAGATAAAAATAATTTAAATTATGAATATTTCTATAATTATTTTGTTCTGTTCGTGGCTATTATTGGTACTATCCCAGTCGTTTACAGCGCTTATAAGGCTTTAATTAATCGACGTTTATCTGTTGATTTATTGGCTAGTGTGGCCTTGATTTTTTCTCTTTTAGCTAATGAATGGACCTCAGCTATTTTTATTAACTTGATGCTCACCTCCGCCCGTATATTTATGTCTTACAATGAAGGTAAGGCTAGAAGAAATATTGATAGTTTACTGAAACTGAGACCAATACAAATTAAAGTTAAGCGCGGGTCAGACATTATTGAACTACTACCAAAAGAAGTTTTAATTGGTGATATTGTCATCGTTGATTTAGGTGAACGGCTACCGATTGATGGAGTGGTGATTTCAGGTGAAGCTGACGTTGATGAGTCATCACTGACAGGTGAATCTATGCCAGTTTTGAAAAAGAAGGACAGTCGAGTTTTTGCTTCAACACTTATTAAAACAGGTCAGCTCGAAATTCGCGCAGAAAAAGTTGGAGGTGAGACTACTCTAGAAAAAATAATTAAAATGGTAGAAGCCGCTCAACTGGAAAAGCCGGATATTCACACCACCGCGGAAAAGTTCGCCAATTGGTATTTAGTTACAGTTTTCATTGGGGCGGTTTTGGCTTACGTTTTCACTGGTAACCTTTTATTTGTTCTAGCTATCATGCTGGTAGTTTGTGCCGATGATGTGGCGGTGGCCGTACCTTTAACCTTTTTGACCGCCATAAGCTATGCTGCTAAACGCGGAATAATTATTAAAGGAGCCAGTTACTTGGAGGTGCTTCATAAAGTTAACACTATTTATTTTGATAAAACTGGAACCCTAACTGAAGGGAAATTGAATATTGAAAGATTTGAATGTAGTGACGGAGTTAAATGTGATGATTTTATGCGTTATGCTGGAACACTGACTGCGTTGTCAGACCATCCAGTATCAAAGGCAGTCTTTATTTTTGTTAAAACTAAATTTGGCATTTATTCACAGATTCCCAATAAAATACAGGAGATACCAGGCAGGGGCTTAATTGGAGACATGGACAATATTAAAATTCTACTTGGCCGTCTGAGTTTTGCCGAGAATAACAATTTTTCTATTAAGGAAAGTATAAGAGAAAAAATTATTAAGGAAGAGGAACAGGGTTTTAATGTAACGGTGGTTGGTATTAATGGAGTAGTTGAAGGATATTTTGTTATTGCTGATAAGATTAAAGATAATATTGCTGAGGCTATCGCCAAAATGAAGGAGGCGGGCATAAAAGAATTAGTAATGCTAACTGGGGACAATGAAAGAATAGCTAAAAGAATAACTGCTACTTTAGGTCTGACAGGATACCACGCTAATTTATTGCCAGAACAAAAATTGGAATTCATAAGAGCAAAAATCAAATTGGGACAAAAAGTGGTGATGATTGGCGATGGGGTTAATGATGCGGCGTCTCTAGCTTTGGCCGATGTTGGCATTGCTATGGGAGCGATTGGAATGGACACCGCCATAGAATCGGCCGATATTGTTTTAATGAAAGACGATCTATCAAAAGTGCCTGAACTTATGGATATTGCCAAGTATTCTCTGCGGATTGCTAATCAAGATTTTCTTATCTGGGGTTTTACAAATGTTGTTGGTCTATGGCTGGTACTCATATCCGTTTTTGGACCGACAGGCGCTTCTATGTATAATTTCTTGACCGACTTCTTACCACTGCTTAACTCCACTAGAATTTTTGGTTTATATTTGAGAAAATGATTAGATCAGTTAAAATTTAAATAAATATGGAAGATAGTCACAAAATACACAGAAGAGCAGATTTACTAAAAAAGTTTGAAAAGGGAGCTTATTATTTTATGCTGACCTTCGTAATTGTATTTGTTGTTTACAGTGTGACAACAGAAACAGTTTGGTGGCAAAAGGTACAAAATCGTTTTTCTCCGGTAAGTTGTGTAGCTCCGATTATGTACAGAATCGATAAGATAGATGAAAGATTTAATTTGGAAAGGGAAGAATTGGAGTCTTTAGTTACCGAGGCCTCAGAATATTGGAATGATGGTTTTTCAAAATACATACTCTTTGCTTCTTCAACTGAATCTAATGCTATAACCATTAATATGGTTTATGACTTGCGTCAGGAGGCCACTCACACTCTTCAGGTCCTCGATACAAATATTTCAGAAAATAAAGTCGTTTATGATGCGCTAAAAAATCAGTATTCAACAAAAAAAGATGTCTATGATTCATTGATGGTTGAGTACAATAATTTAGTTGCCAACTACGAGAAGAAATTAAATGAATATACTACCGGAGTGGAATATTGGAATGCTAGAGGTGGGGCGCCTGAAGCAGAATTTAAAAAATACGAGAATTTGAAGAGTGAAATATCTGATATGTCTAAGATTGTGAGTAGTAAACTAAGGGTTTTGAACTCACTGGTTGATGAATTAAATCTTCTCGGTGAAAAAATTCAAAAAGAGGCGGTAGCGGTGAATAAGGATATCGAAAATTATAATAATTCTGGTCTGGTCGGAAAAGAGTTTGAACAGGGTTTATATTCTTCACGTGGTTTTACTAAAGAAATAAATATTTATCAATTTGATAGTAAGGAAAAATTACTTAATATTATTAAACATGAACTTGGTCATGCTCTAGGAATAGAACATAATCTGGATGTAAATTCGATAATGCATAAGATTAATCTAGATACCGCTAAAAACATTTTGCCAGATGATTTGAAACAAATTGTGGTAAATTGTCGACAACAAGATAGAATTGATATAGTTTTAGATTGGGTTCAAGCTATTTTGAAGTAGATTTACTTAATCAATTTATGTATATTGAACGGGGAGTTTACCCTTGATTTTTTACCATAAATATGGTAGTATAGTGTGAGAAAAGTAAATTAACAAATAACAATAAGGGTAAATACGTAACTTTATACGTATTTGCTGAAAAAGGGAGGTTTTCATGGCTGCAATATTTGATAAAGCAAAGGAACTAGCTGAGAAGCTGGTTAGTAAAGCAAAAAAAATTAAAGAGCAAGCTAGTAAGAAACGACGTGAACTTTCGGAACGACATAAGGCTACTTTAGATTTTCCTGAACCGGGTTTCGGTTTGAATACCTGGGATGAACTCTATAAAATCTGCGATATTAAAACAGATTTTGTTGGAGCAAAAATTCCATATATTCCTAAACCATACAACTCAAAAAAGGAATTAAAAAAACCTTGGCGACGTCATTTTCTTGCGGTTCCGGGTCAGATTGATTTAAAGTTTGCCTTGGAATTAACGAAAGTAATAGCCGAAAAAGTCCTGGATGCAGATTTCGAAATTGATGAAAGAATTTTGGAATATGCTGAAGAGTATCACGGTCGACGTTTTGGTGGATCATACTACGTTCGGTATTTGGATGAAGCAGCACGAAACAATTCCTTTACTGATTATGGTGTCAAAGCTATATTAGAAAAAGGAAATCCGAAAGTAATGAGCTTACTGGAGACCCTGATACTTTTCTGTTATTACATTCTTTGTCACGACAGAATGACCTGGAATAGATTAAAGGATGTTGTTTGTCCGGAGACAAATATCAGGAGTGGCTCTGATGATGTGTCTGAAGTTGCCGTTTTTGCGGTCAACAATATTGCCTTTAATGGACCAAACATAAAGCCGGAAGTATGTTCACTTAAGGATTTTAAAGGAATCAAAGTACATACTTATGCCAAAATCAAAATTTCCATTAAGTTCATCCCTGTCAGTGAACTTAAGTGGAATCAATGGCCGAGACAAGTCCTGGTCAAATAAATGAAATCATAAGCCGCGATTGGAAATCGCGGCTTTTTTTTATTTATACTAAGTGTTAAGATTACTCGCAATATGATGTTGTTTACTCACACGATTATTGGAACGGCGGCTGCGGGGCTAGTAGCGGGCAATCCTGTTTTAGGCTTTGGGCTAGCACTCGGTAGCCATTATTTATCTGACGTGGTGCCACATTGGGAATATAAATTGATAACCAAATCTCTCGATCCTGACTTTGAGGAAAAAATATTGTGGACCGACAAAAATCTTTGGATGGATATTTTAAAACTCGGTGTTGATTTTGGTTTGGGTATCGTCGTTTCAATATTGTTATTTAAGTTTTATTTTAATGTTGATTGGCTAACTATCATTGTTGGTATTATTGGAGGTGTTTTGCCTGATATTTTACAATTTGCTTATGCAAAAATTAAAAAAGAACCTTTTCTGTTATTTCAAAAGATTCACAATTTTTTCCATAGTGATATTAAATGGTCAAAACAACCAATTAAAGGAATATCAATACAAATAATATCTATCGCATTATTTATCAGCCTTTTTTACTGGAGCTTTTAGACCGATAAGATTAAGAAAAATATCCTTTTCCTCATTTTTTATAGGTTTGAAATCACCAGGTTGCAATCCCCGCAAGGTTATATTTGCCAGTCGTTCTCGTTTGATTTGGTCAGCCTCACTTTTATAGGAACTCAACATCTTTTTTATCTGATGGCTTTTTTCCTCGTATAAGGTCAAGGATAGTGTTTTTTCGTCTATCTCCTTAACTTTTGCTGGTATGGTTTTTTCGTCGTCAAGAAAAATACCCTCCTTGAACTTTTTGATCATTAGAGGTTTAAAGGGTTCTCTAGTTTTAATCAAATATTCTCGTTCATAGTTGTAGTGTAAGAGTTGAGTGGTCAGACGGCCATCATTGGTAACTATAATTAGTCCAGAAATATCTCTTTCTAGTGAGTTGGCTACAAACGTTTTAGTTTTCTTGAGAAAATCCATCAAAACAGTGTCGTCATCGTTGACGGTTTCACCCTCGGGTTTGTAATAGGCAAAATAGTCATGTTGAACCATTTTATTCTGATCAAGTAATTCCACCTTATCATCACGCATTACTTTGTCTCCAAGTTCAGCCACTTTACCGTTTATCAAAACTTTTTTACGTAAAATATATTCATCAGCTTGGCGACGAGTAGTCCAACCTTGATGGGCAATATACTTGTTGATTCGCATCGGAAAAGTATTATTGTTAGGTATTGCTTCACGTTTCTTAAAATGTAACATGGCCTAAGTCTAACCTTTTTTCGTTAAAAACAAAAGGATTTAGTTTGGAATCGTAATATGCTATAATAATTTAAACCGTTATAAGCGGTTTTTCTGTTGAACGGACAAATATATGGAATATTTACAGTTAATTTTCGGATATTTGGATAGTTTTTCATACTTAGCCCTTTTTGTGTTGGCTTTCTTTAGCGGTATTGTTGTTCCAGTGCCTGAGGAAATAATAATCATTGCCGCCGGGTGGTTTGTTAGTAGAGGTTTTATGAATTTACCAATCTCCTGGTTTATAATTATTCTAGCTATTTTTATCAGCGATAATTTGATTTTTAGACTCTGTCGTACCGACAATCACCTAATAAATAAATTTCGTAATCGAGTTCTGGCAATGAAAATAATGAAGCACCGGGATTATATGGAGAAGCACATTGATAAAACAATTTTTTTATCGCGTTTCATTCCCTTTATGCGTTTTGTGGGACCAATTTTAGCGGCTACCATCAAAACTCCTAAGAAGGATTTCTTTATTTTTAACACCTTAGCTATAGTAGTGTATACCACACTCATACTTTCTGTCGGCTATTTCTTCAGTGACCAGATGAATTATATTGCTCATAGTATAAAAGAATTTGACGATGCTATGTTTTGGTTACTAGTCTTTATTTTTGGTTTTTTAATTATTAATCACATTAATAACAAATTAGACGTTTCGGCAAAATCCTGTCAGACGGATAATAATCTAATAAAATAAAATGACAACAATTTTCTTAATTTGGTTTCTATATGCCGTGATTTCGTTTTTAATGTTGCCAGGTGTGGCCTTAGTTTTTTTTCCAATTTTTCCGGCTATGTTTTATCTGTGGGTTCTGGCACTAACTTATGGTTTTGTTGATGGTTGGCAACATTTGAGCTTAACCATTTTTGCTGTATTGTCAGCAATCTTTATAATTTCATTTGCTATCGATTTCTTTAGTGGTTTACTCGGAGCCAAGCTTTTTGGGGCCTCAAAGAAGGCAATTCTTGGTGCAATCTTTGGAGGTCTCGTCGGAATAATAATCCTTCCGCCCTTTGGTGCCTTGCCGGGAATTTTTTTGGGAGTATTAATAGTTGAATTATTACAAGCTAAAGATCACGCAAACTCCTTGAAGGCCGCTAGTGGGGCGATGCTTGGTGCCATGACCGGTATGATAATCAATTTCTGCCTAGCTCTGAGTTTTCTCCTGCTATTTACCATTTCGGTTCTACTTGAAATTTTATAACACAAAATTAAAAACCTCTTTAGAAAATTCTAAAGAGGTTTTAATATGGTTAAAATTTAGAAAGGTAATCTTTGAGTTAGACTATTTTGAATGACGAAGTCAATCACACCAGGCTTCGTGGCAGTATAAGTTAAAACTCTATCCATAACCACAACAGAGAGAATGACCAGTAAACTTAATAAGGTAATGGCGATGGCTTTCTTGTCGAACTTCCATTTTTTGAGAGAAATTTCGTAGGGAACAGCTAGGGCATAAAGACTAACAGAAAATGGAACTACAAGACTTAAAGTAAAAATTAAACCCCAGAAAACTTCGTTTAGACCAACTAATTGTTTAGAAATAGTGATGGTGTACCAGATAAACTTGAGAGCAATAATAATGTAATAAAAATGTGAGACAACTAAATAACCATAAATTAATAAAAAGATGGTTGTAAATAATGAGGTCCAGCTAGGTGATAAATAAAAATTAATAATTTTCTTGAGATAAGATTCGTTTTCCATAAGCCCCATTCTATCATTATTTGCTAAGTTTGACAATGTTTATATAATAGGTTGCATATTGGTACGGTTTGTGACATACTTTAAGGGTCGGAGATGTTTCTCGCAGGGGTTAGGTTTTCTTAGCCAAGGTGCGAAGGTCGCTTCTTACGATATTTAGAAGATTATGTTTCGCAAAAATGGCAAAGAAATTATACGTTGGTAACCTATCTTATGGTACTACTGACGAAGCCTTAAATGCAGCTTTTGCTCAAATTGGTGCTGTTGAATCAGCTTCTGTCCTTAAAGACAAGATGACTGGTCGCTCACGTGGTTTTGGTTTTGTTACCATGACTAACGATGATGAAGCTACCAAAGCAATTGACTCATTGAATGGTACTGAGCTTGATGGTCGTAAATTGACTGTCAATGAAGCTAAGCCTATGACCGAACGTCCTCCACGTCGTGACTTCAACAGTCGCGGTGGAAATGACTACGGTTCTAGAATGAGCTACTAGTTGTTCAGAAAAAAATCGCACCACTCGGTGCGATTTTTTTGTTGTTATTTTTTTATATATTTCCCTGAACTTTTCTTTCTGAACGAACGCGATCATTTTTGGTCAAATACTTTGAACGCAATCTGACACATTCAGGAGTAATTTCTAGATATTCAGTATTGGCCATAATTTCCATACCACGTTCAATACTAAGTTTGAACGGTGGAGTCAGGTAAATTGCTTCATCAGAACAAGTCTGACGCACATTACTTTGAACTTTTCCTTTAGTCGGATTTACCTCCATTTCTTCGCCTTTACTGGTGTTACCAACAATCATACCTTCATAAACCTCGGTACCTGGTTCAATATAAACAACTCCACGGTCTTGTAGTCCCCAGAGAGCAAAGGCGAGAGCCTTGCCGTCGGCCATAGAAATCATTGAGCCAGTTTCTTTTTTCTTTATTTCACCAACGTAAGGTTTGAAACCAATCACTCGAGAACAAATAATACCTTCACCTTTGGTATCAATAATAAATTGACCGCGGTAACCCAGGAGACCTCTGGTAGGAATTTCAAAAACAACACGAGCTTGTCTGTCATGGATTTTCATATTAGTCATAATGCCACGACGTTTATTTATTTGTTCAATCACAGCACCAGAATAAACTTCCGGAACATCAATAGTGAGTTCTTCAAAAGGTTCGTGATCAACACCATCAACATTTTTAATAATAACGTGCGGTTGAGAAATCTGTAGTTCAAAACCTTCACGACGCATATTCTCAATTAAAATAGCGATATGTAGTTCACCACGTCCAAAGACTTTAAAACCATCAACATCATCAAAATCAACTCGTAAACCGACGTTAATTTCTAGTTCCTTTTCTAGACGTTCTCTGATTTGACGACTGGTAACAAATTTACCTTCGCGACCGGCAAAAGGGGAATCATTGATAAGAAAATTTAAAGAAATAGTTGGTTCGTCAATGTTAATAGATGGTAAAGCTGGTTCATCGGCATTATCAGTTATCGTTTCTCCAATATAAGCATCATTGATACCGGCGATCATTACGATGTCTCCAGCAACAGCTTCATCAACTTCCTTTTTGGTCATACCGTAAAAAGTAAAAAGTTTAGTAATCTTTTTTTGACGAATAGCTCCGCTTTCATCTTTAATAAAAATTTGAGACAAATTATTTATTTTTCCAGAATAAATACGGGCAATAGCTAAACGTCCCATGAAATTATCATAACCAAGGTTAAAAATTTGAGCACTTAAAGACTTGGTGGTGTCACTGCTAGCCGGTGGAACTTTTTCCAGGATTAAATCTAAAAGGGGATTTAAATCTTTCTTTTCATCCGTTAGATTTTTCATGGCGACACCTTCGCGACCGATAGCATAAATAGTTGAGAAATCTAATTGTTCGTTGTTAGCCCCAAGTTCCATAAATAATTCTAAAACTTCTTCGTGAGCTTTTTCTGGGTTAGCCGCTGGTTTATCAATTTTATTGATAACGACAATTGGCTTGAGACCAAGTTCAAGAGATTTCTTTAAAACGAAACGAGTTTGGGGCATTGGACCCTCCTGAGCATCAACCACGAGGAGTACAGTATCGATGGAACGAAGTACGCGCTCAACTTCTGAGCCGAAGTCAGCGTGGCCAGGTGTATCAACAATATTGATCTTTGTATCTTTGTAAAAAATAGAAGTATTTTTGGCATATATAGTAATACCACGCTCTTGTTCGAGTTTGTTGGTGTCCATGGTAAAACCAAGCTCAGCCATTCCAGACTGTTGCATCAAAGCATCAGTAAGAGTGGTTTTACCATGGTCAACGTGAGCGATTATTGCAATATTTCGTATTTCCATATAATTTGTTACTTAACTTAGTTTTGAAAAACAGTTGCTATACTTGCCCGGCGAAAATTTATTCTGATAAATTTTGACGGGTTTCTAATTTCCATATGTTTATTTTTCACTAGGTCTCCAAGGTAGAAACGAAAAAGGGATAAAACCCTTTTGATTTCGCACTCTATTGTATAGACTGTAAAACGTTGAGAATTATACATTTTTTTGAATTCGAAGTCAACTTATCTTTTAAATAAAACAATTAAAAAACCCTCTTTTCAGGAGGGTTTAGTAGTTTTTTGTTAAAATTTAAAGATCAGAACTGCCCAGGTGGTAGCGTTCCAAAACATTTTTATCCACCGACCACCTGTTCTCAAGTAGGTGATTGATAAATTCGTCATGGATCAGGGGTGCATTACCTTTGGCCACCGTAACAGTTTTTTCGCGTTTGTAGCAATCATCTTCCTCGAACAAGCTGGCCGTGATGCCAAACTTCTCAAAAGAAAGATCATAGCTAATTTCCTTCTTAAGAATAGTCTTGTCTTGTTTGACAAGATTACCTTTCGGGATAAGAGCTTTGGCAAATTCCTCTTGACCATGAATTGTCGGGACGCAAAGCGAAACCCACACCTTTCCACTAAAATCAGTGAGCATAGAAAATCTCCGTTTTTACCCGTTAAGGTTTTAGCTAGTAGAAAATCAAAGTTTTGATTTTCCGCATTATACTTCCCAGTATAATGTACTAGCTAAAATTTTCTCGGGTGAATTGTTATTGTTCGTTCTATTTTTATCCTAACAGACTTTTTGAGTATGTCAATTACAATTCGTAGACCACATCTTTTCTCTCTACCACTACCTTCCATTTGTTGATTTTGGCATAGCGAAAAAGTTTTTGATTAGGATTAAAACAAATTGGTTTATCAACTAGTTCTAGCATCGGTATATCTCCTTCTGTATCACCAACAGCCACTGAACCTTTTAGAGTCAGGTTTTCTTTCTCTACCGCCCGGCGAACGATATTGCCTTTATTCGAAATAATATGCTCATCCATAGTCTTCCCGGTTAATTGATCCTCTGGGCCTAGCTCATAAATGCGACCGTAAACTTTGTCAAAACCAAAATGTTTACAGAATTTGTCCAGAATACCTTTTGGTGATTGGGAAATAGCAATAATAAAATAATCCTTGTCTTTCAATTTTTTAACTAAATCTTTGGTATATATATAAGTTTTCTTGTAATTTTTTTCCACCATTTCCTCAGCAATATCCATGAAAGTTTTATAAGGCACTCCCTTGATATGTTTCTCAAAGGAATGAACAACCGCCATAATATAATCTTCATACTGACCACGGCGATTAATCCAGTCTTCCTTTGTTTTTAAAAATTCAGCAGCACTTTCCTTAGAAAAAACATTTCTTTTAATAAGTTCCTCGACAATCTCGATGAGAAGGGAAGAACGAAAGATAGTACCGTCAACATCAAAAAATGCCACTTTTCTTTTGGTCAATTTATTCCTGCTTGGTTCGGATTTAAACATAGTAATATTTTATCATAAAGAATGAAAAAAGCGGACCAGGTAGTTTGGGTCCGCTTTGTGAGTTAATTACTAACTCATTTTGTTACTGAGACTAGCTTGCCGGAACAGATATAATCACCAATCCTAGATTTGATGACCATTTCGTCACAGCCGGCAGTCATTAGCACCTCATTAGTTTCATTGCTACCTGAAATAGCAATAATCTTTCCATTAAACACTCCCTTTTTGCGCTGCTCCATAATTAGAGCAATGATGGGTAATGTTTCCACCTGACTGTGACCTAAACTACCATCAACCATAATGGCGTTCAGGTTAGAAGATTTTTGGAGAATAATTCTCTTGGCATCATCAACGGTTTTAGCCACCATCAAATCCACTTTTTTAGGATTGTACATGGCCATGATAATTTCGGTAACTCCAGCAATTATGCCCGGATAGTCCTCAACTAAAAGAAAAGAATAATTTGCATTATCTTTTTTCATAAGAACTCCTTTGTTAGACGAACATGATTAGTGTTTTAGTCTTGTTTTATTTTCTTTCAATACATTAATACAAAAAATAGTATTTGTCAAATAAAATAGCGGCATCAAATAAATTTGATGCCGCATATAGCATTGAAATGTTAGTCCTTTCTTTTGAGAGTAAAAAGTTTTTCCTCTGTAATCATTGATGATAGACCACAGGGCTTTTTGAAAGCAAAGTCACAACCGGCATGGAGAAGATCTCTGTTCGAATAATCATCTCCAGAAATTGCAATGGCAACACCTTTGAAAGTATTGTTTTTTCGTTTTTCGACGATCTTCTCCATTATTGGCAATGTCTCGAGAATAACTTCACCGCCTTTTCCTCTTTTCCCGAGATTACCGTCGACGAGAACGATATCAATTTTCGAGTGGTGTTCAGAAAATTTTTTTTCTGCTACCTCAAGGTTGTTGGCTTCAATTATCTCCACCATGATGTTTTTGTAGAAGCACTTAATCGAACAACGAATTAGTCTAACGATACTCTCATCATCCTCAATTATCATCATTACGTAGTGTTTCTTCTCACTCTTCATGATATGTCCCTTTCGTAATTTTTGCTATTTTAAAGATCAAATATTTATATAAAATACTACATAATTATGTATAACCTGTCAAGTTAATATGAATTGTGCAGTATATTGTCTAACTAGGATTGTAAATAAGTTACAAAATCTGGTATAATTTCTGAATGAAGTTGGAAATTGAAAAGTTAAAAAAGTACGTTCGAGCGACAAACTATTTGTCTGTCTCACAGATCTATTTAAAAAATAATTACTTACTTAATGAGCCACTAAGTTTTGGAGACATTAAACCCAGACTTTTGGGTCACTGGGGAACTTGTCCAGGCATTAACTTTGTTTATGCAAATCTCAATAATTTAGCCATAAAAAAACAAGCCAAGATTATTTTTCTTCTTGGACCTGGCCATGGTTTTCCGGCTCTTCAAGCCAACTTATTTTTAGAGGGTACTTTAGAAAAGTATTATGACAAAGCGGTTCGAGATCAATTTGGCATTGCCTATATTTCTAAAAACTTTTCTTGGCCATATGGTTTTCCAAGTCATAGCTCACCGGTCACTCCAGGAGTTATATTAGAAGGTGGAGAACTTGGTTATTCTTTGTCCACGGCTTTTGGGGCTGTACTTGATAATCCAGATCTCATTGCCGCGACTCTAGTCGGTGATGGTGAAGCTGAAACTGGCCCGACCGCCACAGCTTGGCACTTGAGTAAACTCTTAAACCCAGCTGGTGATGGAGCCGTCTTACCGATTTTACATTTAAATGGTTATAAAATTTCTGGACCAACTATTTTTGGTCGGATGGATGACAAGGACTTGTTAAAACTTTTCTATGGTTATGGTTATTTACCGATGATTGTTAGTGGCCATGATGACAAAGTTTATAAGCAAATGATTAAAGCTCTGGAAACATGTTATGAAGAAATTCGAGCCATTCAAAAACAAGCTCGCGCTGGAAAGAAAAATCCGAACAAATTTCCACGTTATCCGATGATAATAATGCGGACACCAAAGGGTTGGACTGGTATTAAAACCCTCAAGCATGAAAAAATGGAGGGCAACAATTTGTCCCACCAAGTGGTTGGCAAGGAAGCCAAGACTGATAAAGAAGAAATGTACGCTCTAGAAGCCTGGCTGAAGAGTTATAGGTTCCATGAATTATTTTCTCCACGTAAGGGCTGGCACAAAGATATTGTCTCCCTTATTCCAGATGAGGAACTGTTAATGGGTAATAATCCTGTAACCTTTGGTTTAAAAAATAATCACCGGGATTTAATCTTGCCAGATATTTCAGAAATACAGATTGATGAAGTTGAGCCAGGTTCTCAAGAAAACCTAGTTAGCGCCATGCGCAAAATTGGCAGTTACTTTAATCAAATTTTTAAACTTAACTCTGCGAGTAAAAATTTCCGCATTATGTCACCAGATGAAACTTACTCCAATAGATTGGATGAGGTTTTTCAAACAGTCGGACGAGTGTGGTCAGGAAAACTTGAAAAATGGGATAAAGATTTTTCTACCGATGGCCGAGTGATGGAGATGTTATCAGAACACTCA
This sequence comes from Minisyncoccia bacterium, assembly GCA_049287185.1. Lineage (GTDB taxonomy): Bacteria > Patescibacteriota > Minisyncoccia > Phycocordibacterales > GWA1-40-21 > JBAWVR01. The sequence goes on from JBAQFI010000012.1 coordinate 88,598, forward strand.
CTCCAAGGTTTACTCCAGGGTTATGTTTTAACTGGACGTTTTGGAGTGTTTGTTTCTTACGAATCTTTTGTTCAGATTGTTTCCAGTATGGCTGATCAATATGCCAAGTTTCTAAAAATTTCTCGGGATGTTTTTTGGCGAGGGGATTTACCATCATTTAATTACATTTTAACCAGTACTGGTTGGCGCCAAGAACATAATGGTTTTTCTCACCAGAATCCAGGCTTTATGGATTCATTACTACAAAAACATAATAATTTTGTCAGTGTCTTTTTCCCTCCAGATGCCAACTCGGCCGTTGCTGTAATGGAAAGATGTTTAAAAGGTAGGAATGAAATGAATATTATTGTGGCCGAAAAAACCCCTGAGGTTATGTGGCTCACACCAGAGGAGGCTCAGAAAGAGTTGCAAGAAGGTTTGATGATCTGGTCCTTCGCGAGTGATGAGAATCCGGACATTGTTTTATCTGCGGCTGGACAATATTTAACCATCGAGACATTGGCTGCCGTTGATTTGATTAAAAAGGAAGTGCCAAAGGCTAAGATTCGTTTTGTAAACATATTAGAACTATCAGCCAACACTTTAGGTAGTTCAACGACTAAAATGTCTCAAGCTGAATTTGAGAGTTATTTTACCTCAGATAAACCGGTCATTATTAATTTTCATGGTTATCCAGAGACGCTAAAGCAAAGTCTTTTTGACTACCAAAACCAGCTAGGCAGGATTATCATTCATGGTTATAATGAACGTGGCTCGACTACGACACCTTTTGATTTACATTTACGTAATAGCAATAGTCGCTATAATTTGGCTATAGAAGCATTTGATAAGTTGTCCGCGTCCGATGTTATAACAAAAGATGAGGCAGAAAAACTAAAACATAAATATTATACCAAAATTTTTGAAGCCATCGCTTATGCTAAAGAAAATGGTGTTGATAAGCCAGAGATAGTGGAATGGAAGTGGAAAGGTAAAAAATAATAAAAATGAAAAAATATTTAATCGTCAATACTGGTAGTGCCTCAAAAAAATACGCTTTATATGAAGGGGACAAGAGACTTTTCTTTTCGCATTTTGAGACTGAGAACGGCGGGTATATTCTAACCAATTTTTACGGAGATTCGATTGAGAAAAAAAATATTACTCAAGATAGTTTTAATGATTCTCTAAATTTTGTTTTAGGCGAACTCGTTAATCATAAAAGAATATCTGACTATAGTGACGTTATGGCTATCGGAGTCAGAGTGGTTGCTCCCGGAAATTATTTTCTTGAACATAGATTGCTTGATGAAAAATATTTATCAGAACTTCAAATCGCCAAGGAAAAAGCGCCACTTCATTTGACCTCAATTTTAATTGAAATTGAAAAGATTAAAAAGATGTTTCCAAGTACTGTGCTTTACGGTATCTCGGATAGTGCTTTTTATAAGGATTTACCAACTGTGGCAAAAACATACGGTATTTCTACCGATATAGCGGAGAAGTATGGCATTTATCGTTTTGGTTATCATGGTCTCTCACTGCAATCACTAGTATCAAAGATACCAAAAGTTTTTGGACGTTTACCTTCAAAAACAGTGGTTTGCCACATTGGTGGTGGTGTTAGTTTGGTGGCGATTAAAGATGGTCAAGTGGTTGATACTTCAATGGGTTTTACACCTCTCGAGGGACTACTAATGGCTACACGAGTTGGAGATATTGATTCCGGAGCTATTCTTTATTTGCAAGAAAAAACTGGTATGAGTATTTTGGAAGTTCGTAAATATTTAAATTCGGAGTGCGGTCTGCTTGGAGTGAGTGAGAAGAGCGCAGATGTTCGTGATCTTATTGATCTGGAAAAGCAGGGAGACAAATTGGCTACTTTAGCTTTAAATTTATATAGTTATAAAATTAAAAAATACATTGGTGCTTATACTGCAGCTATGAATGGTCTAAATGGGATTGTTTTCTCCGGCACGATTGGAGAAAGATCCTTTATTATGCGTGAGAGAATTCTCAGAGATTTGGAATGTTTTGGTGTTAAATTAAATCTAGATAAGAATGACCTCGCTATTGCGGAGGACAAAGTGATTAGTAGTTGGCTTAGCAAAGTAAAGGTGATGGTTGTCCCAACAGATGAGATGAAACAACTAGCAGTAGAAACGTTAAATCTTGCAAAAGATTAGTTAAATTAAAACCGACACTCAAATGAGTGTCGGTTTTTTTAGTTCTGTTATTACTCTTTTCTGAATGGAGCTTTTTTGATAATCTGCACAATTTTATCCATGTCATCGGTTGTAACGAAAAAATCCATGTCTTCCTGACTGATAGCACCTTCCTTAATAAAATAATCAAAAAGAGGGGTCAGAGATTCATCCCAATATTTTTTACAGAAGAGAATTATTGGTACACGGGGTATTTTTTTAGTTTGAATTAATGTCAATATTCCAAAAAATTCATCCATTGTACCAAAGCCACCCGGACAAATAATATAGGCCTCCGCTGAATAATTCATCAAAACTTTTCGAACAAAGAAATAATTAAAATTACGAAAATCAGAAACATATTTATTAAAGGTTTGTTCATGGGGAAGTTTGATACCATATCCGATGGTAGTACCGCCAGCTTCTATAGCCCCTCTATTAACTGCCTCCATTATGCCCGGCCCTCCACCAGAAACAATCGTATAACCGGTTTCTTTGGAGATTTTATTTGATAAGGATCGACATTTTTCATACCATTCGCTACCCTCACCAAATCTGGCAGATCCAAAAAAAGTAACTGATTTCGGATGTTTGGCAGTAAGTTCAAAACCCTTGAGAAATTCCTCATTAATTACTCTATATTTTCTCACAAAATGAGAAATCATTTCATCTCTCGAGAGAGGACCACTCTGATGTGGTTCTTTCGTCTTTTTAAAATTAAACATATATTTATTTTAGCACGATGATAAAAATCATGCGAGTATGCTATAATATAGTCATTATAAATTTAATTATTTTGAGGCGATGTCAAAAGAATATAAAACACAAATAGCTGTCGCAGTTGCTGTTGTTGTGGCAGTCTTATTTTTTTCTGGCGCGGTTACCTGGCTAAATATAGGAGGCGATATTTCAGCTTCATCAGTCAATGAACAGTCTATTAATAATGCAAACAATATTTCACAAGAAAATACAATGGAAAATAGCAATGAATTAAAAATTGAGGATGTGGTGGTAGGTACTGGGGCAGAAGCAACTGCGGGTAAAAGTGTAACAGTAAATTACACTGGTAAATTTACTAATGGTACAGTTTTTGATTCCTCAATTCCTAGAGGAACTCCGTTTACCTTTACTCTGGGCGCTGGCATGGTTATTCCGGGCTGGGATATGGGTGTAGCTGGAATGAAAGTTGGAGGTAAAAGAATTCTAACTATTCCATCAGATTTAGCCTATGGACCAAACGATTATCAATCTATTCCTGGCGGTTCAACTTTGATTTTTGAGGTTGATTTGTTGGAGGTCAAATAGAAATAATTCAAAAGTTAGAACTCAAATCTCAAAATTGAATCTAAAAAGTGAAAAGTTTGGGAGAAGCCGGCACCCTACGGGTGCCGGCTTTTGACTACAATTTTTCAAAATGCTATTGTTTAGCTGTTTTATATCAATAATCTTTTTTCGTCATTGCGAGGATGTATTCATCCGTGGCAATCCAGGATTTTTTTAGGATTAGGTCTTACCACAAGGGTATTTCCAATTTCTAATCGCTTCGCTCAAGAAATTTAGGTCTGGATTGCTTCGCAAGGCTCGCAATGACGAAAAGGGTGAGTATAACTTTATACATAGTATGGATTCCTCAATTAAATTTAAAATAGAAAAAAAGTTGGGCGGAAAAATGGGACGAGCTGGAATAATTTCTACCCCACATGGCGTCATTGAAACGCCAGCTTTTGTGGTAGTGGGCACCAAAGCTACAGTTAAGTCCGTAAATCCTGATCAAGTGAAAGCCGCTGGTGCTCAAGTGGTATTATCAAACACCTATCATTTATATCTTCAACCAGGGGATGAAACCGTAAAAAAACTTGGCGGTCTAAACAAAATGATGAATTGGGCGGGACCATCTATGACCGACTCTGGAGGTTTCCAAGTATTTTCTCTCGGTGCTGCTTACGGCAAGGGAATTTCTAAAGTCTTAAAGATTACCGATCCATCACTACTTATTCCTGAAAGATTTGATGACTCTGATGCACCAAGACTCGCTAACATCGGCGCTGATGGAGTTTCTTTTAAATCTCATCTTGATGGTTCGATGCATTACATTACTCCAGAAAAATCTATTCAGATTCAACATAATATTGGAGCGGATATAATTTTTGCTTTTGATGAGTGTACCTCACCAAATGAAGATTTACGTTATCAAGAAGAAGCTCTAGAGCGAACCCATCGCTGGGCCAAAAGAAGTTTGGAGGAACATATAAAATTAAACACTGAAAACAAGGTGGCGCTTTTCGGGATTGTTCAAGGTGGTAGGGAAGAAAGACTAAGAAAAGATTCGGCTAAAATTATTTCTGAAATGAAAGTAAACGGACAAGGTTTTGACGGATACGGCATTGGTGGTTCCTTTGCCAAAGAAGACATGTCTACCGCAGTAAAATGGGTCAATGAAATTTTACCAGAAGAAAAACCTCGGCATCTCCTGGGAATTGGAGAGCCAGAAGATTTATTTATGGGTATTGAAAATGGTATTGATCTTTTTGATTGTGTCTTACCAACTAGACTTGGTAGAAATGGAACAATTTATACTAAAACAGGGAAGATACATATCACCAATACAACATACAGAGACGACACTTCACCAATAGAAGGTGATTGTGAATGCTACACTTGTAAAAATTATAGTAAAGGCTATTTGGCCCATCTTTTTCACGGTAAAGAAATGCTTGGTGGCACCCTAGCTTCAATTCATAACATTTATTTTATTGTTAATTTAGTGAAGAAAATCAGACAAAGTATTATTGATGATACTTTTGTTGAATTCAAAGAGAGCTTCCTTAATAATTACGTTAAATAGTATACTTGCTAACTCCTTGTTTTTGTAGTATAATAGTTTTAGAAATAGAAACTTAAAAAGGAGTTTGTTATGGCAAAATTGTCTGTAAGTAGTAACAAGGAATACATTTGTAACAATGTATTAATCATCATAAAAGAAGGTAACGAGCAAATTATTGATGAATCGATGAAGGATTTCATGGAAAAGTTTTTTGATGATAAAGCAGTTAATATTTACACAAAGAGAGCCTTTATCTTCAGAGAAAAGTTCCAACTATCATTCAAGGATTTATCAAAGGCCTATTATGAACTTGGTGAAGAAATTAACTTCATCATTGCTGATGATGAAATTCCTGTCATGATTATGGAACAGGTTCAACGACATTTGATCAGAATTGGCTTTCGAAAAAAAATCTTAGTGAATTCACTTTCGGGAACCAACACCTGGAGTTACTTAGCTCTAGAATAGAAGCAGTTCAAAATAATAACAACCGGTATACATTAATTTGTGTACCGGTTTTAAAGTTAGAAAAATACCCCGATTGCTCGGGGTAGTTAAGGTTAAATTCATTTTAAACTCTTGTAAAAAATACTTGGAAGGGTTGACTGACCGACATATTTTTCAATAATCGCGGTATTCTTGTAAATATAATTGAAGATGTTCTCGCGACTGGAAAAACCAACAATCTGAAGCTCTGAAGACAAATTTATGTGCATCGGTCCGATCAGTCTAGCCTTATTACCGAAAAAGAAGTTTCTGACCTCGTTTTCCATAATTCCAGCCTTTGACTTTGGTTGAAAATGCCAGCCAGCTTTGGTAATGTCATTAATTGAAATTTTTCTTGAAAGATTAAATTTCTTAATCACAATTCCGTCGGCATACTTTGCATCTTCAATGACGCAACTAATAAAAAGATATGATATCTTACGCTTCATATTTCCCAGCAATATGCAGTAGTTGCCGGCTGGGAAAATGATGTTGTTAGATGTAACTGATGCTCTCTGTTTTTTGTCAGTCGCACTTGCGTTAACATAAATCACATTTGCACCCCCTGGCTTTTCTCCAGTAAATTTTGCTGCTGGGATTTCGCATACACTACTTTTTGAAAACAACTCATTTGTTGTAATTCTATAAAGTTTTTCTTTTTTCATAGTCAAAATCTCCTTTTTTCTTTAATTTTGTATATAGTACTTGCTTTTCTCTCCAGACTCTAACATAATCTTTAAAACGATGTCAAAGAATACCTTTAAATTAGTTGATGGCTATAAACCAGCTGGCGATCAGCCGCAAGCGATTGCGTCTCTTTTGCGTGGAATAGAAAAAGGTGAAAGATATCAAACCTTGCTCGGTGTTACAGGTTCTGGTAAGACATTTACTGCAGCCAATATTATTGCTCAGGTGCAAAAGCCAACCTTGGTTATTGCCCACAACAAAACCCTAGCCGCTCAGTTAGCTCAGGAATACAAGGAATTCTTTCCCAACAATGCCGTGCATTATTTTGTTTCCTATTATGACTACTATCAACCTGAGGCCTATATTGCCGTTACAGACACTTATATTGAAAAGGAGGCCATGATTAACGAGGAGATAGATCGCTTGCGCCACGCGTCCACCCAGGCCCTTCTGACACGTCAAGACGTTATAATTGTGGCTTCCGTGTCCTGTATTTATGGTTTAGGCTCTCCAACTGAATATAAAAAGGTTAACTTAAACATTAGTCGGGGCGATAGTTATACTCGAGCAGAAATGATTCGAAAACTCATTGAAATTCATTTTGAAAGAACTTCGGCAGACTTGGTGCCAGGAGCTTTCCGAGCCCTGGGTAATTCAGTGGAAATTATGCCAGTCAATGACAGAATAATTTATCGTCTAGAATTTTCTGGTGATAAAATAGAAAAAATTACTAAACTTGATGCTATTACCAGAGGAATTATTGCCGAGGAGGAAGTGATGTTCTTGTTTCCAGCTAAACATTTTATCACTGACAAAGATAGTCAAGCCAAAGCTATTAAAAGTATTCAGAAAGAATTAGAAGAGCGTTTAGAAGAACTGAAAAAGGCTGGGAAAAATCTTGAAGCTGAAAGATTGAAACGCCGGACAAATTATGATTTAGCCTTGATTCGGGAGGTTGGCTATTGTAATGGTATTGAAAACTACTCTAGACTTTTTTCTGACAGAAAAGCTGGCGAAGCCCCAGATACCTTATTGTCATATTTTCCACATAAAGCTGATGGTAGCGCTGATTTTCTAACTATTATTGACGAGTCACATGTTACTGTGCCACAAATTAATGGTATGTATGCTGGGGACGCCTCTCGAAAAAATAATCTGATTGATTATGGTTTTCGTTTGCCAAGTGCTCGAGACAATCGGCCATTAAAATTTGCAGAGTTTGAAAAAAGTATTGGTCAGGTGATTTATACTTCGGCGACTCCAGGACCTTATGAACTAGAAGTTTCTAAAAATATTGTTGAACAAGTTATCCGTCCAACCGGTCTCATTGACCCACTTTTAGAAATTCGCGGTGTGGTGGAAAAGAAAGGAGAATATCCAGGGCAAGTCAAAGATTTCATTGCTGAAGCAGAAAAAGTTATTAAGGGTGGTGGCCGAGTTTTGGCAACAACTTTAACAAAAAAAATGGCCGAGGATTTGAGTGAATATTTAATTAAGAAAAATATTAAGACCAATTACCTACATAGCGATGTTAAAACGATGGACCGCATCCAAATTTTAACAGAATTTAGAAAAGGAAAGTTTGATTGTTTAGTCGGTGTAAACCTCTTGCGTGAAGGACTCGATCTACCGGAAGTAGAATTTATTGGCATTCTTGATGCCGACAAGGAAGGTTTTTTACGTTCCCAAACCGCTCTAATTCAAACTATCGGTCGCGCTGCGCGCAACGTTAAAGGTAGAGTAATTTTATATGCAGACCAAATTACTGGTTCTATCGACCGGGCAGTTAAAGAAACTAACCGTCGCCGAGAAAAACAAGTAGCCTATAATACTGAACATAATATTACCCCAAAGACTATCATTAAAAATATTAAGGATATTACCGAACACATGCAAAGTGACCACTCTAAAGCGGTCAGTGAGCTGCTGCGTTTAGATGCTAATATGTTGAATAAGAAGCCAAGAGTACTAATTAGACAAAAAGAAATTCAAATGGAAGCTGCCGTCAAGATGCTAGATTTTGAAACAGCAGCTATTTTGCGCGATGAAGTTTATGCTATTAGGCGAAAATTGGGTGAAGACCCAGAATTTGGTCAGGTTAAGCGCTTAAAAGCTAAAAAGAAAAGGGAAGAAAGGCCAATGCCATACAAGCAGGAAGATCCAAAAGACAAAAACCTTAAGAAGTATTGGGGAAATAAGCTCAAAAATCAAAAATCAAAGCTACCCGTCCTGCCCATAAGCAGGGAAAAATTAAACTCAAAATAATAAGGCAACAATTCTATATTTAGTCCTAAATTTTGCTTTACCTTTTGTACCACCAGGGCATTTCCATTTTTTACCACGGAGTACCGTGAAGAAAATTAGGTCAACTTTGAATTTTGAGTTAGTTATATGTTATAATATTTGTAACATGTTTGATTTTCTTTTTGGCAAAAATAGTAAAAATACTTCATCCGCTGACTGCCAAGGTAAAATGTCCGAAAAGGAACTATTTGATTTTATTTCTGTTTCCGCTCATCAATTAAAAACTCCACTCTCATCAATAAAATGGTCTTTGGAAACTCTGCAAAACGGTTCAATAAAGAATGATGAAGAAAAAAATGATTTATACAAAAAAATGTATGAAATTTCCGTTCATGCTATTCACCTTGTGGATGAAATGCTAAGTGCGTATAAATTGGAAACAAAAAGTATCGCCTTCGATTTTGAACCAGGTGATAATATTGCTGATATTTTGAATCAAGAAATTGAGGAAGTTCGCCCATCAGCTGAAAAGAAAAATATTACTCTTGATGTAAAATTATACGGCGGTGTACCAACGGGTTTATATATTGATCATTCTAAAATCCAGGACGTTTTTCAGAATCTTTTGGAAAATGCTATTCGCTATACCAAGGATAGTGGAAAGATATACATATCATACATTTTTGATAATAAAACTGCGGAATTTATGATATCGGACACAGGTATCGGTATTCCAGCCGAAAGTCAATCCAAAATTTTTACCAAGTTCTTCCGAGCACCAGGTAGTGAAAAAATGGAGAACAGAGGTAATGGCTTGGGACTATTTATTTCCAAAAGTATTGTTGAGGCACATGGTGGCAAAATTTGGTTTGAAAGTGAAGCCGGAAAGGGAACTACTTTTTTTGTAAGTTTGCCAATGGGTGAAAAGAAAAATAAATAATTATTTATGCAAAAACTAAGAGTGGGAATAGTTAGAGGAGGGCCGAGTAGTGAATACGATGTCTCACTAAAGACTGGACAAACTGTTCTGCGTCATTTACCTGAAAAATATATTGCTTCTGATATTCTAATTGATAAGGCTGGAGATTGGTATAAAGATGGCTGGAAAACACCACCAGGTGAAATATTTCGCAATGTTGATGTAGTTTTTAACGCTCTACACGGAGAATATGGCGAGGATGGTAAAATACAGCAGTTAATGGATAGTTTTGGTGTCCCTTATACCGGTTCAAATGCTCTGGCTTCTGCTATTGGTATGAATAAGTCACAATCTAAAAATATTTTTAAACAAAACAAAATCAAGACACCCGCTCATCTTTTATTTAGAAAACATGAAGGCACAGCTCAAGAATTAGCCAAGTCAATATTTCGTCTACTGCCAATTCCTCTAATTGTTAAACCTGTTGACCGGGGTTCATCTGTTGGAGTATCTAAGGTAATGAGTTTCGCTGATTTAGCCCCAGCTCTAGAAAATGCCTTTTCTTTTTCTGATACTATTTTAGTTGAAGAATATATTAAAGGTAGGGAAGCCACCTGCGGAGTGATTGATAATTATCGCGATCAGAGTGTCTATCCATTATTACCAATTGAAATTATTCCGTCCAAAAATTCTTTTTTTGATTATAAAGCAAAATATGGTGGTGAAACTCAAGAAGTTTGTCCTGGTAACTTTTCTAAGGAAGAAAAGAAGGTTTTACAGGATTTAGCGGTGGATGTTCATAAAGCTCTTGGTTTACGACACTATTCCAGAACTGATTTTATTATTTCTCCAAAACGGGGAATCTATGTTTTAGAAGTAAATACTTTACCGGGTCTCACCGAACATTCCTTAATGCCAAAATCCTTGACCGCGATTGGTTCAAATTTGTCTCATTTTATTGACCATATTATTCAATTAGCAGTTAATAAAAGGTAATTTCTTAAGTCAAGAAAATATAAATTTTTCTATATAACTAATATTTCTCTGATATAAACTTGCTTACCCCATTTGTTAAGAGTATAATGGTAGCAAGGATGCCATTCGAGGCACTATCTATCTTTTGTTTATTAGCACTTTTTATTAACTATTTTTATTATAAATGAAAAAAATCTTTTCGTATGTTTGCTTATTGGCGATAGCGTTTTTGTTTGTGGGAGTTTCTATTAATACTGCTCAAGCCGTAGCTCCTGGTGATGTTTTAATTAATGAGTTTAGACTTGATGGAACTCAATGGATTGAGCTTTTTAATACTACTGATAGTGACATTAATTTAGCTTCTTCAACCTGGGAGCTCGTATCAACTGTATCTGGACCAGGATCAGCTACTTCAACATTGTCAGCTGGTTTAATCCCTGCCAACGGATTATTAACTGTTGCTGCTAGTGGTCTTCCAACTACGGCACCGACTATGCTAGCCCTAAATGAAGGTGCGGTGAATATTTATACCATGTCCTATGGTACTCCAGCCTTCGGTGCCGAACCTCATTTTACTGGAAATTTACCTTCTGGTCAGTCTGCCGTTTTAACTGGTGGAACAACTTGGAGTGCCACTTCTACCGCTAATATAACTCGCGGCTGGTATAATGAATCACCCGCACCAACTATCACTAGTATTGTTTCTGATATAAATACTTCTAATGTGGCTACCAACATGAGTACCTCCAGTGATAACACTGCGGTTACTGGTTTGTATTTTGAAAAAAGAACCACACTTGGTAACCCAGCTACAGCACTGGGTAGATTAACTTTTGCAGGACCCTTAAATCTTACAAACGCTTCAACCACTGCGCTTCTTCAAGACCTTGGTACAAAGATGGAGGCTGCTGCCGGTAGTTTGTCATTTGATGCTCGTACCGCCACTGATCTAAGAAACGCTGGTGCTTCAATATCCATGTACAATGTAGAAAACATTGGATACGATATTGATGATTTAGACATTTCTGACCTAACCGTTGTGGATGATTTAGGTGTAGAAATCGCAACTTCTTCAATTGATTACCCAAGTTTTTCTAGTATATCAACTAGTACTGATAACAGTGGAACATTTACATTTACCACCAGTCACTTTACTGGGTTTGAATTTGATCCAATTGTAACTGAAGTAACTCCAGTTACAACACCAACTGCTTCAACTAGTCCATATTATACTTTTAGTTCAAATGTGGTCGGTACAGTTATCTATGGTGGAGATTGTGCTACTACCTCTGCTTCAACTACAGTCGGAAATAATATTGTTCAATTTGGACCATTGGCAACATTTACCACTTATTCAAATTGTACCGTTAAAGTGATTGATGGAGCTGGAGCATCTACTACTTTAGCTGTTACACCATTTACAATTTCTACTCTTTCAGCAAATCCAGCTGCCGTTGATTTGGGCACTGCTGGCAATTATGTTGTTTTAGCAAAATCAGGAATTACTACTACTGCCGGTAGCTCAATTACAGGAGATATAGGAGCTAGTCCGATTAGTGCGACTGCTATAACAGGATTTGATTTATCAATGCATTCTTCAAATACATATTCAACCTCAGCTCTCATAACTGGAAAAGTTTACGCTTCCAATTACACTTCTCCGACTCCGGATATTTTAACAACTGCCATAGGTGATATGGAAACTGCCTATACCGATGGAGCCGGAAGATCAGCTGATGTCACAGAATTGGGGGCTGGAAACATCGGTGGAATGACTCTCACTCGTGGTGTTTATAACTGGACTACTGGAGTAACAATCCCTACCGACCTCACTCTTTCTGGTAGTGCTACAGATGTCTGGATTTTTCAAATCGCTGGAGATCTTGATATCAGTAGTGCCACCGATATTATTTTGAGTGGAGGAGCATTAGCAAAAAATATTTATTGGGTAGTTGCTGGTCAGACATTCATCAATACCACAGCTGTATTCAATGGTAATATTATTTGTACTAATAGTTTAGGCCTTCATCTTTACACTGGTGCTACTTTAAACGGTAGAGCTTTATCAACATTCAATGTTACATTACAATCTAACATCGTTACTTTTCCGGCTGAAAGTTCTGCCAAAGATATCACCGCCTTTACTGTTCCTGGTCAAGATGGTTCAACTACAATTAGTATAGCTAGTAGTACTGTGAATTTAACTGTTCCATTTGGAACAAATGTAACTGCTCTTGTACCAACAATTACGATTACCGGTGCATCAGTTAGCCCGGCTTCTGGTATTGCCCACAACTTTACAGCTTCTAGTACCTATACCGTCACAGCTGATGATGCTTCAACCCACGATTATACTGTTAAAGTTACAATTACTTCAGGTTTGACTGATGCTACAATCACTTCCGCAACTTACACAATAAACAATACTGATTCAACAATCACTAGTATTGCCAGAAACACATCGATGGCGTCCTTTTTAGCAGCTATAGCTACTTCAACTGGACAGAATTGGAATACCTCTGGTCTTTCAAGTACAATAAACACAGGAGATACCTTAGTAGTTACTGCTCAAGACGGAGTAACAACAAAGACATATACCTTAACTGTTCGTACTTACAGTGGTAGTTCATCACATACTAGTACTGAAACCCCTGCAACAACCACTACTACAACAACTACACCTTCCACCACAACTACAACTACCACTACATCTACTACCCACAGATTTAATACTGATCTAACTTTGGGTTCAACTGGAAACGATGTAGTAGAATTACAAAAAGCTTTGGTTGCAAAAGGACTACTTGTTATGCCAGCCGGAGTGTCAATGGGTTATTTTGGAAATTTGACTAGATTAGCTCTAATTAATTATCAATTAGAAAATGGTATTACTCCAGCTGTCGGTTACTTTGGTCCATTAACTAGAACTAGTCTAAATAAATAATTAAAAAGTCATTCGCCAAAAAAGGCGAATGAAGTTAAAACAAAAACCATCTCAGTAAGGTGGTTTTTGTTTGCTTAAAATTTGCATTAAAAAAGAAGAGGGGATTGGCCTCTTCTTAAAATCAAGTTTTCCTTTAGTTTGTTAACACCGGAAGGGGATCATATGGCACGTGCCCAAATGTGATTTCCTTCCGTGGCAAGCAGATGACCGCAAAACAGCGATCAGTATTTGCGTCTCCAGGGTTAATAGTTGTGACCAGCTGTCCTTCCACCAGTAGTGCTTCGCGAGTAAACCCGCAAAGTACAAACTGGGTTTCTGGATGCTTTCGGCGAATTTGCATGGCCATAGTGTCCATACCAACTTCACTGACAGTCATGAACTTCAGACCCAGATCAAGTTGAACGAAGAACCTATAGTTGTTTATGACAACCGTTGCTCCCTCATCCAAATCCTTTTCGGCAATAACCTTCCAGTTGCCTGGAATTGCCGATGACTTCGAAAGTTTATCATGATCCGCTTTCTGGTCTGCTCGAATAGCATAATAAACTGTGGAAAAATGGCTGAGTTCCTTTCGACCTATGTCTTCCAATGACAGATTACCACAGTGAATTATATGCTGGACACCACGCTTATCAAATTCCTGGGCTAATTTCAGCCAAAAATTCTTGTCTTGATGGCTAACATCTAGACTGTCGGAAATTACTCCAACACTAAATGTTGGTCTGTCATCTGGCATGGGTAGAACTCGGCTGAAAACCACTTGCTCGATGGCTGTATCAATTACAGCAAACTCATAACCCCAACCCAGTGCATCTTGCACAGCTCCAGGATTAATGAAACTGACTAAGTGACCTTGTTTGTAAGTTTGAAAATGCAGATGACCACCGAAGACCATCCGCAAACCATCAAACTTATGACGCAGGTCAGTTAGTATCTCATTAAATTTTTCTTCAGTCGCCTTGAGAAATTCAAGGTGTTTTTTATGTCCGATGTAAACTACCGTTCCATCTGAAAGAGTATGAACTCTTTTTTCTGGAAAGGTAAATTTCCATTTGACAGGACAGCCATCATTAAATGCTGGATCACTGAGATTTTGACCATCCACTAGGGCGCAAACCACAGGCAAGTCGCCAAATAGTTCGCTGGAGACATGTTTTGATTCAATGTCCCCACAGTGGACAATCATTTCTACCTCACGTTTTTTAAACTCCTTAATAATGTGAGGAATGGCATTTTTTTTTATCACCATGTGTGTCTGACATTACTCCAATAATCATAACTACCTCCCTTAGCCATATTTCAGGCCATTTTGTTAACTAATTTGTGACAAATAGCTTGGTACTCAAAAGAGTACGTTTCTAATAAAATACTATACCTCTACTTAACAAAAGTAAAGTAGAGTTTTGTCAAGTACTAATAGGAGTATCATACGCAATCATTTCTTTACCATTAGCTTATAGTATAAAAAATAATTATGTTTTTGATCTAGTCAAAAATATTTACCAAATATTTGTCTATCTCACGTTGTTCCATGTCAGAAAAATTAATTCCCAAGTCGTGTAGTTCTGTAGCCAACTCAACACCAACAAATCTCCAGTGCCACGGTTCATATTGGTAATAAATATTGCCCTTAGGATAGGAAAGAACGAAACCATATCTATAGGCATTTTCTGTTAGCCATTTAAAGGCCGGAGTCGTTTCAAACTTAATTACTAATTTAGTATCTACACTATCAGTGGCAATATCAACAGTGGTACCAAGTTGATGTTCGGAATAGCCCTGGTCTGCCGAAAATCTGTTTGCTCCAGTACCATAAGAAACAAGGTAAGCATCTTTTAGAGATGACTGTTCACCAAAAGAGCGATAGGCTGAAGCTATTTTTAACGTTATGTCATCATTGCTAGCTCGCCTAACCATTCTTTCTAAAAATGATAGAGCTGAAGCGTGAAATTTTAATTCTTTATTTGGATCTGATAAATATCTTTCATCAATTGTGTCCAGACTCATTGGAACATAGTTGTCACTCAAAAAATATACTTTAGAATATTTTTGTAACAATTCTTTGTCTGTTTTGGAGAGTTTTTCTAGAGTACCGACGGTACCGGAAATGTCCTCAAGGTTTGACTGAATATCTTCATTTTGTGATTGTTGCTCTTGTAAGCGTTGGGCCAGTTCTGCACCTGTGAGAGTTGTAGTGGCAAGGGCAGCCTCTAAGATTTCTAGTTTTTGAGACAATTTTTCAGTGGTGGCGGTCACATTATTATCAAGAGCCTCAATATCATTTGAGGTTTTTTGAGCCAGAAAATAGACTATGAAACCAAGAATGAAGATATTAATAATGGCAATAACTGCTAGAGTATGTGGTAGTCTCGCTTCGTCAAAATGTTTATTGATGAATTCTCTCATATTCGTGAAGTATAGCAAAAAACTATCCAAAATTCAAAGCAAATCAAATAATATGCATATAGACTTTGAATTACGAAATATCAATTTTATCTCTACTATCATTCTCGCGCACCACCAGGATATTTCCATTTTCTCCACTCGCTCTCCCTTCTGTCATTCTCTCTTATTTTCCGTCATTGCGAGAAAGTATTCTGACGAAGCAATCCAGGATTAATTTTTTCCCTCTGTCATTCCCGCATAGGCGGGAATCCAGTTTTTTGGTTTTAAGACTGATTAAGATTCCTGGGTTCCCGTTGTCACGGGAATGACAGAAAGAAGGTATTTCGTAATTTACAGATATAGACCTATTTATTAGCAAAATAACTAAATAAAGCTTTAATACCAGCCAGATTCTTCTCCCACTCTATCGTTTCGTGGGTCTTGAGTTCCACAGTTATAGCCGGAATGTTTATTGAAGCCAACCAACCCTCAGCGTCACCAGTGACCGGGTAACTATTAAAGGTATCAATGGCTGGATAACCCGCGGCCTTGGCGAAGATATTCATAATATTTGAAGTTTCAAAGAGAATACCGGATTCACATTCTGAAGCGTAAACGGCATTTGATTGACTGTGCCAAAAAATTACAGCTTTAGGTTTGCTTTGTAAAACAAAATCTCTGATCGCCTTGGCTTCTGGTTCAGAAAAGGCTTCTGTTCCAGCACTGACAATTTTTGCTCTCCAGGTACTGGTTGCTTGCCATTTACAATTAAAGTTTCGATTTAAATCAACATTATTAGCATTAAAGCGACCAATAGATTCATCTGTACCAGTAGGAATGTCAGTTAATTCAAAGCGACCCTCTTTACCGATTACTTTATAAACTCCATCTGGATTAGCAGAAGGAATTATTGTAACAGTTAATTTCTCCGGAATAACGCTTGGATTTGCTTTTAAATAGTCCAAAAATTTATAAGCTAAAAGTACACTGTTCCATTCGTAACCACCGTGAATACCGCCAACGAAAGCAATATGAGTTGGACCATTTCCAAAAGTATAAGCCTCGATTGATCTATTTTCGACAGATTTTCCAATAGTTGTTTGACTAAAAACTGGGCTGTTTGTCTCCGTGACAATCGGTTCTATTTGTTTTGACTTATAATTTAGAAAAATAACAAAGGCAACTACAACAATAATCACAGTTACGATTGTAACTGTGATTATTGTTTGTTTAGTAAAAAACAATTTCATTATTTTGCGTAATTGTTAAGGACAGCCTTAATACCTGCCAAGTTCTTTGTCCATTCAGTATCTTTATGATTGGTGAGTAGAACGCTAATAGCTGGAACATTTTGTTTAGCTAACCAGTTAACCATGTCTCCAGTGATAGCGTAGTAGTCAAATTCTTCATAGGCAGGGTAACCAGAGGCTTTAGCAAAGAGGTTAGTTAATTTTGCGGTTTCTGTTGACACTCCATTGTGACAACTGGAAGAATAAACACCACCAGCGGCACTGTACCAAGCCACCACTGCTTTTGGTCCTTTCATATCAACATAAGTTTTTATGGCTAGACTTTCTGGCTCAGAAAAGGCGGCTGATCCACCACTGACTGTTCGGCTTTGCCATTTACCGGTTGTTTGCCAGTCACAATCAAAGTTACGATTTAGGTCAACAGTATTAGCATTAAAGCGTCCAGGAATAGTTGCAGTTTCGGAAGTTGGGATGTCAGACATACTAAAACGAGAAGAAGTGCCGACTACTTTGTTTAAACCATCAGGATTCAAAACTGGAATCACAGTAACCTTAACATTTGACGGGATTACATTTGGATTAGCTTTTAAATAATCCATTGCTTCGAAAGCAACGAGTGATGTATTCCATTCATAACCACCGTGAATACCGCCAACGAATAAAATCTCATCTGCACCAGTACCATAGTGATATGCGGTGATTGGCAGACCATTAACTGAGGTACCTATAATAGTTTCGTCTTTATTGATAGGTTTTGAACTGGTAGCAATATAGGGATTGTTGATATTTTTTTGGATATCAGTCGCTGTATTTGTATTTTCAGGAATAGCAGAATTTTTTGGAGATGAGCTAGTAAAATAATAAACACCAACACCTAAAAGAACGATAACTACGACTAA
Source organism: Minisyncoccia bacterium (assembly GCA_049287185.1). GTDB lineage: Bacteria > Patescibacteriota > Minisyncoccia > Phycocordibacterales > GWA1-40-21 > JBAWVR01. The sequence goes on from JBAQFI010000012.1 coordinate 106,394, forward strand.
GATAATTATATTATTTCTTTTCATAATGCATCTATTATACCATAGATAATATTTTGTTTACATTATTCTGTTCCAGGTGTAAAATGGTAAGTAATAGATTCCCGAGAGGAATAGACGCGCCTGTTCGATATTTCTAATAATACAATTAAAAATATAAATTGAGTCTGGTAAAATCAGAATTTTTGTTTTTACGTGCTCAAAAAAATGACGAGTGTTCTGCCTGAGATCATTTTGCAGATTTAATCAATGTTTTAGATTATTAGAAAACCTTAATAAAGGTCTGAACATTAATAATTTTAATAATAATTTATATATATGATGAAAAATAAGTTGATGGTCGTTATCGTTCTAGTAGCTTTTTTTATTAGTATTGCTGGTTCAGTCTTTGCCGCAACCTTCATCGATCTTAATACGGCTGATGACTTTGCTGTTTTAGCTGGCTCCACAATAACCAACTCTGGTTCCTCCGTGATTACTGGTGATTTAGGATTAAGTCCAGGTCTTTCTGTTACTGGTTTTCCACCTGGTACTGTCAGTGGAACACAACATATAGCTGATGCAGCCGCTGTACAGGCAAAGGTGGATCTCACCTCAGCCTATAATGACGCAGCAGGACAGACACCGGTTTCTACTGTACCGACTGAACTTGGTGGAACTACAAAAAATGCCGGTATTTATGATTCTGCAGATGGTACATTTGAAATTACTGGAACATTAACACTTGATGCTCAAGGAGATCCAAATGCTGTTTTTATCTTTAAGACAGCCACCACTCTTAATACAGCTGGCGCAAGTAGTATTGTACTTGCTAATGATGCTCAGGCCTGTAATGTTTTTTGGCAGGTAGGTAGTTCTGCCACTCTCGGTGCCAATTCAACCTTTAAAGGAAATATTTTAGCTTTAACTTCAGTTACATTAACAACTGGTGCTGATGTGGAAGGTAGAGTCTTAGCTAGAAATGGTGCTGTGACATTGGATACTAATGATATAGCCATTGCTACTTGTGCAGCCTCACCTCAACTTACTGTCACTAAAACAGTTGATAATACTGGTGGTGGAACCAAACTAATTTCCGACTTTCCACTCTTCATCGATGGTAGCAGTGTGACTTCAGCAGTAGCTAGTACAACCACCATTGGTTTACACACAGTTACTGAAACTACCGATCCAAATTACACCTCAACTATTGGTGGTGATTGTGCTGCCAACGGTACTATTACATTGGCAATGGGTGAGGAAAAGACTTGTTCCATTACTAATACTTATGTTCCTGCTTCACCAGGTACACTTCATATAATTAAACAAGTTACAAATAATAACGGTGGAACAGCTATTGCCAGTGACTTCACCTTAAATGTTACAGGAACCAATGTTTCCTCCAGTTCATTTTCTGGTTCTGCAGCCGGAGTGGATATCACTTTGGACGCTGGTTCATATACTGTCACTGAACCAATCATTCCAACAGGTTATTTACAATCAGGTTCTGGTACTTGTTCTGGAACAATAGCTTCCGGTGAAACTATTACCTGTACTATTACTAATGACGATGTCGCCCCACAACTGATAGTGAACAAAATTGTTATTAATGACAACGGCCGAACCAAACTAATTTCCGACTTTCCACTATTTATCGACGGCAGCAGTGTTGTTTCTGGAGTCGCTAGTACTACAACTATCGGAAGTCATACTGTCACTGAAACTACTGATTCAAATTATACTTCAGCCTTCGGTGGCGATTGTGCAGCTGATGGTACGGTTAGTTTAGCCTTAGGTGAAGTGAAGACATGTACTGTTACTAATGATGATGTGACCCCACCTTCTTCTGGTGGTGGTTCCCGTCATTATGCACCACCATTAATAGATATAATAAAAATACCAAGTCCCTTAGCTCTACCTAAAGGTCCTGGCTCTGTAACATATACCTATACACTCAGTAATATTGGAACAGTTCCTGTGTCAGATATCACTATGGTTGATGATTCCTGTAGTCCGGTATCCTTAATTTCTGGGGATACAAATGCGGATAATATGTTAGATCTTGATGAAGCCTGGATTTATCGCTGTTCAAAAATTATATCAAAAACCAGCACAAACATTGTCACAGCAACTGGTTGGTCCCATGGTGTAAGTGCGACAGATATAGCCAATGCCACAGTCGTAGTGGGAGTTTCGGTAGTGCCACCATTAATTCACGTCACAAAAATTCCGAACCCTCTTACTTTACCAGCTGAGGGAGGAATAGTTACCTATACAAATAAGGTTACTAATCCTGGAACAGTATCATTAAGCAACGTTCGTCTCACCGATGATAAATGTAGTCCAGTAAAATATATTTCAGGTGATTTAAACAATAATTCAAAGCTAGAAACTACAGAAACCTGGATTTATACTTGCCAGTCTAAACTCACTAAAACCACTGTAAATACTGTTACCGCGAGTGGTGATGCAAATAGTTTAACAGCAAAGGATTTTGCTATTGCCACAGTTATTGTAGCGGCACCAAAATTACCAAATACGGGAATTGGTTCTGACGAGGGAAGTCTTCTCTGGTATATTATTGCATTAGCTGGAATATTTTTGGTTCTACTATATTTTTATTTTATTCGAAGAAAAAAATAGTTTAGTCTAAATATTTACCTAATTGGCTTATAAGTACCAGTCGTAAACTTATCTGGTACTTATGTCTTTTAGTCTAGAAAATATGCATCAAAAAATATTATCAAAAAAATTATTGCAGCCATTTGTTATTCTTTTTGGGATGATCATTTTCGTAATTCTACTTCTTTATATTATTCCACAAATATCAATTGAAAATGGTGACAGGAATGTCCTTAATGGTAATAATATAGTTGAAGAAATTGATAATAGTTTGGCATTACCTATTCGACTCAAAATTCCAAGTTTAGGTATCGACGCTCCCGTGGAGTCACTTGGCCTCACAACAGATGGATCAATGGACGTCCCAAAGAGTCCAGACAATGTTGGTTGGTTTGAACTCGGACCATATCCAGGAGAAATTGGAAGTGCTGTCATTGCCGGGCACTATGGTTGGAAGGATAATCTACCTGCGGTGTTTGATAATTTATCTAAACTAAAGAAGACAGACAAAATATATGTTGAGGATAAAGAGGGAATAATCACTACTTTTGTCGTCCGCGAGATTCGTTCATTTGGTGAGAACGATGAGACATTAGATGTATTTAATTCTACAGATGGAAAAGCACACCTTAATCTAATCACTTGTGAAGGTATTTGGAATGCGTCAAATAAAAGTTATTCCAAAAGACTTATAGTGTTTACTGATAGGGAATTATAGATAAAACTTAAAAAATCTCTCCTAAGGAGAGATTTTTTAATACCCATTGCTTTATTATTGTGGACCGCACCGGACACGCTTTGCATTCTCCCTCGACTAAAACCTCGTCGCCACTCGGTTTTGTCTGGTCACGCCCTCACATAATTTTCTACTAAAAATCATTGGCTCCGGGCTTCGAGTCCGGACACGAGTGATGCCTATCACTCGCTTGCAGTCCATACAAAAAAATCGCTAATCGCGATTTTGTTTGTGGACCGCACCGGACTCGAACCGGTCACCTCTTCCATGCCATGGAAACGCTCTACCAGATGAGCTAGCGGCCCTTAATTTGGAACTTCGACATTATATTATTTTTTCATAAAAAAAGCCACCAGATGACTTTTTCTGCTTCACAGGTATACTCTCAACCGTGTGTGTAGGATTTTTCACCTACAAGTAAGCATTTTTTTCATCGTGTGCATTTCTGCAATCACGAGGAAGCTTTTCGCTCGCCACTACTAAGCTCCGGAAAATTTGTCTGGTGACTACACTATCTCTTGTGTTCGAAACACTAGACGACCCTTGTTAATCTAATCATCGAGATAAAAATATCTTAACAAGATTTTAGTGAAAATTCAATATTAATCTATTTACTTATATCTATTTTATGCTAATCTTATGTAGTTATTGGGCCCTTAGCTCATCTGGTAGAGCACCTGCTTTGCAAGCAGGGGGTGGCAGGTTCGAGTCCTGTAGGGTCCACAAATTTAAAACACCGAAAGGTGTTTTTAATTTGTGGACCCTAAGTAAGTGCTGGGCAGCACTTACGTCAGGACTCGAACAGCGGAGCCAATTTTTGTCAGTAGACAAAAATGTGAGCTGGTGCCCAGACTAAATTTTGTGACGACAAAATTTAAGTCGAGGGAGAGACTCCTGTAGGGTCCACTACGTTTTTAACTAATATTTTTCAAAGGATATTCTGGGTATCTAAAATATGATATACTATTTTTTATTGTTTTATTAATTTAATTAAATATAATGTTTGAGTTTTTAAAATTTGGAAAAAGAGAAGAGAAAGAAGCAATAATTGTTGAAGATGGATTATTAAAACCAGAAATGAGCTTGGAAGAAATGAAGAGTATCGCTGACCAGCTTGAAAAGCTACAGTCTTCCGAAAATGAGGGACGAGGAGTTTCTTGTGTCAGAACAGCAATCTTTTATTTAAGAGGGGGTGATTTAGATGGAGCAAAAGCTGTCTGTAAAAATGACCATGATAAAATTCAAAACTATCCAGATATTGAAAAATTTCTTGAAAAATACGGTTTAGCTTTTAAATTTGATTAGGTTATTGTATTTAATATCTGATACCTAGACTGATTAAATTCCAAGTTTAGTTACACCCTCTCAACCTGCACATCTCCCCCAAGCTCTCTTTTACTAAATGGCATGACCAGCCTAAAATTTCTGACGAGAAATTTTAAGGTGAGGGTGAGATTGGGATAAGGGACCCAATCGCAAGATCTTTTGAGATAGAGTCGAATGATTATAAGATTATATCCAAAAGGTGTATTGTTCCTGTAAGGAAAATTCGAAGCGTGTCGGTGCGGTCCACAAAAACATAGTGAGATGTAATTGTGCGCTAGCCTTTATTTGCTAAATATATTAAACTAGAATTACTATACCCTTAGGCAAGGAAAAATATAGTGTCGGTGCCTAACCACCCGTGTTCTAGATAGGAAAAGAGATTGCCAAGTAGTGGTGAACGAAAAGCAGTACGTGGGCATCTGCTACGGCCCACCGAAGCAAGAATCTCAAATTCTATAAAGGACTATACCTCAAAGGTAATCGGGTGGTTCTTTATTTATACATTTAATAACATAAGTTATTTAATTAGTCTTTTCTCCTCAAAAATGATACTTTATATTGAATGAAGAAATACGACGTTATTGTTATCGGTGGTGGTCCAGCTGGCCTAATGGCAGCCAATACAGCAGCTAAAAATGGCGCTAAAGTTTTGGTATTGGAAAAAAACTCTGAACTAGGTAAAAAACTTCTCTTAACTGGCGGTGGAAGATGTAACCTTACTAATGCGGAAATGGATGTCAGAAAGTTTGTCAGTAAATTTGATAAAAAAGGACAAGTTTTGTTTTCTCCATTCTCAGTATTTGGAGTGAAGGAAACAATCGAATATTTCAATGTGCGAGGATTGGAGACCAAAATTGAGCCAGGTAATAGGGTTTTTCCGGTGACTGACAAAGCCATAGACGTACTAAACATATTAATAGCTGAGGCTAAAAAGTATAAAGTTGAGTTTATTTTTGGTGTTGAAGTAACCGGCTTTGAATATAAAAAGGGAAGTATTACTGGTATAAAAAGTAATCGAGAAATTTATCACGCAAATAATTATATTTTAGCCACTGGAGGCATGTCACATCAAGAAACCGGTTCCACTGGAGATGGTTTTAACTGGCTCAAAGAAATTGGTCATAATGTGATCACTCCACAGCCATCACTGGTACCGGTTAAAGTTTTAGAAAAATGGGTTAAGAATTTATCTGGTGTCGGATTAGATATGGTTGGAATAAATTTGTATCAAAATAAAAAAGTAGTAGCAAAAAAAACAGGGAAAATATTATTTACACATTTTGGATTAAGCGGACCAGCTATTTTAAATTTTAGTAAAACTATTCGTGATTATCTGGCAGGCGGCAATGTTTTACTCAAACTTGATTTGTTTCCTGGAGTTGGACTAGACAAACTTGAGGATGACTTCCAAAATTTAATTAAGGATAATTTAAATAAATTAATTAAAAATTTAACTTGGGAAAAGCTTCCAACTAATCTTTTACAAACTGTATTTGAACTGGCAAAAATTGATACTGATAAACAATTAAACTCCTTAACTCGCGAGGAGAGATTGACTATTCTAACCTTATTTAAAGCCATGCCACTCACTGTTATTGATTTACTAGGTTTTGAACACGCCATTATCTCTAGTGGTGGAGTTGATATAAACGAGGTTGAATTTAAAACTATGCAATCAAAAATTTATAAAAATTTATTTTTAGTTGGTGATGTACTAGACTTTGATAGACCATCAGGTGGATTTAGTTTACAACTTTGTTGGACGACAGGGTATGTCGCTGGAAATTCTATAAAATAATTTTTTTAAATTTGTATTTTTTTACAAAATAGGAAAAAATTGACAAAAATCATTGCATTCTGGAATGCAGGGTGTACAATTAATGTAAGGTCGATTTAATAATCGCTAAAAGATCTTTAAGAAAATGGCAAAAGCAAAGAAGTCAAAAAAAGTGTCAAAGAAGAAAGTTGCTAAGAAAGGCAAAAAGAAAGCTGGAAAAAAGCGTTAATCTTTTTTCAGTTCGACACTTGAAAACCGCCGCTCGGCGGTTTTCGTTTTTTCATAATTTAGTTTATAATATTATTATGAAAATCAAAAATATTGTTTTAATGATTAAATTCGTGGTCATGTCAGAATTTGCAGGTCTAATCGGCTCAATTTTTACAGCACCGGCCATAGATGGTTGGTACGCTTCTTTAGAAAAACCTTTATTTAACCCACCAAATTGGGTTTTTGGTCCAGTGTGGACAACCTTGTTTCTACTCATTGGTGTAGCAGTATATTGGATATATATAAATACCGATGCTACTTCAATTAAAAAGAGAATTGCCTTCATTGTTTTTGGTATCCAATTTATTTTGAACATTATTTGGTCATTATTATTCTTTAAGTTACAAAGTCCTTTTCTGGCCTTTGTTGAAGTAATTATTCTTTGGATTTTTATTTTATTAACAATTATTTTGTTTTATAAAATATCCAAAAAAGCTGGTATTATTTTACTACCATACATTTTGTGGGTGAGTCTGGCGGCATATTTAAACTGGCAGCTTTGGTTGTTAAATTAAATATATTTTTGTATAGTTTGCAGATTATAAATAATAAATAAACATAAATGGGATTTTTTAAAAATATGGCTATGAGGGCGGTACTTAAGAATCAAATGAAAGGAGTCCCCACTGACCAACAGGATAAAATATTGAATGCTTTTGAGGCAAACCCAAAACTTTTTGAGGATATAGCTAAAGAAGTACAAGAGAAAATGAAAAATGGTAAAAGCCAGATGGACGCCACAATGGAAGTAATGACCAAACACCAAGATGAACTGAGAAAGATTATGTAAACAAACTAAAAAAGCCCCACTGGGGCTTTTTGACTAATTCTTTGGTGACTCACCTTTAGCAAAAAGGTAGTATTGCTTATCAACATTTCCGATATGATTGATCCACCACTCACCAATGTATTTCTCAGCCTCTGCCAGTAAAAGATTCTTGTCCACACCAGCTGCCACCTTTTCTCTATATCCAGTAAAATATTTTATAAAATCGTGGTGCTTTTCTTTGTGCTCTGTAATATATGGATACTGGATACTTTCCATGTATTTTTCCTCATAAGCAAGGTGATCGTTGATGTAGTCGTTAAAGAAACTCAAAATTTCAAGGAGAATAGAATTGTCAATTTTTTGATTAACTAAGGCATCTATAACTTTATTTAATTGTGCTAGCAAATGTTGATGTTGGGAATCAATATGTTCTTCACCGACAGACATCTCTTTTGTCCATTCAAATTTGTATTGCATAAATCTAATTTAATCTAATAATATATTTAAATATTAGCACATATTTAGATATTTTGTCTGTTATAGCATGCCCACTATACATATATAATATATATGTTATTGTTATGGTAGAAGTGGCTCCTGAAGCTCGTTTGTTTTATTATAATGACCAAATTATTTTTAAATGAGCACCGTTGTCAGTGTAATAAACTCTTATTTAAGGGTGTCATTTTGGATGGATCACTGGAAATTAAGTGTAAAAGATGTGGACGGATGAATGAAATAGGCTCTATTAAATCTTGCGATGATACTAATAATTATCTACTAATTATTAATGACAGTGGACAGATTTCAAATGCCAGTGATTCAGCCTGTAAAATTTTGAATTACAGTCGGGAAGAACTGATTGGAAAGAGTTTTACAATCATTAACCCTACTTTGCCAAAAGAAATTGGTGAGAAATTTTTTGGTCCAAGGTCAATTCTAAATGAAAAAAATTATTTAAAATTAGATACTTTTCATCAGACAAAAGACGGAATTATGTTGCCAATTACTGTTTTGTTAAAATTACACAAAACAGGTGGTAATAGATTTGTTTTGTTGACTGCCGAGCTCAAAAATCCGGTATTAGAAACCGAATCAAATAAACAGAATCTTGTAAAATCGGAATTTTCAAAAAATGCATGTGATTTTTATTTTGACCTGGATAAAAGTGGTACAGCCGAGTTCATTTGCCCGGCGATGAGAAATTTCTTTGGATTTTCCCTAAATGAAAACATCGGTACTAATTATATGAACTATATTCCCATCATGATGATAGAAGAGGTTGAAAAAACATTTAGATATTTTTCATCTAAAAAACTACCTTACAAAATCAATGACATGATCATTTTTAATTCAAAGAAGGAAAAAATCCATTGCGAGCTATATTTTACGCCGAATTTTAACGGCTATAGTGAATTTATTGGCTATAGGGTAATAGGTTGGGTTAAAAAAGATGTGGATAAATAATAGCTTTTCTTGACAATAATACTCTGATATAATTAACCTATAAATTTTGAGACTCCTGAAGTCCGTAACCTTTTTGGTTCGGATTTTTTAATATAATTTAATGTATCAATATTTTTATAGCAAAAATTTACTTATTGTTTTTTTCCCACTCGCATTATTTTTCCTTGTACCGCACCTAGCTCAAGCAGCAACTTGTACTGCCAGTAACGGAAACTGGAGTGCAATTGGTACTTGGTCTTGTGGGCATGTACCTTTGGCAGTAGATGATGTCGTTATTCCAAATACCAACGGTCTAAATGTCATCGTTGATACTACCGCGGTGGCATCTTCAACAACTTTTACGGGTGGAAACCGAGCTAATGCTATAAATATTAGTGGAACAAATTCCTTAACTGTAACAAATGCTGTTAGAATAAACGCTCCAACTGGAAATGTTACAAAAGGAATAACGGTTGGAACAGGGACTTTAACGGCTGGTAGTATATATATTACCTCTGGAAGCGCTGGTGGAAGAATTTCACAAATTTCAGTCTCAACTGGAACAATAAATTGTTCAGGAAATATTACATTTGCTGGTACTGCCTCTGCAGCGAGAATTACTTTTACTGGCGCAGGTATACTCAATATTGACGGTGCTAATGGTATTGGTCCGGGCGGAACTTTTACTGCTGGAAATAGTACAGTTAACTTTAATTCTGCTAGTGCTCAGATAATCGGTCCTTATAATTATTATAAATTAACTACATCTGGAGGTAATACTAAAACTACTTCAGCGGCTATGACAGTTAGTAATAATCTAAATATAGGCTCAGGTACTAACTTTGTCACGGGAGTAACAAATACCTGGACCTTATCAGTTACTGGCACAACGACTATAGCTGGAACACTTACACTAGCAAACACAGGTAATAAAACTTTTTCAAATGACGTTATATTAAATTCTGGTAGTGTTTGGAATGAGACAGGTAATGCGTCCATTACTATCAATGGCAACATTGTAAATAATGCCACTACTTTTACTGCCAATGCCGGTAGTCATACATTTAGTGGGTCAAATAAAACTTTTAGTGGATCAACTCCTATTTCAATCCCCGGCACTGTTATTTTTGCTGGAGGAGCTTACACAAATAATGGAACATTTTCAGCAATCACCTTGACCACAATGACTGCTGGAGCAGTTTTTACAAATAACGGTACTACCACTGTTTCTACAGCTTTGTCAGGTAATGGTGGATTTACTCAAGGTTCAACAGGTGTTTTAAATTTTGCTAGTACAACGATTGCTATCACAACTTTTTCAGCAAATGTTCCTAGTAACACGGTGAACTACAATGCCAATGCACCACAAACAGTTAGAGCAACAACTTATAATAATCTTACGTTGAGTGGAGGTGGTGTCAAAACTCTTACAGGCGTCACAACTATTGGAGGTAACTTTACTTTAACAGGATCATCTACAGCCACAGCTTCTTCCGGTTTAACAATTGGAGGAAATGTTTCTATTGGTACAGGAACAACTTTTAATGGTGGAACAGCACTCGACCATAATGTGGCAGGAAATTGGTCCAATAGCGGAACTTTTACGCCATCAACATGTACGGTTAATTTTAATGGGGCAAATCAATCAATAAATAATGCAAATACCTGGTACAATCTTTCAATAACTGGAACTTCTTCCCGAACCGTTACTTTACAAAGTGGCGCACTTCAGACAGTTTTAAATGGTTTAACTTTGTCAGGAGCTTCTGAACAACTTTTAACTCTTGTTCCGTCAATCTCACTGACAAAATGGCAACTTAGTGCACCTATTATCCAAAGTGTAACTTATACTTCTCCGTCATATTCTGATGCTAGTAGTGGAACCGCTGTTAATGCCACTAGTACAACTAACTCTGATGGCGGAAATAATGTTAATTGGAATTTCGCTTCGAACCCAGTTCCAACAATAGTCTCTATTTCTCCAACTTCTAAGTATGTTGGTGATGCTGAATTTACCCTAACTGTTTATGGAAGTAATTTTTTAGCTAGTTCGACGGTAAAAATAAATGGAAATGATAGAACAACAACTTATTATTCCTCATCTACAATTTTGACTGCTATCATTCCATCCTCGGATTTATTGTCTTCTACCACTCTTATAGTCACGGTTTACAACCCAACTCCAGGCGGTGGTGAAAGTAATTCACAAAATTTATATGTCAGTCCAGTTCCTTTGATTCCGACCAAGATAGTTATTGCTAGTGCCACTGACGGAACTATTGATTCGCCAAGCTTGGTAACAATTGAGGTTAGAAACGTTGACGATCTATTAGTTAGTAGCTTTCAGGAAGATGTGACTCTGCAAGCGTCTGGTTTAGCCACTGGTGATGGACTTATAAATATTATTAGTGGTATTGGCACCACAACGATTTCTGATGAAAATATTGAAACAGTAAGTTTGTCATTGGAAGATACTGAAGGCACAGGATTAAATGTTTCATCAACTGATAGCATTGATTTTGGACCAGGAAATTCCGCAACATTAAATATTGTAAGCTCCAGTACAGAGATGGTGGCTGGAACACTCCTACCCGTGACCGTGTCTCGTGAGGACCGTTTGGGGAATATGGTAACTACTGGCAGTGAGACATTTTATTTATATAGTAACTCATTAAGTCCAGCACATAAATTTTATAATGCTGCCAGTGGAGGAGATATTGTTACAACAATAATTATTCCTGATGGAACTTCGACAGCCACAACTTGGTACTATGACGATAAAGTGGGCACACCAGGCATTGAAATTTCCGATAGTGATATAGCGCCAGATGGTAATACAGGTATTGATGATGCAATTCAAGAAGTAACAGTAACCAGTGCTCCGGCTTCAACCTTATTTATAAGTAATCCAGGTGATCTGATAGCTGGAGAAAGACTTGGTTATGAAATTAGTCGTCAGGATCAGTTTGGTAATGAATCTGATAACGGAACACTACCTGTTTACCTTTATCATTCCGGAATAGCAACATCAACAATTTTTTATAATGCGAGTACCAGTGGAGATCAAATTACTTCTTTGACTATGACTCCTGGTGTGTCATCATCAAGTTTTTGGCTTTATGGTGAAAAAGCTGAAAGCATAAGTGTGACTGTTTCAGATAACGATGATTCACCTGATGGCTCAAATGGAGTGAATGATGCCACAGACAATTTGTCTATTAGTCCAGGATCAGTCGCTATTCTTGCCTTAAATAATCCTGGGGATATGGAAGTTAACACGCGCATTGGATATACAGCTACTAGGCTAGATATTTACAATAATTTAGTTACAACCGGTGATTTAGATGTTTATTTATATCATGATGCCACTGGTACGAGTACTGTCTTTTATAATTCAGCCGTCGACGGCTCGGAAATAGATTATTTAACTATTTCAGGAGGTGTCTCCGCAAATAACTTCTGGTTATATTCAAATGATGTTGGCAACTATAATATTACAGTTTCTGATAATTCTTCAACACCAGATGGGCCCATTGGTATAATTGACATAACTGAAGAAATTTACGTCTCTCCGCTACCGATCGTCCCAACTAAATTTGTAATTGTTGCCCTTCTATCAGCGGAAGTTGGTTCCACAACCTCTATTATTGTAGAAGCTCGTGATGATTCCAATAATATTGCCGGAACATATAATAGTAGTGTTACCCTGCACACTAGTGGTGATGCCACACCGGGAGGCATAGTAAATATTGTTAATGGAGTTGGTTCAATTAATATAATTGATACTAAGGCGGAAATAGTAAATTTGACACTAGAGGACACTGCCTCAACTACACTCGATGTTTCAGCCACAGAAAATATTAATTTCCTGGCCGGACCAGTTTACAAATATATTGTTTTAGGACCAGGGACTGCGGAGGCTGGTGAAATTGTCAATTACTCAATATCACGAGAGGATCAATATGATAATGATGTTACCACTGGTGTAAGTACAATATATTTATATAGTAATGCTCCAGTCGGAACAACCAACTATTACAACGCTCCAAGTGAGGGTTCTCAAATTACCTCAGCTTCAATTTTAGACGGACTAACCTCAACCGATGTTTGGTTTAGTGGCACAAAAGCCGGAAGTTGGGCAGTTGAAATTTCAGACAACAATATTTTACCCGATGGTGGAGCAGGTGTAGTCGATGGAACTTCAACAATTATTATTAGTTCTGCTAATGTTTCTCGTTTGGAACTAAATGATCCCGGTGATATGACGGCTGGTACCCGGTTGGGTTATACAGCGACTCGTTTCGACACATATAATAATGAAGTAACCTCAGGTACTGATAACTACTATTTATATTCAAACGCCAATAGCACATCTACCTTGTTTTACTCTGAAGCTACTGGCGACTCAACAATGGAAAACCTAATTTTTTCTGACGGAGCTTCAACTGCAGATTTTTGGTATTACGAAACAAAACCAGGTACTTGGACTGTTTATATTTCAGATAATTCAAGTAATCCAGATGGCAGTAATGGAATTGTGGATGGTGAGGATGCCGTCATAGTTTCCAATGCTCCAATTGTGGCCAACAAGTTTATTATAGTTGTTTCCAATACATCAGCACAAATTGGTACACCAATTACTGTTACAATTCGCGCAGTTGATAGTGATGAAAATATAGATACAACATATCAAAACGACATAACCCTCGTCACTTCTGGTACTGCAACCGGTGGAGGATTTATAGATATTACTAATGGGGTAGGTTCAACTCAAGTAAATGATCTGACCGCTGAAAATATTCTGCTTTCCTTGTTAGATACACAAAATACTGGATTAAATTCATCATCAACCCAGAGTATTGTTTTTAGTTCCACCCCAGTGTCCCATAGAGGTGGCTCTAGTAGTGGCACGATTACACCCTCAGTGATTTTTACTGGCCGTGCCTTTCCTCAAGCAAACATGAAGGTAATTGCCATTAAGGATGGTCAGGTCCCAGTCAGTAATCCATCAGCCGGTTCAAATAGTGGAAATTTTAACATAAATTACAACGGCGAATTACCCAGTGATGTCGATTCATTTGCCTTGGTTGTTTATGATAAAGATAACAATATTGCTCAAACCAAAATCTTTAAATTAGGGGTAAATGATAGTTTAGTCGGTAATGTCTTTATGGCGCCGACAGTCAATCTATTGCAAAAAAATGTAACAAGAGGATCTTTTATGGGAATAACAGGTTATGCTATGCCAAACTATAAAATTTTACTAACAGTTGATAACGTTTTGGCAACCGAAACAACCACAGCTGACACCGATGGAAACTATAAATTAACTTTCAATACGTTCCGTTTGGATCTTGGAGAGCACACCTTGAAAGTTAGACAAATTGATAATGCCGGTAGATTTTCTGATAATTCAATCGAAAAAACATTCAATGTAGTGAAATTATATTCACCGAAGGCGGACATAAATAATGACGGTAAGGTAAATTCAACAGATCTCAGCATCTTTATTGGACTATATAATTTAAAAAATGAAGTAGATAAAAAAAGTCTTGATTTAAATGATGATGGTTTTGTTAATAGTGTTGATTTAAGTTTACTTCTTGGAGCATTAAAAAAATAAATTATAAATAATAAATAAAATGAAAACAAAAAATAAAATTGGGTTAGGTATAATCATCTTTCTTTTTAGTTTTATTATTACAATTCCGGCTGGTGCAGCCACTCTGGAGTTAACACTAAATAAGGAAATTACTTCAGCTAAAGATGATATTGTGGTTTCAGTGGCTCTAAACAGCGAAGGACAAAGCGTTAATACTGCTCAGGCTAATATTTCTTTTCCGTCTAATTTATTAGAGGTAACAAAAATTGACCGTACTAACTCAATCTTTACCTTTTGGTTACAAGACCCAATCTATGACAATTCCAATGGAACTATTTCATTTGTCGGTGGTTCAACCAATGATTTTAATGGTGCCAGTTTAAATTTATTGCAGATATCTTTTCGAGTAAAGGGAAGTGGTACTGGCAAACTTGGCATAACTGATGGTGCTATTACTGCTAGCGATGGCACTGGTAGTAATGTTTATACAACTGCCAAGGGATTAGATATAAATATTCCAACCACTGCTGAATTTCAAGCAGTAAAAATTGAGAGAGCAAATCTTGAGGCCACTTTGGCAAAAACCTTGCCAAAATTAATTGGTCTGGAAGTACCATTTTATCCCGATCCACAAAAATGGAATAATCGCTCAGCAAGTTTTCAGGCCAGATGGAATATCGGAGCTGATATAGTAAAAGCTGCTGTTTTACTTGATAAAAAACTAAGTTCTGAACCCACCGCTAGCACAGAAGCTATGTCAGGTAGTAAGATTTTTCCTGCACTTCTCGATGGAATTTGGTATCTACATATTAGCTTAAAAAATAATATTGGTTGGAGCCCTACATTACATTATCGTCTGGCTATAGACACTACCCCTCCAACTCCTGTTATTATTACCTCAAAAGATAATCTAAAAACTAGTAATCCTAGACCAACTATTTCTTATAGCAGTACGGACTCAATTTCCGGCATTAGTAACTACATAATCGCCGCTGATGGAGTAATCGCTACAACCACTAATAAGACGAGCTACACCTTTAACCCACTCCTACCTGGAACTCGTCGAATATCTGTATCAGCAGTGGACAATGCTAACAACTCTACTACTAAAACAATTTCTCTAGAAATTATACCGATTGATTCCCCAATTATTATTAGCATGAGCCAACATATCTTTGTTGGAGAAGGTGATATTGTTGGAAAGGGAACAGCGACTAGCGGAGTTGAAGTAATAGTTCATGTTCAAAATGCTGACAAGCAAATTATTAGTGAGCAATCAATGCCAGTAGATAGTCATGGCAATTGGTCTGTGGCAATTAGTAATAATCTAAAACCCGGAGTTTATAACATTCTAGTTACTGCCAGAAACAAGGATATGGCCTCCAGTTTTCCAACTATTTCTAAAAATATAGTGGTGAAAGAGCGACCATTCCTCGTTTTAGGAAGTTTTGAAATAACCTTAGCCTGGTTCTTCACTTGTTTAATTATCATACTATTATTAACATTTGGTGCCGGTGTTTTTACCTACTATAGGTGGCTGGAGCAATTGGGTCATCGAGTTACCATTGCTGAGAGAGATGTTATCAACACTCTAAACAATTTGGATAGTGATGTGAGTAAATTACAAAAAAATTATTCTAATGGTATTAGTGACCGAGCTGAAATTAATGAAACAAAATCAATCCTGAAAAATATTAAAATGAACATTGAAAAAGCGCATCGTTATGTGGTTGAAAATATTCGGGAAATAAATAAGTAAGATTATATGAAAAAAATCACTAAACAGAAAAAAAATATAAAACCAAAGAGCTTTTCAATCAAGAGTGAATCATATTTTTTATCTGTTATTGAAAATCAGCCTGGACTAGTTTGGCTTAAAAATTTAAATGGTAGCTTTTTAATAACAAATACTGCTTTTGCGCACACGGCTGGAAAAAAATCACCCAAGGATATTCAAGGGAAAACCGATTTTGATATCTGGTCTGAAAAACTGGCTAGAAAATATGTGACGGATGATAATAAAGTAATAAAATCTAAAAAACCCTTAAAAAAAGAGGAATTAATTGTCGATAAGGGCAAACTGAAGTGGTTTGAGACCTATAAAACACCCATTTTTGATAAGAAAAATAAGGTAATTGGAACAACCGGATTTTCCCTTGATATAACCGAAAGAAAGAATGCAGAGAATAATAAGGAAGAAATTCTTAAAAAAATGTCTCTGATATTCAATAGTGCGCCCGATCCAATGGTTATTAGTAGATTAAGTGACGGTACCTTTCTTGATGTAAATTTATCTTTTACCAATACTATTGGATTCTCTAAAGAAGAAGTCATTGGTAAATCCTCTCTCAAATTAGGACTATGGACTGATCCAAAAACTAGAAAAAATATTATAAACATTATTAGGAAAAAGGGAAGTATTGTAAATGAGGAAATAAGTATTACTCACAAAGATAAGTCAATTCATCCCCATCTTTTCTCCGCCAGTAGTATATTGATTGATAATATACCAAGTCTTATTATTTCTATTAAAGATATTACAAATATCAAACAAGCAGAATATGAATTAAAAGAAAGTGAAAATAAATTTAAATCAATTTTCGATTCAAGCCCTTTTGGAATGCATATGTATGAGCTTGACCACAAAAATAGATTAATATTTATAAATGCTAATCCTGCTGCAGACAAAATATTAAAAGTAGCTAATAATCAGTTTATAGGAAAATCAATTGAAAAAGCATTTCCAGCTCTAAAAAATACATCCGTACCTGAAGCATATAAAAAAGTAATTCTAACTGGAAAAGATTGGCATGACGCTCAGATTTTCTATAACGAAGGTAAAATAATGGGTGCATTTGATGTCTTTGCATTTAAAACTTCTCCCAAAAAAATGGTAGCTTCTTTTATAGATATTAGTGAACAAAAAAAAGCTGAGGTAGAAATAATTGAAAAAGAGAAATTATTTAGGGATCTTTTTGATAATATGGACGAGTCTGTAGCTGTTTATAAAATATCAAATGGTGGCAAAGATATTTTAATTAAAGATTTAAATAAATCCGGAGAATTATTAGAAAAAGTTAAGAGACAGGATATTATTGGTAAAAAAATAGAGAAAGTTTTTAAGGGTGTTAAAAAATTTGGATTATATGACGTTATCAAGAAGGTGTGGAAAACTGGTAAACCAATTCAACACCCAATTACTTTTTATACTGACAAATATCATCAGGGTTGGAGAGACAATTTTGTGTATAAACTTCCATCAGGTAATGTCGTTGCAATATATTCTGATGTAACTAATAGAAAAATAGTTGAGGAAGCTTTACAAAAAAGTGAAGAGAAATTTCATACTCTCTTTGAAGCTGCAAACGATGCTATATGGATAATGGATGGTGACACGTTCATTGATTGTAATAATATGGCAGTAAGAATGTTCGGTTTTAAAAGAAAAATGGAAGTAATTAATCATACCCCCTCATTTTTTTCTCCAACCAAGCAACCTGACGGTAGAGATTCAAATCTATTAGCAAAGAAATATATCTCCGCTGCTTATTCCGGTCAATCACAAAAGTTTTATTGGCAACATAAAATTAATAATGGTTCATTAATTGATGTTGAAGTATCGCTTAGTCGAGTAGATTTAAAAAATAGGATATATATTATTGCTATAGGCAGAGATATTACTGAAAAGAAGAAAAACGAGAACCTTTTAAGAGAAAACGAGAAAAAACTAAAAACTATTTTTGACAATTCGGCTGTTGGAGTTTCTTTAATTAGTCCAACCGGCCAATGGTTAAAGGTGAATCAAGCTCTATGTAATAGTTTAGGTTATTCTGAAAAAGAATTGCTCTCAAAAAAATTTACC
The DNA here is from genome assembly GCA_049287185.1 of Minisyncoccia bacterium. Taxonomy (GTDB): domain Bacteria; phylum Patescibacteriota; class Minisyncoccia; order Phycocordibacterales; family GWA1-40-21; genus JBAWVR01. Next base: position 124,780 of record JBAQFI010000012.1, read on the forward strand.
GACTTAACTTTTCCCGAAGATAATACAAAAACCAGTATTTTTTACAAGTCATTTTTTAGTGATCATCGGAGGTACGGTTATCTTGAAAAAAGGTACATTCATAAGAATGGTCATATCGTTTGGACAAATTTACATGTTACTTTAATTAGAGATAATAAAGGCCAGCCATTATATTTTATTACAGTTACTGAGGACGTAACCGAGAAAATAGAGAAACAAAACATATTAGATCAATCCAGAAATGATTTTCTATCTATGTCATCACATCAATTACGCACACCGCTGTCAGCGACCAAATGGGTACTTGAGACCCTGCAAAATAACAGCAATTTAAACGAAAAGCAAAAAATTAAAATTGATGATTTGTATATTTCAAATGAGAGATTGATACACTTAGTCAACAATTTCCTAGATGTAACCCAAATCCAATCTGGTCATATTAGTGTTAACAGGGAGAAAATTAATATTCGAGAGTTAATAGATACATTAATGATTCCAATGAAGAATTTAGCTGATAAGAAAAATAAATTCATCAAAATTAATATTTCCCCTAAAATAAAAAAAATCAATTGTGATCCTATTTTAACAACTGAAATTATTGAAAATATCTTAACTAACGCTATTAATTATTCCACAGAGTTATCTACTGAAGTTGATCTTAAAATTAGTGAAAGAAAAAAGGACTATTTAATTGCTATACATAATGATGGTTTTATTGCTAAAAATGTGATTAACCAAATCAAAAAATTTGAAAAATTTATACGTGGTGATGGAGCTGTCGACAAAGAACCGGCTGGTTCTGGACTAGGTTTGTATATCACAAAAAAAATGTTAGAGGCTAGTGGAGGTGACATGTGGTTCAAGTCGAATATTGAATCCGGAACAATATTTTATGCAACAATAATTAAAAGCAAAATTAATAAATAATATAAAAATATGAACAAGAAAATTAAAAATTTGATTCTATTGGTTGAAGATGAAAAAATTTTAGCTAATACCCTAGAGGAGAAATTGGCCAGTGAAGGGTTTACTGTTCTTAGAGCAAATGATGGTGGTCAAGCCTTAAAACTAGCCATGGAAAAACATCCAGATTTGATTTTATTGGATCTATTATTGCCCAAAGTAGATGGTTTAACGATGCTTAAGGGGTTAAGAGCTGATCCGTGGGGTTTGCATGCCAAGGTTATAATTTTAACTAATGTTAATAATTCTGGTAAAATTGCCGACAGTATGGAAATTGGACTAGATAATACCTTTGAATATTTAGTTAAAACTGGTTGGTCATTGGACAATATAGTTTCTAGGATTAAGGAAAAATTAAACAATAAATAATAAGTAATAAATTATATGAAAATATTAATAATTGAAGACGAGGAAGTACTGGTGAGAGTTCTAAAAGAAAAATTTGAAGACGAAAATTTTAAGGCCTCAGTTGTCATGGAGGGAACAGGTGCTTTCTCAGCCGCCAAAAAATTTATGCCAGATATCATTCTACTTGATATTCTTTTACCAAACCTTAATGGTATAGAAGTTCTATCAAAATTTAAAGCAGATAAAATCTTAAAAGATATTCCAGTAATTATAATTTCCAATCTTGGTGATGAGGATAAAGTTAAGCACGCCTTTAAATTAGGGGCAATAGATTATATGGTAAAGTCACTGCACCCAATTAATGAAGTAGTTGAAAAAGTAAATGACTATGTGTTAAAAGCTAGGTAGCTCTGTATTTAATCAGAAAAATCTGCTAATGTTCATCCGCTAAAGTTTTTACTAATACATTATGCAATTATATTTCCATAATTGTAATAACTAAATTAATAGCATTCTATTTAATATATTACGTCTGTCTCATTGCATAATGCGAAAAAGTTAGTTAGAGTAATATGATTATTGATTATATACGGACTTGAAGTCATATTTAGTTATACGAAATACAGTCGCGAATAACTTTTTTATTAGTAAAAATTTTCTCGGATAAATGTCATTATCAATTGGAATTGTTGGTCTGCCAAATGTTGGAAAATCTACTTTGTTTAGTGCTTTAACTCGCAAAGCCGTGGCTTGCGAGAATTATCCTTTTTGTACGATTGATCCATCTGTAGGTGTTGTGGCCGTGCCTGATGATCGGCTTTGGAAGTTGTCCACCTTTTCTAAATCTGCAAAAACCGTGCCGGCTGCCGTTGAGTTTGTAGATATTGCTGGACTCGTGAAAGGTGCTTCCGCTGGTGAAGGACTTGGTAATAAATTTTTAACTAATATTCGCGAAACCGATGCTATCGCTGAAGTAGTGCGCATTTTTGAGGATGACAATATTATTCATGTTGATGGAAAGATTAATCCCATTGGTGATATTGAGGTTATAAATTTGGAACTAATCCTGGCGGACCTACAAACTGTCTCAAAAAGAATTAGCAATATTGGTGGGGAAGTCAGAAAGGGTGATAAAAGAGCCATCATCGAAGCTGGAGCCCTAGATAAGCTTAAAACTGCCCTAGAAAGTGGTAAATTGGCAGGCAGTATTACCTTTGAAGACGTAGAAAAGGATATTGTGCGTGATTTACAGCTTCTAACTATGAAGCCGATTGTTTATGTTCTGAACAAAAAAGCGGGCGGAAAAAATCTAGATGAAATAAATGATGAGCGCTGGATCAAGCTGATTAATTTTTTAAAGGAAAGCAAATCTGGGTACGTAGTTGTTGACGCTGGCATTGAAAATGAACTTAAAGAAATGACTGCCGATGAAAAAACGGAAATGCGTGAAGCCTTGAGTACAAAGGATGATGGCATTGATAATTTAATTAAAAAAGGTTACGAGATTTTAAATTTAATTACCTATTTTACTACTGGTGAAGACGAAACACGCGCCTGGACTATCAAACGTGATTCGACTGCTCCTCGAGCTGGAGCGGCCATCCATGGTGATTTTGAACAAAAATTTGTTAAAGCAGAAATAATTCATTGGGATGAACTACTTTCAGCTGGTTCTATTGCTCATGCTCGTGAAAAAGGACTACTTCGAACTGAAGGAAAAGAATATGTCGTCCAAGATGGAGATGTAATCGAGTTCAAGATATAAGCTATTGATGGCAATGGAGATGCTTGCCCGATTAAAATTTGTTCTTGCAAATTTTGACGGGTAATTGAGTTTAAGATATAAATAAAAAACCGCTTATCCTGTAACGTTATGGATAAACGGTTTTCTTAGTGGAGTCAACGTTCTGACTTTGTTCCACATAAGAGTCAATGATGCGACAAGTTCTGGGGAAGTTCAGATTGTCTTCCACATAGAGAGCCTTCAGTAATCACTAACTTTCTTAATCATAGCAAACAATAGTATATTTGTCAAGTATATAAAACAGATAAATTATTTTGATCCGTAGTAAATATTTATGTTTGCCAAAAAACCCTTTAAGCTATATGATTAAATCATTATTATTTAATTATCATTTATATGGAACCAAACAATATTCCGGAGGTTAAGAGCACGTTTTTTCACTCAATCAAAAAATGGTCTTTAGTTCTAGCTATTGTGATAGTTTCCAATATTTTCTTCAGTTATGCCATTAGTTTGGTTTACCCAGCTCCTAAATATGAAGATTATTGTGTTCAAAAACAGGTTAATGCTGCTATTAATGATGAGATAGCTTGTACTTCACTAGGTGGACAATGGAACGCCTATCCACAAAAAGATTTAAACAGTGGAACTATAGGTTACTGTAATGAACAATTTACCTGCAGTAAAAATTATGAAGATACCAGAATTGTTTATGAAAGAAATGTCTTTATTGCCCTGGCTGTCATTGGTGTAGCGCTTCTAGTGGTTGGTTTATTAACTTCAGTTGGTGGCTCAATTCTGACCCTAGCTTTATCTTGGGCTGGTGTCTTATCTCTAGTAATTGCTTCAATTCGCTACTGGTCATATGCCACAAATCTCCTACAGGTTATAATTCTTTTCCTGGCCTTAGCCGCTCTAATATATGTAGCTGTTAAGAAATTTAAGAATTAAACTAAATAATGAAAATGAAAGCCGAAAAAAAAGTTAAAAATTACGATCATAAAAAAATAGAACCTAAGTGGCAAAAAGTTTGGGAGAAGAAAAAAACAAATAAAATAAAGGAAAATTCTAAGCTGAAGAAGTTTTACGGTCTTGTTGAGTTTCCTTATCCATCTGGTGCTGGACTTCACGTTGGACACGTTCGCAGTAATACCGCTATGGACATTATTTGTCGTAAACGTCGCCGTGAGGGTTACAATGTTTTGTATCCAATGGGCTGGGATGCTTTTGGTTTACCAACAGAAAGTTATGCTATCAAAACTGGTATTCAACCTATCATTGTTACTAAAAAAAATACGGATACCTTTAGAAAGCAATTAAAAATGCTGGGTTTTTCTTTTGATTGGTCAAAAGAGATAAATACCACCGACCCAAAATACTATAAATGGACCCAATGGATTTTTTTGCAGATGTTTAAGAAGGGTTTGGCTTATAAAAAGAAAATGACCATCAATTGGTGTCCAAAAGACCTAATTGGTTTGGCTAATGAAGAAGTGGTTAATGGTTGTTGTGAAAAATGTGGAACCAGAGTTGAGAAGAAAGATAAGGAGCAATGGATGTTAGCTATTACCAAATATGCCGATCGACTAGACAAAGATCTCGATGATGTTAACTTCCTAGAGAAAATTAAAATTCAACAGAGGAACTGGATTGGCCGCAGCGAAGGTTCAGAACTCTCTTTTAATATTGCTCATTCTGACGAGAAAATAAAGGTTTTTACTACAAGACCAGATACAATTTTTGGTGTGACTTACGTGGTTGTTGCCCCAGAACATGATCTAGTTCAGAAACTGAAGCCACAAATAAAAAATTGGTCTGAGGTTGAAAAATACATAAAAACCACCGCTCAGAAAACTGAGATTGACAGAACTGATGATAATAAAGAAAAAACCGGTATTGAACTCAAAGGGATTGAGGTTAAACATCCAATTACCAAGCAAATTATTCCTTTGTTTATTTCTGATTACGTTTTAGCTCATTATGGTACCGGAGCAGTGATGGCTGTGCCAGCACATGATACTCGCGACTATGCTTTTGCTAAGAAATATAATTTACCAATCAAGGAGGTTATTTCTGGTGGTGATGTTAGTAAAGAAGCTTTTTGTGAAGATGGAGTGATGACTAATTCCGGTGAATTTACTGGTCGTAAAAACACGGAAGTAATGGTGGATATTACTGACTTTGTCGGTGGGGAAAGAAAGGTGACATATAAACTAAAAGACTGGGTGTTTTCTCGTCAGCGTTATTGGGGTGAGCCAATTCCACTCGTAAATTGTGCAAAATGTGGCATTGTCCCAATTCCTGAAAAAGATTTACCACTTATTTTGCCAAAGGTTAAGTCCTATGAACCAACTGGTACCGGCGAGTCACCACTCGCAGCTATTACCAAATGGGTAAATACTAAGTGCCCGGTTTGTAAGGGTAAAGCCACCAGAGAAACTGATACTATGCCAAACTGGGCTGGATCTTCTTGGTACTATCTCAGATATATTGATCCAAAAAATAACAAATCTCTGGCTGATTTTAAAAAGCTAAAATATTGGACACCAGTAGATTGGTACAACGGTGGGATGGAACACACCACCTTACATTTATTGTATTCACGTTTTTGGCATAAGTTCTTATTTGATATTGGAGTAGTTCCGACACACGAACCTTATATGAAGCGTACTGCTCACGGTATGATTTTGGCCGAGGGAGGTGAAAAAATGTCTAAATCGAGAGGTAATGTGGTTAATCCCGATGAAATTGTGGCCACCTTTGGAGCAGATTCTTTTAGACTTTATGAAATGTTTATGGGTCCATTTGACCAGTCAATTACCTGGGACGGTAATAATATCGTTGGTTCCAGAAGATTTATTGAGAGAGTCTGGAAATTACAGGATAAATTGGGAACAAATAATAATGACAAGATTAATATTTTTGTAAACCAAAATATTAAAAAAGTTTCAGAGGATATTGAAGGTATGCGGTTTAACACCGCTATCAGTTCGATGATGATTCTCATTAATGAGTTTGAGAAGGAAGAGAAAATTTCTAAATGGCAATATGAGATGTTGTTATTACTACTCGCGCCTTTTGCTCCGCATGTCACTGAGGAGATTTGGGCGAATCTTGGACATAAGAAATCTATTCATTTGGAAAAATGGTCTGATTTCGATCCAAACAAAATTGAGGTTAGTGACGTAACTATCGCTATCCAAATTAACGGCAAGATGCGTGGAGCTATTGTGGTTGATAAGGAGTCAACTCAGAAAGAAGTGGAGGACAAAGCTTTCGCCCTACCAGAAATACAAAAATGGTTAAATAATGTTAAACCAAGGAAAATTATTTACATTAAAAATAAGATTTTAAGTCTAGTAATTTAACTTAATAAATACCTCTTCACAAAAGAGGTATTTATTATTACGACACGTTTGTCAATAGCAAAAGTGAACAGGAAAATGAACATTGCTTTTATAATTTGACTATATGTCAAGGAAATGTTATACCTATACATATAAGAAATCGTGGTTGAGAAATCAGCCCAAAAATAATTATTAATTTTATTAAAAAAAATGGCAACTTCTGTAATTAATTTTAAACCAAAGCAAGTAACTAAGAGACTCCTCGCGGTCCTACCTGTTCGTGCACGTGATGTGATTACGAATCGTTATGGACTTGGTAAAAGTACTGAAAGATTAACTCTTGATGCTATTGGAAAGAGCTATAAGATTACTCGCGAACGTGTTCGTCAAATCGAAAATCACGCTTTGGCTGTGATGAGAAAATCAAAACAATATACAGAGGAAAAGCCTATTTTTGATGAAATAGAGACACTAATCCACAAACTCGGTGGTGTTATCGTTGAACAAGAATTATTGGAACATGTATCAAAGGATACTTCAACACAAAACCATATGAACTTTTTGTTGGTTTTGGGTCACCCATTTAAGAGAATTAAAGAAGATGAGGATTTTAAACATCGTTGGTATGTTGACGAAGCAATTTCTGCTCGAGTTCACACCTCACTAAAAAACCTTTATCAAAATCTGAAAAATGAAGATTTGATTCCTGAATCAGATATGATCAAAGCCTTTCTAGATGAAGTTAAAGATGTATCTGAACACTATAAAAACGAAGAAGTTATCAAACGCTGGTTGGGACTATCTAAAGGTATTAAAAAGAATCCTTTGGGTGAATGGGGTAGAAGTGATTCTTCTAATATTAGCACTAAAGGAATGCGTGATTATGCCTTTTTGGTTATTCGTAAACATGGCTCACCAATTCACTTTAAAGAAGTTGCAAAGATTATCACTCAAGTTTTTGGTAAAAAAGCTCATGTTGCAACTTGCCACAATGAACTTATCAAGGACCCACGTTTTGTTCTAGTTGGTCGCGGTTTGTATGCTTTAACCGAATGGGGTTATATGAGCGGAGTGGTTAAGGATGTGATTAAGAAAATTATTGAAAAGTATGGTCCTTTAACTAAAAAGGAAGTAATTGAGAAAGTTTTGAAAGAAAGATACGTTAAAGAAAACACAATTTTAGTCAATTTACAAAATCAGAAGTTCTTCAAAAAGAATGCTGAAGGTAAATATACCATTGCTGAGGCTAAAAAATAAAAAGAAACCAACTGGTCAAAACGACCAGTTTTTTTCTGTCATTCCCGCGCAGGCGGGAATCCAGAGGTTCATAAATTATTAAAATTATTCTGGTTCCCCGCATTCGCGAGGATGACAATCTGAATTGTCAGTTTTGCTAAAAATATTCAAACTGGTATAATTAAAACAGTCAATTATGGATTTTCTATTACTTAAATTTCAAACGGAACTTTTCCCTCAGACCATAACTTTTTTTACTGTCATGTGGCCATTTTTACTTTTAATTCTTCCAGTCGTTTTGGCTATCATAGTTTGGCAGATGCGCGTCTATTATGTTCGAAGAATGTTTGATAAAAAACAGAAATATGTCCTTTTGGAAATTAAAGTACCAAGGGAAGTCACGAAGTCTCCAGCTGCCATGGAATTATTTTTACTTGCTCTCTATCAAACCAGCGGAGAGTCAAATGCCTACCACACTAACTGGCTCGGAAAGGCTAGAGCCCAATCATCCTTAGAATTAGTTTCTATTGATGGGCAAATACATTTTTATATTCGTATTCGCGAAGGTTTACGCAATCAAGTTGAAGCCTCTATGTATTCTCAGTATCCAGAAGTAGAAATTTATCCAGTCGAGGATTACACAAAAAATGTATATTTTGATAATTCTGATTATGCTTTTCTTGGTACTGAGTTTGTTTTCACCAAGGATTCTGCCTATCCCATAAAAACCTATATTGATTATGGTTTGGAAAAGAATCCTGATGAAGAGTTTAAAATAGATCCTTTATCACCATTGGTAGAATTTTTTGGTCAAATCAGCAAGGGTGAGCAACTTTGGATACAATTTGTTATTAGGTCCTATAAAACAAAGCCTGAAGACCCGTGGGGTGATAGTGCTAAGAAAATTGTAAATGAAACATTGAATCGTGATCCAAAAACACGACAGCTAATCAAACCAGAGGGAACTTTTCCCATGTTCCAGATTAGTGAAATCGAGAGGGAAATTATTGCTGTTGTTCAGAGAGCACAAAATAAACAGGCCTTTGAAGTTGGAATTAGAGCTTTTTATTTAGCTAAAAAAGATAAATTTAATGGTATGAATATTTCCGGAATATTAGGTGCTTTTAAACAGTTTAACGCCAATAATTTTAATGGTTTTAAACCAACAAATGTTACAGCTTTTGATGACTATCCATGGGAGGATTATAAGGAATATAGGACGAATAAGGCCAAAAGAAAGATGCTTCATGCCTATAAATTACGCTGTTTCTTTAATCCTCCCTATGAAAGAAAATTTAGTATCATGAATATTGAGGAGTTAGCTACAGTCTTTCATATCCCAAGTAGCGTTATTTCTACTCCAACCTTTGAGCGTATTACATCTAAGAAGTCTGAACCACCAGCAAACTTACCAATATAAAAATAAAATAAAACAAGGTGTGTAAACACCTTGTTTATGTTTTTTGGTTCATTTCCAGCTGTGATCAGTTGTGAATGCATCCTTTATTTTTTTAAAGACAGACCTTTTGTCGCGAGCTTTTTCTTCCTTCTTTTTTCTTCTTTCTTCCTTTTTATCCTGACGTTTGGACGTTTCGCACCAGCCACCACTTTCTTTTGACATTGGAGTTCTCCATTTAATTTTTTTTGTATTTACAACACCAGTTGTAAATGTCTAAAAGTAGTATATCACATGTTATTAATATGTCAAATATGTATAATAAATGTATAAGTATGTTTTTTTTGATATAATTTATAGACAATTATGTATTTTCAAAACATTTGGCTAAAAAATAAAAATTATTTATATAACCAACCACTTTGGATTAAGGTGGTTGCTTTAGTTGCTGTATTTTTTATTACTATTTTTTTTATTTTGTATTTTACATATCTTTGCGCTCCAGCCAATTACCCAACCGGATCTGTTTATACGGTTGAAAAGGGAATTTCTCTAGGTGAGGTAGCAGGAGACTTGCAAAATAGAAATATAATTCGCTCTAGTTTCTGGCTTAAAACTATTTTTTATTTATATTACGGTAGTAATAATTTAAATTATGGTGACTATATACTCGATGCTCCGGAAAACGTTTTTACTTTAACTCGACGTCTGGCAAATAGTGAATATCACATCAAAACTGCACGCATCACAATCCCCGAAGGTTTAAACAGAAGTGAGATTGCTAGTTTATTAAAGACAAAATTGTACAAAGTTACCGAGTCAGAATTTTTGGCTTGGTCCAAAAAGTACGAAGGCTATCTTTTTCCAGATACTTATTTCTGGTTAGAAAATGTTACTGCTTCCGAAGTTGTCACTGCCTTGAATCTTAATTTTGAAAAGCAAACAAAATATCTTCAGTCTGTCGCTTCAAGCAGTAAGAGAAGCTTCTCTGATATTGTAAAAGTGGCTTCAATAGTTGAACTAGAAGCTAATAATAAAATTGATCGAAAAATCATCGCGGACATTATTTGGCGTCGTCTTAAGATTGGTATACCTCTTCAGGTAAATGCTTCCTTGAAATATATCGGTGTAAAAGATACTTTTGTTCTTACCACAGAACAAACTAAAATTGATAGCCCTTACAATACCTACAAGTATAAAGGCCTGCCACCAACTCCTATATCAAATCCTGGACTCGAGGCTCTAGAGGCTACAGTTAGTCCAACCGCAAACAATTATCTATATTTTTTAACTGGCCGAGATGGAAAAATGTATTATGCTAGAACCTATGATGAACACTTGCAGAATAAGCAAAAATACTTAAAGTAGTATATGTATGAGCAAACAAACCGTTTTTGTTGGATTATCCGGCGGAGTTGATAGTTCCGTTTCTGCCGCTTTGCTACAAAAAGCTGGGTACAATGTCGTTGGTATTTTTATTAAGGTCTGGCAACCAGATTTTTTTGAATGTACTTGGCGCGAGGATAGATTGGATGCGATAAGAATTTGCGCCAAGCTAAAAATCCCATTTAAAACTCTAAATCTGGAAAAAGAATACAAAAAGGAGGTAGTTGACTATATGATTAGTGAATATGAGGCTGGTAGAACGCCAAATCCAGACGTGATGTGTAATCGTTTTGTTAAATTTGGTGGTTTTTATGACTGGGCCATCAAAAATGGGGCTGATTTCGTAGCCACTGGCCACTATGTTCAAACTAAAACTGATAAAAATGGTTTAGTACATTTGTTAGAAGGGAAAGACGATAATAAAGATCAAAGCTATTTTCTTTGGACCATATCACAAGAAAAACTAAAAAAATGTTTGTTTCCTATTGGTGCACTCAAAAAACCTGAGGTAAGAAAGATTGCTGATAAGTTGGGTTTGGCTACTGCAGTTAAAAAAGATAGCCAGGGTTTATGCTTCATTGGTCAAATTCCAATAAAGGATTTTTTACGTAATTTTATTAAGGCTAAAAGAGGTGATGTAAAAAATGAACAAGGTGAAATAATTGGGTACCACGATGGAGCATATTTTTATACTATTGGACAACGTCATGGTTTTACTATCACAAAAAATAAACCAGATAACTCTTCATTATATGTTTTATCCAAAGATGTTAAAAATAATGTTTTAACCGTTTCAACCAGAGATCCAAATCAAGATAACCTTCTCAATATTAAAGAAGTAATAATCAAAAATGAAAATCAAATAAGCCAACTGTGGCAGGACGGTCTAGAAGTTCTTGTCAGAGTTCGTTATCGGCAGAAGGCGGAGTCAGCTAAACTGGCAAAAATTAATAATAGATGGACCATTATCTTTAAAAAACCGCAATCGGTGGTAGCTGTCGGCCAATCTGCTGTAATATACAAGGGTAATGACTGTTTGGGTGGTGGAATAATAGATGAAACTATTATTTAATTTAAACTAAAGTTTGCTATAATATAGAGACTAATTAAAACATATGCCAATTAATAAAAAGAAAGTTATTGAAGACAAGCAAATCTATGTTATTAAGATGAATGGAGAACGTGAACTGTTTAATCCACAAAAGTTACATAACTCTCTATACCGTGCCGGTGCAAAGCAACTAGTGATCGAGGAAGTTCTTAAAAAAATTGGTAAAGAAGTAAAACCAGAAATGACTACCAGCGAAATATATCGCTTAGCTTTTTCGATGCTACATGTTGAACAAAAAAAGACAGCCTTTCGCTATTCCTTACGTCGGGCTGTTAATGAGCTTGGTCCGACTGGCTTTGGCTTCGAGAAATTTGTAGCCGAAATATTCAAGGCTAGAGGTTATGAAACAAAGACGGATCAAATAGTAAACGGTTACTGTATTTCACACGAAGTTGATGTTGTGGCCTGGGACAAAGATAATCTTTTGATGTGTGAAGCCAAATTCCATAATGATATGGATTTAAAGTCCGATGTTAAAATTGCTCTATATGTACAAGCGAGAATGGAAGATTTGGCCAAGGTTAATCACAGTGGCTTCGGCACACCAGATAGAAAAATGACAGAAGGCTGGCTAATCACCAATACTAAATTTTCTAGTGCTGCTATTCAATACGGTATGTGCCGCAATCTCAAGATGGTTGGTTGGAATTTTCCTCAAATTACAAATTTACACAGTATGATTGAGGTTACTAGAACTGTTCCCATAACAGCTCTTCAAAGTCTAACCCAAGAAGAAAAGCAGAGATTGATAGGTCAAGGCCTAGTTCTCTGTCTACAAATTAATTCTGAGGTAGTTCTAGCGAAGAATGGAATTCCAAAAACAAAAATTAAAAAAGTTCTAGATGAGATTACCGAGGCAACAAACATTCTAGGTAATCCGCAGAACGTTGACTTCTAATAATCTGCAAATTTAAAACCGAGAGATTATTCTCTCGGTTTTTTATTTTTAACCTTTCTTCTTGTTGAAATATACCTCTTTTACCATGATTCTTGTTCTTCTGCTTTTTTCTTCAAACTTGTTAAGTTTTCTGAGAAAATCGGACATTTCCTCATGAGCAATTTTTTGTCTCTTCTCCTCATTAGGGGTAAGACGATGAACAAAAACCTTGAACCCAGGGTGTGCTTTTTGTAGCTTATAACCCTCTACTATCATCGCCCCGATTGACGTATGAGATGGAACACAAGTCGATATTGTTACATTATTACCAAATACTCTCAAAAGTTCTACATCTGAAATTTTCATTTCTTTCTTCCTTTCGATTTTTTCCAGGCATTTTCTAAAAAAGAAAAAACTTTTTCAGCTTCTTTCCTCTGTTTTGTTTCTTTCTCGGTTTCTTTGTAAACACGAAGTTTTAGACCAGGAAATCTATCCTTCAGTCTATTTTTCATTTCTGACAATGCTTCTAGCATTTCATCAATAGTTGCGTTGAAGGGAACAGGCCTGTAGACTTCACTGAATTTTTTCAGCCTAAGAGAACGACGATCAAATATCTGATACATAACTTTCTCCTTGTATTTAATAGTTCAAATCTACTTATATTCTAGCATAAATTTTGATTTTTCTGTTGTTTTTGTGTTATATTTTACCAATATGCAATCAACCGAAATCCGCCAAAGATATCTTAAATTTTTTGAGAAAAGAGGACACGCCATTATTCCTTCGGCGCCTTTAATACCAGAAAACGACCCCTCATCACTATTTAACACGGCTGGTATGCAACCACTAGTAGCTTATTTACTTGGATCAAAACACCCAATGGGAAATCGCCTAGTCGACTCCCAAAAATGCGTCCGGACAGGGGACATTGATGATGTAGGAGACAATCGTCACCTCACTTTCTTTGAAATGCTTGGTAATTGGTCACTCGGTGACTACTTTAAAAAGGAATCAATAAATTGGAGTTATGAATTCCTGACTGATAAAAATGAAGGTTTAGGATTAGATCCTAGCCGACTTTATGTAACTGTTTTTAAGGGTGAACAGGGAATACCCCGTGATGAGGAGACCATTAAAATTTGGCAAGAAATTTTTAGTAAAAATAAATTATCATCAAATGTATCTGGTGATGATGAACTAATTAATGACCAAAACCGAATCATTCCACTTGGAGTAAATGATAATTTCTGGATTGCCGGTACAACGGGACCATGTGGTAGTGACACAGAAATGTTTTACGATGTTCTTGGTGAGGAAAAAGCCGGCCCACTCACAGGTAAATTTTCCGATTTAGTTAAGTCTGGACGTATTATTGAAATTTGGAATAATGTTTTTATGGAGTTTAACAAAACTTCAGCTGGTCAATATGAAAAACTAGCCAAGGCGAATGTGGATACTGGTATGGGGCTAGAAAGAACTTCAGCTGTTATGCAAGGAGTGGATAATGTTTTTGAAACTGACTTGTTTCAACCATTGATGACAAAAATAAAGTATTTGGCCAAGAGCAACAAGGATGACACCCAGGCGATGAGAATAATTGCTGATCATGTCAAAGCTGCCGTTTTTCTTATGGCTGATGGTGTAATACCTGCTAATACTGACCAAGGTTATGTCTTGCGTCGTCTTTTGAGGCGAGCCATTCGCTTCATTGATAAGCTCGGTATGCCAAATGAATCTGTGGTTTATGTTGCTGATGAAGTAGTAAAAATGTATGAAAGTATTTATACTGATCTAAAAAATAAGCAGGGAGACATAAACAAGGAACTCATGGCCGAAGATTTTAAATTCAGATCTACTTTAGAAAAAGGTATGCGTGAATTTAATAAACTTAATCACGATAAAATCATAACTGGAACAGAAGCTTTTGTTCTTTTTTCCACTTATGGTTTTCCTCTAGAGTTAACTGTGGAACTAGCAAAGGAAAAAGGAACGCAAGTAAATACCCTCGAGTTTAGAAGCGAAATGAAAAAGCATCAAGATCTCTCTCGCTCTGGTGCAGAACAGAAATTTAAGGGCGGTTTAGCTGGCACTGGCGAGGTAGAAACTAGATATCACACCGCCACTCACTTATTACTAGCCTCACTGCGAAAAGTTTTAGGCGGGGAAATTGTGCAAAAGGGAAGTAATATTACTGCCGAACGCATGCGTTTTGACTTTAATTGGCCAGAAAAACTGACTCCGGAGCAAATAAAAGCAGTTGAAACTATGGTAAACGACAAGATTCAAGCTAAAATCCCGGTTGAACTTATGGAATTACCAAAAGAAGAAGCAAAAAATATTGTTACAACCTTATCATTTGATTTATCAAAATATGGAGACATCGTTAAGGTTTATAAAATCGGCGACCCGTCGCAGGCCGGGCAGGCTTTCAGCACTGAGTTTTGTGGTGGACCACATGTCAAAAATACTTATGAATTGGGCAAATTTAAAATAACTAAGGAAGAAGCTGTGGCAGCAGGAGTTCGTCGCATTAAAGCAATTTTAGAGTAATTTTTTCTCTTCCATTTTACCTAAAGCAATAGTATAATATACTTATGTCGTTTTTTTCTTTTCTAAAAAAGCCAAAAGAAGAACTTGCAGTTATTGTTGAAATTGGTAGTGGTAGTGTGTCTGGCACTCTAGTTCTTTTATCTGAAAATACTAAACCAAGAATTTTTTATTCGACTAGAAGACAGATTACTTTTAAAAATGACCTGGCCATGCCCCATCTTGAGAGTCTAATGTTAAAAACAGTTCAAGACGTGGTTAATGTTGTTAAAAAGGATGGTCTTGCTCATCTAAATTTTACTAGGTTAACAAAACGAACAATCAATAAAGTTTTTTTAGTTGTCTCTGCACCATGGTGTCTCACTCAAACAAAAATTGTGGAAATAAAAAGAGACTATTTTTTTGATTTAACTAAGAAAATTCTTAATGATCTCATCCAGACCCAAGTTGATGTTGCAGAAAATTCAGTAAAAGAATCATTCGCAAAATTTGAGGATGGTATTCAGGATATCGAGACAATCGAAAAGAAAATTATTCAATTTAAGGTGAACGGATATCTAGTTAATGATGTACTAGACAAGGAAGTAAAAGATTTTGAAACTACAATTCTTGTTTCCAGCATGCCAACAAATATTTTGGAAAAATTGAAAAGTATTATTTCTCAAAATCTTTCCTCACGATCAAGCATACTAGTTAACTCATTTACACTGACATTTTTCACTATTTTTCGAGATATGTTTCCTGAAAAAGAAAACTATCTTTTACTTGATCTTAGTAGTGAACTCACCACCGTCTCTGTCGTTCGTGATCAAATAGTAATGGATAATGTTTCATTTCCTATGGGTAGAAATATGTTTGTGAGACAGCTGGCTAAGGACCTTAATGTTTCGATTGAGGAAGCCTTTTCTCTTTTGGCTGCCTATCACCAAAAGAATTTGGACCCAATTTACGAGAATAAAATTGAGATATCACTAGAAGGAGCGATGAAAATATGGAATGTTTCATTACACAAAGCACTAGAAAAATTTTCACAAGAAAGATATATTCCAAGATCAATAGTCAAAATTACGAATGATGATTTCGGTTATTTCTTTGCAAAAAAACTTAGCAATGAGAGATTTACCCAATTAGGTTTTTCTGAAGAACCATTTAATGTTATTATAGTTGATGCAAAGAAGTTTAAAGACTGTTGCTCTCTATCAAGTGATATGATAATCGATTCCTTTACATATATTAATTCATTATTTTTAAACAAAATTACTAACTTATAAAAATATGCCAAAAAAAGTAATAGAAGACATAATAACGAGTAAAAGAAGTATTAGACGTATTCCTATTTCTAAAACTCGTAAATTTTATAATAGTTTATCTGATGAAAACGATAATTATGTTGAGGAAAAACCACTAAAGAACAAATCTACTAGGAATGATTCTAGAACCGAGAGAGAGACAATAGATTCTGGTTATGAAAATTTTGTTGCACCAAAGGCTAATAACGGAATAAATAGTAGGATAATAATCTGGGGTCTTGCGATTTTTTCTTTCCTCGTTCTGATTTTTACCATTTTTTCCTCATTATCAGTTGCTACTGTTAAAATCTATCCAAAAACCACAATTATTAGTCTAAACGAAACATTTATTGCCTCCCAAGATGCTGTGGCAGATGATTTAGGGTTTGAAACACTTAGACTAGAGAAAGAATTAACAAAAACCGTTGAAGCTACCGCTGAAGAAAATGTTTCTGCTAAAGCTACCGGTGAGATAATTATTTATAATAATTATTCCTCCAACTCACAAAGATTGGTAAAAAATACTCGTTTTACAAATAAATCCGGCAACGTTTATCGAATAATTGATTCCGCAATAGTCCCAGGACGTAAAAAAGTAGGCAGCGAAATAATTCCAGGTAGTGTGACCGCAAAGATTATTGCCGACAAAACAGGGGAGGAATACAACGCTCAACTGTCTGATTTATCTGGTGATTTAAAAATTCCAGGCTTTCTGGGTATGCCAAATTATGATGGTTTTTATGCCAGACTCAAGACAGACATTACTGGTGGTTACGAGGGTCTAATGAAGAAGGTCTCCATTGAAGTACAGAAGAGCGCCGAGGAAGAATTAACACAGAAACTAAAAACAGATATTCTGAGTGAAGTATATGCTTCAAAACCTGAAACCCATATTATTTTTGATGGTGGATATTTTTGGGAGTTTGGGCCAATTTCTTCTTCTACATCAGCAAAAACTAATAGTGTAGAATTTAAACAGAAAATTATTTTTCATGGCATATTATTCAATATTGACAAGCTAGCAAGATTTCTTGCTAAGAATAAAATATCAGCAGATTTTTCAGATTCTGTCTCAATCATTCAAGGTAGCGAGTCTGTCAAAATTAACGTTGATACTTCAAAATTATCGGTCAGGCCTTGGGAGGCAAATACCTTACCCCTCCAGTTTATTGGTGAGATAAAATTAGTCTGGCTATATGATATTGATAAGGTAAGAAAAGCACTCGTTAATTCGAATAAAAAGGATATTGAAGCTAAAATCTCACCCTTTGTTAAAGCTGAGAAGGCTGAAGTTTCTATTAGACCAGCAATTTGGTCAGGGGTATTGCCTTCTAAAGCGGAAAGTATTATAATAGAGACCATAATTAAATAGACGCGAATTCTTTCAAGCGAAAAGCACGCAGGCTCGCCTGAGTTTGTTATGTTAGCTTGACTTTTATTCGTTTTTTGTTTAGTATATTAGTCACTTTTAATAAATGGACAATATTGCAAAAGATAAAGAAATAATCGGTGGCGTGGTAGTGGAAGCACTACCTAATATTATGTTTAGGGTCCGATTGGACAATGAAACTGGTGATGCTACTTTATTGACTTATTTGTCTGGTAAAATGCGTTTGCATCGTATCAGAGTGCTTATTGGAGATCGAGTATTAGTTGAGCTAGATAAGTATGGAGGCAAAGGAAAAATTATCAAGCGCGGTTAATAATAAATAATAATAAATATGAAAGTAAGAGCAGCTGTTAAGAAAATATGTGCCAAATGTAAAACCGTTCGTCGAAAAGGACGTGTGCATGTAATTTGTTCTGCCAACCTTCGCCATAAACAGCGTCAAGGTTAATTTTAATAATATAAGTTTTGTAAAAATATGCGTATTTCAGGTATCACAATTCCAGACAATAAGAGAGTAAAAATTGGTCTAACTGTCCTTTATGGTATTGGACGTCAATTGGCAATCAAGATTTTAGCAGATGCCAAGGTAGATAAGGAAAAAAAAGGTAGCGAAGTTACACCAGATGAGGAAAACCAAATTCGTCGCGTTATTGAGAAATTAAAAATTGAAGGTGATCTAAAACGTGAAATTGGAGCCAACATCAAACGTTTGAAAGATATTAAATGTTACCGTGGTACTCGACATATGAAGAAATTACCAAGTCGAGGTCAACGAACAAAGACAAACTGCAGAACTCTTCGTGGAAATACTAGAAAGACTATGGGTACTGGACGTAAAGCAGTTGATAAGAAATAAACGATAAATAAATAATATTATTATGGGAAAGAAAAGAATAGTTAAAACTGAGGGCACTGAAGTAAAGAAACCTGAAGAAGGAGCAGTGGCCAAGACAAAAGCTTCAAAGAAAAGATTTGAATCTGGTATTTTGTTCGTTCAATCTACTTATAACAACACAATAGTTACTTTGTCTGATCCAAAAGGTAATGTTCTAGCTCAGTCATCATCCGGTGCTATGGGTTTTAAGGGTGCTAAGAAAGGTACTCCTTTTGCCGCTGCTAAGGTTGGAGAAATATTGAGCGTTAAGGCTGCTGATTGGGGAATAAAAGAAGTTGCTGTAATTATCAACGGTGTTGGTTCTGGTCGCGAATCAGCTGTTCGTAGTTTTGTTACTAAAGGTATTAATATTACCTCTATTAAGGATGTGACTCCTGTACCACACAATGGTCCAAAGCCACCTAAACCACGTCGCGTATAATCAATTTTTAAATAATTATGATCAATCGACCAAAATATAAAGTTGCTCGCAAATTAGGCCCTGCTGTGTTTGATAAAACTCAGACTCAGAAGTATGCTGTTCGCGCTGCTCGCCGCAATCCTGTTATGAGAAAAAACAGTCGCCCAAAGACTGCTTATGGTCTTCAATTACTCGAAAAACAAAAAGCTAAAGTTACCTACGGATTAACTGAAAGAGTTTTTGCTCGTTACGTGAATACTATTTCCGCCACTAATGCTCGTACCAACAATACTGAAAAATTGATTGAGACACTGGAACGCCGACTAGACAACGTAGTTTATCGTCTTGGTCTAGCTAACTCTCGCCAATTCTCTCGCCAAATGGTTTCCCATGGTCACATCTGTGTTAATGGTCAAAAAGTCACCATCCCTTCATTCGCAGTTTCAGTTGGTGATAAAATTTCAATAAGAGAAGGATCACAGAAAAGCAAAATGTTTGAGAATCTAGATGAGAAAATGAAAAGTTACAAATTCCCATCATGGCTCAATTACGATCCTGCTAAAAAGGTCTTTATAGTTCAAGGTATGCCAAAGTTAGCTATAGCGGAAGTCATGTTTGACATCCCAGTTATCTTTGAGTTTTATAACCGCTAGTCAAAATTAACCTCTTCTCGTGAGAGAAGAACAATTTATTATTAGTTTTATTAAATTAAACTAAAAAAAGTATTATGTCAGATCGAACCAACGTTTTATTGCCATCAAAGCCACGCGTTATTAGCGAAGAAGGCTTTTCTGGTATTTACGAGATCGACGGACTCTATCCGGGTTATGGTCATACCTTGGGTAATTCCTTGCGCCGTATTATTTTGTCATCATTAACAGGGGCTGCTATCACCTCAATCAAAATTGAAGGTGTTGAACATGAGTTTTCAACTCTAGCTGGCGTTAAGGAAGACATAATCAATATAATTTTAAATTTGAAAAAAGTTCGCATTAAGATGCTTACCGATGAGCCACAAAAAGCTCAAATCAAAATTAAAGGGATTAAGGATGTGACTGCGGGAGACATTACTGTTCCAGGTCAATTAGAAATCCTAAATCCTGAGGCTCATATTGCTACTCTTACTGATAAGAATGCTGATCTCTCAGTAGAAATTACAGTGGAAAGTGGACTAGGTTATGTCCCTAAAGAAGTAATTCAAAAAGATCGTGTTGAGATCGGTACCATTGCTCTTGATGCTATCTTTACTCCAATCCGTCGCGTAAACTACGAAGTAGAAAATATGCGTGTTGGAAATCGAACTGACTTTAATAAACTACGCTTGTTCCTAGAAACTGACGGAACTTTGACTCCTCGTGAAGCACTAGAGAAATCTATTGAAATAATGATCAAGCAACTTAAAGCTGTTGTTGGTTTTATTGAGGAAGAAGTTGAAGAAATTAAAATTGAAAATACTGGAGCTACTGGTACTAAAGAGGAAAATAAAGAAATTGATACTGAATTCTTGAAAACCAGAATTGAAACTCTTGATTTGTCTTCACGTACCATCAACGCTCTAACTGGTGGAAACATCCGTACCATCGGAGGTTTGGCACGTAAGAAGGAGAAGGATCTTGGTGAACTTGAAGGACTTGGTGCAAAAGGTATCAATGAAATCAAGGATTTATTGGCCAAGTATAATATCACATTAAAATAATAACATGCATCACCACGTAAGAAACAGAAAATTAGGCCTAGAGACCGATCAGAGACGAGCACTCTTACGTTCTTTAGCTATTTCTTTGATTGAAAAAGGAAAGATAGTTACTACCGAAGCCAAGGCCAAGGAATTGCGTCCGTATGTTGAGAGATTGGTCACCAAGGCTAAGACACCTGGACTAGTTGCTACTCGCCTCATAAATTCTAAAGTTGGACTTAAAGCTGCAAAAATTCTAGTCGAGAAAATTGCTGTTAATTATAAGGAGCGAAAAGGTGGTTACACTCGAGTGGTAAAATTGACAACCAAACGAAGTGACGCTGCAAGTATGGCTCAGATTGAATTTGTATAAAAAACTTTCATGAAAAAAAATATTGATAAGGAAAAAGAATTAAGAGTTAGTACTGGGGCTACAAAAAAAGTATACCTTGTTGACGCTGCTGATAAGAAACTTGGCCGTGTAGCATCTCAAATCGCCACCTATTTAACTGGCAAAAATACCACGGGTTACGTAAGAAATATGTATCCAAACATTTCCGTTCAAGTCACCAATGCTAGTAAAATGGCTATTGATGAAAAGAAGTCTGGTAGTAAAACCTATAAGTTCTTCTCCGGTTACCCAGGTGGTCTTCGTGAAGAAACACTTGAAAATCTGGCCAATCGTCAAGGTTATGCCGAAATTCTTCGCAAAGCTGTTTACGGAATGGTGCCATCAAATCGCCTTCGCTCTCGCATTATGAAAAACTTAACTATTACTGAATAATATGACTACCCATAAATATTTTGAAGGTTTGGGACGTCGTAAGACTGCGATTGCTCGCGTCCGTATGACTCCAGCTACCAGTGCTTCTTTTACAGTAAATGACAAATCACTCAATGATTATTTTAAAGTTGGTGAACTACAAAATGTCGCTAGTGAAGCTATTACCAAATCTAAACTTGGTGAAAAATTTGCTGTTTCCGTTAAGGTTGTCGGTGGAGGAGTAAGTTCACAAGCTGGTGCCGTAAGACACGGTGTAGCTCGTGCTCTTCTTATCTACGATATTAATCTTCGTAAAGATCTTAAGAAAGCTGGATATTTGAAGCGTGACCCTCGTGCTAAAGAGCGCCGTAAATTCGGTCTCAAAAAAGCTCGTAAGTCAGCTCAGTGGTCAAAACGTTAATTCTCTCTGTCATTCCCGTGCACCACAAGAGTACTTCCATTTTCTAATCGCTTCGCTTAAGAAAATTAGGTCGAGACGGGAATCCAGTCACAAAAATACTCAACAAAAAATCCCTCACGGGATTTTTTGATTTTCTGTCGAGGTGAGACCTTGGATCGGAAAAAACCCGTCCGAATGGATGTATTCATCCGGGCGGAGGTCTTTCCTCGATGGAAAATTCCTAACTACATTACTTTGCTTCTATCGTATTTTTTAGTATACTCTCTACGTATGAAGGACGAAAATAAACAAATAAAAGATAACGAGGCAAACATTGAGCCTACCGAAGAAATAACTGATATTGATGATGTTACCTTTGAAACCGAGGGTGATTCTGACATGCAAAAAGATCCACAAGACATCATTAAAAAACTTCGTGCCAAAATCAAAAAACTGGAAGGGGAGAAACAAGAATATTTAGACGGCTGGCAACGCTCTCGAGCTGACTTTGCTAATTTTAAGAAGATAAACGAGGAGGAAAAGAAAGCCTTTGTGTCTTTTGCTAATCGTAATTTAATCACTGAAATTATTCCCGTGCTAGAGAGTTTTGATATGGCTATGAGTAATAAGGAAGCCTGGGACAAAGTTCCAACCAATTGGCGTGTCGGAGTTGAATACATCGCTCAGCAACTTCACGGAATATTAGAAAATCAGGGAATTAAAGTTATTAACCCGGCAATCGGCGAGGTTTTTGATGTTACCAAACACGAAGCCGTTGAACATGTCCCAACTGACAAAAAAGAAAATGATCACAAAGTCGTTTCAGTTGTAAAGAAAGGATATTTATATAAAGATATTGTAATAATTCCAGCTAGAGTAAACATCGGTGAATTTAAGGAGTAGAAGAGACCTTGACTATACCCAAAATAAGGTTAAAATATTAATATGTTAGCGATTCAAAAACAATCACACATAGTTTCAAAGGAGATTGTCTTACCAAACGGTGTCAAAGCCGTAGCTTTGTTTTTGATTCATGATGACAACGGCCAATTAAAAGCCCGTTTGATCTCTGTCCGACCACTTGAGACACAAAAGACTGCGTCTCTGCCTATTTATTTTGAATCTCAATCTGTTTTACCAATAAAATCAATCTGTTCTGAATATTGTTTAAAAACCTTCAAAGATTTTGCTTTTTTAACATCTCAACTAACAAGAGCCCCTTCTTGTATTTAATCTTCTCGTCATCGCGAGCAAGGTCGAATCTTTGAGACCGCTGCGTGGCGATCCAGACTACTCTTAAAGAAAAGTCTAGATTGCTTCGTATTCACTCGCAATGACGGAGAATTTTTCCTATGACTGACAATAGGACTTTTATTAGTACCTTATTAATTATTTAAAATATATGTCAAAAATAATCGGTATCGACTTAGGTACCACAAACTGTGCTGTCGCTGTCATCGAAGGAGGTGAACCAAAAATCTTAGAAAACAGTGAAGGTGCTCGCACCACTCCATCTATTGTCGCCACTTCTAAAACTGGTGATCGTTTAGTTGGACTCTTGGCTCGTCGTCAGGCTGTCACCAACCCAAAGAATACTATCTTTGGTATCAAACGCTTTATCGGCCACGAATTTGCTGAGGAACCAGTACAAAAGGATAAAGTTACTGTGCCTTTTGAAGTGGTTAAAGGCCCAACCGGTGGTGTAGAAGTAAAAATGCAAGATAAAAATTATCGTCCAGAAGAAGTCTCAGCGATGATTCTCTCTAAATTGAAAGCAGATGCTGAAGCACGTCTCGGTGAGAAAGTTACTGAAGCAGTTATTACTGTGCCAGCTTATTTTAATGACTCACAACGCCAAGCCACCAAAGATGCTGGTAAAATTGCCGGCCTTGATGTTAAGCGTATCATCAATGAACCAACCGCTGCCGCTCTCGCTTATGGCTTTAACAAAAAGAAAGATGAAAAAATTGCCGTCTACGACTTTGGTGGAGGTACTTTTGATATTTCTATTTTGGAAGTTGGTGATGATGTTATTGAAGTTAAATCTACTGACGGTGATGCTCACCTTGGTGGAAAAGATATTGACCAAAAGATTCTCAACTACTTAGCCGATGAATTTAAAAAGGATCAAGGTATTGATGTTCGCAAAGATGCCTTAGCCTTACAACGCCTCGACGAAGCAGCAGAAAAAGCTAAGATTGAACTTTCGACTGCTGTTCAAACTGAAATCAATATTCCATTCATTTCTTCCGATGCTAATGGTCCAAAGCACTTCTTGCTAACATTAACTCGTGCCAAACTTGAAGAATTGACTCAAGAATTTATTGACCGAGCCATGGTTATTACCAAACGTGCTATGGACGCCTCACCATTCAAGAAAGGTGAAATCAATGAAATCATTATGGTTGGTGGACAAACTCGTATGCCCGCTATTCAAAAAGCCGTTCGTGATTTCTTTGGTAAAGATTTACACATGGGTGTTAACCCGGATGAAGTTGTCGCTATCGGTGCTGCTATTCAAGGTGGAATTCTCGCGGGTGAAGTTCGTGATGTTCTCTTGTTAGATGTTATTCCACTTTCTCTTGGTATTGAAACTATGGGAAATGTTGCTACCAAACTTATTGAAAAAAATACTACAATTCCAACCACTAAATCTCAAGTCTTTTCAACTGCCGCTGACAACCAGACTTCAACCGAAATTCATATTGTTCAAGGTGAAAGAGCCATGGCTCGAGACAATCGTTCTCTCGGTCGCTTTATTCTCGATGGTATTCCACCAGCACCTAGAGGCATTCCACAAGTTGAAGTCACATTTGATGTCGATAGTAACGGTATCTTAAGCGTCAAAGCTAAAGATAAATCTACTGGCAAGGAACAATCAATTCGTATCGAAGGTAGTTCCGGTCTATCCAAAGATGACATTGAAAAGATGAAAAAAGATGCTGAAGCCAATGCCGCTGATGATGCCAAAAAGAAAGAAGAAGTAGAAATCAAGAACCTAGCTGAACAAATGGCTTATACCGCTGAGAAAGCTTTGAAAGATAATGGTGATAAAGTTCCAGCTGATGTTAAAACAGATGTTGAGGCTAAAATCGCTGAAGTAAGAAAAGTTAAAGACGGTGCTGATTTAGATGTTATCAAATCTGCCACCGAAGCTCTTTCTCAATCCATGCAAAAGATTGGTGAAGCGATGAGTAAACATGACGAATCAAAAGCAGGACCTCAACCAGAAAATTCTGAGAAAAAAGAAGGTGGGGAAGGTGACAATGTTCGTGATGCCGAATTCAAAGAAAAGAAATAATTCTAATCTATTAAGATAGAAGGGAAATATTCGGTCGCGTGAAGACATTGAGAATCACGCGACCGCCATTTCCTTTTTAGACAGTAAAACAAAATAAAATGCAAAACAAAGATTATTATAAAGTGCTCGGTGTGAATAAAGACGCCACTCAAGACGATATTAAGAAAGCGTTTCGTAAGTTGGCGCACCAACATCACCCAGATAAAAATAAAGGTAACGACACTAAATTCAAAGAATGTAGTGAGGCCTATTCCGTATTGTCAGATGAAACCAAACGCAAGCAATACGACATGTATGGTAGCAACTATTCTGCTGGTGGGGAACAAGGTGGCAACCCATTCGGTGGTGGCTTTGAAGGTTTTGATTTCTCCCAATTCTCCCGCAATGGTGGTGGTCAAGGATTTGAATTTGATATTAATGATATCTTCGGTGACTTTTTTGGTGGTGGCCGTCGCGAGCAGGTTCGTCGTGGTCGTGACATCTCTGTTGATCTAGAAATTAGTTTTTCTGAATCAATTTTTGGTGTTACTAAAACTATTCACTTAACAAAAAATAATACCTGCTCTGATTGTAAAGGTGGTGGCGCGCAAACTCATAGCGAGCAAATTAAATGTTCAGACTGTGCTGGTCGTGGTCATATTACAACAACAAAACGTTCTATTTTTGGGACTTTTGCTACCGAAAGTGTTTGTAAAACTTGTAATGGCACCGGAAAGGTTCCAAAAGATAAATGCAATAAATGTCATGGTTCTGGTATCGATAAAAAAGAATCCCAATTAGAAATAAAAGTTCCAGCTGGAATAAATAGTGGCGAAAGTTTAAGACTGACTGGGGCTGGTGAAGCCATTTCTGGTGGCCAAACTGGCGACCTCTACATTCGTATTCATGTCAAAAAACACCCTGTTTTTACTCGGGTTAATCATGACCTAGTTATGACCCTAGAAATCAAACTTTCCGACGCTCTATTAGGGGCTGAAATACCTGTTTTAACCCTAGATGGGGAAATAGCTGTCAGCGTTCCAAGTGGGGTCAATAATGGCGAAATCTTGCGTTTAAAGGGCAAAGGTGTGCCTGTTGGACGTCAAAGAGGCGACATTTTGGTCACTATCAGGGTAAAAATGCCAAAACACCTTTCAAAAACAGCCCGAAAGACTGTCGAGGAGCTAAAGAAAGAAGGTCTATAATTTGACCGACTAAATATGAAACCCAAATTTCTTTTATTAGATTTCGATGGTGTTCTATACAATTCCATTGATATGGCTGTTACTGCTCTGAAAAAAGTTTGCCCAACTAGAAACAAGGAAGACTATCGTCAAATGTTCAAAGGTAATATTAATGATGCCGATTTTCGCTCCAATAATTTTTCTCATTCCGACGAATGTCGTCATGATCTAGATTTTTTTGAGGTTTATTCGCCAATGATGACTGGGTCAAATCTTTTTCCTGGCGCTAAACAATTAATTACAGATTTAGCTAAAAATTATAATTTAGTTATCATTTCTTCCTCATTAACCAATTCCATAATCCAAGTACTCAAAAATAATGACGTTAGTGAATTTTTTGCCGAGGTTTTAGGTAATGATGTAGACACCAGTAAAGTTGTTAAAATGCAAATGGTTCTTGACAAATATCACATCACCAACAAAGATGTTTTATTTGTGACTGATACTACTGGCGATATCAAAGAAGCCAGGCACTTAGACATTCCAACCTTTGCCGTTACTTGGGGTTTTCATGATAGAACCACTTTGGAAAAAGAAAACCCACGAAAAATTGTCGATTCCTTTCAAGAACTACAGATTAAAATTAATGAACACTTCACGACAGTGTAGCTTTTGAGCTTTTCATTATTAATTGCTATAATATTTCAATATGGAACAGGAACAAATTATTGCTCGGGAAAAGCGACATAATAAGATTTTCTTTTTTGTTTTCTTTTTATTAATTCTAGGCTCAATCGCCTTTACCTTTTATCGTATATATATCAGATTAGATTATCAAATTGTAGCGGAAACATCCTGTGATCCTCAAATAGAAATTGAAGGTGCTTGTTTTGTTCGTGATGAGGAAATAATTATTACTACTCCTGAAGGTGTGGAGGAAACTACTACTGAAACCTCCTATTATAAGATTATAAATAAAACCGCTTCTCACATTGCTGCCTGCGAAAAAACTGAGGATAAACTTGGTTGTAATGAAGAACTATCTTGTCTAGAAAATGAAAACGATTGTTCATATGAATACTGTACCGATGATAATGTGCCGGAGGAGGAAAGCTGTTATAGCAATGAAATAATTAACGAAGAATAAAATGTTTAACGATATCTTTAAAGCTAAAACTAATAAAAAAATCCTACTGTCTGGAGTAAAACCAACCGGAAGACCGCACATTGGTAACTATTTCGGTGCTATGAAGCAATTTGTGGATAATCAGGATTCACACGATTGTTTTATTTTTGTGGCAGACCTACACGCAATGAATATGATTCAAAATGCTCAAGAACTAAAACAAGGAACTATTGATATTGTTTTGGATTATCTGGCTATTGGTTTAGACCCAAAAAATGTTTGTCTATACAAGCAATCCGATGTACCACAGGTGACCGAACTCTGTTGGATTTTTAATACCATTACCACTATGCCTTATCTCATGCGGGCTCATGCCTACAAGGACGCTGAAGCGAAAAACAAGGAGATAAACGTCGGAACTTTTGATTATCCTGTGCTTATGGCGGCGGATATTCTAATTCAGGACGCTGATATTATTCCAGTCGGTAAGGATCAAAAACAACATGTCGAATATGCTCGGGATATTGCCGAGAAATTCAACCGAGTATTTGGTGAGACTTTTAAATTACCGAAAGATTATATTTTGGAAAGTGTAGAAACTGTGCCAGGTACCGATGGTCAGAAGATGTCCAAGAGTTACAACAATACTATTCCACTTTTTGCCGAAGACGATGAGATTAAAAAACTTTGTATGAGTATTGTCACTGATTCAAGTGGGGAACTACCAAAAAATGTTTATGCTATTCATAAACTTTTCCGAGATGATGAATATCTGAGAAAACTTTATGAGGACAATAAAGGTAAATATAAGATTTTAAAGGAATCGCTAGCGGCTGACATTATTGCTTTTATTACTCCGATCAGAGAAAAAAGAAAAGAATTAGCTAAAGACATTGATTCAGTGTTAAAAATTTTAAGAGCTGGTGGTGAAAAAGCTTGTGCCCGGGCAGAAGATAAAATGAATGTTGTGAGAGAGAAAGTTGGTACGAAATTATATTGATTGTTTCTTAGATACTAATAAAAATAGATATGATTGAAAAGCATTTACCAATGGAAGAAAAAAATATTATAGAAATTTTAGTGGCACGAAATGGAGACATTGAAAAAATACAAAAATTGATTGCAAAATCTTCAAAGGGGATGTACAAGTTATGTGGTTGGTCAGATGAGGAGATTGATAATCATTTTACAGAAGTAAAAATTGAAGAAGGAATTAAAAAATTTAAAGAAGTATTTAAAGATTTTTCTGATTCAGATATTCTTTTAGTTGCCAAAAATGATAATAGTAAAATAGTTGGTTTTTGTTTGGCTGAAAAACTAGATAATATAAATAGGATTGAAGCTATTTATATTTTACCCGAATTCCAGAATCAAGGAATCGCTACAAAATTATTTACTGAGACGTATAAAAGATTTGACGCTAATCACGATACATATTTGGAAGTATTTTCTCTGAATTCTAAAGCTATAAAGTTCTATAAAAAACTTGGTTTTATTGAAACTGGAAAAATTATTAACGAAACAAAATTTACTGATAAAACTGGACAAATGTTGCAGGAAACAGAAATGGTTTTGCCAGGCAGAAATTAATTAACAAAGAAAATCGCCACACTGAGAATAAATTTTTTAAAATTTATTCTCAGTGTGGCGTTGTTTCAACTAGGCTTTGACCAATCGAGTCTTCCCTCTGCATTAAAGGGGAGTGGTCCCGTCCAAATACGATCAATAAGACCGAGTTTAAGAGCCTCACCAGGTGACAGATTCCTATCCTCTGCAAACAGTTTTTTGACTTCTTCCAGCGTCATTTTTGTTCGCTTGACAAGGATTTCCCATCTCTTCTGTGCATCAGCTCTGACACCTTCAACGAACTCTTTAGTTTTTGTATCATCTAGAAAAGTGTCATATGCTACAGCTTTTTTTTCACCATTATGAACAAGAATATCTGAATATTCTGTGGCGATTCTCACATCACAGGCTTGTAATATGGTAGCAGCAGCCGACTGAGCATAGTTCAATACGAAGCCAACCTTTTTTCCTGGGTAAGTTGACAGAAAGTCATATATTTTCAAATCATGACTCCCGCCATGGCTTGAAATCATGACTGTAATTTCCGGAAATTTTGTAGGGTTGACGCTAAATGCCTTAAATAATATACAACCAAATGATTCTTGAATATTATTTAGCGTTGTTTCATTGATGTCACCATCGATTATTATCATGTTTTTCTCAGCCAATAACTTCGTTGCTGGGTTCATCTTTCACACTCCTTTTTTGTTTTATGTAAATTACATTAAATTCTATACCTAAATTACTACAATATTAATGATTTGTCAATATATGAATATAGGCCTTAAAACTGTAATATACATATACAAACCATGACATTGCGACATACTGTCGGAACACAATGTTGGCTAATTTAGGCCAGTTTGGGGAAGAAAGGTCCTAAAACAATAAGAATTGTTCGGACACTGTAGAACCCCATAAATGAGTGATCCTAATCCGCCAAAGCGGACGGACAAAGAAGTGAGGTGGCACCGCGAACTCGTTCGCCCTCGCAAAAATCAAAACACTTTGATTTTTGCGAGGGCGTTTTTTAATTTTAATTACTATGTTAAAAACTGGAGTCTATAAACATTCAAAAACTGGAAACTTGTATAAGGTGCATTTTATAGCCAAACATTCTGAAACTCTCGAGGATTTAGTAGTTTACGAAACCCTTTATGATAATCCACGGTCAAAGTATTGGGTAAGACCGTTGGCAATGTTTGAGGAGTTAGTTACAATAGATGAAAAACAAGTACCAAGATTTCAATTCATAAAATCATAATCCTGGATTGCCACGTCGGTAGACCTCCTCGCAATGACGAACAAAATGCGTAATTAAAATAATTATAATCTATGAAAATATTTGATAAATTTAAAAAAATAGAGAATGCTGATATTAAAAAAGTAATTTTTGACTATTCAAAATCATTAACTTTACTAGATGATTATGATCGTGAATCATTTAAAATCATAAAAGGAACAAAAACTGATTTTAAACTGACCTATGAAGAATGTCTCCGAGTCATAAGCGCCGTTAGAGAACAATTTGATAATGAGGGAGAAAGAGAAGTTTTTGCTCTAGAAAAAGATAATTCATTTAAATCTGTAATTGATAACTTATATCAAACCTACAATAACGAAGATCTTTATAAAACCACAGAAGAAAAAGCCGCCAATCTCTTTTATCTACTTGCTAAGGATCATCCCTTTGTTGGAGGAAACAAACGAATCGCCGCCATTATTTTCGCCTATTTCATCGAAAAGACCAATTTGGCACGGGAAAAAAATGGGGAGAGAAAAATCAATGATAGCGGTATAATTGCCCTGACATTGCTGATTGCTGAAAGTAATCCTGATCAAAAGGACTTACTAATAAAGCTTATAAAAAATTTGTTAGTATAATTTCAAAACCATGGCCAAAATTAAAAAAATAAACGATAAATTGGAAAAAATAACAGATTTTTTGTTTGAAGCAGGGATGCTCGCAAAAACTCCAAGAAGTGGTTTTACTTTTCTCGGTAGTGGGGAACAGAGCGTCTCCGAGCATACCAATCGCGTTTGCTATGTTGGCTTTGCATTAGCCAATATGGTTCCAAATATTGATCAAGCAAAAGTTTTAGAAATGTGTCTTTTCCACGATTTTGCTGAAGCCCGCGTCTCTGACCTTAACTATGTTCATCAAATGTATAACAAGAGAAATGAAGCTGAGGCCGTTAACGACCTAACCTCAGAATTACCCTTCGGTGATAAAG
Source organism: Minisyncoccia bacterium (assembly GCA_049287185.1). Classification (GTDB taxonomy): domain Bacteria; phylum Patescibacteriota; class Minisyncoccia; order Phycocordibacterales; family GWA1-40-21; genus JBAWVR01. The sequence goes on from JBAQFI010000012.1 coordinate 155,937, forward strand.
TTAAAAAAATTATTCACGAGTATGAAGTTAGAGAAAGTTATGAAGCTAAAATTGCCAAGGATTCGGATATTATAGAATGGATCTTGTCCTTGAAGGAACAGCTAGATATGGGTAATGGTAGAGCCACAGTTTGGATAAATAATGCCGTGAAGAGATTAAAAACAAAAGAGGCTAAAGAACTGGCAGAGAAAATTATCAAAGTCGATTCAAATCAGTGGTGGGATAAAGAAAATGAAGATTGGTGGGTCAATAGAATTAAAAGAATATAATTTATAAATAATTAAAAATAATATGGAACGAACGTATATAAAGGATTTGCCAGGAAAAGTTGGCCAGGAGGTTAAAGTTTACGGTTGGATAGATATTCGACGTGACCACGGAAAATTAATTTTTATTGATTTACGTGATATGAGTGGAAAAGTTCAGATGGTAGCTTTGCCAAACCACAAAGAAGCTATTGAGGTGGCCAATACCGTCCGTCCAGAGTGGGTGGTGGAAGTATCTGGTAAAGTTAATGCCCGCCCAGAAAGAATGATTAATAAGGATGAACCGAATGGAGCGGTAGAAATTGAAGTTCTAAATATTGTTGTTTTAAATGAAGCTCAAACTTCACCAATAGATGTTCGTGGTGATGGTCATGAAATTAATGAGGATGTTCGTTTGACTTATCGTTATCTTGACCTACGCCGTCCTCGCATGCAAAAGAATATTCGCAATCGTAGTAAAGCCATGACCTTCGTTCGAAATTTTCTAACTAAGGAGGATTTTGTCGAGATTGAAACACCAACTTTAACTGCCGCTACAGCCGAAGGTTCAAGAGATTTTCTTGTACCATATCGTTTAGAACCAGGTAAGTTCTTTGCTTTGCCACAGTCACCTCAGCAATATAAGCAACTTCTGATGGCTTCTGGTATGGAAAAATATTTTCAACTCGCTCGTTGTTACCGTGATGAGGATTCACGTGGTGATCGTCAACCAGAATTTACTCAAATGGACTTAGAGATGAGCTTTGTTAAAAGGGAAGATGTTATGGATGTAAACGAACGGGCCTTGATAGCTCTCGTAACTGAACTTTATCCAGAAAAGAAAATTCAACAAATTCCTTTTCCACGAATCACTTACAAAGAAGCCTTAGAAAAATATGGTAGCGATAAACCAGATATCAGAGAAAACAAAGAGGACAAAAATCTTTTAGGTTTTTGTTGGGTTATTGATTTTCCATTTTTTGAAAAAGACGATAAAGGTGGCTGGACATTCTCACACAATCCTTTTTCTTCACCAACACCAGAATGTATGTCAGATCTCATGGGTAAAAGTAATATTGGTGAAATCATGACTACTCAATACGATATCGCTTTAAATGGTTATGAACTGGGTGGTGGTAGTATTAGAAATCACCGACCTGATGCGCTTCGTAAAGCGCTAGAAATAATGGGTTTCAGTGATGAAAAAATTGAAAAAGAATATGGTCATATGTTAAAATCATTCTCATACGGTATTCCTCCACACGGTGGTATTGCCTGGGGTTTTGATCGTTTAATGATGATTCTAGAGAATGAACCGAACATTCGTGAAGTTATTGCTTTTGCTAAGACTGGGGAAGGTAAGGATTTAATGATTGGAGCTCCAACCACAGTATCAGAAGAACAGCTTAGAGAATTAATGATCAAGGTAGTTAAAGAGGAAAAGAAAAAATAATTACATGCCAACCGAACAAGACAAATTATTTAAAATAAAGCAGGAAAGCTTCGAGGGTCCACTCGATCTGCTTTTGTCATTAATTGAAAAGAGAAAACTTTTTATCAATGATATTTCTTTATCTAAGGTAGCAGACGATTATGTGGCTTATGTTAGAGAGATTGGTAATTTTTCTATTGCTGATAGTGCGAACTTTATTTTAATTGCTTCAACCTTGATTTTGATTAAATCTAAATCATTGTTGCCACAACTCAATTTGACCGAAGAGGAGCAGGCGGATGTTAGTGACCTTGAAAGACGCCTGAAGATTTATCAAAGAATGAAGGAATTGTCAGTTCACATTAAAGAAAAATTTGGCGAAAAAATTATTTTTGCACCACTAACTAGAAAATCTGAACCAGTTTTTTCACCAGATGAAACCATGACAATTGTTAATCTCATCGGAGCCATGAGAGAAGTGATAAAAAACCTACCTAAAAAGGAAAAACTACCGCAACTAGTAGTTAAAAAAGTTATTAGCTTGGAGGAAACAATTGAGAATTTGACTAAACGAATTCAATCAAGTTTCAAAATGTCATTCAATGATTTCGCCAAAAACCAAAAGGAGAAAGTAAATATTATTGTTAGCTTTTTAGCCATGCTCGAATTAGTAAAAGAAGGTATAATAAATGTTCGTCAGGAGAGACACTTTGAGGATATTCAGATGGAATCTGGCAAGGTGCAAGTGCCACATTATAATTAGCATAGTATTGGCATATAAGAATTAGTATAAGGTATAATTATTAATAAAATGAATTTAGAGAATCAAATTGAAGCCATACTTTTCTGGAAAGGAGAACCGGTTAAAATTAAAAAATTAGCGGAGATTTTAGCGGTGGATGAAAGTACTATTTCTGCAGCTTTGATTAATCTCGAAAAAAACCTTGAGAACCGCGGTTTAGTTTTGGTCCACAAGGAAGATGAGGTCACTCTTGGCACAGCGCCTGACATTTCACCCCTAATTGAAAAATTAACAAAGGAGGAATTGATTCGTGACCTAGGTAAAGCCGGACTCGAAACTCTATCAATTATTATTTATAAGGGTCCTATTTCCCGAGCAGACATCGATTATATTCGCGGTGTGCAATCCACCTTTATTTTGCGCAATCTTTCTATACGCGGACTAGTGGAAAGGGTAACCAACCCCAAGGATCAGCGTAGTTTTCTCTATAAACCCACCTTTGAACTTTTGCAATATCTGGGTGTAGCTAAAATAGAGGACATGCCTGAATTTGAGGCTGTTAAAACAGAGTTAGCAACTTTTGAGGCCGAAAAACAAAAAACTAGCGAAAACACTATAGATGATGTTAGTATGACAGAAAGTCCAGCCGAGACTGAAATAGAGGGGATAATACCTGAAGCCAATGACGGAGAACAACGATAAAAACGATATAGTAAAATTAATTGAAGATTTTTCGAAAATTTCAAAAATCCTTGAGGAAATACCTGATGTTTCAGAAAGAAATAAAATTCTTGGAATTTTAGAAAATAATTCTGAGCCAGTATTTAACAAACAAAAACTACAAAGTAGTTGGAGTTTTTCCAACTTTTTTTCAATTTTATTTTTACTAATTTGTTTGGTGGTTTTAATTAGTGGAGTTTATTTTTTTGACACTTATATTCCGACAAAAAAAGCTGAGAGACAAAAAGCTCTAGAATTGAAAATTAGACTACCGGAATACTTGGTCTGGAAAAAAGTTGAGACACCAGTTTCATGGACCGAGAGAGATTCACATACAATTTTTACTTTTCATAATAAGATATTTTTAACCGGCGGACTTAACGCCAACAATGCTCTTGAATCTAATGGGCAACCAAACTATGATTTGGCTGAATATTTTAATGATATTTGGGTTTCTGATGATGCAATAAATTGGACGTTGGTTAAAGAACATGCCGAATTTCCTCCTGTACGCTCCGTTTCAGTCATCGAATTCAAAAATAAACTTTTTATGTATGGCGGTTATACACCCAAAAATACTTATCATAATGGTATTTGGACATCAGAAGATGGAATCACTTGGAGGCAAGTAACACAAAATGTCTCATGGAGCGAAAGAGAAGGTCAAAAAATTATTGAATTTCAAGATAAACTTTGGCTCATTGGTGGAGTAAATTATTATGGTGGAAAAACTTATAATGATATTTGGGTTTCTGATGACGGCTTGGTTTGGAAACAAGTTGCCAAAAATTCACCTTGGCATCCACGCTGGGATTTTGATGCCATTGTCTGGAACAACGAGCTTTGGCTTATGGGTGGAATGGACAGAGGCTTAATCGGCTTTAGCGATATTTGGAAAACTAGCGACGGAATAAACTGGACAGCCATGGGTGATATGCCAATCGGCAAAAAACAAGGCCTAGGTTTAGCAGTACTTGATAATGTTCTTTATATCAGTGGGGGATTGGATGCTAAAACTAACGAAGGATATTTAGACACTTGGTACACAACTGATGGAAAAAACTGGCAAAAATCATTGGCCAAAAATAAATTCCTAAGTAGGGAAGACCATGAAGTAATTGTCTGGAATAATCGAATTTGGTTCTTTGGTGGAATGAATTCCTCTTGGCGCTGGGATAATGACATTTGGTATAGTGATTTTGAAGTGCCTGTGGCTACCACTTCAGTCAAGCATATAATTACAACCGAGGAAATAGAGAAAGCTAATATTTCATCGAAAAATTTAATTTCATTAAAAATCAAGCCGGGTGGTGAAACTGAAGAAATAGCCGGATTAAATATTGACGAAGTGAGACCGATTGCTAGTCTTACTAAACTTATGACTGGACTCATTGTTCATAAAAACAAAAACGTTAACGATCAAATAAAGATTGCAGCAACAGAATATAATAAGTTTTCTAAACCAAGCTCACTGGGGTTAAATAAAACCTATACAATTGAGGAACTAGTGAAAACTCTCCTGATTAATTCCAATAATAATGCGGCTATTGCACTCATGGATTCATTTGAGAAAAATGAGTTTATTGATTTAATGAATAAAATGTCAGCTGAGCTAGGAATGACTAGCACAGTATACCAAAATCCTACAGGTCTGGATCAATCAAAACAGATGAATTATTCAACTGCTTATGATTTGTCTTTGTTGGCAAAATACTTATTAGGTGAGCATCGTGATTTGCTCGGAATAACTACGAATGAAAACAGTAATTTTTGTTCAGTAACAGGCGATGACTGTATTTTAATCGAGTCGACTAATCTACTTCTCAAGGATGATGAGATAAAACCTATAATTATTGGTGGAAAAACTGGAGATACCGACCTGGCCAAAAAAAATTTAATTCTTATTACTAAGACAAACAAAAATAATGAGTATCTGATCAATGTCATTTTAGGTTCTCTCGATCATTTTTCCGATATGAAAAAATTATTGACACTGCTTAAAAATGGAAATAATTAGTCTTGATATTTGAGTGCAAAATGAAGTATAATTGCCACATATGGACCAAACCCTAAATATAATTGATTTAGTAAAAGTATTGCTTCCAGCCATTATTGCTTTCATTATTGGTATCGGTATAACACCACTTTGGACAAACTATCTCTACAAAAAAGAGATGTGGAAAAAGAAGGCTAAAACGGTTTCTGTAGATGGCTACGGAACTCCAATTTTTAACAAACTTCATCAAGAAAAAGAGGTTAAGGTACCACGCCTAGGTGGTGTAATTATCTGGCTAACTAGTGCTATAGTTATTTCAACTTTTTGGCTTTTATCAAATATGCTACCCGGTAGTTTATTTGTTAAACTGGACTTTTTAAGTCGTGATCAAACTTGGATTCCACTTTTTGCTCTTTTGATCGGAGCGATGATTGGTCTAATCGATGACATTTTGGAAATACGTGGCAGTCTAGATTACAAGGCTGGCGGTTTATCACTTAAAAAAAGACTACTGCTCATTGGCCTTGTCGGACTATTTTGCGCTTCATGGTTCTATTTTAAATTAGATGTCTCGAGTATCGGAATTCCTTTTTACGGTGATTTTAGTATCGGTTGGTTATTTATTCCTCTTTTTGTCATTGTACTCTGGGCAATTTACTCAGGAGGTGTGATAGATGGTCTTGATGGTTTGGCGGGCGGAGTATTTGCTACCATGTTTTCTGCTTATGGAATTATTGCTTTTTCTCAACAACAAATTAATTTGGCTGCCTTCTGTGCAATGGTTACCGGAAGTATTTTAGCCTTTTTATGGTTCAACATTCCACCGGCCAGATTTTATATGACAGAAACCGGCAGCATGGCTTTAACCTTAACTTTAACTATCGTTGCCTTTATGACCGACTCACTTGGTAACGGATACGGTTTGTTAGTTTTACCAATAATTGCCCTGCCACTAATTATTACTACCGCCTCGGTAATTATCCAAGTTCTTTCCAAAAAACTTCGTCATGGTAAAAAGGTATTTTTAGTTGCTCCACTTCATCACCACTTTGAAGCTATTGGTTGGCCAGCTTACAAAATTACTATGCGTTATTGGATTATAAGTTTAATTGCATCTGGACTCGGTGTTATAATTGCCCTTATTGGACACAAAACAATTTTATAAATGTATTCTCATAAAAAAATAGACAAAATTTTTTTAATAACTGCTATTTTATTGGTGGCTATTGGTTTTTTAGTTTTCGTTTCCTCATCTATGAGTGTAGCCACCAGAGAGAACATTAACATCTATCGCTTTGTAGCTACACAATTAATATTAGGTGTGGCCTGCGGTTCTATCGGCGCGGGAATAATTGCTATAACCAAGAATCTTGACTGGTTAAAAAGATATTCCATCTGGATTTTTGGTTTTTCCATCCTCATGACACTGGCAGTTTTTACCCCCTTGGGAATGAATCACGGCGGAGCGAGTCGTTGGCGTGATCTTGGGTTTTTGAGCTTTCAACCATCTGAATTTCTTAAGATTGCTTTTTTAATATTTATGGCCGCCTACCTGGCAGTAAAAAAGGGAGATTTGAGTGATATTAGGCATGGTTTGATACCATTTTGTCTTATAACTGGTGCAACTGGAGTGATTCTAATTCTTCAACCTGACCTAGATGGTACCGTTACCTTGGTTGTTCCGGCTCTGGCTATGTATATTGTGGCTGGTGCGGGATGGCGAAACATCATCACTATTGTTATCAGTGGGGTGATTCTTTTCTGTCTTGTTTTGTTTTTTAAACCTTATGCCGTTGACCGCATTACTACTTTTATGCACCCCGAGAGAGACTCCCTGGGCTCAGGTTACCAAATACAACAATCACTTATTGCTATCGGTTCTGGTGGCTTGACCGGCAGGGGATTTGGGCAAAGTCTGCAAAAATTTAAATATTTACCCGAGTCAAACAGTGACGCTATTTTTGCTGTGGTGGCCGAGGAATTGGGTTTTGTTGGTTCATCGCTCATAATCATACTATTCGTAGCCCTAATCTTGCGCGGTCTTAGAATTGCCATTAAAACTAGCGACAATTTTGGTGGACTAATCACTGTTGGAATTGTTATACTAATAGTAACCCAATCGTTCTTAAACATCGGTTCAATGATTGGAGTTTTACCACTGTCTGGTTTACCTTTAACTTTTTTTAGTAAGGGCGGAACTTCTTTATTTTTTATTTTACTAGCCTTGGGTATTATTTTAAACGTTTCAAAAAACAAAAAGAATTAATAATATGAAAATACTTTTTACAGGTGGGGGAAGCGGTGGTCATTTTTATCCGATTATTGCAGTCGCAGAAGAAATAAACAATATTGTCCGCGAGGAGAAACTTTTACCCGCAGAACTTTTTTTCATGTCTGATTCACCTTATGACAAGAATGCTCTAGCAAAAGAAAATATTAAATTTATTAATAGTCCTGCCGGTAAACTTCGTCGTTATTTTTCCTGGTTAAATTTCATTGACGTTTTTCGTACTGCTTGGGGCACCATTCTTTCAACTTTTAAACTTTTCATTATTTTCCCTGATGTGGTTTTTAGCAAAGGAGCTTATTCCAGTTTCCCTGTAGTTATGGCGGCCCGATTTCTAGGTATTCCAATTGTCATTCACGAATCTGATAGCGTGCCCGGAAGATCAAATATCATCACCGGTCGTTTTGCTAAGAAAATCGCTGTGTCATATCCCGAAGCCGCTGAATATTTTAAAATGGAAAAAATTGCTGTCACTGGAAACCCACTACGAAGTCAGATAATGAGGACTCGTGGAACTGGCGCTTACGAATTTTTGAAATTAGAAGAATCTTTTCCAACAATTCTTGTTCTCGGTGGATCACTTGGAGCTGAAGTTATAAATAATATCATACTCGAAGCTCTACCAGATTTAGTCAATAAATATCAAGTCATTCATCAAACTGGAAAGAAAAATATTACCGAAATAACTAATACTGCCAGAGTGATACTTGGGGATAGCCCTCTAGTTAATCGTTATAGACCATTTGATTATTTGAATGATTTATCTCTAACTATGTCAGCCGGAATTTCCTCACTAATAATTTCCCGGGCCGGTTCAACAATTTTTGAAATAGCAAACTGGGGAATACCAAGTATAATTATTCCGATAACCGATAGTAATGGTGATCATCAGAGAAAAAACGCCTACTCATACGCTAGTACCGGCGCCTGTACAGTCATTGAGGAAAATAACCTTTCCAGCGCTGTTTTAGTGGCTGAAATTGACCGCCTAATGAATAATGAAAAAGCGCGAAATGATATGACCATGGCAGCCAAGGGATTTGCCCGTCCAGAGGCCGCAAAAAATGTGGCGAGAGAAATTCTTCGTATTGGTCTGTCTCACGAAAAATAGATTCGTCATGAAATATGAATGTAAACCAAAATACAATATATAGTCAAACACTAAAATCCATTGCTCTTGGACTATTTATTATTTTCGCACTTGGTTTTTTATCCTCAAATTTTAGTTTTGCTGATACAATCGAACAGCTTAAAAGTAAAATAGAAAACACCAATGACTCATATGAGCAGATTCAAAAAGAGATAAAAGGCTTGGAGAGTGAACTTAAAACACTAGGCGAGCAGAAAAATTCCCTGACAAATGATATCAAAATAATCGACATTACGACCAAAAAACTTTTAGCTGACATTTCTTTGAATGAAAATAGAATTACAGGCACAAACCTACAAATTGAACAATTAGCCATCGAAATAGGTGACAAAAAAACAAAAATTGGTTCCAATTATCTAGCTATTGGGGAAACTTTGCGAGCTCTAAATATTGAGGATAAGACACCGTTCGTGGTTAATATTTTGAAATATGACAACATTTCTGATGCCTGGACAGAGATAGAATTTTTATCCATGTTTCAAGATAAGGTTAAGAAACAAACTGATGAAGTTGTTATAGCCAAAGTTGATTTGGAGGATAAAAAACAACAATCAGAGCAAAAAAAAGAAGAGCTCCTTGTGTTAAAAGCAAGTCTAGATGATCGCAAAAAAATCCTAGCTGCTAACCGCTTGGAAAAAGATAAATTGTTGAAATTAGCAAAAAATAAAGCTACTAGTTATGAAAAAGAATTAGCAGTCAAAAAGGCCAGGGCAGAAGCTATCGAACAAGAACTAGCAAGATATGAGTCAGAACTGCGCATGGCCATTGATCCAAAAAGTATTCCACCAGCAGGCAAGGGTATCTTGGCCTGGCCACTCAGTTCGGTAAGAATTACTCAGAAATTTGGTATTACAGCTGATTCCGGTAGGTTGTATAAAAGCGGAAGCCACAACGGTGTGGACTTTGGAGCGACAGTTGGTACACCTGTAAAATCTGCCGGTAATGGTGTAGTTGAAGGTATTGGTGACACAGACACTGTTTGTCCCGGTGCATCTTTTGGTAAATGGGTATTTATTCGTTATGATAATGGTCTAGCAAGCACTTACGCCCATTTCTCTTTGATTAAAGTGAAGAAAGGGCAGAGGGTAAAGACAGGTGAGGTGGTCGGCTATTCAGGCAATACTGGTTATTCGACCGGTCCGCACCTTCACATGACAGTTTACGCCAGCCAAGGAGTCAAAATTTCTACAATTAAAAGTACTGTTTGTGGTGGCACCTACACCGTACCACTAGCTGATCCAAAAGCTTATCTTGACCCATTAATTTATTTATAAAGTAATATCTGATATAATATTTATAGTTAATAAAAAAATAATATGAATATATTTTTGCACAATAATGATGGGGGATTTATAAAATGGATAATTATCATAATTATTGCTATTTTGATTCTTAGCTATTTAGGCTACGACCTTAAAGCGATGGTTGAATCTCAACAAAATAAGGATAACTTTAGTTATGTCTGGGGTTATGTTCATGCTTTTTGGGATAAATATTGTGCCGCACCATTCAATTGGGTTTGGGAAAATATTATTGTAAAAATTGTTTGGGAAAAGGGAATTGAGAAAGGAGTAGATTTGATTCAAAAAGATAAATTCCTTGATATGAATGCCAACGGTCAAAACCAGGTAAATAGCATCCTGCCAAGCACTAGGTAGACGTAGGGTAACTCCTTAAAATAGACCAGAATAGCTAAAAGTTACTAAAACCACCAAAAGGTGGTTTTTTACGTATTTGCGTATTTAGAAAATATGCAACATATCTAATCGGGGAATACTAATTTGAATTTTTTTATTTACTAATGAAATTTATTTTCAAAATATTATTTTATGATACATATCTCATAAATATAGTGAGTCAGTCAGAAAATCATAAAAGTATCGGGGGAGGATTAGTTTCGGCTAAACCTAGGCCTATTGCTATACTATACTGTCGCAAAGATATATTGTGCGACATATATATAATAGGACACTTGTTTCTTCCCTACAATAAATCGACCCGCGAAGTTTAAACTTCGCGGGTCTCGTATCTTTCTATTTTTTTGTTATTTCATTTAGTGACCGGTTAGCCTCTTGCGGCAAATATTATTCCACCTTTCTCTCTGTTTGGGAGTCATGTAAGTTAGCAAGAGTAAAATTCTCCTTAATAACTCTTTTGACTCTTTTGAACTGAACTTGAACTTTTTGTTCTTCTTGTTGCTCTTCTTAGTCATTAGGCTTCCCTCCTTCTTAATGATCATTATAATGCTAATGACTAGCATATAATGAGTTAGCAATTCTGTCAATAACAAAAACAACTAACTATATCGGTTAGTTGTTTTTGTTTTAATAGTTATTAAATTACCCGGTTGTGAGTTTTGGCATCGTTTTTGAAATTGTGCGTATGATTGTTTTGATTAGGTGTTAACAAAACAGACCCTAGTTTAAATACTAGGGTCTGTTTGGGCAAAAACAATTTTAACCCGTCCGAATAGATTCATCCGGGCGGATGCCAAATTCTACAACGGGGTTATTTCCAGGCAATACTTGAAGTAACTTTATCATTCCAACATGGACTAGATGATATCCAAGGATATGTACCCTCTTTGTCATATAGCCACTTAGCATAGGCCAAATTACCATCGATAGTTTCAAGATCAAACCCGAGTTTAGTAGCTGTATCTTTATGATAACGTTCATTGATTTGCATCACACCGACGTCACCATTGTTGACGATACCTCTCAAAACCTCACCATTTGACATAAAGTGTCTAAAGGTAGATTCACATTTGGCAATTTCGGCCAAAATAGGTTGATCGGCATAGTATTCTCGAACATATTGTTCAAAAGAAATAGGATTATTAATTTCTACTACATTCTCTACTTTAATCTGGCTGGGCATATTTGCACTTGAAGTACTTACCGTTTCGGCAATTACCTCTTTTGGCAAAGTGTACACAGACATCGATGAAAGCATCAAAAATAGTGCTGTACTTAATTCAATCATAATTTTTTATATATATTAGATGTTTTGATATCGCCTTTTCTATAAAAAGCGAAATCCAGACTTTTACGTCTGGTTTTAATATACTATCACCTTTCAGCTTTCTTGTCAAGAGAAGACAATGACTTTAGTACCCTGTCAAACGAGATAAAATGGCTAAGAATAAGGGTTTTTAACTTGACAAAGGGGGTATTTTATAGGGCAGAATTTTGGGACTTTTTAAAAGTTGTGTTATCGTTTAGTACCTTTCGAGTCTTGAATGGTAAAAATTAGAAGTTTGCGCCATATTTCTCATTATTTTATAAACTTTCCAAAGAAAAAAGGGCTCGTCTACATAATATATTTGTAAGACAAGCCCTTTATTAGAAATTTACTCCCCTTTATATTTTAACTGGCTATTTGCATAGCAACATTTGAGGAACTCTGCAGGAGAAATCCAGAGGCCGAACCTCGGATGTCACATGCCGCTCCCACTGGGTACATGGCGTATTCAACCCTGCCATTTAAACTTCTGAAGCATGGTGCCTTTGGTAAAACACCAACAACAGTCGAAGCAAGTTCGTCGCCACCGCAATCAATCCAGAGATCCTCATAGTGATTAAGACGTTCTGGATGATTAAACAACATAATCGCAGTTGTGAACGTATCAAAAGGGTATTCGCTAGAATCCATACCTTTTAGCGTTCGGTGAACTGGATTACCTCGATAAAGGATGCCAAATTGTCCGGGGATCAGAAGGATGTCATGATCCTTTTGCTCACAACCAATCCTCTGAAAAATATCTTTCGTCCTATCGAGTTGACGAAAATATTGTTTATCCATTTTGTCTTCACAGCAATTTTTAAATTTGCCGTTCCGACTAATTGCAATCAGATCGAAGACCCTTTTTACTGCTTCGACATAGTTCGAAGCTATTTTCTTCCTCCGAGGGATGGCAAACCATCCTTCAGCATTCGGTGGAAGTGGCTGTTCGATCAACCTTTCATCAGCAGACCTAAGTTCTGGGAAGAACTTAACCAAATTAGAAACTTGGTCAGCTACACTTCTTGGCCTTTTATAGCCAGAAAGATAACCGTACTTTGTGTCCGTAATTCGGTTGTCTACCAACTCAATACTGGTAACAGAGCCTGTTGGCTTTGCTACACCACCTCTTCCGGTGATAGGGTTTTTTGGCATAAAATATCCTCCATTTTTCATACCTGCTTGTAAGGCAGATACTACCAGATACACTCCGGTCAATGTCTGCCTCAATATGAAGCGAGAATACTAGATACGAAAGTTCATATCTAAAATACTCGCTTCATCAAGTTAAAATATATTCTCAAGGAACTTTGTACTTCTTAAACTGTACCATAGAAAATATACTACTTCAAGCACATTAAAAAAGCCTCGATTCTTACGAATCGAGGCTTTGGGAGATAGATTTCCTATTCCCTATTTAAGGCACTAATTACGGCTTTGACTGATGCCAATTGAATACTTGTATCAATCCCGGCTCCCCAACGGATTTTCCCGCTAGAAAACTTGAGTTTAATATAAGCGATCGCTTTAGCGTCAGATCCGAGACCAAGTGTATGTTCAGACTGATCTAAAACACAAACATCGGTCACGTTTATGTCGTGAAGAGAGTTAATAAAGGCGTCAATCGGTCCATTACCTTTTCCCACCAAAACTGCTTTTGCGTTATCAATTTTAATAATTGAATTACACTCGCAGCTGTCAATATTATTTGTTGAATAAAAATATTCAATGGAATAGGGATTTGTTCGATCGATATATTCTCCCCAAAACATGGTTTTTATTTCCTCGGCTTTTACCTCTCGGCCGAGATTATCAACCAATTTACTGGTGATGTCTCCGAATTCTCTTTGCATATCTTTTGGCAAATAAATTTTGTACTCATTTTCCAATATATATGCTTTACCACTTTTGCCAGATTGACTGGTGACTCTGATTACTTCTTTATAATCTCGGCCAATATCAATCGGATCAATGGTGAGATACGGCACATCCCAAACCAGGAGTCCTGACTGGAGCAATCCTCCCCATCTAGCAATCAATCCTTTTCTTATCGCATCTTGATGTGATCCAGAAAAGGCAGTGAGGACCAATTCCCCACTGTATGGTTGTCTTGACGGCACTGTCATCCCCGTGCATTCCTCGTACACTTTCCGGATTTGATTTATATTAGAAAAATCTAACTTTGGATCAATTCCTTGAGTATAAAGATTCAAAGCCACAGTGATGATATCAAGGTTACCGGTTCGCTCTCCATTACCGAAGAGTGTACCTTCAACTCGATCAGCACCAGCCAATAAACCAAGTTCTGTTGATGCTACTCCAGTTCCTCGATCATTGTGAGTATGAAGACTGACAATAATGGAATCACGGCAAGACACATGGCGACAAAACCATTCAACTTGATCAGCGTACACATTTGACATGGCAACTTGAACAGTCTCAGGCAAATTAAAAATTATTTTATTTTCCTGAGTCGGTTTCCATTCCTTTGCTACGGCTTCACAAACATCCAAAGCAAATTCTACTTCGGTTGCCGAAAAGCTTTCTGGCGAATACTGAAGTCTTACTTCTGCTTCACCAAGAAATGATGCGTACTGTTTTACCCATTTTGTCCCTTGCACCGCTAACTCAATAATTTCCGGTTTTTCCAAACCAAAAACAATTCGTCGTTGAGCGGGTGAAGTAGAATTATACATATGAATTATTACTTTTTTCACACCAATCAATAATTCACAGGTAATCTTAATCAAATCTTCACGCGCCGGCGTGAGAACTTGAATCGTCACGTCATTAGGAATCTTGTCTTCCTTTATTAGACGCTTAACAAATTCAGCTTCGATTAAAGATGCTGCTGGGAAGCCGACTTCAATTTCCTTAAAACCACAGGCAATGAGCGTATCGAAAAAAATCATTTTTTGTTCAACACTCATTGGAGTAGCTAAGGCTTGATTACCGTCGCGTAAATCAACACTGCACCAGATTGGTGCCTGAGTTATTTTACGATTCGGCCACTCACGATTTTCCAATTTAATAACTGGAAAGGACACATACTTACCTTTTGGATTCATATTAACTCTCCTTTCAAAGAACTTATAACCAAAGTTTATTTATAATTTTATTTTGTATTACTGACTGTAAAACAAAACCAGCTCCTTTGGTGAAGAGCTGGCTTGTATTTATCTAATTTGGAATTTTAGCTAGACACAAGTAAACTCTCCACTTTTTTTAAGTAGGTTGAGCAGACTCAAAAGATTTTTACTTTGTCTCATCATATTTTTAGTGTATAGAATGAATAATACAATGTCAATGATATATTTACTTTAAAAGCCAAGGTATTTCGTACTGTTCAAATTCTGGTAGGAGTTTTTTATTATTCAAGAGACGAGAAAGGGCTTCGGCCGCTACTTTAGCACCATTTAAAGCATTATGAGGATGTGGTTCTTCGGGAATACCGACATACTCCTGAATCTTGGTAGAATTCAAATCACTACGTTTATTGGCGACTGGCGGTTCAATGCCACGAAGTTTCATATGAGCATAGCAAACTGAGTGAACATCGATAGAACGATGAGCCAAAGGCCAATTTAGTTTTGCTCGCTCCGCCGCAAATCGCAAAAAATCTCTATCGTATGAAGGATTTTGCCCAGCCAAGGTATGTTCTTCCCTATCTTTCGTCCAGTTTAAAAAAGCGGAAATTAACACATCCTCCCCTTCTTTAGTTTTATTGGTTATGTCTTCCTTGGTAAAACCGTTTACTTCTAGGGCTTCATCAATAATTTCGGCCCCATCCCAAACACGACATTCAGAATAAAATTGTATTTCTGGATGCTCGAAATCAATTGCCCCAACTGACAGGACAGAATTTTTGTGTGGATCTAAACCTGAAGCTTCAACATCAACTATGATCATATAATTAAATTAAATATTAAAAATCAAATTTCAAAAATAAATCTGAAAAGTTAAAAGTTTAAGTCGCAACACCTTTTCGTTAGAAAAGTAATTTTGAGTTTTGAGATTAACCTTTAAGTTTTGAATTTTGAGATTTGAGCTATTTAAGTCCCAGGCAACCACTCGCCGCTGTTAAGCCAGCTGCTTGTGCCTCTTCATAACTATTATACCAAACTTTATTAGCTTCAGAAATTCGAGAGACACCAGAGCACCAGGGAAAATAATAACGTGTACCACTTTTTGAAGCGACTAACATACCTTTTTGATCAGGAGTTTTTGCAACTTCAGTCAGTACTCCATCAGCAGTTTTCAGTGAAAGTTTATTTTCAAAATTTTGTGGGCAGATCAATTTCTTAATATCTAGTGTTTCATTATTACTTTCGAAACCGGACAATCTACCCAACCCGAAGCCCACTAAACCAACTAGAATAATTACCAAGAAAATAAACAAATCACTTTTCCAATTGGAGTCTGAGACTAACATAACCTTGTTTCTAAGGTTATTTTTGAATCCAACTCCCCTACTTCTAATTTTGACCATTGAGGGCTTGATTTTTTCCTTAATTTCTTCTATACTCATGCCGTATCCTATTATAACAGAAATAAGTATAAAAAAAGACCATGTCAACAAAAAAAGCCGCCGGTGTGTCCAAAAACGGTAGAGATTCGAATCCAAGATATCTTGGGGTTAAGCTTTTTGATGGTCAAATTGCTCAAATCGGTTCTATCATAGTTCGTCAAAAAGGCCGTGAAGTTATGGCTGGTCAAAATGTTGGAGTTGGTAAAGATCATACCCTTTTTGCCCTCAAAGCTGGTAAAGTGGAATTTGGTTCTAAAAGAAAAACCGGTTTTAACTCTAAAACTGTATTGAAGAAAACTGTCAGTGTTATTGCTTAATATTAAAGACCGCCATCTAGGCGGTTTTTTTGTGTGTTTACAATAGTAACATTTTATGGTATCTTAGAAAGGAAAAGTTCTTAAAAATTTTAACGTATTGGTCAGACAAATATGATTTGTCAGGCCAAAAGGAGGCATGATGTCTAACGATAATTCAGTAATGAATTCGATCAAATTTGACGCCAAGTTTTTCCTGGGCTGGTGGAAACTTCTGTTTCTTACAGCTGGAGAAAAAATCGAGGAATTCTTGGATTGGTTGTTTATGTTAAGTTTCCTGATCTTCGGCCTGTTTATTGATTTCTTCACTTTCGGTCCCAAAAAACCTGAACCAGAAGAAATTCGTAACGTTCCGTTATATACTACCAAAGTTGTCCTGGTTTTGTTTCTACTATGGCTCATCGTCATATTAGGTTCTGGAATTATTTGGATGGTATGGTATATATTGGAAAAAACATGAAACAATTATGAAACAAAACGCGTCTTTTCGAAGGCGCGTTTTTTTGGTAAATTTTTATAGAAGTGACTTCTTTCTTAACTGACGACGGTGGGCACCAATGGCAAAACGATGGGCCTCACCATTTATTTCTAATATTTGTTTAGAGTATTTTTTAGTAATGCTAGTTGAACCAATAATGGCTTTTGGCTGATGCTTTTCATTTTTAACCACGGAAACTACTGGCATAGTTAAATTTTTATCTGTTAAAATTTGTGTTGCTACTTTTATCTGTCTTTTATCTCCATCAACTACAATTAAATCTGGTAAAGTCCATTCTGGGTGGTTCAGCCGACGAATTATAAGTTCTCTCAAGGCAGCCAGATCATCGCGCTGACTATCCTTAATATTAAACAAACGATATTTCTGAGGTGTGAGTTCACCATTCTCGCTAACGACCATCACTCCTATTTCCGCAGCTCCAGCATGGTGTGCCACATCATAGGCTTCAATTCTAAATTTATTATTCGTATGATATTCGTTTGTCGATTCGTTGTATTCGTCCATTCGTATATTCGTTAAGCTGTCATTTTTAATCAGTGCCACGTCCTGAATATGTTGTGGTGCAAAAAGAGTTCGTTTAACAACATTGGCTTCCTCAAATTTATGTTCTTTAGCCAAGGTTTTCATTTCGCTATTTAACTCCTTTACCAAAGTTTTCTTTCTACCAGATAAAAAGTATTTGAGGTGGCGGATTATTTTATTGTAATCACGTTTCGAAATTAAACCGGAACAAGTACCAGGACAAAGACCAATCTGATAATTAAAACATGGTCTGTTTAGATTTAATGCACATTCACTGCGAAAAGGAAAAATTTTACGAATTATTCTTAGAGCTTCCTTAAGTGAATTACTTTGAGTAAAAGGTCCAAACTTTTCAGAAATCGGAAAATCAAAATCTTTCTCCAATTCCCTACCACGAATAGTTAGAACTCTGGGAAAATCTTCTTTGGTTATCACTACCCAATTAAAACTTTTATCATCTTTTTCTTTGGTGTTGTAATAAGGTGTGTGTTTTTTAATTAATGAGGCTTCAAGAATTAAGGCTTCTAAAACTGAATCTGTGACTTCAAAATCTATCCTGTCAGTCTTGGTTACCATATCTACTAAAAGTGGTCCGCGAGTAGCAATCAAATCATTAGCAAAATAACTACGAACACGGTCGCGTAGTGACGTCGCCTTTCCGATATACAAAATCTCCGAGCCTCTCTTAAAGAAGTAAACTCCAGGCAAATCAGGTAAATTCAGTTTTTTTATATATTGACTTTTCATCTTGATTATGACATTATCTTAGCAGAAGTTCTATAAAATTCAACATCTGGAGGATAAAATGAAATTATGTATAGGAAATTCACGTTTGGTTTTGGTTTTTCCGCTACTTGGCTTCGTTATAAAGTTTCCGAAGATTAATCTCAAACCAATATATGATTTGGTAAGAGACGTACTGCTTAACAGATGGAAAAACCAGGAAATGCTTTGGTCACTGCCAATCGACATAGATTTTAGCCCGCGACATAAGTTGTATGGCGGAATCTACGAAAATTGGTTTGAATGGAAAGCTTGGCGTAAGACTCATTACAAACTCTTGTGTCCAACCTGGTTTTCTTTTTTTGGATTATTTAATATCCAAAAATATGGTGCGGCACTCAAGTCAGACCAAGTTGATATGAAAAAGGCTATTAATAAAGTGACAAATGGTGATTCATGTCACAGCCATAGTCATGGATTTGATGGTGCAGAGAATTACTGTGAAAGAAGTGGGCACATCCAAATGATTGATTATGGCACTCGTCGTCTCTGGCCGGTAATAAAAAAATACAATCAAGAAATTGTCCGACTGACAGTTCAAGATTGTCAAAAAGAACAAGCCACAACTGATGGCTGAACCGTTAACTTAAATGTTGACGGTTTTTCTTTTACTACTTATTTTTAAGATGCTTCTTCAAATACTTTCCGGTATAAGATTTTTCATTTCTGGCTATATCTTCCGGCGTACCCTTCGCAACTATTTCTCCACCTTTATCACCCCCTTCTGGACCAATATCAATTACATAGTCGGCAGATTTAATTAAATCCATATTGTGTTCAATCACCACCACAGTATTACCTTCATCTACCAGCCTTTGTAAAATTTCAATTAATTTCTTAACATCCTCATAATGAAGTCCGATGGTCGGTTCATCTAAAACATACAAAGTTTTTTGCATAAATGGTCGGTATAATTCTGAAGAAATTTTGACACGCTGAGCCTCCCCACCTGACAAGGTGGTAGCAGATTGTCCAAGCTCCAAATAGCTGAGTCCGACGTCATTTAAGCTCTTCAAACGGTCAGAAATAGCTGGAATATCCTTAAAGAACTCCAAGGCCTCTTCTACGGTCATTTTGAGCACGTCATATATGCTTTTACCCTTATATTTAACCTCTAAAGTCTCCTTGGTAAAGCGCTTACCATTACAAACATCGCATGGCACATAAACGGTTGGTAAGAAGTGCATTTCTACTTCGATGGTGCCGTTTCCCTCACAAGCCTCACAACGTCCACCTTTAACGTTAAAAGAAAAACGATTGCTCTTCCAACCGCGAGCTTGCGCTTCAACAGTGTTGGCAAACATATCGCGAATAAAGGTAAATGCCCCAGTATAGGTGGATGGGTTAGAACGTGGAGTTCGTCCAATCGGTGACTGATCAATCATGATGCCCCGACCAAGATATTCTGTGCCAGTACAAGAAGTACAATTAAATATTTCGTTAGAGCGATAGCGACGATCTAATTTGGCTTGCAAGTTTTTAAACAGAATTTCATAAATCAAAGATGATTTTCCAGAACCTGACACACCGGTAATACAGACTAGTTTACCGAGTGGAATATCCACATTCATATTTTTAATATTGTAAATGTGTCCACCACGAATTTTTATTTCACCTTTATTTTCATCACGTCTTTTTTTAGGAGTTTTAATCACTAAATCCTCACGCAAATAATCTAGAGTAATTGATCCTGACTCATTTTTCTTATCAGTTAAAAGTTTGTCTAGATAGCCAGAAACTACTACGTGTCCACCGTGGACTCCAGCACCTGGTCCAATATCTACCAAGTAATCGGCAGAGTAAATTGTATCTTCATCGTGTTCCACCACAATAATAGTATTTCCTAAGTCTCTAAGGTGAAGCAGAGTTTTAATCAGACGATCATTATCACGACTATGTAGTCCAATCGTTGGTTCGTCCAAAACATACAAGGCTCCAACCAATCCAGATCCCAACTGACTAGCCAAACGAATACGTTGGGCTTCCCCACCAGAAAGAGTATAAGCGCGACGACTAAGTTGTAAATATTCAATACCGACGTTTAACATAAATTGTAAACGATCATCAATCTCTTTTAAAACTACTCGAGAAATTTCTTTTTCACGTTCATCAAGCACAAGTTCATCCATAAACTTTTTAGCATCAGTAATATTTTTATCAACAAATTGGGAAATGTTAATTCCACCCATCTTAATGTGATAGGCTTCTTCACGCAGGCGTCCTCCTTTACACTCAGCACACGGTTCATCACCAAAAATATGTTTTGTTCCAAGTCCATTACAATGAGGACAGGCACCATATGGAGAGTTAAAAGAAAACAAACGTGGCTCGATTTCTGGATAGGAATAACCGTCATAAGGACACATAAACTTTACCGACATAATTTTTTCTCCAGCCGGAGTTTCAATTTTGAGCATACCTTGTGACTCATCAATGGCTTTTTCAATCGCTTCACTCAAACGCTCTCTGGTGGCACCAAACTCTTTTTTATTCCCGCCGTTAGGTCGGGCAGGCTTGAATTCACTGACAAAAAACTCATCAACTAAAATATCAATGTCATGTTTTTTATTTTTATTTAAAATAATTTGTTCACGAAGCTTCATCATTTCGCCGTCAATCTTTACCCACTCATAACCCTTACCAAGTAGATCATAAAGTAATTGGTAGTATTCACCTTTGCGTCCAACTACCACCGGTGAGAAAATTTTTACCCGAGCCTCATTATAAGGTACACCTAAAACCACTTTGTTTTGTTTGGCATAGTCGGCTGTAGTTACAGTTTTTATAACAGTTTCTAGAATTTCTTCATTAGAAAGTTTTTTAATTTCACGACCACATTCTAAACAGTGTGGATGACCAATGCGGGCATAGAGAATACGAAGATAATCATATATTTCGGTAATAGTAGCCACAGTGGAACGAGGATTGTTGGAACGAGATTTTTGGTCAATGGAAATAGCCGGACTTAAACCAGAAATCTCATCTACATCTGGTTTTTGCATCTGGCGGAGGAACTGACGAGCATAAGAAGAAAGAGATTCAATGTAGCGACGTTGGCCTTCAGCAAAAATAGTATCGAATGCCAAAGACGACTTACCTGATCCGGAAAGTCCTGTAAAAGCAATCATTTTACCTCGAGGCATTTCCAGATCAATATTTTTAAGGTTATTAGTTCTCGCCCCCTTAATAGTAATCTTGTCAGACTCGGTAATTATTTTTGGTTTTTTATTTTCCATATTTACGAATTTCTATACTAATATACGAATGGACGAATGATGCGAATCGATCAACAAATATTATACGAATTAAGAAAATTTCTTTGTTTGTGTGTCATTTGTTAATCGATTTGTTGTATTTGTGTTATTTGTTGATTTGTTAAGATATAACACATCAATACCCCCTCGGGTTATCCCTAGGGGTTTATATACGAACTTTGCTATTGTAGCAGATACTATCAATTTGACAAGTAAATAATTGTATTTCAAAAGTTTCTTGACTTTAAGGTACTAAAAGCGTAATTTAGAAAAAGTAATTGAACCTTAAAATATAAGCAAAAAATACTTTCGCTACAGTTTTCAACTGACTTATATAGTCAGTTGAAAACTGTGGCGAAAACAAATCGTTTAGTCCAACAGTAGAGACGTGTTTCTAAGGAAATGAGTCTCACAAAAAAAAGGAATAGGTTAGTTATGAAAAAAACTAATGGGTTCTGGAAAGCCGCCGGTCAGATTCATGAATTTGCAATGAAAGCCAGAGACAGGGGTATAACTGAGGCAGACATAACATTGTTTACTCAAAGTCCTGAAAGAATGGATGACTTAAAAAAGCTGGCTCGTGGAGGGATAGTGTCGTATCCAACCGATAAAATTTTATCAATGATAGAATGTGATATAAAAATTCCAGCGGTTTGGGAACGTGTTTCTCTTGATGATTATCTCCGAATTAATATTGGTCAGATGGCAAAAAAACAATGGAGGGAGGGAGATATAAAAATTGTGTCTATCGACGGAGAAATTAGAGAATTCTTTGGCGGACAGATGATCGACGGTGATGTTGGTCAATATTTGTCAGCTTACGAAATCGCCGAGAACAAAACTAACGACATAAATTATGATGGTCGAGTACGATTTGAACTCGGTGACAACCATGAAGTAAAGTTTACAACAATTTTTCACTTATTGCGCCAGCAACCCAAAGGTGAATCTGAAGGTTCACTACGTATCGATAAATGTAATAAATTTTATGTTATCGATAATGATGGAGAGGTTCGCTGTGTCTGCATACAATGGTGGGAGGCAATTGGTGGATGGGGTATTAGTATCTGCAAAAGTAATCTTGGTCGTCATATTGGTGGCCAAAATATCTTTTTCGCAAGACGTGGTATTTATGCTTAAGTCTTTGTCTTTTGGCCTTGCAGTGTACACTGCAAGGCCATTTATTTTTAAAATATTCGTCTGTTTTGGCAAATAAATCAGTACTATAATTTACATGAAATCGTCCCGCAAAAGATATTGCGGGACGATTTTAAATTTAATATTTAGACTTCTAACGGCTTAATCGAAACACGCAATTTAGCATTTCCACCAGCCGATTGAATATCAATATCATGATTGCCAACTTCTTTTATTGGTTTATCGAGAATAATAAACTCCGGTAAAATATCGATATGAGCTTGCTTCTTTAATTCAGAAACCAATTGTTCCTTGTGAATTCCTGCGAACAAATGTCCTTTGTCATTGGTTTTACCGTGAATCTCTAGAACTGTTGAATTTATTGAAGCTAAATTCATCTTTAGCAAATCATCATTAACAGTTTGAAACTTTTCATCTTTTTCCTTAAGGGCTGTAATTTTTTTAATATTTTCTGGATTAGCCACAATTGCTTCTCCGTGTGGAATAAGCATGTTCAAAGCAAAGCCATCAGCCACTTCCTTGGTTTCATATTTCTTCCCTACTTTTCGAACATCTTTTAGTAAAATTATTTTCATATTATTTACCCGGTAAAGTTTTGACTAGTTAAAAATCGTAGATTTTTCAGTCAAAATTTTTGCGGGTTGATTCGTTTACTTATTTGTTAATAACTTCCAACGCTTTGATCATCTGTGGATCTCGTCCTTTGACTCTATCTTCTTCTGTTATTTTTACCTCAAAATCTGGTTTAAGTCCACTCTCGGAAATTGAATAGCCATTTGGGGTAAGCCAACGAGCAATAGTGACCTTCAAATTACTGTTTTCACCAATTTTTACCACTTCTTGAACAGAACCCTTACCAAAAGTCTTCGTACCAACTATTTGAGCTAAACCGTGATCCCTAAGAGCACCAGCTAAAATTTCAGAGGCAGAAGCTGAACCCTCATTGGCCAAAATAACTAATTTTAATTTGTCTGTAAAAATTTGATGTCCATTGGCTCGATGAATTTTTTCGTCTTGCTCATCACTACCAACTTCTCGAACTATTACTTTACCTAATGGTAAAAACCATGAGGCCATGTCCACTGCTGATTCCAGATATCCACCAGGGTTACCACGTAAATCCAAAATCATCTTATCACTATCAGAAGCCAGAAATTCCTTTAAAGCCCCGCGGAAAAGATTGGCTGATTGAGCGTAAAAATTGTAAAGATGAATAATGAAAACTCCATCCTTTTGTTCAGTGGCGACAGTTGGAATATTTATTACATCACGAGTAACTTTTTTTTCTAGATAATCATTATTACCTTCGCGAGCAATTTTAAAGGTAACCTCTGTCCCCTTTGGTCCACGGATTAATTTTACAGCAGCATCGACAGATATATCCTGAGTACTACTACCATTAATCGTGATGATTTTGTCACCCGGCAAAATTCCCGCTCGTTCCGCTGGGGTGCCTTTGAGTGGCGCAATAACCGTCAAAATTCCATCTTTTTGCCCGACTTCCATTCCTACCCCCTCAAACCCACCACTGATGTCTTCGTCAAAACTCTTAGCTTCTTCAGGTGGCATGAAAACTGTATATGGATCACCAAAAGCTGAGGTCATACCTTGAATGGCTCCGTATAATTTCTCTTGATTAGTGGCGGGTTTAGCACTTTTTGTGGCCACGAACTTCTTATCTAAAATTTTCCATGTTTCCCAAAATTGTTTCATATCAATCGAATCGGTAGTAGAACCAGTAATGGTTAAATCAAAATTATTCTTAATATTTAAACCATCAACAGGATTGGTAACATTATTTTGACCCAAAACAAAACCGCCAAAAAAAGCGCTGGCAAATAAAAAGACTACAAACAAAGGCACGCCATAAACTTTCAGAAAATCTTTTTGCATATGCATGTTATTATCTCAAAAAAATTGTTTTGATTCAACTGTTGTATGTGTTTGCCCACTTTAAACAAAAAATGTATAATTCATAAATATATGATAAAGAGATACACGAACAAAAACTTGCTCTGGATTGACGCTGAAAATCTAGACAAAAATGAAATTGCTAGTTTAATGTCTGAGTTTGATCTTGAGCCTGAAGTTGCTCAGGAGTTGAGCTTACCAACTTATAAACCAAAAATCTCAATTTATAAGGACTATATTTATTTGGTTCTTCACTTCCCTTCTTTTAGACATAATACTGAAGAACATGGTCAGGAAATTGATTTTGTCATTGGTAAAAATTTTTTAATTACCACCCATTATGGCAATATTGATCAACTTGAAAAAGTGGCGAAGGTTTTTGAAGTAAATAGTATTTTAGATAAATATGATCTCAATGACAATGCTGGTTACCTATTTTATTTTGTTATCAAGGAATTATTTAAATCACTTAATGATGAGATTGACTATATCAATGACACTCTTAGAGGAATTGAAAAGAAAATTTTTGCTGGACAAGAAAAACAAATGGTTACTGCCCTATCAAAGGTTAGCCGTAATCTTTTAGAATTTAAGAATATTGTTTGGGGTGAAAACGAAACAATTGCGACATTAGAAAAAAGTAGCCACGCTGTTTTTGATAAAAAATTATCATACAATCTTAGTAGTATCGTTAGTGAATACTACAAAATCGAAAAAGCGATTGAAAGAAATATTCACTTCTTGAGTGAGCTTAGAGAAACCAATAACTCTCTTTTGTCTACCAAGCAAAATGAGATTATGAAAACACTGACAATTATTACTTTTACTGTTATGCCTTTCACAATTATCAATAGTTTCTTTCAAATAAATACTAACTTTAAGCCGTTGCCAAATATTGAATACGACTGGTTTATTTTAGTTGGTTTAGAAGTAATATTGGTATTTTTAATGTATTTGTTTGCTCGAAGAAAGAAATGGTTTTAAACTTTATTCATAACTCCTTTAACTATGTGGAATTTCTTGTCCAATTTGGTCGGCGCTAACCCAAACAAAATAAAACTTTGGAATACTTTGTCACGCTCAAAAGAGGACTTTATTCCAATAAAAAATGGCAAGGTTGGTTTATATACCTGTGGTCCAACTGTTTATGGTTTTCCCCACCTTGGTAATATGCGCACTTATGTTTTTGAAGATGTTTTAAAGAGGGTTCTAATGTATAACGATTTTAAGGTTAGACATATTATGAACATCACCGATGTTGGACACTTGACTGGCGACCGTGACATGGGCGAAGACAAGATGGAGAAAGAAGCCAAAAAAGAACATAAAACTGCCTGGGAGATTGCTGAGTTTTATACTAAAGCCTTTAAAGAAGACCTAGAATCACTGAACATAATCAATCCTGATATTCTCTGTAAAGCCACTGATCATATTGATGCTCAAATTGCTATGATTGAGGAGCTTGAGAAGAAAGGTTTTGTTTATTTAACATCCGATGGCGTTTATTTTGATACTTCCCTAGTACCCGACTATAATAAGCTTTCTCATCAGGATTTAGAATCATTAAAAGAAGGTGCTCGTGTCGAAAAGAATGAAGAAAAGAAAAATGCTACTGACTTTGCCCTTTGGAAATTTTCTCCAAAAACCAAGAGTAAATCTGAAAAAAGACAGATGGAATGGAAATCACCATGGGGTGTTGGTTTTCCTGGCTGGCATATTGAATGTTCCGCTATGAGTATGTTTTATCTGGGTGAACAATTTGACATACACTGCGGTGCTGTAGACGCCATCAGTATTCATCATACTAATGAAATTGCTCAATCAGAAGCGGCAACTGGGAAAAAACCTTGGGTTCGATTCTGGCTTCATGCTGAACATCTAAACATGGACGGTGGTAGAAAAATGTCTAAAAGTGCTGGAGATGCAGTAACTGTAAAAAATACTTTCTTAAATAGGAAAATTGACCCATTAGCTTTTCGTTTTGCTAACTTTGGCACTCATTATCGTAAAACGATGGTCTGGAATGATGATATTCTAAATTCGGCTCTCAATAGCTATGATAATTTTACTCGTCGGGTTAAAGCTTTGGGTACCAGAGTTGGAAAAATTAATATGGCCTTTAAAGATGAATTTAAATCTGCTATAAATGACGATTTAAATATTTCAAGAGCTTTAGCGGTAACTAATGAAGTATTTAAAAGTGATATTTCCGATGAAGATAAACTAGCCACTGTTTTAGATTTTGATAATGTTCTTGGATTAAATTTAGAAAAATTAATTAACAGTAGCCCAAGACCCACCAAATTGCCAGAAAAAGTTGGTCAACTAATGATTCTGAGACAAACTGCCAGAATCGGTAAAAACTGGGTAGAATCTGATCGTCTTAGAGACGAAATACTAAAATTAGGCTACGAAGTAAAAGATACCCCAAACGGCCAAGAGACCACAAAAATATAGGTATTAGAAAGTATTGAGTATATAGTATATGGTATATAGTATAAAACTAATGACTTTGCTATAGCAAAGTCATTATACTGTATACTAAATACTTGATACTATATACCATTAATTCTGTCCCCAACATAAGCACAGTTTTTACACTTTTATTAGTTTGCTAATGTCTTTGTTATTGGTAAAATATGATAGTAATATTTAATTCTAGGTTTATTCCCTTCTCCGTCATTGCGAGCGAAGCGAAGCAATCCAGACTTAATTAATTTTAAAATCCTGGATTGCCGCGGATGAGTACATCCTCGCAATGACAGAAAAAACAAAACAATGTCAGTTAGAATTCCCCCACAAAATATTGAATCAGAAAAAGCTTTGCTCGGATCCATCATGCTCCGACCGGATTCTATTAATGATATTTCTGATATTGTAACTGCCGATTCTTTTTATTCTGAGAAGCATCGTTTGATTTTTAGAACTATGCAGGAACTTTCTAGTAAAGGTGATCCGATTGATCTTCTAACTGTTTCTACAAAACTTAAAGACAATAAAGCTTTGGAACAAGCCGGTGGAATGTCATATCTCACTGAACTGACCAATATGGTTCCCTCCTCCGCCAATATTGAATATTACGGCCAGATGGTACAAAAGAAACATATGATGCGCAAGCTGATTGAAGCGTCAGAACATATTTGTTCTATGGGCTATGATGAAGCCAATGATATGGAAAATATGTTGGAAGGAGCAGAAAGAAAAATCTATGAAGTTACTCATGCTGCTGGTGGATCAGGTAATGTTGTAGAAATGAAAGATGCCCTTGGTGAGGCTTGGGAAAGATTGGACAAACTTCATCGCTCAGATGGAGGGCTCCGGGGTGTGCCTACTGATTTTCGTGATTTAGACAATATTATGGCTGGTCTCCAAAAGTCTGACTTGGTTATTTTAGCGGCTCGACCATCAATGGGTAAAACTTCCCTAGCGCTGGACATCGCCCGCCAATCCTCTATCAAGCATGGAACTAAGGTAGTTATTTTTTCTTTGGAAATGTCCAACCAACAACTGGTTGATCGTATGATTGCTGCCGAATCGAGAGTGGATGCCTGGAGACTTCGTACGGGTAAACTTTCTATGGATGATGAATTCTTGAAAATTCGTGATGCTTTAGAACCACTTTCCAAAGCTCCAATCTATGTTGACGATCAACCAGGTGCCACTATTCAAAAAATGCGTTCAACAGTTCGCAAATTAAAAATTGAAAAAGGAGTGGACTTGATTATTGTGGACTACTTACAACTTATTACTCCTACCAGAACCAAGTCGGACAATGTAGTTCAACAAATTACTGAAATTTCTCGTGATTTAAAGCATATGGCTCGTGAATTTAATGTTCCGGTCCTCGCTCTATCTCAGCTTTCTCGTGCAGTGGAACAACGTGGTGGTCGCCCTCGTCTGTCTGATCTTCGCGATTCTGGTTCTATTGAACAGGATGCCGACGTAGTTATTTTTATCCATCGTGAACAAAATGATGATGGTGGCGGTAAAAAGCAGAATGCCGAGATTTTGATTGAAAAACATCGTAATGGTCCGACTGGTAAAGTGGAACTATTCTTTGATGATAAAAAATCGACTTTCCTAACTGTTGATAAAAACAACTTCGGCGCCTTCTAATGAATTTATATAACAAGGCTTTATATAAATAATTTCCAATTCAAAGTTTAAAATTTAAAAATAATTTAAAAACTCTGACATTTAAAATTTTAAATTAAGTAATTGTTTTTAAATTTGAAATTTGTTATTTTGAATTAAATTCCTCTAATTACTAACAAATAAAATATACTTATTCTCATGGATACCATTAATAAATTAACTAAAATCTTCTCTGACTTTCCTGGTATTGGTCCGAGACAAGCCAAGCGATTTGTCTATTATCTTTTAGTTCGTGATCAAACCTATCTAAAACAATTGGTCAATTTACTTAGCGAGCTTAAAGATGAAATAGTAAACTGTGAAGAATGTCATCGCTTTTTTCCTGCCAACAAAAACAACACTATCTCGCTCTGTGATATTTGTCGTGGGGCCAATCGCGATGTTTCCGAAATTATGATTGTTAGTCGGGATATTGATTTAGAGAATATGGAAAAGACTCATTCCTGGAATGGTCGTTATTTCGTTTTAGGTGGAAATATTCCAATCCTTGAAAAAAATCCCGAACAAAAGGTTCGGATAAATGAGTTATTGAGTATGGTGGAAAAACTGGCAAAAAACGGATTGGGCGAAATTGTTCTGGGTTTAAGTGCTAATTCAGAGGGTGAATATACTGAACAGATTTTGAAACAAACTCTAGCTCCCCTAGCCGAGAAATATAAATTATCTATCACCACTCTTGGTCGCGGTCTCTCGACTGGTACTGAAATAGAATATTCTGATGGCGACACCTTAAAGAGCGCTTTAGAAAATCGTCATAAGATTTAATCTATTTTTTCATATTCGTCATTGCGAGCCAGTACTCTGGCGCGGCAATCCATCTTAAAAGATAAAATTAATCCTCACCACAAGGGCATTTCCATTTTCTACCACGGAGTACCATGAAGAAAATTAGATCACATCGGGAATCCAGTCAAAATTAATTCTGGATCCCATCGTGAGGTCTTGCCTCACGATGCTTCTGTTTTGCAATTGCAGTCAAATAAAAACCCCGCCAAGTGGCGGGTTTTTATTTTAAATTATTTAATTGAGGTTATTTCAACTTTGAAATAAGGTTGCTGATGGCCAGCTTTCTTAAAATATTTACTTTTTTGTTTGTAGTGAATAACGGTAATTTTAGCAGCACGGTCAATTTCTTTAATAACAGCGTTAACCAAGGCACCTTTGATATATGGGTTTCCAAGAGTGGTATCATTTCCATCGTCTACTAGTAAAACCTTATCAAAAACAACTTTGTCACCTACTTTATAGGTTCCAATAATCTTTTCAATATTAAGCACGTCTCCTTTGGAAACGCGATATTGTTTACCTCCTGTTTGTATTACTGCAAATTCCATAAGCGCTATAATATACTAAACAGGAACTTTTTGCAAGTCTGTTTTTCTTCATACTAAATACTACATACTTGATACTGAATACTAAATTTATTCCTCACTTTCTGGCTTTGTAACTTCCAAAAGTTCAATGTCAGATTCAACACCGGTAATTCTCACCACGTCTTTATCAATTTTCCTAAACTCACGGTTTGAAGCATTAAAGTGGTTTACTGTCGTAGTTAGAGCGTTACCTAGCTTACCCTGATATTCTTCAAAGCTCTTTAAGTGCTTCTGAAGCCCCTCTACGTTTTTGCGAATTTCCTTGGCTGATTCCTCAATCTGCATAGCCTTTAAACCCTGCAAAACGGTCTGTAGATAGGCCAAGAACGAGGTCGGCGAGACAATGATCACTTTGTATTTATTAGCAGCTCTCTGAATCAAATTGTCGGTTTCTTCGGTTATGGCTCCAATCTTATTGACCAGTAAATCATAGTAGATAGCTTCATGAGGAATGAACATAAAAGCAAAGTCCATCGTCCCCTCTTTTGGTCGAATATATTTTGAAGTTTCCTGAATGCGTAATTTTAGGTCATTCACAAAAGCTTTTTCTAGTTTTTCTTTTTCAGCTGGATTTTGTTCGACACTTAACTTGTTATAATTTTCCAAGGAAAATTTAGAGTCCACCGGAATGATTTTATCCTTTACAAAAACTGCTGCATCCACAATTTCGCCGTTTTCGAAAGCATACTGCATTTTGTATTGAGTTGGGGCTAAAACATTTTGAAGTAGAGTTTCCAAATAATATTCACCTAGAATACCGCGATGTTTAGGATTTTTTAAAATGTCTTGGAGTGATTGTAGTTGATCAGCAAAAGATACCACCTGTCGATTGGTTTCGTCTAGCTTGGTTAAACCTTTGGTCACATCCTGAATCAGTTTAGCTGATTCAGAAAACTGGTGACGAACTGATTCATTCATCTGACGAGAGGTCTCTCCCATTTTTTCATCAACTGTTCGGGAAATTTCGTTCAACTGTTGTAGAATGAGCTTAAAGCCAATATCTTCTTTTGGTTGACTATTCTCCTCTTTTCTACTAAACAGTTTAAAAATCAAAAAAATATTAACTCCAATGGCAGCGATTAGTAATATAACAGCAATAATTATTATGATGTCTGACATAGGCACATTATAGCAAATATGCTAAGATATTTAAACAGCTAATAATTATTAGATTTAACCCACCCGCAAAAATTTTGACTGAAAAATCTCCGATTTTTAACTAGACAAAACTTTATCGGGCAAGAACATGATTATATTAAGACAAAAAATAAAAGATGAGACCAAGGATGCGATGATTAAGAAAGACGCTGTCCGTCTTATGACTCTACGTAACCTGGCTGATGTTGTCACCAAAGAATTTGTTGTTAAAGGTATAAAAAAAGACGAGGAAGTCACTGAAGATGATGTTTTAACTATTATTCGTAGGTTAGTAAAACAACGTAAAGATTCAATCGAACAATTCACCAAAGGTGGTCGCCCAGAATTAGCAGAAAATGAAACTGCCGAAATGAAAATCCTGGAGGCTTACCTACCACAGATGATGAGCAAAGATGAAATTAAAAAAATTGCTGAAGCTAAAAAAATTGAACTTGGCATCACAGATAAAACTAAACTTGGACAATTTGTTGGGACACTTATGAAAGAACTGAAAGGTAAAGCTGACGGTGCTGATGTTAAGGCAGTAGCAGAGGAACTATTTAATTAATCATTGTTATAAACAAAATACCCCTGATTTGCTATCAGGGGTATTTTTTAGTTCTCATTCGCCAAAATAGGCGAATGACATACGATTGGTTTTATGTTTGACAAACAACAATTTATGTTATAGTATGGTGTAAAAGTTCATTAAAATAACAATTAAATATCGACCTAAAACAAATGGAAATTTGTTTGGTCAAAGGAGGTTAAAATGGCTAAGGAAGTTGCTGATTCAGTAAGGTCTGAAAGGATGACTGCATTCCTGTTGAAAAATGGGATTGTTGTTAAAGCTGAGGATCTGAATCGTCACTGGGGTATATTTGATCGTAACGCCATGTATTTTATCTGGCGTAATATGAGAAAAAAGCGCTTGGCAACAATCGTAAATATTCTCACTCAAAAAAATGTCCCAATTGAGTATATTGGGAAAAAAACTGAGTTGAAATCTCTAGGACCAAAAGTTGAACTCCTGGAGATTGAGATTGTGGATCACCCAGTAAAACCTGAACGAATGGGTCAAGCTGGTAAAAAATGTCCTCACTGTGGATATGTTGATCCAGCGAGTGGTAGCACCAAGTGCCCAAACTGCGATACAGTATATTCACAAACAGAAATGGAGGTTGAAAATGGCTGAGCAGATTCCTGTTAAACCAAATCTTTTCCCAAGTGCGAGAAGATTCCACATCGAAAACTACGTCGTACCAATTTTTCACAAACTAAGGATTGCCCTTGAGGTAACCGATCCTGTGATACCTTTGACAGATATCATATCTGAAACGTA
Source organism: Minisyncoccia bacterium (assembly GCA_049287185.1). Taxonomy (GTDB): domain Bacteria; phylum Patescibacteriota; class Minisyncoccia; order Phycocordibacterales; family GWA1-40-21; genus JBAWVR01. The sequence goes on from JBAQFI010000012.1 coordinate 188,488, forward strand.
TCGCGATCATCTCTTTTGCGAGGAGCAAAAGAGAAAAGTGTGCAAAAAAGCTGGCACGGAATTCAAACCGACTATGTTTCACTATCCAACTGCGGTTCGGATGTTACTCCGTTTTGCTGGTTTTCCAAGGAATGGTGAGATTTATCACGCTATCCTGAAAGTCTCAAATGAGCGAGCCGTGGCTGCCAACAAAAAGAAGGCTTCAAGAATTGCCGTCTTGAAAGCAAAAACCAACCTGAAGAAATAATTTTCTTCAGAACAAATCGAGTTCCAGAAATGGGCTCGATTTTTACTTTTAATTATTATAGTGTTATATTTACCCAAGTCACATTTTGGCCCTATCGTCTAACGGTTAGGACAGAGCCTTCTCAAGGCTTAAATCGGGGTTCGATTCCCCGTAGGGTCACAAAAATTTACAGGGTATAATTTTTATGATTTCAAAATGCAAAAGTCTTTGCATTTTGAAAGAATCGAAAGACGGAGGCCGACGGGCCGAGTCGGGGTCGCAAGATTTTTCAGCAGAAAAATACTAGTGACCGAAAGCGTACTCGCGTTTCCCCATAGGGTCACTTTCATGAGCTAACGCAAGAAGTAGTTATTTGTATTATTGATGTATACACATAACATAATTATTACGTTATAATAAATATATGAAAAATGAAGAAAAGAAAACTAATCAAATGAGGATATTTTTGTTGTTTATATTAATATTGATTATAATAAATTTTATTTTTGAACTTAATTTTTCTTATTACATTTGGGTTATACTTTTCTTTTTAGTCTGTTTTCTAGCTCTTGTCCAAGTGCTTGATAGAAAATTAAGAGCACTGAGTGATCGTATATCAAAATTAGAAAAAAAAGATATATGAGTTTTATTTATTTACAGAACATAAATCCAAGCAAAATATCAGCGATACTCAGTATTATTGTTGCTATTATTATACTTGTGTCTAATTTTTTCCAATGGTGGAATATAACATACGATGGAACAATGATTACTAAAAAATGGGTTAAGATTGTTTTTGTAATTTCTATAGTAGTATTAATAATTTCTGGAATATTAGTATTAATTTAACAACATATGAGAATGATTATTATATTTCATTTAGAAGTAATAAAATAACTTTACTAATCAACTTTAAAATTCATATCTCCTAGCTCAAAAATTTAACCAGACTTTAATTTCCTTCTCATCTCCTTATATTCTGGAATTACCATGCTAACTAGTTTCCAAAAATCTTTAGAGTGATTAAACTCCTTTAAATGACATAGCTCATGAACAATCACGTAATCTCTGACTTCGGCTGGCAAATACTTTATTTTATAATTGAAATTTAAATTTCCTTTACGAGAACAACTGCCCCACCGGCTTTTCTGATTTCGAATGGTAATTTTGTTGTATTTTAATCCATAGGTTTGATTAAAAAAACTCAGCCTTTCTTCAACGAGTTTTTGCACTTCATTTTTATATTTTAAAAAATCTTTTTTTGTACTGATATGGACAAATCTCATTGGTGATTTTAGAAACTTTCGTACCTTTTCACTTATCCAGGCTTTTTTTTCGAATAAAAACTTTTGTAGTAAATTATTGTTAAAATTCCTTGGAACAGTAACTACCACTCGCCCATCACAAAACACCGAGATTTTCATTCGCTTGGCACGCAGGCTTTGTCTAAGTTTATACTGAATTGAATCCAAATTATTTATTGACATAATTTAAAAACTCCGATTGTTCGGAGTTTTAATACTTGCGTTATTCTTCGCAACTACCATTAACGTCATCCCAGAGCTTTTTCGTACTTATGATTGATTCAAACATATCACCTAGTCTAACCTCGTCAACTTTATTTAGTGGTGTATTCATGTCAGTTAATTTTTCCATTCTTTCACTAAATTTTCTGTTCAAAACAAGAAAATAATCCCAGAGGTATTTCTTATTACAAGCATCATGAGCTTCCTCAGTATCAAAAATCATCCATGGTAGTGATAAGACTCCAGCACTGGCATATTCCCCACTAATTCTATTTGAGATAGAAACAAATCCTCGTGTTTTTATTTTGTATGACATTTTGTCAAAAGTTAAATTAATAATAAATAAAAATTAATATTCCGCTGAAACACTAGTAAAACCATCTTTAGTTACCACAACATGGTCCAGTAAATCTATACCGAGCATTTTCCCGGCTTTCACCAACTGGTTAGTTATTTCTATGTCTGCCTGGCTTGGTTTTGAATCACCAGATGGGTGGTTATGAACTAATATCATGGCTACTGCGGAATATTCTAGAGCGGGTTTAAAAACTTCACGTGGATGAATAAGGTTAGAATCAGCGGTTCCGATAGAGATAGTCTCATCATGGATAACTTTATGATGAGCGTTCAAATAAAGGCCTCTAAGATTCTCTTTTGGTAATTCACGCATATCTTTAGCGTACTCAAAAACATCCTGGGCATTACGTACCGTGGCTAAACCATTGCCGTTCTTTTCAAAAAATCGGCGACCGAGTTCACAGCAGGCTACGACTTGGAGAGCTTTACTGATTGGAATATCCAATTCCTTTGCTAGGAGGATTGGATCATTGTGATTGGCCAGTCCCTTTGCACCATATTCTTTTAGAATTCTGTGACACATTTCCATGACTCCCTCTTTTTTAGAGCCAATACCTAAAATTATAGCTAGCAATTCAGGCGAGGATAGACTCGTAGAGCCAGATTTCAACATTTTTTCTCGCGGCCGTTCATCATCTGGCAAATCATGAATTTTTAAAACATAAGTTTTGGGTTCTTGGTCCAAAACTAAGCTGTTATCAATAATCCGATAATTACTCCTAACAAGATCTAGTGTTTTCATAAATTTATGTCAGTATTATATCAGATGTTATTTAAGTTGAGAAGAAAAAGAGGTCCTAGTAAAACTAGAACCTCAAGTTAATAGTGACTGAGCATGGCAACAGTGTTTTCAATGTCCTTCTCGATAATTGACAACTTTTCTTTCGATGAATGTTCCTTGGCCATTTCCGCTTTTTTCTCGGCTTCAAGTACCTCGAGTAAACTAATAATGGCTTTTTTTGTTGGTACCATAATGGTATCACCTGGTTTCCAACCCGACTTTTCGCAAAGTCGACATCCAATACCTAAATACTTACCATGTTGGCAAATATTTTTTTCATTAATATTATCCATCTTAATCTCCTTTTTCTTTTTTGAAATTTTAAATAACTATTTAATTGAATAGTAGCAGTAATCTAAAAATTGTAAAGAAAAAGCCCAACTTACAGTCGTAAGTTGGGGGTTAAAATCTGAAAAGACAAATATTAAGACTCGGGAATAATGACATAAAGTCCGAAAGCACAGTTCCAAACACTCTTCAGTGAGAAGTTGAATCGGCGGAGACGCAGGCCAAGACAAGTTTCATCAATCCAAGCAACAGAATAATCTGAATTATTTTTACTCCTCAGTAATACAAGAGTGGCTATACCACCAGGATGTAACCAGTGAGAATATTCGGTTACAAACTGTCTGATCTGTTCTGGCTCAAGACACAAGTGATCCAAATTATCGCTAGCCGATAAAAAAATATCACGAAAAATTCCATCTTTTTTATCAAACCGATAAACCTGAGCCCTGGTCTGTGGTGTATAGGTGCCTGGAATATTCCACAGGTTTTGGCTAAAATCCGAATCTATTCCGCCGGGAAATACCTTTCTAACCTGAAAAAAAGTTTCTTTGCCCGACGTCGTCTTAAGAATAATTTCACTGCCTTTTGAAATACAACTCAAATTTTCAGTGACATATTCAGCTGTTGATATCATTCTCTTTCCTTTCTTTATCTATGTTTATAGTTAACAAGGTTCTAATTTACATATTAGGCTTTTTTCGACTTTTGGCAAGTATTTCTAATTAAAATTAATTTGAAAATTATACATACCCATACCACACAAACCCTTAAGGGACTCCCCAGCCTTTAGTGTACCTAAATCAATAATTGTCTCCCCGGTTTGAGGCAAAATCTTTTGGTAGCCAATAGCGTTTATTCGAAGAGCAGCAGAACAATCATAGGTACCATTGGTCTTTACTATTAGTTTACTTGGGATGCCCGCCTGAGCCGTAGATACTCGTGGTGAATAGCCCCCTTTAGCTAGGATAGTTATATATTGCACACCATCTTTGATTTCCACATTTGAGGCAATCTGATTACCAGTCTTAATGGTTGGAGTATTAGTAACATTTGTTTTCTTACTACCAAAAAACATAATTCCTAAAACAATAACTAGTCCGACGGTAATAATAATTAGAACTCTTTTATTCATAAATTTATATATTAAATAGTGGGTTAATAATACCTAAGCCAGCTAGACCACCGAGTAAAGCGAAAATTCCTAGTCCTAAGACAACAACGCCAGCCGACTTGAAGAATAATGGAGCATATTTTGATTTCGAAAATGAAACGGAACTAAATGATATTAGAGCTAAAACTGGTAATGTACCTAGAGAAAATGCCAACATAATAAGTAATCCAGAAATAAATGAACCGCTGGACAAAGCCGATACTTGCATGGACTGTGTAAAGCCACAAGGCAAGAAGAAAGTTCCTAGTCCAATTATAATTGGCGCCCAGGTAGCATGTTCAATTTTTCTAAAATAATTAAAGAAATTATTTGGCAAGGTTAATTTGTTTCTCTTAAATATTTCTAAAAGATTTAGACCGAGTAAGATCATAATTAGTGAAGCTAGAAGCCCAATGATAGCTGAAAAAAGAAAACTGATTCCAAAAGCTTCACCAATGAGACCAAGTATTCCTCCAAGCAAAGCGAAGCCAACAATTCGTCCAAGATGAAATAGGACAAATGTTTTGGTGGCAGATTTATTATCGTCTTGAGCCACTTTAGCGGACAATGACAAAACCAGTCCCCCAACCACCGCTAAACAACTCGAGAGCGAGGCAATAATACCAATAATTAACGCAGTTAATGGCGTGGTACCACCGCCAATTCCAATATTAAGAATCCCAGATTTTTGTAACCAAAAGAATAAAACAAGAACAATCAAACCAATGGGAATTGCCTGCCAAATAGTATTATCAGAAATTTTCACACCAACTTTTTTCTCTTTGGAAACACTATATCCATGTGATTTAATTTTCTCTGAAATAATTGACTCAAGCTCATCTAAACTTTTTTCACTTTCTGTTTCGATATCAATAGTTTCATTTTTAATATTTACGTCTACTTTGTCTATTGAATCTAGACCAAGTAAAATATCCTCTATCAATATCTTACATGAGGCGCAATGAGTACCAGAAATATGTAAAGTGTGTTTTTTTGTCATTATTTTTTAATATTTAATTTGTTGTATTTGTCATTCCCGCGCAGGCGGGAATCCAGGTCTTTCTTTTAATTTTTCTGGATTCCCGCCTGCGCGGGAATGACAGAGGATAATTTATAGTTAGTAATTATTATAATTTTTTAGCCTTAATTCTTAAAGAGTTGGTGACCACTGAAACACTGGACAATGCCATAGCCATTCCAGCAAAAACCGGATTAAGTAACAAACCAAATATTGGATAGAATAAACCAGCCGCTAATGGTATTCCCACTACATTATAGGCAAAAGCCCAAAATAAATTTTGCTTTATACCGCGCATAGTGATCTTTGATAATTTAATGGCTTTAACTATTTTAGAAATGTCGCCACCTAATAGCGTAATGCCAGCCGATTCAATGGCTACATCCGTGCCAGTACCCATAGCAATACCTACATTCGCTTGAGCGAGAGCTGGAGCATCATTAACTCCATCCCCGGCCATAGCCACAACTTTCCCTTCCAATTGCAAAGCTTTAATTTTAGCTAACTTGTCTTGTGGTAAAACATGAGCAATCACTTCATCAATGCCAACTAGTGAAGCAATGTGTCTAGCCGCTTTTTCATCATCACCGGTGACCATGACAACTTTAATCCCAAGTTTATGTAGGTCAGAAACCGCTTGTATGGATTCCGCTTTTATTTCGTCAGCCACCATCACAAAACCAAGAACCTTTTCTTTGGTGGCTAAAATTACCGGCGTCTTACCTTGAGCTGTAAATTCTACAATCTTCTCAGTATTGAATGGTAAACCTAAATTATTTATAAGCTTAACATTACCAGCATAATATTCCTTACCACTAACTAGGCCTTTGATACCTTGTCCTTGAATGCTGTCAAAATTTGAAGCCTCCGCAAATTTAATATTTTTCTCTTGAGCATAATTTATAATAGCCTGAGCCACTGGATGTTCAGATTTCTTTTCTAGTGAAGCTAAAATTGAAATCAAATCATTATCATTGAGATTAGAATTATTTTGAATATTTACTAAAGTTGGTTTACCAATAGTGATTGTTCCAGTCTTATCAACAATAACTACATTAACTTTATGCAATTCTTCCAGTGTAGCTGCATCCTTAATCAGGATCCCCTCTTTAGCACCTTTTCCTACTCCGACTATGATAGCAGTTGGTGTAGCCAAGCCTAGAGCGCAGGGACAGGCAATGACCAGAACACTAACAAATGAGACTAAACCAAATGACAGAGCTTGAGAAAAACCAAGTGGTGTCGTAGCAAACAATAACCAACCACCGAGAGACAGAAATGCTATCACCAAAACAATCGGTACAAAAATACTAGAAATTTTGTCGGCTAGAGCCTGAATCGGAGCCTTACTACCTTGAGCCTCCTCCACCATTTGAATAATATGAGCTAATAGAGTTTCCGAACCAACTTTAGTGGCTTTAAAAACAAATGAACCGGTGGTGTTTATAGTCCCAGATACAACTGAATCACCAACTTTTTTCCCAGACGGCATCGGTTCACCAGTCACCATAGATTCATCAATGAAAGATTTTCCTTCAGTAATAATTCCATCAACCGGAATTTTAGCACCCGGTTTTACAATAATTAAATCACCATGGACAACATCATTTACTGAAACTTCAATTTCCTTTCCATCTCGTGTGACTAAAGCAGTCTTGGCCTGTAAATTTAGAAGTTTTTCAATAGCATCACCAGTTTTTACTTTTGAGCGAGCCTCAAGATATTTACCAAGGGCAATAAAAGTAATAACCACAATCGTAATATCATAATAAGTTATATCAACATTAATATACGGTTTAAGTACACCGGAAAAAGCCGTAACGACAAAGCTATAAATAAAAGCAGTGGTGGTACCAATACCAATCAAAGTATCCATATTGGCTTTGCCATGGCGAAGAAAACGGTAAAAACCAACCAAATATGGTTTACCAACGACTAATAATATATAGGTGGCCATTATTGGTAAGAGATGGTGGAAGAAAAGTTTTAATGTTCCATCCATTTCAGAAATAATATTGTATTGGATTAAAACATCCCAAATCATTAAGAAAATGCTAAACAAGGCTAAAGGGATGGCTGATATAACCTTTATCTTCAAATCTTTTATCTCAGCTATTTTCTCTTTTTTGGATTGATTTAAGCCTAAGTGTTCAGCATGTTCACTGGCAGACATTCCCATCTCCTTGGCTGTTGGTTCAGATGACACTAAAGAATAGCCTAGAGGTTCAAGTTTCTTTGATAAATGTTCATGACTAGTTTTTGTTTCATCAAAAGCAATCTTGGCTTTTTCTGTGCCAAAATTGACAGCTACAGAAGAAACGCCATCAGTTTTTTTGAGGGTTTTTTCTATTACACTAACACAAGAGGCACAGTGCATACCTTTTACCCTGACATTAATTTCCTTATTGTTGTTAGTAGACATAAATTACTTACGCTTAAGCTTATAAACTTTTAATATCTCGGCTGTTGCCTTTTCAGTTTTTCCACTCTTAATTTGATCTACCAAGCAAGAACCTAGATGATTCTCTAATAGAATATCCTCCACATTAGAAAGTCCCTGCTTCACAGCCGAAATTTGGTTAATAACATTAATACAATAAATATCTTTTTCAATAAGATTTTGAATACCTCTGACCTGACCTTCAATTATTTTTAATCTCTGGATCAATTTTGTCTTGTTTTTTTGCATATGCTTATTATATACCCCCCTGGGGGTATGTCAACCCCGTTGTGAGGTTTGGCATCGTTTTTGAAATTGTGTTTAGTTATCTGTTTTATTATGTATTTGCAAAACAGACCCTAGTATTAAACTAGAGTATGCTTAGACAAAAACAATTTTAATGCCAAATTCTACAACCGGGTCAAGCATTTATTCAAATTGACAAGCATGGGGTGATTTTGTATAAGTAAAGATAGATAAATAGTTCTACTAAAACAAACAAAAGGAGACAATATGAAATGGCCAGAGTTGATGTTACTAATTCGGCACGATACGTCGGCCTACAACGTTCTTAAGAATATGAAAAAGAACTGTCCGGTGTATCAAAAATTCCTGTATGAATTCGAAAATGATCCGACTTCTGAGGTTACCATTGCCTTGGCAAAAGAGGTTCAAAAAAAATGGACTCTAGGTACTGGTGACGCTGATACAGCTCTGATTGATAGCGAGGCTAAAAAAGCTGAAGAAGTTGGTCGAGCACTAAGATGTGAATATGACGGTAAAATTCCTCACATCATTTTTGTCTCACCTTACAGGAGAACAAGACTAACTCTCGAGGGTTTGAAACGGGGTTGGCCAGAGCTCAATGAGGTGAAAACAATTGAGGAAGAACGAATACGAGAGCAAGGACATGGCTTGTCACTTATTTACAGTGACTGGCGAGTATTTCACACACTACATCCAGACCAAAGAATTCTTTTTGGATTGGAGGGTCCCTACTGGTACTGTTACCCGCAGGGAGAAAATGTTCCTCTAGTGCGTGAATGAAACCGCTCTTTCATGACCACGGTTGTTCGTGACTTTCCAGAAAAATTTGTTTTCTGTGTCAGTCACCACTTAGACATACTAAGTATCAGAGCTAACCTCGAACGCTGGAGTGCCGAACAATTCATCAAAGTTGATAATGAGGATAAGCCTATCAACTGTGGTGTCACGGCCTATTGTGGAAATCCGAAGAAAGGTAAAGAAGGAAGATTTGAGCTTCAGTACTACAATCGGAAATTCTATAAGGATTAGAAACACAAAACCAACCGCCAGAATGTGAAAGCTTCTGGCGGTTTTTAATTTTCAATTTAACTGTATATTGACAAAATCAATAATATGTGTATAATATAGCAAGAATTAAGTAGTTTCAATTAAAAAAAGGAGATTTGTACTATGTACAACAGAGTCAAAACAAACGTCGTGAATGTCTTTGCAATGATAATCGGTCTCACCTTCACCTGTATCATCCTGTCGTGGATTGCTGGAGGCTTCGAAAGTGATATTGGCTATGTTTCCCTGAGTGCTATCTTTCTCTCGTTCACCTCGATCATGATACAGGGTATTGGTGCCACGAGAAGGATATATCTTCAGACCTCAATCCTGACTCAAATGTTCAAGGATTCGACACTGATTACATCGACGGCCTTGATGTTAACGTGGGTCTGGGGATATACACTGATGCACTGGACAATGCTTTCACTACTGAACGCCATTATTGTTTACCTTATCACCCAAATTCTTTTTGTCTATTTCATAAAAAGAACTACAGTGACGACTGAGAGAATAATACGACAGAAAGTGAGGTAGAGGAACAACTCCACAAATTTAAAACTCCACAGTTTTAAATTTGTGGAGTTTTAATTTATAAGACTATCTCTTCTTCCATTCTTCTTCTTGTCGAACCAACAACTCTCCCGCTCTCTCTGGTTCAGCCATAATTTCTTCCACACATCGTTCCATTCGCATTGACTGTGAGCCTTTTACCAAAATCACATCGTTCTTCTTAATTAAATTTTGTAAATATCGTCCAGCTTCTTCAGATTTTTCAAACTGAAAGATATCTTTATCCTCTAGACCGTATGACAAGGCCATTTCTGCTGTTGCTCTAGTCCGCAAACCAACAGTTACCAAAATATCACAAACATCCCCCACCCTTTTTCCAAGATTTTCGTGTTCCTCTGACGAATGTTTTCCAAGCTCTAACATATCACCCAAAACTGCAATTCGACGTCCGGCTCGTCCTAATTTTATTTTTTTCAATGTATCAATAGCAGAAAGTGCCGCCACTGGTGAAGAATTATAGGTATCGTCAATTATTAAGGTATCTTTAATACCTGGGATTAATTTCATCCGTCCCAGTGGAGAATCATAAACCAATATTCCCTGCGATACTTGAACAAGATTCAAATCACAGGCCACGCCAACAGTCGCAGCAGCCAAAGTGGCATAGATAACTTGGTCACCAACAGTATTTTTTATAATTATTGGTACACTGTTACCAAAATAGTCAGCTTTGAATTGCATGCCAATAAGTTTTTTATCCTCATAATATAAATCAGAAAAAGTACCACGAACCTGAGCTTCAGACTCAATTCCGTAGGTAATTGTCTTATAGTCATTTTTGTTAATGAATGACATGGCGTCAGAATCATCAGCGTTGACAATTAATGTTCCATCATGTTTCATCGCCTCAACAAGGTAACCCTTCTCCTTAATTATCTCCTCACGATTTTTAAAAAATTCTATATGAACCGGTGTTTTAGCAAATTTTGTTAAGACCACTATATCTGGTTTCAACCATTTTGTTACAGATTTAATGTCACCGGGATGATCAGCACCAACTTCCAAAACTAGCCAGTCTGGATAATTTTCTCGGTGGATAATGTAACTTAAACCATGAAAAATATTTTTAATCCACAAAAACGGGTTGTTCCAGGCATTTTGACATCCCAAGATTGTTAAAGGAATACCTATTTCACTATTGAAACTTTTTTCACTACGACGAACAATATATTTTTGTGATAAGACAGAATGAATAGCATCCTTAGTAGTAGTTTTGCCAACACTGCCTGTGACTGCGACAATTTTAGGTTTATATTTTTTTAAAACCAAGGCCGCCTCATATGAAAGTATAGCCGTTATTAACTTTTTAAAGAAAAATTTCATACTATCTATTAATATTAGGGCAAACAAATTGACAATTTGGTCCAGTTCTCTTAACTGATGTACCATCAGAGCATTTAAAAATATCACTATTGCAGGTCTTTGTTTGGTTAGTGTTTTTTACAGACGGATTCTCATTTAAAATTGGAGAAGGAATGATTTTAATTATCCCATTACTTGGTACCTTTGACTTGTTTGGATTTAATGAATTAGAGACTATTTCAACTACCGCAATTAGTACAAAATAAACAACAATTATAGCAATGAAGACAACTAATATTTTTTTAAATAATTCCATAATTTTATTTAGTTAATTAACGATCTGGTGGTATTTGATAATAATTTATTAAAAAGTCCGCTAAATTCATGAATGGCTTAGTAAAAGTCTCAGAAGCATAATTTACACCTTTTGGATCTACAGCATACAAAAGAATAAGAAATTGGGGGTCATAGGCCGGAAAATAACCAAAAAATGAGTGCAAATACCTGTCTTTATAATAACCGCCACCGTCAGGATTAGCAAGCTGAGCTGTACCGGTTTTAGCAGCAATACTATATCTATCATGACGGTATGTTCCTCCACGGAGAGCCTTATCTACTACTGTCACTAGCATTCTAGTTATTTCTTCAGAAGTCTCTTTTTTAATTACCTGTTGACCTGGGGTAACCTCAATTTTCTTTGTCACTCCGATGTCATAATTTATTTGTTTAACTAAATGTGGTGTCACGAGGTATCCTCCATTACCAAGAACTGCTAATGCTCGAATAGTTTGAATAGGTGTTAGGGTTATTCCTTGGCCAAATGATGAGGTTATATATTCAACGTCTCTAGTGGAATTTAGATTTCTAATATCACCTGAAATTTCGTCTGGCAGATCAATACCTGTTTTTTCTCCAAAACCAAACTTAATTAAATAATCGGCAAAAACTTTGTTTCCAAGTTTATCTACTACAAAAGCCATACCGGTATTTAGTGATTGATTTAAAACTTCCTGCATTGGTACAACACCTCTAGCTTTTTTATCGTAGTTATATATTGTGGCGATGCCGGATTTTATAAAACCTTTGTCATTGTAGGTGGTTTTAGCCGTTACGACTCCAGCATCTAATCCACTAGCCATGGTAATAGCTTTAACAATCGAACCCATTTCAAATCGACTTTTTATAATCGGATTTGGAAAGGTACTCATTTTTTCTTTACCATAATCATTGGGATTAAAGGTTGGCCAGGCCCCTAAGGCATATATTTCTCCTGTCTTGGGACTCATAATTATTCCACCCATGCTTTGTGGAGAATATTCGGCGTACACTTTATCAAATTCATTTTCTAATGTTTTTTCAACTTCTGGCTCAATTGTAGTGACAATGTCACCTTCTAGACTCTCTTCAGGGTTGAAGGCTTTATTCAGCGTCGAAAATATCTCAGCAAAAAAATTATTATAAGTGTCCTTACTATTACGAGTCAAAACATTGTCATATGATGTTTCCAAACCATAACCACGACTTTTACCATCGACACCAACCATACCTAGCGTCTGGGAAGCCAAAGTATTATTAGGATAATAACGCCAACGTTCCTTAATCACGACCACCCCTTTAATATTTTTTTCTGAAATTTCCATTGCTTTAAACTCCTCTATTTGAGTTGCTATTTCTTCATAGGGATCATCTTTTTTACTAGCTCGTGAAAAAAATTTTTCTGAATCAATGTCAATAGTTTTGGATAAATTATCGTAGGTTTCTTTTACATCTGATATTTTGTTTGGAGTGATTGCAATAATATAACCAGTTTTCAAATTTGCAGCCGACAATAATGTATTATCTTTATTTGAGAAAAAAATAGTACCGCGATCAAATAAACCATTTTGACTAGTATACTGTCTTTCGGCTTTTTCAATAAATTTATCATTATTTACAATCTGCAAAAAATATAGTCGCACTATAAATGACAGTGCGACTACAATAATAATTATTGAAATTAATCTGATACGTGAGTGTAAAATCATATTGAAAAACTATAAGGCTCTTTGATTTAGCGAGTATTCAAGGTTAAAGCAGTTGATGCTTCTGACAAGGATATATATCTTGTTTTGTTTTCGGAAGCAGACACAAAACCCTGACTTTTTACATATTCTTCATTAACTGAATTTCTTAAGGCTAAATACTGTGTTTCAAGAGAATGAACAGCATTGTTAGTAATTTCAAATTGTCTTGAAATTTCCTGTCTTTCAACCCCTCCTAAAAATGCACTGCCCAGAAAAAACATATAGGTTGAAAAGCAAATAGCAATACAACAGATTAGTGTAGCAAAAAAAACGTTGCTATTGGTTTCCAGAATATTTATTTTATTTTCTATTATTTTAGTCATATTATTTTGATATTTTCTCTAAAATTCTGAGTTTAGCGCTACGAGAACGAGGATTTTCTCTTAATTCTTCCTCACTGGGAGTTAATGGTTTCTTGGTAATAATTTTCCCCGTACCCTCTTTCTGCTTATCCTTATAAAAATTCTTTACAAAACGATCCTCTAAGCTATGAAATGAAATTACTGCTAGTCTTCCCTTATCATTCAGTAATTCAAATCCGTCTTCTAGACCTTGCTTGAGTGAACCTAGTTCATCATTAACAGCAATACGTAGAGCTTGAAAGGTTTTGGTGGCAAAATGTTTCTTCCCGTGTCGATAAGCAGCTGGAACAGCTTGAGCAATAATGTTTACCAAATCGGTAGTAGTTTTAATTTTTCTATTTTTTCTTTCTTCAACAATTACCCTAGCAATTCTTTTGGCATATCTCTCATCAGCAAATCCATAAATAATGTCGGCAATCGTTTCTTCTGACCATTCATTTATTATTATTTCCGCAGTTACACTATTGTTTTCTCCATTCTCAGAAAAGGTCATAAGGAGTGGTTCATCTTTTTGAAAAGAAAAGCCTCGATTTGATTCTTCTAATTGGTTTGAACTTAACCCGAGATCAAGTAGCATTGCATCAATTCTAGAAAGATTTTTTTCCGCTAATACATTTTTAATATCTCGATAATTTGATATAACAGGATTGAAATCACATTTTAAATCCTTAATTCGAGCACCAGTACGAGCAGCTGCGGCAACATCCCGATCAGTGGCAATAATTTTTATTTCCTGACCAAATCTTTTACAGACTTCTTCACTGTGTCCCCCACCACCGAGCGTACCATCAAAGAAAACCATTCCTTTTTTTAGATTTAAACCATCAATCGCTTCTTTTAAAAGAACAGTTTTGTGAATCATAGGAGTGAATTAGAGGATACCGACTGACCCTAGTTTTTCTGCCAAACTATCAGCTTGTTTTTCGACGACCTTTTTATATTCTGACCAACTAGTTTCATTCCAAACTTCAATACGATCTTGAACACCGATAATAGCTACTTTGTCTTTAAGATTGGCGCGACCAGTTAAAAATTCTGGTAAGAGAATGCGACCAATAGTGTCAACATCAATTTCTACAGCTCCACCAAACATGAAGCGGTTGAAACTACGGTTGTCAGCTTGAAGCATTGAGGAACCAGAAAGTTTTTCAGAAATTTTCTCCCATTGTTTTAAGGTAAAAATAAATAAACAACCATCGAGTCCGGGAGTGACGACAATTTTTTTACCTAATTCTTTACGAAATTTCACAGGTAATGAAACTCTTTTTTTGTCATCTATGATGTGTGTATATTCGCCAATTAACATATAAGTATTTTGAGAGGAAAAAGTGATTTACCACTCTGTCCCACTTCATATATATTATATAGCACTTCATCCCACATTACAAAGAAGTTATCCACAACTCACCACCTAACCAATGCCAAAATAACCTTATTTTATAAGGATATTTTGCTAAAATAAAAAAGAAAATAAAAAATATATCTTTTCACCAAAAAAGTATACTTTTATTACTAAAGCCAGAAAGAGATGGTTTTCAACTTAAAATTATTTACCTAAAAAACATTAGACCGTTTGAGATTTCTAAATCCAAAATTAAACCGCCTTGACTGGTAAAAGAAAAACCTGAAACATCATTTAACATTTGAACAAATTCAGATTCTTGTGAACCCTCACAGTACATAAGTGTCGACATCATCTTAGAAAAAAATATTTTATTCTCATTTACAAGGTAACTTCCACCAATAGTATTACAGTCTGTTCGCGCGGAAAACGTACCATCGTTTT
The DNA here is from genome assembly GCA_049287185.1 of Minisyncoccia bacterium. Taxonomy (GTDB): domain Bacteria; phylum Patescibacteriota; class Minisyncoccia; order Phycocordibacterales; family GWA1-40-21; genus JBAWVR01. The sequence goes on from JBAQFI010000012.1 coordinate 203,674, forward strand.
TGAAAATGATTGAAAAAGCATTTATTCTTTTTGGTGAAACAATAACATCATCATTAAATTGAGTCTGAATCCAATCCCAAGTTTTCATACCTAAACTCATTTTGCTAGTATCGGCTTCACCTTCAAAATCCTTTACCCACTCACCTATCTCACCAGTCTTTAAATCAAAGTTAATCCATAAACTTTTTCCAATAGAAGGTCGCGCACTAAAATCTTCTCCAATTTTACGCACGGCATAATTATACAGCGCCCGTCCATCATGAATTTCCACCGTCTGCGGAGCTATCCGATCACCGAGGAGTAAAGAATTGGTCGCTTTATAAATGCCTTTGTTATTAATAGCTAGAACTGCATAATAAAAAGTACCACTGCCACCAGGCTCATTTTGAAGCAAAACTGCAGCGTCTTTTTGCCCATCATTATTAAGATCTCCGTAAACTGGTTCACCAAAAATTCTCAAGGTTTTTTTTGTAGCACTGCTTGGAGTAATATCGTTCTCTGCTTTACCGTTTATTAAAGTAAAATTTTCACCACTAACATTATAGGTCATGTTTAATGGATCATTTATATTTATTGAAATAACAGGATTACCTTTATTAAAAAGTGAGTCATAAATGCCAGTAATTATACCGGCAAGAATGAGAATTAAAAATATTAGTCCAAGAACAATTAAAATTATTTTAGTTATTTTCATCGTCTTTTTCCTGTTTTTCCTGTTTACTATTTTTTGGTCTCATCAATGGAAAAATCTGACACTCACGCATTGGCTTATCCATAAGGAAACTAAAAAGGCGTTCAGAAAAACCGAAACCACAAGTCGGTGGCATGCCATGTTCCAGGGCTTCCACAAAGTCAGTGTCATTCATTTGAGCTTCTTCGTCTCCTGCTTCACGAAGCATACTTTGGTCTGCAAAACGTCCTGCCTGGTCAATTGGATCATTGAGTTCACTGAAGCCCTTACCCATTTCTGACCCAGCCAAAATAATTTGGAATCGTTCAACTAAATCTGGATTTTCACGAGACCTCTTGGCCAATGGTTCCATAAAAACTGGAACGTTAATAAGAAAGCCGGGTCCACCAATTTGTTTACGGCAAAATTTCCAAAGATTATCAATGCCTCTGGTCAAGTTGAAACCCTTACTGTCATATTCAACTTTCAATTCACGCAATTTTTCAGCAATCTCTTCATGATCGGTATTAAAAATATCAATGTTAGTTTTCTCTTTAATGATTTTTGCAAAATCATAAGTTGCCCATTCGGTGCCAAGATCAATATCAAAACCCTTAATTTTAAATTGTAGGGTACCAAAAGTCTCTTTCGCAATATGACGATAAAAATCTTGGACAAACTTCATCCCTTGATTGTAATCGGCGTAAGCCCAATAAAATTCCATATGCATGTAATCCTGTAAATGTTCGGCATCCATACCTTCATTACGAAATACCTTACCAATTTCAAAGACTTTAGGAAAACCAGCTACCATAAGACGCTTTAACCACAATTCTGGGGAAATACGTAAAAAAACATCCAAATCTAAGGCGTTGTGATGTGTAATAAATGGCTTTGCTTCAGCACCACCAGCCACATTTTCTAGGGTTGGAGTGTCAACTTCCATAAAACCATTTTTAACCAAAAATTCGCGGGTAGCTGACCAAAATTTTGAACGCTTCTCAATGACATTTCTCACATCAGGATTAGTGAGAATATCCAAATATCTATAGCGCAAGCGTAGTTCCTCATCCTGGAGTCCTTCCCATTTATCTGGTAATGGTAAAAGTGATTTGGTTAAAATTCTCCAAGACTCAACTTTAACAGTTTTTTCTCCTCTTTTAGTAGCAAAAATTGTTCCGTTTACTTCCACAAAGTCTCCAATGTCTATAGTTTCAGCAAACAAATCAAAAGCGACACCGTCCATCTCATCTTTTTTAAGTAGTGATTGAAATAAACCTGTGCCATCATTAAAATGAAAAAAAATCAAAACACCTTGACCGCGAAGAGACATTATTCGTCCGCCTAAAGTAACCTTTTTAAGAGAAGTGGATAGGTCATCAAAATTAGCTATAGCCTCAACATTAGATAAATCACGTTTAGATTCGGCAGTAAAAGGGTCAATGCCTTTAGCACGTAAGATATCCATTTTCTTGACTCGGCCGGCACGGATTTCATCAAGTGAAGACATAAAAAATATTTTGATTAATTTATAATAGATACAGATTACTTAACGTCAATAATTTTATAGGTGATAGCTCCCTTTGGAGAATTATAGGTAAATGACTCCCCTTTCTTTTTTCCAAGAACAGCCATACCAAATGGAGAGCGATTGGAAACTTTTCCTGTAGCCATATCCGCCTCTTCAGAACCAACAACAGTAAAACTTCTAGGTGTTTTTTCACCCTCCTTCTGAACCTCAATCTTTGAACTAATTTCTACTACACCATGACCAGCATGTTCGGTAATAATGACAGCGTTTTTTAAAATAAGCTCAAGTTTTATAATACGATCCTCCAAGTTTGCTTGGGCTTCGCGAGCTTCCTGATATTCAGCGTTTTCTGATAAGTCACCTAAAGAACGGGCATAGTCTAATTCTTCAGCAATTTGCTTTCTTTTAGTGGTCTTTAAAAATTGTAATTCATTCTTAAATTCTTCAAACTTTTCCTTAGACAAGTATTCTTTTACCTCTTTCATCTTAATTAAAGATTATTATTAAAAACTGGCTTAGATTATAGCCTTTATTGACTAAAAAGTCAAAAAATGACAATCCATGACTTGAGCATTATTTTAGTGATAATTTACATGATTGAGATTTAATATTTATTAGTATCTTCGGCTATTATTCATAGAAAAATTACTATTTCAGATATTCCGGTCGATACAAAATAATCCATTTAATTATTTCACTCATAACTGAAGAGGCACCAATAGTGTTACTTCGTGGACCTTTTTCCATCATCATAACAAAGGCATAATGTGGTTTTTCATAGGGAAAATATCCCATTACCCAAGAGTTAACTTTAATTTTACCTTCATCAATTTCAGCTGTACCAGTTTTAGCGGCAATAGCTACCTCTGGAAAATTTAAAGCTTGAGCAACACCACTAACTGCTCCTTGTCTCATACCCTCTTTTACCACCTGAAAAGCACTTGGTAAAATATTCCAATTTTGATTCCATTTTGTCTCTTCATCAATTAAAATTTTTGGGTTAACGATTTTACCATTGTTAGCAATACCAGCTACTGTTCGCAACATTATGATTGGTGTAACTTGAAAACCATATTGACCAATAGAAGTGTTGTAGGTATCACCTAGACGCCAGACTCCATCTTTAAAGTTCAAGGCTTTCCAGTCTGGACTTGGTACAATTCCGGCCGCACCGCTAAAAAAACTATCGGCAACGGGCTGATTGATACCAAACATCTTCATGTACTCATTTATCCGACCGATACCTAAACCAACCTGTTCGTCAGGCTCATAACCACCACCTAGACGATAAAAATACTCATTCGATGATACCGCAATTGCCTCTCGCATATCAACATAACCGTGAGCTTTCCAGTCCTTAAAAATACTTGGTTTGGTTTTATCATAGGGATTTGGCACTACCAATTGTCCGGAACTATAAAAGTTTTGCAAAGGATCAATAATTTTTTCATTGAGTCCTGACAAAGCCATTAATGGTTTAACAATAGATCCTGGAGTATACAAACCATCAGTCAAACGGTTCAAGAATGGTTTGTTTTTACTTGTTAAATAACTATTGATTAGTTTTGTATTGTCACCATCAGTTAAAACTTGTGACGAATATTCAGGATAATTAACAGCAGCCAGGACCTCACCATTAGTAATATCCATCATCATCATTGCTCCACCACCAAAACCAACTCGATTAGCCAAATCATCCATCGTTTCATAGGCCTGAGTTTGTAGTTCAGAATCAATAGTCATTACTAGATTTTTGCCATTCTGAGGTGCCCTAATTGTACTTGAGGATTGAATAGCTCCAACAGCATCAACTTCAACAATTCTTAGACCATTCTGACCAGATAATTCATCATTGTAATACTTTTCTAATCCCGCTTTACCATCCAAAACTTCATTATAGTAAAAACCCATTTTATCCTTCTGTGGGTATTTTAGGTAGCCTATTAATGAAGAAACTCCTGGTTTAGAATTGTATCGTCTTAAAGTAAACTCTTCCTCCTGACTAATAATATTTTCGGCTAATACTTTTTGATTTCTATCAAGAATTAATCCTCGGTCAGCAAAAACCAACGTCTCTCGAAGTCGGTTATTTTCACTTCTTAAAGCATAGGCACTACCTTTGGTTATTTGTAATTCCCAGATGCGAAATCCAAAAATTAATATAACAATAACAAAAAAAATACCAATGCTAAATAAACTCAAAAAAGAAATAGGCTTTTCAATTTGCCCTTCAAACTGGTCGAGATTATGTTTTGGCAAGTTACTCGAGTCTAGAAAAATCTCATCCGGATCAATATCCCGATTATACTTTTTTACTGAATGCCTACGCCATTTTATGAACCATCTTCGCCACATATTAATTATCGAAAGAGTAAAATTTGAGCCGACTCTTAAGCGGTTTAATTAGAATAAAAAGCAATAAAAATAGTAATGAAAATTTCCAGGCAGAAAAACTAAGAGCTGGATAAGTGTTATATAAAACGTCTAGAAAAATTACAGCAATCACAGCCTCCAAATAATTATCAAATAAAAATAAACCAATAATAGCCAAAATAACTGTCAGCCACCACGGGGCAAGAAAGACTGATAAAAATAAAAATGTTCCGGCAATAACTCTCATATATTATTTTTTAATAATTTCCACAAACTTCAGCTCTAGGAGATTGACAGGGTTTTTAAAATATACATTTTGAAAAGTATCAGAAGCCTCTGACACAATTTTTTCCACCACACCAAAAACATTTAAGGAAATTGACGGTACGACCACACTATCCCCCTCTTTTAATTCTGTTTCTTTTGGTAAACGAACAATAAAATTTCCGGAGCCAATGCCTTTAGCCTCAGCTTGAATAGAATTTGGGCCTAATAAAACATTCGTTACGGCGTTTGGCGTAGAAAATAATGATACTTTTGAGGTTTTACTAAAAACTTCCGTCACTTCTCCCAAAACAATAGTGCCGTCAACGGAAACCAGATCCCCAACCTTAATATCAAAATTGTTTCCAGCGTCAACAATGATTTCATCATAAAAACTAATGCCTGGTTTTGACAAAACATAGGCCAATACAGACTGTTGTTTTTCATCCTTACGTCCCAAAGCTTCTTGAAGAGAAAGATTTTCTTGACGAAGAAAATCATTTACCAAAACATAATAATCAGTTTTATTTTTTGCTTCACGTAGAGCCCTATTTTCTTCAACTAATGAGCGTTTCGAAGAAAAAAGATTGGCACTATCGATTAACAAAACTTCTATAACATTTTCAAGTTTCCATAGTGGTCTACCAACCATGAAGACCAGATTACGGAAGGATGAAGAGATAAAAATAAGAATTAGAAAAATAATTACCACAGAAAAAAATATGGTTCTTTTTTTTCTCCCTCTTTTGGGCGAACTAAATGTATAATTATTTTTTTGGTGGTAGTTCATCTTCGTTTTGGATCAAAACTTCATCAAAATCCGAAAGATTCTCCAGAATTATACCAGTGCCACGGGCAATGGCGGTCAACGGATCATCAGAAATAAAAACCGGAATTTTAAAGGTCTCCTTAAGTAAGGTATCTAAACCTCTAATCAATGCTCCTCCTCCAACCAAGTGAATACCTCTCTGCATAATATCAGACACAATTTCTGGCGGAGTTGTTTCCAAAACTTCTTTTACTGCTTCGACCAAGGAATCGATAGATTGCGCCATAGCCTCACGAATATCGGCATCTGTAATAATCACTTCTCGTGGCAGACCAGTAATTAAGTCACGTCCTTTAATAGAAGTTTCCATGGCCTCCATAGGCACAACTGACCCAATTTTAATTTTAATTTCTTCAGCCGTTTTTTCACCAATAAGAATTTTAAATTCACTACGAATGTATGCAATAACATCGTTATTAAGTTTAACGCCAGCAATACGAAGATTTTTTGAACGAACAATTCCGCTTAAGGAAATCACAGCGATGTCTGTGGTACCACCACCGATATCTATCACCATACTGGCCACGGCTTCTTTAACGGGTAATTTAATACCAATAGCTCCAGCCATTGGCTCCTCAACAATGTAAACCTCACGAGCGCCAGCATTTCTAGTCGCATCACGAACAGCGCGAATCTCGACGTTTGTTACTCCAGAAGGCACACCAACGACTACTCGTGGTCCAAGTAACTTTTTAGAACCTTTTTCCGCAGTACGTAGTAAATGAGCAATCATTTCTTCGGTCACTTCGAAATCAGAAATAACACCATCAACAAGAGGACAAATAGCAGTAATATGTGGAGGTGTACGACCAAGCATTTCTTTAGCTTGGCAACCAACAGCGACTACTCGCCCGGTCTTTTGGTTCACTGCTACAACTGATGGCTCGTTAACTACAATTCCCCTTCCCGCCATGTAAACCAAAGAATTGGCAGTACCAAGATCAATCCCAATATCATTTGAGAATCTTCTGTTTATTTTCTTTCTGATTTGATTTCTGATTTTCTTGATCATGACAGTTAATGATTATACCTGACTTAAAATCTATTTATTAAAATCTTTCACCCAGTCAACTAGTTTAGCTTCTGCTACCATTCTTACTTCTCCAGTTTGGCGATTCTTCATTTCGTATTCTCCACCAGCCACCAGTTTTTCACTTATAACTAAACGCAAAGGTATACCGATAAGATCAGCATCGGCAAATTTTTCCCCTGGACGGAGAGCTCGATCATCCCATAAAACTTCAAGACCAGCCTCTATTAAGGAATTATATATTTCTTCTGTCTTTTGTCTAACTGTTTCATTGTCAGCCCCAATTTCAATCAAATGAACGAGGAAAGGTGCAATATTCTTTGGCCAAATAATTCCTTTGTCATCACTTAGGTTTTCCACTATTGTTCCCATCACGCGTCCTGGGCCGATACCATAACTACCCATAAAAACCAGTTTCTTCTCTCCTTTTTCATCAGCGTAACTCAAATCGATAGCCTCAGAGAATTTTTCACCAAGAGTAAAAATATTACCTACTTCAATGGCTTTCTTTTCCACCAAATCTTTATTTTTACATTCTGGACAGATTGATTGTTCCGCTATTAATTCCTTGTTTACAGCTACGTGACATTTTTCACAAACGTAAATCAAATCCTCACCGGCTTCACTTACGGTCTGAAACTCATGAGAATATTTACTAAAGGTTCCACCAGTCGCAATCGTGACATAGGTTTTTTCACCAATACCCAAACGATTAAATATTTTTGTATAAGCCTGTTTAGCTTTCTCGTAAAAAACCTCGTGTTGTTCTTTGTTCAAACAAAAAGAATACAAATCCTTCATTAAAAATTCTCGGCCACGCATAATACCGCTTTTGGCTCGAGCTTCATTACGAAATTTAGTTTGAAATTGATAAACAGAAAAAGGTAAATCACGGAAAGAACGAACATGATTTTTAAGCATGGCCGTAATCGGTTCCTCGTGCGTAAAACCTAATCCAACTTTTGTACCATTTTTTAATTCGGTTTTAAACCAAATTTCAACTGCCTTATCATCCCAACGTCCGGACTTTTCCCATGGAGCCTTGTCCTGGAGAGCTGTCATCTCAAGTTCCTGTCCACCAAGAGCATTCATTTCTTCACGAATAACGTTAACAATTTTATTTAATGTTCTAAGCCCTAAAGGTAAATAAGCATAAACACCGGCTAATTCCTTGTTGATAAAACCAGCTCGAATCAGATACTGGGCATTTTTTGATACCTCATCTTTTGGAGCTTCTTTTCTGGTCTTGGTGAAAAGTTTTGATTGTTGCATTTGTCCTTATTCTAAGCAAAAAAATGGGATTTTGCAACCTAGATATAATTATGTATAGGCCACAATAAAACAGCGACCGCGTCCTTATTGTGCCTAGAATTATTGTATGTAAAAAATGAAACTATTATTGCTATTAAAAATAGAATGTTGTAATCTTGAAATCAGAAACGAACCTAACTAATAGTAAGGAGAAAAATGAATAATCGAACAGATCCAAAAGCTTTTGGTCTGGCTATGGCTAACGTTGCTATGAGTGCAGCACATATGACCTACAACGCCAGGAGGGGCAAAAAAATTGTTGAACATAGTATAGAAAGTCTTGAGGCTTGCATAAAAAGTCTTGAAATTTGCATAAAAAATCTCCGAGAAAGACTACCTGAGATTCAACCGAAAAAAGCCACTCCAGCCTACAAAAAAGCTAGGTATGGAAAAAAGAACAGGTAGATATTACCTAGTAAAGTAAAAACCGCCAAAATTTATTTTGGCGGTTTTCTTCTTTAAAAAAATTAAATTAATTTAAGAATATCTTTAACTGAAATAACAATCATCAGAAGTATCAGCAACATGAAGCCGACGGCATTAACTCTATTCGCCCATTTTGGATTGAGTGGACGACGGATAATCGCTTCAATACCAATAAAAAGTAATCGTCCGCCATCAAGCGCTGGAAACGGAACGAGATTAAGTACTGCCAAGTTTATAGAAATCATAGCGGCAAAGCTGATAACGTAGGACCAACCAGCGGCTTTGGCTGAACCAACCATGCCAACAATACCGACTGGTCCAGAAATCTGAGAATAATCTGCCTGACCAATAAAAGCCTGACCGATAAACGAATAGAGACTGACAAAAATGGCCTTGGTAGCTAAAATCGTATATTTCAGACCCTCCCAGGCAGCTAAATGAAATGGTAAACGCAGGTTGAGGGCTTCACTCATCATAATTCCGACCGCTTTTTTGCCTTCAACCACACCGCTGACTGGAGTCACAAAAATGGTAACTGGTTCATTACTTCTGATTACACTGATAGCCAATTCGCCGTCAGCTTCTTTTATAAAATTTTGAACTGAATCAACAGTTGGTGCTTCCAAAATACGATCAGCGGTTTTTATTGAAACAATTTCATCGCCTCTCTCAAAACCTGCTTTCTCAGCTGGAGAATTCTTTTCCACTGAAACAATCATAACCAAATTACCACTGGAATATTGTTCATAATTTTGCGCTGCTGGAGCGGCTACACCAGTCATAAATGAGGCGGTAAAAAGAGGCCAGGCAATAAGAAAATTACATAAAACTCCAGAGGAGATTATAAGTGCTTGCTTCCATTTTTTAGCCTTAGTAAAACTTCTTTCATTATCGACTCCACATTCAGTATCGTCATCAGGAGTTTCCCCATGAATTTTTACGTAACCACCGAATGGAATAGCATTCAGTTTATAGGTAGTTTCTCCAACTTTCTTTCTATATAAGGTTGGAGGAAAACCAACAGCAAATTCATCAACGCGAACACCAGATTTCTTGGCCACAACAAAATGACCTAACTCGTGAACAAAAACTAGGACTGCTAGTATTACTAAGAAAATTATTATAGTCATTATTTTAAATATTATGGAATTAACGAATCAACAAATGGACAAATGATACGAATCGAATTGACGAATTTCAACGAATAAAAATATCTCCAGTATTCATTCGTATGATATTTGTTAATCGATTCGTTGTATTCGTGTCATTCGTATATTCGTTAAATGTTACAAAGAGATTTCTTTTTCTTTTCTTGCAAAAACTTCTTCCAGTTTCAAATTTGAATCATCAACATATTTTTGTAATTCAACTTTGTTGCGCTTGTGATCATCTTCACCAATTAAACCATCATCTTTTTTCTTATCAAGGTCAGTAAGAGTGTCGGTTCTGGCTGAGCGCAAAGAAATACGAGCATCTTCCAATTTTGATTTTGCCAATTTAAGTAAAGTGGTTCTAGTTTCGGAGGTTAATTCAGGAAAATTGACTCGGATACCCTTATCATCCGACATAACGGACACACCAAGGTTAGCCACTTGAATCGCTTTTTCTAGAGCCTTTAGAACACTGTTGTCCCACGGGACTACACGTAAAGAACGTGCCCCTTCAGTAGTAATACCTGCCACTTGATTGACTGGGCTCATTTGACCATAAGCCTCAACACGAACGCCATCGAGAATCATTGGTGAAGCCTGACCAGTACGAATTCCCTGATATTCTTTATGTAGCCAATCCTCTACTTCTTTAACCTTATTCTTAAAAATATTAAAATCGTAAGCCATATGTTTGATTTACCCGGTAAAGTCGACAATTCTGATTGTCGTCCCCGCGCAGGCGGGGATCCAGTCAGATTATCTTTCTTTCGGGTTAAATTATTACTTGTAATTATACCCGTATTCTAACATAAAACAACAAACAAAAGAAAACTGCACCATTTCTGATGCAGTTATGTTTCTGTTTTTTACTTTAGTTAGGAACGTACATCCGGCGGAGGGCCATCACCCAATGTGGATCTACCCTCTTGGTGTAATGATGAACTGAGGTGGTTGTATTTTCGTCAGCCACCAATCCTTTCATTACTTTGCCTTTTAAGGCCTTCTTTCTAATCATTTCTACCTCCATCAATTAAATTTTTGTTTTTGTTGTTTTCGATATTATGTACTTTTTCCAGTATTTTTGAGCTTAATTTCAAAATTACCGTGCCAACAAGAAATTCGCTAATCGATATAGCAGCAAAAAGAAATGTCTTCACAACAACCTCCTATTCAATTGTTTACTACTCTACAACTATTATACAACCTTTTTAGTAGAATAGCAAGATGTAAAATTAAAAACGGGAGAACTTTTACATTCTCCCGTTTAGGTTTGAGGATCAGATTATATTGACTTTCCATATTCTAATTCATCTTCAGCATCTCCGTAGCCCATTATCGCCGCTTCATGTACGAAACCTGCTTTAAAAGCAATCTCTGCTGCTGTCTTGAAATTCTCTTCAGCTTTTTCAGCATCATTGCTCAGTTTTTCAAACTGAATAGTTTTTTCTAGGATTGCAACAGGGGTCAGACTCTTATATCCTTCTGATTCTTTTATTTTATCAATCTCTTCATTAATCAACTCCAATTCCTCATTAGTGTTGATCACCTTGTTTTTTAGAGCAAAAAGCTTGCCCACTATCAGTTTTTGAAGATATGTTTTTTCTTCATCCAACCTTCCGGAAATACATTCTCCAAAATATTTTGTCTCCATTTTTTTTCTTTCAGAATTGGCTGTCAAGAGAAACCATAAATAGAAACAAAAAATAGGTAGACTACCAATGACACAAACACTTAATCCAGGATGGTGTGAAGTGAAATTGCTAACACTCATTAGAAATTCGTACATAATCAACCTCTCTTTCTTTTTTTGATTTAAATAACTTTATACTACATCTGTTTTCTATAGTACACTTAAATATTAGCTCTGTCAATATTACGCCAATCTAGGTAAAATAATCGCAATATACTCCAAAATAATCTTAAATGATGACGAGGGATCCTCTGAATAGCGGCAATTTTTTTCTAACTCTGTTAGCCATGACAGATTTTCTTTGGTCTGTTTTTTGTCTTTAACTTTTTGGAAACAAAGTTTAAGTAATTGTCGTAAAAATTCAGAAATATCCCCCCTCGAAATTTCCTCGTCAGTTCTAGCAGATAGAATTTCACCAACTATTTTTAAGCGGTCAGCGATACTGCCAGCTAAAAATTCAGATTCATTAAACAAACTGGCACCCTCTTTAAAGGCTGGAATTTCTTCATTCACATCAATAATGACTAAACGCGATGAAACTGTCGGTAACAAACGACTTGCGGTCGGTAAAATCAAAAAAATTTTGGTATCTGCTGTCGGTTCTTCAAAAAATTTTAACAAGGAATTTTGGGCATTAATGTGAATGTCATCAGCCATAATGACTATCACTTTGTTTTTGGCTTGTACTGGAAAACTCTGAGCCGGTAAAATTATCTCTTCTAAAATAGTATTGTAATTTGGTTTACCTTCGGGATGAAGTTTTAGTAAGTCATATTCTCGTAAAGAAAAATCCGGATGACCAGTGGTATCAAAATCTAGTTTTTCCAATAGTTCGCTCTTTAATTCAGTTAAAATAGTTTGTTTGTCCCCCACTAAACAATAAGCGTGATGAGAAAAATCACAGTTTAGTTTTGTAATATTTTTTTTCTGAGATTTTGCAGACATGGAGAGATTATAACATGAACAAATTATGTTTCTCCAGTCTGTCATTCCCGCGCAGGCGGGAATCCAGAAATAATAATCAATATTAATAAAAACTGACTTTCCGTTGTGACCTAATTTTCTTGAGCGTAGCGATTAGAAAATGGAAATGCCCTTGTGGTACGCGGGAATGACAGAGGAACAGAAAGCCGGAACCTATAAGGTTCCGGCTTTAACTAAATTAAAATTGTCTTAATTCCGCAATTTTGATTTTTGAATTTTGATTTTTACTTTTTACTTATAATACTTCTCTTATAGACATCTAAGTGTTCCAGTGCAATACCGGTCCCCTTAGCTACACAATACAAGGCCTCTTCGGCCAGAATAGCCTTAACACCTGTACGACGAAATACCAGTTCCGGTAAATTACGCAATTGGGATGAACCACCGGTCATAATAATTCCACGATCAATAATATCAGAAGCCAATTCTGGAGGAGTTTCCTGTAAAACATCTTTGATAGCTTTAATCATGTCCTTAAGCTCACGGCTAATAGCTTTGACAATTTCATTGGTTTTAATTTCGGCAGAACGAGGCAAACCAGAAATAAAATCTCGGCCTTTGATAGTCATTTGTAATTCTTCTTCGAGTGGTACAGCCGAACCAATTTTAATTTTAATTTCCTCTGAAGTTTGGTCACCAATTGCTAGATTAAAAGTTTTCTTAATATAATCAGCGATAGCATAGTCAATCTTGTTCCCAGCACATTTAACAGAAGTGGAGGAGACAATACCACCGAGAGAAATCACTGCTACGTCAGTTGTTCCACCACCGATGTCCACCACCATATGTCCGGCTGGTTCATAAATTGGAATACCGGCACCAATTGCAGCGAGAATCGGTTCCTTCACGACGTAAGCATTTTTAGCTCCGGCCTTAATAGCGGCCTCAATGACTGCCCGACGTTCAGTAGAAGAAACTCCCGCTGGTACAGAAATCATGACATCTGGTTTAAACAAACTCCACTTACCTAGAGCTTTATTTATAAAATAGCGAAGCATCGCTTCGGTCACGCGATAGTCGGCGATTACACCATCTTTCATCGGACGATAAGCAATAATATTGTCAGGGGTTCTACCAATCATTAATTTGGCTTCATTACCAACAGCCAAAATTTTATTATCTTGTTCGGAAACTGCCACTACAGAAGGTTCAAACAAAACTACACCCTTGCCAGGTAAAAAAACTAGGGTATTAGCTGTTCCTAAGTCAATTCCAATTCGTTTAGTAAAAATGGACATAATTTTTTAGCAATATTTGATAATCAGAGTATAGAGGTTTTTAAATAAATTTACAAGTTTGAATACATGAATGACTTTTATCTTTTATCTGTCATTCCCGCGCAGGCGGGAATCCAGGATTAGATCAAAATAAAATTTCTGGATTCCCGCCTGCGCGGGAATGACAAGAAAGAATAGCAGAAATGCAGTCATCGTCTTATTATTCCTCATAATGATGATATTTGGTAAAAAACATTATCATTGACATAGTTCAGGGTTTCTAGTTAACTGTATCTAGAAACAAGAACACTAAAAAAAGGATACTTAATATATGAGTAAGAAAAGGAAAAAATTCAGACAGGAAAAAACACTGACTGAATGTCCAAAATGCTTAGTAAAATGGACTTCTGAATTAGAGAAAATAATCAAATGGAAAAGTATTTGCTGTAACTGTAGAAAATGACACAAATAAAAAATTTGATAACTAAAAAAAGGAGGATTTATGAGTATCAGAATCTCTGAAGTAAAGCCGTCCGAAAAACTTGTAACAGAAGAAATTGGGAGAAGTAAGGATAACAAGGCTGTCGTTTTGAAAATAAACGGCGAAATAATTGTCCTCAAAAGTTCCCGGTTCAAGTTCAGTGCTCCTGAAGAAGGACCGCCGAATATTCTCTCAAAGAAAGAAATCCAGGAATACAAGAAAAAAAGCGATGCGAGTAAAAGTCCTGCTTGCCTTGCCCAAGAAAGAAAAGACGACAGAAAAAGATGCAAACTCTGGAAAGAGGGCGAAAAATATCAGTGATAATCATTATCACAAACAAGACGCACTGAAAAGTGCGTCTTTTATTATATGAGTATAAAAAAAGACGTACCCGGAGGTAACGTCTTATGAAGCATCAGTCCAAAGATAATTCGGACTGAAAAAGAAAGAACTAATCTAAAGAGTGGAGCTCCTTACTTATTAGGTCGACACACAGTTCAACGCCGGAATGTAATTGGTTGCAGTACAGTCTCACCCGGCTTGGTGGGATTTCTTGTTCTCGGGACATTTTCCCCGCAAGAAATTTATCTTGACTTGCCAATACATTATTCCTAGTAAGGAGCTCCGGGGCTATCATATCATCTAATAAAAAATTCGCAAATTAAAAACATACCACGTGGTATGTTTAAAAAAAGAAAGAACTAATCTGAAGAATGGAGCTCTTTGTTAAAATGATCGCCGAGCCACAGGCTAATCATAAATGCATTTGGAGTTTGTATCGCCTATCCCTCTATTGGTGGGATTCTGTGGCATTGTCCCTATTGGGTAGCCATTCGCACACGAGAAAGGAATAATTCCATCCCGCGAAATAAATACGCGATTATCGGCTAGCCAAATACATTTTTCCTAACAAAGAGCTCCAAAAAGAATACTACACCCGTAAATAATTTTGTCAAAAATTAAGTAGAACTCTTCGTCGGGCACACAAACCAGATGGTTGTGATTGTGAAATCAAAATTGTGCTGGTGACATCGAGCAAATCCTCTCATTGCCCCTAAGGAGATGCTGGATTAACAAAAGATTAACTTTCGAACCACTTCCTCCCGCGCGTCAATTGCCTTGGTGGGCCATTATCTCACCAACTAGCTGATACGACTAATGCCCGACACAACCCAAAATTTTCACTTAACCCAACGAAGAGCTACAAAGAATATTATCATCACAGGTTATTTTGTAAAGACATCGAGACAGAGTGTCTCGATGTCTTTATTTTTCTTTGTTTAATACTAAATACTGTATACTAGATACTATATACTTTTCTGGCTTCTTCATAGCATATGTGCTATAATAAAAAATATATAAATTTAATCAACCCACAAAAATTGACAATTCAGATTGTCATCCCCGTGAAGACGGGGATCCAGTCTTAATCAAAACTTTACCGGGTAAAAATATGGATAATTTAAATCAAATCGGAAAACTAATTTCTACCTTAAGGCAACAAAAAGGCCTAACTCAGGAACAATTTGCTCAAAAATTAAATACCACTCAAAGCGCTATTGCTCGCATTGAAAATGGTGAACAAAATCTAACTACTGAAATGATTTCCAAAATCAGCGAAACTCTAGAAAATAGTTTAGTTTGTGTCGCTGATGGAGCTATAAATATTGAAATTCACGGTGGTAAAAAACTGGCCGGAGAAATAATTACTAGAACATCCAAAAACGGAGCGGTGGGTCTCCTCTGTGCTTCCCTACTCAACAAAGGCAAAACTACTTTAAAAAATGTACCAAAGATTGAAGAGGTATATCGTATTATTGAAGTTCTAATTAGTATTGGTGTCAGCATCAAATGGGTAAATAATGATTTGGAAATAAAAGTCCCAGCCAAATTATCTTTGAGTAAAATCAATCGGGACTCGGCTATTAAAACTCGCAGTATCATAATGTTTTTTGGCCCACTAATTCACGAATTTAAAAAATTTCGTTTACCTCGTAGTGGTGGCTGTAAACTTGGTGCTCGATCTATTCAGCCTCACATCTACGCACTAGAGGAACTCGGGGTAAAAATTGAAACTAAAGAAAAATATTATGAAATCACTCATAGCGGTTTAAACAAAAATAGAGAAATAATTCTTTATGAGGCTGGTGACACCGTGACGGAAAACGCTATTATGGCCGCCGCTCGCTTACCCGGCACAACTACTATCAAATACGCCTCCGCCAATTATATGGGTCAGGACCTGTGCTTCTTTTTGGAAAAGCTAGGTGTAAAAATTCAGGGTATTGGCACCACTACTATCATTGTGGAGGGTAAGGAAAAAATTAACGAAGACATCATTTATTATCTTGGGGAAGATCCGATTGATAGTATGTTTTTTATTTCTGTCGCAGCCACCACCAATTCTAAAATGAAAATCACTCGTTGTCCGATTAACTTCCTAGAAATGGAGTTACTCAAACTAGAAAAAATGGGTTTAAAATTTAAGAAATCAAAAACTTATAAATCTTTAAATGAAAGACTGGACTTAGTTGATATTCAAATTTTTCCGTCAAAACTCGTTGCCTTGGAAGATAAAATTGAAGCCCATCCTTATCCAGCCATTAATATTGATAACCTACCTTTCTTTGCCGTGATTGCCACCCAAGCTCAAGGCCAAACTTTTATCCACGACTGGGTTTATGAAAAACGCGCCATCTATTACACTGAGCTAAATAAGCTCGGTGCAGATACCCTTCTAGCTGACCCTCACAGATTTTATGTGAATGGTAAGACCACTCTAAAACCTGCGGAAATAATCTGCCCGCCAGCTCTCCGTCCAGCGGCCATAATTTTAATTGGTATGCTCGCCGCCAAAGGACGCTCAGTTTTGCGAAATATCTATAGTATAAATCGCGGTTATGAAGATATTACTAAAAGATTGAATGACATTGGCGCCGATATTCGTATTTTAAGATAGTTTTTTCTGTCATTCCCGCGCAGGTTGAAATTTGGGATGGGACCCAAATGAAAGACCTTGAGCGTTTTGTCTTCAAAATGTGAAAGGTGTACTGCTCCTGTAAGGAGAGAAATTCCAGTCCTTCTATGTTAAAACAATTTACGATTCCTAGATTCCCGCCTGCGCGGGAATGACAACACGAATAACAGGTTGAAATTTAGTCATTTTTCTGTCATTATAATAAGAGCGTGTTTACAATCTAACCGCCATTAAACATAACAATCGGCTTGCTCGTTCAAATCTTCAAATTTAGGCTACAAAATAAGTGTTTTCTCCTCAGCGTATCTCGATATGCTTCGAAGAAAACCCATATTTTTCGCTCAAAATTTGAAAATTTGTTCCGAACATTAGATTGTAAGCACGCTCTACAATGAAACTCATCGGCATTATCCCCATTTCAAGAGGCATTGCCAAGGAAAAACTGTCGTATTTTTCGACCGAGGACTTTCCTATTGGTTCTATTGTCTATGTCTCTCTGCGCAGTAAAAACATTCCTGGTTTAGTTGTTTCCAGCCAGGATGCTCTAGAAGAAAAATCCAGTATCAAGAAACTATCATTTACTATTAAAAAAGTCAGTAAGAAACCACCAGTAGAATTGTTTCTACCAAATTTTATTAAAACCTGTCAGGAAGAGGCTCGCTATCTAGCCACCACGACTGGTGCTGTACTTTATTCGGTTATGCCGAGTGGTATTTTAGAAAATTTAGATAAAATTGAAAAAACAGAATTAACTGTAAAAAGAAAAAATGAAGTCGGTGAAAAATTTGTAGTGCAAAGCGATGACGAGGAAAGATATTCTAATTACAAAAGTATCATTCGTGAAGAATTTGCCAAAGGCTATTCAGTTTTCTTTTGTCTCCCAACAATTCAAGAAACCAAAAAAGCTGTTAGTTTACTTTCCAAAGGTATAGAAACTTACACTTTTGTCTTACATAGTGGCCTGACAAAAAAGGAAATTCTGAAGACCTGGAACAAAATCATGGCGGAAAAGCACTCCGTCCTAGTAGTTATGACTGGCTCATTCCTTTCTCTACCTCGTCCTGATATTGGAACCATTATTATTGACCGTGAAAGTTCCCGCTCCTACAAAAGCCAACATCGACCATTTCTAGACATTCGTTGTTTCGCTGAGAAACTAGCCTTAAACTATAACGTTCGTCTGGTTCTCGGTGATATTTTATTACGAACTGAGACCATCTGGCGCTATAAGAATAATGAGTTTTTTGAATTATTTCCGCTCAAGTTTCGCTCTCTTTCCCTCTCTAGTCAAGAAATTATTGATATGTGTCCAAAGCCAGTTGAACAGGACTTTGTTGAAGAAAAAGATAAGAAAAAAATTGAGTTCAAAATAATTTCTGATGACTTAGTAAATTTAATAAAAAATAATCAAGACGACAGTGAACATCTGTTTATTTTCTCAGCACGTCGTGGTCTTCATCCAACTACTCTTTGTGCTGATTGTGGCACGATTGTCACCTGTCATAATTGTAAATCACCAATAGTTCTTCACACAGCTAGTAAAGGTAATTTTTTCCTTTGTCATCGTTGCGGTGAACGGAGAAGCGCCTCAGAGAAATGTTTTAAATGTGATAGCTGGCGTTTAGCGACACTAGGCATTGGTTCAGAACTTATAGAAAAAGAAATTCAAAAAATTTTTCCCGATATGAAAATTTTCAGATTAGATGCCGACAATGCTGACTCCCACAAGAAAGCCCTGCAGATTGCCGAGAAATTTTATTCTTCTCCGGGTTCAATTTTAATTGGTACAGAAATGTCCCTACCATACATTTACGAAAAGATTCAAAACTCAGCCGTTATATCTATGGATGCTTTCTTTTCCCTACCAGACTTTCGCATTAATGAAAGAATAATTAACATCATATTAAAGATAAAATCCTTTACCAGCAAGAGATTTATTCTTCAGACTAGAAAAGCACAGGCTAAAATCTGGGATTATGCTGTCCGTGGTAACCTGGCAGATTTTTATCGTGATGAAATTGGCGATCGCCAGATGTTAAGCTACCCCCCATATTCAACTTTGATCAAAATTAGTTTATTAGGAAATAAAGATGTCGTAGTTGGAGAAATGGAAAAACTACAAAAAGAAATTGAGCCACATATTATTGATATTTTTCCGGCCTTTATTCCAAGCAAAGCTGGAAAATATCAGATTCATGGACTCATAAAAGTTAAAGGTGATGACTGGGTGGATGAAGCCTTGCTAGAAAAAATTCAGAATTTACCACCAATATTTAACGTAAATGTTAACCCAGAAAGTCTGCTCTAGATAACCACTCACACTCCGTCATTGCGAGCTGGTATTCCAGCGTGGCAATCCAGGATAATTCATAAAAATTAAATACGGAGTCTCACCACAAGGGCATTTCCATTTTCTAATCGCTTCGCTCAAGAAAATTAGGTCTGGATTGCCACGCTTCGCTCGCAATGACCGAAGAAGAGTGTGAGGGGTTACTGCTCTAGAATTTTGAGACAAAATAAGCTATATTTATTGAAATATGACCGACAAAATCATAAATAAGAAGAAAATAGCGGAAATCCCGATTGTTCAAAGGCACGATCCAGTTTTGCGTGGTAAAGCAAAACCAGTTGATCTAAAGGAAATTACCTCATCCAAAATTAACAAAATCCTTTCTGATATGAAGAAGGCTCTCGCTCAGGAACAAGACGGTGTGGCTATCGCTGCTCCACAAATTGGCGTTGATCTGAGTATTTTTGTCGTCTCTAAAAAGGTTTTTCAACTTATGGATGGAAAAAATATTGAAGAAAAATCTAGTTATCAGGATTTGGTTTTTATAAATCCGAAAATATTAAAATTATCTAAAACAAAAAAACTAATGGAAGAAGGTTGTTTGTCCGTTAGATATGCCTATGGCAAAGTTCCACGAGCGGAACGAGCTACTATTGAAGCCTATGATGACGAGGGTCAGAAATTTACTCGAGGAGCGGGCGGACTCTTGGCTCAAATCTTTCAACATGAAACAGACCATTTAAATGGCGTTTTGTTCATCGACAAAGCTACTGAAGTTGAAGAAATGTCAGAAGCAGAATACCTTAAGCTTTATCAAGATGATAATAAATAATCAAAACATAAAAACTGCCTTTATGGGTAGTTCTGAATTTTCCGTTATTGTTTTAGACAATCTTAAAAAGGCTGGACTAATTCCCGATTTGATTGTGTCAGCTCCTGACAAACCACGTGGTCGCAAAATGGTCATCACTCCAAATGAAGTGAAAACCTGGGCCATTAAAAATAATATCCCAGTTGTGACTCCTGACAAATTAAAAAATCCTGATTTTCTGGAAGTAATTAAAAATCACGATTTACACATTGTTGCTTCCTACGGCAAAATAATTCCGGCTGGAGTTTTATCCAGTGCCAAATATGGCAGTGTAAATATTCATCCTTCCCTACTACCAAAATATCGTGGCCCATCACCACTCCAAACAGCTATTTTAAATAATGACAAAAATACTGGCATTTCCATTATGCTTTTAGATGCCGAAGTGGATCACGGACCAATTTTAGCTCAAGAAAATATTTCTCCTGAAAACTGGCCTGTTTCTTTTAATGAACTGGAAAAAATTACGGCTGAGGCTGGAACAAAATTGCTTATCAAAGTTTTACCTGACTGGATAAATAATTCGATAAAAGCCCGCGAGCAAGATCACAGCCAAGCAACTTTTACCAAAAAAGTTGAGAAAACTCACGGTCTGATTAGTCTTACCGATAAACCTATGACTAATTTACTGAAAACTAAGGCTTATAGCGAATGGCCCAATACTTATTTTATTGTTAAACACAAAGATCGAGATATCCGAGTCATTGTCAAAGATGCTAAACTTGAGGCTGGTCAGTTTGTCCCAACGAGAGTTATTCCAGAAGGAAAAAAAGAAATGGACTATAAATCATTTCTTCAGGGACTTAAATAGCACAAAAAAACTACTAACCATAATGGTTAGTAGTTTTTTTGTGCTATTTAAGTGTGACACTCTTTATAACCACGGGAGTGATCAACCCTCCTCTATTATTTTTCGGGGCCTTGGCCATAGCAGACAAAATATCTAGACCATTAGTTACCCTAGCGAATACTGCGTGTTCACCCTCTAGCCACGGTGCAGCATAGCCAGTAACAATAAAGAAACCACCACTCTTCTCACCAGTAACTGTTCCCAGTGAACCAAAGGTCATATGTTCATTATTTACTTCATTCCATGACACCTCCATTGTTGAGGTCGGAGCAGAAAACTGAATGAAATCATTTACCATATCGGACATTCTAACCCCATTATATAAACCAGCTTTAGTTAATTTAATAAATGAATTAACTGACAGAGGTGCCGCTTCCTTCAAAAAAGAGATTTCTAAAATACCAAAATTGGTTTCAATGATTGCCCCTTTGGCTGAAGAGTTTAAATTACCAGCATTATCAATATTGTTATTCGCAAAATAAAGGGAAAGAGATACTGTTATCATCAATAGGAAAATAACAATACTGGAAATTAAAATTGAACGATGTTTTACAAGGTTTTGTATCATACTACTCTTCCTTACTACCACCAGATAGACCTCTGAGCATACTCTTCAATTTAGCACCACCGCGACGAATGAGACTGGTTCTTCGTTCTTTATTGTGTTCAACAACACGGACTATTTCATCTTTAACCTCATCGATTGCCTGATAGAGGTCTTCTTTTTGGGATTTTACGGTGTAACTGCGACCTCGGATTAAAGCCTTAACTTCAGCTAGAAATATGGCTCCTTCTTTGTGGTGATTGGTAGTTTTTTCAATATCAATATTAAATTCAGCCGCCTCAACAACATCTGGGTTATGACCTAAAAACTTTTCAACATGGGAGATGCGCTTATTAATATAATCATTTATGGCTGGAGTAATTTCTAGATTCTTTGAATGAATAGTTATTTTCATATTTTTGATAATTTATTAATAATTTTTTAACGGCCAGCGCTCAAGATTTTACTTGGCGAATGATGGCCACTAATAATCCTTATATCTCCATTATACTCCGGAAACTTTTCTTTGACCAACTCTAAAATACGTTTATTGGCTAAATTTCTTTCAGCCGGCTCTTTAACCCAGATTCGTAAAAAATTTGGTTCAATTTCTTCAATCTTCTCCTTCTTAGCATTCGTGACTGCTCTAATCTTTATGTACATAGTACAATTATAGCGCTAGACATAGTTAAAAACAAAAGCCTTAGGTATTGCCTTTATCCTTATTTTTGCTAAGATGATAGACGTATTCTAGCCACAAAATAGGAATACAAAATATATTCCGTGGTAGCTCAGTGGTAGAGCGATCGCCTGTTAAGCGATTGGTCGTAGGTTCGATCCCTACCCACGGAGCAATGTAGGATGAGAGAGCACGAAAGTGCTCTTTTGTCTTTTATTAGCAACGTTTTTCTCTGGTTCGAAAGTATCATTAAGTACTGGTACCCAATTAGTCAAAAACTGGAAGGCTAAAGTGTAATCTGCACTTATTTCATCTGTGTTTAATGACATGTTCGAAAATATTTTGCTGAGAAGTAATCTCTTGTCTTCTATACTGCATCTTGGACTCTTATATATCTCTTCTGCTTTTGACGCTAGTTCATGAATTGCAAAACCAATTTCATAATACTTTGTATTTCCTTCATTTAATTTCTTGAGTAATTCAATACCATCTTCCTTATCCTTTGTGTATTCTGCAAATTTTTTATTATAGAATTCCGGTGTAATCTTTGAATCAATCTTATCTTCATAAATAGCTTCGAGACGCTTTTGTGCTAATTCAACTTGTTGATTGGCTTCCTTTTGCATTGTGACCTGATATTTTATTTCCCCATCATGATTACTTTTAAGTGCTTCTTCAAGAATTTTTAAAACATTTCTTGATTTTGGAGCGACTTTATCAAACAGAGGAAATATCATTTCTTCAACTTTCTCCTGACGAAACCACTTCTTTTGACTGCATTTTCGGTAATGATTACAATGTCCATACCAATGTTCTCTTTGAATTTCCCAAGTAACTGTTCCTTTGCATTCACCACATTCTATCTTTGCTTTAAATACAGGTAGATGTTTTCGATATTGAGGAACCTTAAATTTACGCATCAATTTTTCTTTAACTTGATCGAAAAGACTTTTGGCTATTATAGGTTCATGCTTGGCTGGATAGAGATTTCCATTCCAACTCATCAT
Source organism: Minisyncoccia bacterium (assembly GCA_049287185.1). Taxonomy (GTDB): domain Bacteria; phylum Patescibacteriota; class Minisyncoccia; order Phycocordibacterales; family GWA1-40-21; genus JBAWVR01. Next base: position 226,849 of record JBAQFI010000012.1, read on the forward strand.
GCCGTAATAGAAAGGGTCTGAAAGAAGATCATACATTCTTGATTTCCCCACTTTTTTTCCTTCTCTATTTCTTAAACCTTTCTTATACATAAGGTCTGAAAGAGCAGGAGTTGAATAGTTACCAGTTGAATATAACCGAAACATTTCAATTATTATTGGTTTTCTCTCCTCATCTATAACATGTATCTTATGCCCTTTATCTCCAATGGTTTTATAACCTAATGGTGGCTTGGTTGGTAACCAACCCTGAGCTATCTTCTCTTTTTGCCCCTTTTTTACTTCTTCAGATAGATTAGCTATATACTTCTTTGCAAGGACAATTTCGATGTCCCATCTAAACTTCTCGTCTGATTTTGAGTATTTATGTATTACAAGATTTTGTTTTACAAAATGAATTTGTCTTTCGCAATTTTCTTCAACCCAGTTATTTACGTCTAAAGCTTCTTTCAAATTCCTAGTTAGTCTATCAACTTTCTCGCATAATAATACTGATATACCATTTCTTAACATATAGCTCATCATTTCTCCGAATATCTTTCTTTGTTTAGCACCACTTGCTGATTCTGCCACTGAAAAGGTCTTATCAACTTCAAATCCCCTCCTTTCTGCGTAATCAATCAAAAGTTTTTCCTGGGCTGGTAATGAATAACCTGTTTCTTCTTGTTCTTTAGATGATACCCTACAATATGCTACTGATTTAATTTTCATAGTTTTTGTTATTATGATTATTTTCTAATAAGATTTTATAATTTACTTCTGCGAGTTTATCAAAGTAATCAACAAGATCTGAAAGTATCATGTTAGCATCATCGAAACTCATATTTTTGCAATAATCGTCTTTGATAGCTTTTTGAAATCTTTCAATAATCTTTCTGCCAAATTTTCCATAAATAATGACAAGGATTAATTCAATGTCTAACAATCCACAAATAGTAACTTCTTCGAAACAAAAGATTTCTAGTATTCCTTCATCTAATTTCTTCTTTTGTCTTAAATTAATACATTTTTCTAGTTTTTTCATAATTCTAGTTTTATATCTCTTCATTGACCACTTTATACTCACACTGCGCTTCATACGACTCTGCTAGGCGAATGAAAGTTCAAAATGTGAGTAAATGATCATTTAGCGATATATTTAATTAATAAAGGTCTCCTATAACTAATTTGTTAACAAATTAGTTATTTTTGACATGAACTGTAACGTTCTAAGTATTCTGTTACTGCTTCACCTAATACAGTTGAGAGGGTTTCATATCTTCGCTTGGCGTATCCTAAAGCGTCATCTTTTAAACCTCTATCTAAACGGACTAGTACAGTAGCACGTGTTTTTCGTCTTTTTCTTGTTTGTGTTTCCATATATTTTAGATTAATAATAAAACTGCCTACTTCTACTTAAATAGATTTAAGATTAAAACTTCATAATATTTGAATACGAAAAAAGCCCTATTTACCTCATAGTAGGAATCTTCACAGACCTACCATGAGCTAAACAGGGTTCTTTATGTGAAGATTTTGTTATATACACAAGACTTTGAAATAGACGTAATTCAATAGAATTCGACCTTAGAAAGCTTTAAAACTTAAATGAGCAACCGAAATATACATATTCATATTAATAAAGTAATTCTAACATAGTCCCAAAAAGTCATCTTAATATCTGAAAGATATTAAATAAAAAATGAAAATAACCTTATAATATAGGGGTTTTCTTATAAAATGTCTGATGTAACACTAATTTAGTTTTGATAGTGGGGGGGGGCGTAGTTAAGTTTAACTTCCCTAGATATCCAAGAGACCCTAGGGTAACCAAACTATTTATGCTTCGGAAAATTATTCTCAATTTCAAAATCGAGCGGTCAAAAAAATTTCTAAAATTTTCACAGAAAATAGGGTTGGCAAGGTTAAATAGAAAGGGTAGAATATAAGGGTCGGTAAAACTAAATATGTGACCTAACCTCCACAGAGTAATTTATGGAGCACGGTCTTAAATCGTAAGCCACAAACAACCTATCATTAGGGCGTGGCTTACGTTATACCGGGAAACTGGTATATGGCCGCAAGGCCTCCTAGTGGTAGGCTTTTTGTTGCTTATTTTTTAGGATTACTAATTAAAAACAAAAGAAAATTAAATGAAAAATATCGGTAGTCTAATTTTGTTTTTAGTATTTTTATTCTTACCTATTACTTTTACATATGCCTACGGTGGATCATTAGGTACTTTTGGTAACCCATTGCAGGTTGAGGTAGTACAAACACCATCACAAATACTAGACCAACAAAGAAGAGATATGGAATTGAGGTCTCAACAACAAAGCCAACAAAATTCTCTAAATTCTGCATTACACCTGCAACAAGAACTGAAATTTTTGGAATTAAAACAACAAGTAAATGATCGCTTTAAGCCATTCCCTGGTCACCTACCTACACCTAACTGTCAAAATGGCTATGTTTTAATGAATGGAAGCTGTATTACTTATAATCAATCATGTAATCTTCAATATCCCAATACTGTTTTTGTAAATTATAATGGCAATGGTGAAAGAGTCTGTAATTGTGCGAGTGGTTATCTCTGGAATAAACAAAAAACAGGCTGTATTCTAGATTACAATTTAATCTGTTCCGATAAATTTGGAGCAGGATTTACCTGGGATGGCACAATTAATAGTGCTGGTGGCCCAAATTGTTCATCAGCGGTAGAAAATAATAAGATCTGCGCTAAAGATTATGGAGAAAGAAGTATTTGGAATGGCAAAACAAATGAAAAAGGTGGATTAATTTGTGATTGTATGACTGGCTATCAATGGAATTCTAATCAAACATCTTGTATTACTATTTCCAAACCTAAAACAATTTCTACCACCACAGTGATAAATGGTGGTAGGAGTTTAGGGATCTGCACAAACAATGCGACTAACTATCCGACTTGTGATAGTAATGTAAAAATATCCTGTGATAAAATAGTTTTTGGAAAAATGACAAGTTTTGGTGTTATAACTAAGGATGAATGTAGTTTGGCCTGGAAGAAAGCAGTTGAAGCAAAGCAACAGGAAACAAAAATAGAAGAAAATATTCAAAAAGCAACAACTACTGATGCGCAGATTATAAGTAATTCAAGTAGTACTGTTTTAGTAACTAGTAGTTTAGTTCAAAAAAACGGTGGCATTTGGAAAGTCATTACAGGCTGGTTTGGTTTTTAATACAAATCATATGAGTGATAATAATATTGTAAAAATAAGAGTTCCACATACCCACTTTTGGGTATTAGGAGTTAAAAAAGACAATAATTTATGGGAACTATATCTAATTAATCCAAAAACTAATTACAAAGAAATATTCAAGAAAAATTTAACTACACAATCTTTTTGTATATTTTCAAACGTAATTCTTAAAACGCCATTTCCTTATAGACAAGAATACTGATTTACTAAAAGAAATCTTCATTCTGTTCCATTATATAGAACATAGTGGGGCATTATGTAAAACAAAGATATTACGGAATTTTCCCGTAAGGCTTCTGATTTAAAGTTCGTGGCGGTAATTTTAATATAGTTTGGAAAAGAGAAACTCAGATTGGGACTATTGTATAATTCAAGTATAAGTTAATTTAACTTATCAGGACTGTAGAGTAAATTACATCAAAAAGTGAAAGAACCTTTTAAAGATGTAATCATATCCTGGTTACGTCCTGAAAGGGTTATTTATTTATACGAATGGAGTTATTCCATTAAATTACTGGGGAGAAGGTTGGCGAATCCAACAGACCTCTCTCTGGATGCCATGAATATGTTGGAATTCAACCACTCTGATAAGTTCAGGGGATAAAACACTAAAACTTAATGTCTTATCCTCTGAGCTTGATGAAAGTTGAGGCCTCTGCAGAAGATAGGTGCAATATTAATCTTTCACTTCTGCATGCACACGAAGACAGTTTCCAAATGGAAAGTGAACTAAAATAGGTTTCTAACCTAACAACACAAGCTGGTTATGATACTAGAAACTTAAAAGTCCCAAACTATTGGGTTAAATCGCGAGGAGGCTAGACAATTGGTCTGAAACGACCCTGCTCGATAAGTTAGATTTGGTGATGTTACATAAGACTATCAACACCATTGCACAGAAGTCTGATAACCTACCCAGGACAGGCTTTTCCCTCCGCGTACCTCAGACTCGAAACTGAAAATGCGAAACTCAACGTTTGACGTTACGACTTTTGATGTTTTATACATTAATAGTTTTTTGACCAATTAAGAAAGAAAAAAGAAAAGAAAAAATTAGGAAATTCTGTGTCCAAAAATTTGATAAATTTGAATGTTTTCAAATGTTAAAAGTTAAAACCAAATAATGGTTTTTCATGACTAAGAGTTGCTATGATTTCTTCATTTTTGAATTTAAAATTATTTGGCACATCACTTTTGATAACACTAATTGTGTATTGGACATCATAGTTATTGCAAAATTGTCTGATTTCATTAAAGAAATTAAGTTTTGGACTATCGCCCCAGCTTTCAACTAATCCATCATGATACGCAAACTTGTAGAATCTTTCTTTTTTATAGGTTGCTAAAATAGCAAGCACCAGTGATGCACACTGAACTTTTGTTGCTGTATAACCATCACCTTGTCCGGTAAGTTGGTCTTCATCCTTATCGTCCAAAGTTATCTGTTCAAAATCAGGGTTACCCTCCTGATTTGGTTTAACAATAAGTATTGCTGTATGATCCATTGTTTTCTTAAATAGATCAGTAAAAAATGCTTTGATGCTTTCAAAAATATCGCTACCTTGATCGATAACTTCCTTAACCATTTTAGCTACTTCTTTAGATTCAATTTTAAGCTCATCAATTTTTTTCTCATAGTTTTCCGCTGTGCCTAACGATTGAAGTTTAAGCTTGAATTGATTTATTTGTTCATCAAGCTTAAAAATCTCATTCTGAAAAGATTTATACTTTATAAAAGTATCGGTGTCACGCAAAAAAGCTAACACTTCTTCTTTTTCTTGATTCAATTTCCTTAAATTATTTGAGATATTCTCTAAATGTTCCATGTTTCCAGCAAGGTCTTCTTTTAAATATTTAGCTCGTTCACTTGATAGACTTTCATTGAATTCAAGTAATTCCTCATAATCTTTTTTTAGTTGTAATGGGAAAAATATTTTTGCTTGTTCAAACACTTCTTCAATTTCCTTAAGATTAAAGGTGGTATGGCTTTCAAGAGACTCTTTGATTCTTTTTATCTCATATTCTAATCTATATCTTTCAGAGTTTAACCTACTAATTTTAACTTCTGTTTCATCTATAAGTTCTTTATTAAGTTTCTTCTCTCTTAGATAAAAATCAAACTTATTTATTTCATTTAAAATAGTTTGTCTTTCTTTTTCTTTTTCCGCTATTGCTCCTTTTAGATTGTATGAATCACTAGTGGCACTTTTTTTATTACCTATAATAGTTTTGAGTAGAGTTGAATAATTTTTTATTTCACCTTGAACACGATATTTTTCTAACACTTCTTCTTCTTTGTAGCCTAATAACGCAAAGAGTTGTGGCTTCCAATCAATGTCCAAGCCCTCAAATTGTCTCATTTTAAAAATATTATCGTAGTCGTACTGAGTTCTCAAAAGATAGGACAAGAAATGCCGTGCATTGAAGTTCTGTAATACACTAAAATTAAGATATTCCTCGAGCACAGTAACAGCATCTTTTTCCTTTTTGGATTGAAGTCTCACGTTTTCGCAATTCCATTCATCTGTTTTAGAAAAATCTTGGTCAGAACAATTATGTTCCTTAAAAGAAACTACAGTTGCTGTATCAACCGCCCTTTTTATTGTTATATAGTTATTTTTACTCAACTCAATTTCAAGATAAAAGACCCAGTCTTTAAACTTAACTTTATGTTTTGAAAGAAAATGCTTTTTATTTAAAGTTTTTAACAGTAAAAAATCAATGAGGTGAACTAAAGAAGTTTTACCTAGATTGTGTTCATTTTGAACCTCTTTTTTATCTTCCACATCACCATATATAACATTGAAACCACCATTAAATTTTATTGGTGTCATCAATTTATTATTAGAATATATTTTACTTAGCTTCATATTTTATATTCAATTACATCGGTTTTTTGGTGATATTCAACTTTTCCTAATAGGTATAAAAAACTCAAGACGGGAAGAATGATTTTTTTTGACTCTATTCCTTTCTTCTGAATAATTTTATTAAACAAGTCTGTGTATGTGAGTGTCCTATTTTTTTTAAACAATTTTAAGACTTCACAACTTACAGAAGGTAGAGAAACATCCACATTCATATATTTGGTTGGTTTTAGCATATTATCTGGGATTATTACCTATATCACAATTAAAATACATGTTGTGTAATATAATTAGTAATTTTCTGTCATCTGCCTCATTTCTATTATCATAATTTATTACTCCATCAAAAACAAAACCAAATAAATCACCTATATTCTTAAATTGATCAGAATTTTCAGAATAATTCTTTTGAAAAGCCTCAGTAATTGCGAAATACTTTTTCTGATAATCACTATTTATTGGATTACTAAGGAAGGTTTCAATCGCTTTATCGTATTGTAGACTCTGACGAATCTCGCCATTAAAAAGAACATCGTCAACATTATTAAGTTTATTTTTACGAGAAATAAAATCATCATCTCTTTTAATAAGAATATATTTTTGTTTAGATTCCTGAATATCTTTATTTAAGTTTTTTTGGACATATTCAAAAAGTAGATCAATTATCAAAGAAGCATCTGCATCTGATAATTCTAGAGGATCAATAGTAATAACACCGTCTAATTCACTGTCGATAAAATCCATCAGACTCTTCATTTGATCAGCGTTTAATGAAAATATTTTTGAAAGCAAATTACGAATATCCCAAATACTAGTCTCTCCATCAAAAGTTGAAAACTTAGAACAAAATGTTGATTTAAGCTTTTTCTTCCAGCCAATTATTAATATAATTAAGTTATTATATTCTTGCTCTCTATTATATTTATCAGAGATAGCAAGTGTGTCTTTTATTTTTTGAGATGAATTACTTGCAGTGACTTGAACACAAATATGATTTATTGAATCTCCCAAATCTATTCCAGCGTAATTTTGTTCTTTAGTATTCAAATTAACAAGCTGATAACCATAAATTTTATTTAGAAGATCTTTAAAAAAATCTTCACTCCATTTGTCATCATCTGTTAAGGAAAGTTTATTTTTGTTGGATATGGTGTGAGCTAGTATCGTTAAATCAGTACTGATTTTATTAAAATAAGTGCTTCTTTGATACATAAGTAAAATAATTATAGCTTTTTATTTAAAAAAAAGCCACAAATATTTATACATGTAGACTATTTATAAGAATAATATATTTTCCTTATTTATATCTAAATCAAACTAGGTCCAATAAATGTATTATTTCGCTATTATTCGTCTCCAAATCCCCCACCGCTTCCATCCAATTAAACGTACGAAACGCAGACTCCCAAGCGAGCCAAATTAAAAAACACTCTAGAATGAGTGTTTTTTAATTTGGCTCCGTGGAGTAAGGTGTGGAGACACCTTACGTGTAGGGATCGAAGCCCCATTGAGTGTATTTTATGAGTCTTCCGAAATAAAATACCCAATGGGGATACTGTCCATGTAATGGAAGATTCCCTACCAAAATCTTAACCGCCTTTTGGGCGGTTTTTGATTTTAATGCTCCGTGGAGTAAGGTGTGGAGGCACCTTACGTGTAAGGATCGAAGCCTGATTTAGTATTTTACTAGATTCTAGGATGAGATAACCACTTACACTAAAAATGTGGTATAATTTGTTTATATCAAGCTTAATAAAAATATATGTCTATAAAAAGATCCTTATTGGAGAGTAAGTGGTATTTTCGGGTGATGAAAGTTCTTTTTTGGGCGCCACCGCTTTTGCTTATTGCTTTTGTTGCCGTAACTGACTGGCAGACCTATTATAGTTTTTCCCAGACTAGCGGAAATATTTTTGATATTAAAAGTTTTTATGTTATTTTGGCTGCTATTTCTTATTTGATAATCGTTGGTATTATTTTTCGAATTTTTCTCTACATAGTATTTGGTGGCTTAGAGAACGATATAAAACCTAAAGTTGTACCTATTACTCAGGTTGCCCAATCCGCACCGGCTCTCGATGGTTCGGCCGCGGTAGTTAATTATTTGAAGCAAGCTGAGCAAAGAAAAGGTGAAGCAGTCACTTGGATTATTCTAATAATTATATTTATTTGGGCAGCCGTTTACTATAGTGGTGTACCTTCATCATATACTACTGGTACTACTGGAGGAGGTACTAAAACCAAAACTAGTACCTGTATTCCTACTGGCTGTGGTTCTAATTGGCAATGCAGTGGTAGCTATTATTCTTCTACTGGAGCACAGAGGAGCATAAGTGGTTGCTATGTTGACAAGTCGTCAGTCACTTCACTTAATAGCTGGTCTGGCACTTGTCGTCAATGTCCATATTAATATATTAAATTTAGGATATAATGAAATCTAAAATTCTGAAAAAAAATGTCTGGATTGTTGTAGTTTTAGCTGTCCTAATAATCTTTGTTTATTTTTTTTATAATTCAAATTCTGTGGTTACTACCGACCCAAATATTATTACCGTAACTGAAGGAACACAGGGCTTTAAAGACAATATTAGGATTGGTGTGGCAAACATTCAGAATGGCTCCGGTGTTGTCTATTTAACTTCTCAAACTGAAAATATCAGTAGAGATGTAAAAACTGGAGATAATTTTGATTTTTTAAGCTATAATATTCAAGTAATTGAGGTTAAAGATAATAATAAAGCTTTACCTCCAGGTTTTACCGGTGGTAGTAACGGATCTATTATTTTAAAGATAATAAATAAATAATCTATGCAAAAAATAGCTACACGAATCTTTATCTATTCATCAATCGCTTTCGGAATTATTGGCATAATGGTAGTTTTAACTTCAACTGGCGGACCAGATAAGCCTGACACTGAAATATTCCAATTATTCATGAAGCTTTTGTTTACTATGGTATTTATTATTTTACCCTCTTTTGCTCTGAGTGTGGCTGGAAAGTATTTAGATAATAAATAGTAATATGGTTTTTGATATTGAACTCACTTTAAATCGCTGGGGTTTTGGCAAAATTGCCGAAAACAAATTCCAATTCTTATGCTTCAGATTTTCCAAATGGAAAATACCAAGTAAGTATTCTATTTCCTTTGAAATTAACTGGAAGATAAAAGAATAAGATAATTTAATAAGCGCATTTTTTTATGAACATAATTAAAATAATCCTCCTCATTCTTGCCATCTTGTTTGGAGCTTTTCTCTTTGTGTATGGTGGATATGATGACAGCCCTGGAGCTCAAGGACTCGGACTCTTGGTAGTCATTATAGGTATTGTTGGTATTGTTGGCGTGGTTAAAAGTATAAAAAGGAATTCTCAATAATATTTCATCAAAATATTATATAAATCTTTTTTGGGGTGTACTTGACATTTGGTCAAATGTGATATATTCTATTGCTAGATTTTTGAACATTCAAAATAACTTTAAAACGAAAAAGGAGGTATTTGATGCAAAAGCGAGTGCTGAAACTAGGAACAATCTGTCGCGATAAGGCGACAGGGCTTAATGGGACGCTGACACACTGGATAATCGACATGGGAAGAAAAGTGGGTTACCTTTTCCAGCCCAAAAAACTGGACGAAAACGGTCAACCTGTTCCCTGTCTGTATCTTGTTGAGGAGCGATTGGAGATCAAAGAGAGTGATTTCGAAATCGTCGAAATTCCATTCGAAATTCTGGGAACCACAGTGACCGCTAAGGCTAGTGGTTTTACTGGCATGGCCATAGAATTCATTCGGCATATTAACGGCTGTTTCCATGTGGTAATACAGCCAAGTGGTTTGTGTGAAAAAACTGGAGCACCCATCGAGAGGCACGATTTCGACCTGCGGGAATGTACCGGCAGGAAGATCATCGAGCTAAAGGAAGCTGAACTCGAAAGGAGCAAGAAGAAAAGTCCTTCGCCAAGTGGTTACGGATTTAAAATCAGCCTCCCGGCCAGCCTGACAAAAAAACTCCCTTTTCGCTAACATCTAAATTAAAGGAGATTATACAGCCCCCACGAACATGTTCGTGGGGGTTTTTCATTATATATTTCATGATATAATTTTGTTATGAATGACTCAGGTTGGAAAAAGCTCTTAATAATGGCGATTGCCTCATTCGTGGCAATGTATATTCTAATGTACTCCATGGTTGATGTCTTTGATAATGTCTATACCAACCTAAACCAGTTATACATGGTTCTACTTATGACGTCGGCAATGTTACTTATTGAAATTGCGGTAATGTGGTCAATGTATAATATTAAAATCAAAATAATAACAATAATTCTATGTGTGATTATCTTTATTTTATCCTTAATTTTTATTAGAGAGCAAAAAACTATATCTGACACTGAATTTCTCAGGTCAATGATCCCCCACCATAGTTCGGCCTTGTTAATGTGCAATAATACAAATATAACTGATATCGAAATCAAAGAACTTTGTTCAGAAATAAATTCCGGGCAACAATCTCAGATTGATTGGATGAAAAACAAGCTTAAACTCATAGAAAATAATTAAGTAGAACATACAAAACAAAACCGCTAGGGTGTCCGAGCGGTTTTGTTTTATTAGCTATTTTTTACAATCACAAGGACTACAGGCACATTTTTCCTCTTTATTACAACTACAAGAATTGCAATTACATTTTTCGTCTTTATTACAACCACAGTTACATTCACAACTGCAAGAACATTTTATATTTTTATCCATAATATTTACCCGGTAAAGTTTTGACTAGTTAAAAATCGGAGATTTTTCAGTCAAAATTTTCTGCGGGTTAATTAATTAATAATGTGACCTTTAATTTAAAGTTGCCTTATATGTCTCAAATATCTCCAGTGAAGTAATTTTTCCCGGGGTTACTTCAATCGGGTTATATTCAATAATAAAGGTACCTGGCAACTTAAATTTAATTGATTGAACAGACGCTGGAAAATTCTTTTTAATTTCATCTATGATTAGCGATGCGTGGCCAGAACAAGGTATTTCGACGTTAATGGACATAGTTTGAGAATAATTACTTGCAGTTTGACCGGACCCACTAGCGAAACTTATATTGGTAAGTGACGGAATTACCCAAAAAAACATGCCCAAGTTTACCGAAACCGTCAAAAAATACATTACTACTAGATAACGCCATTTTTTCTTTGTTCCAGACAGACACAGACAATCTGTCTTTTTTAAATATATTATTGAAGATATTGTAGCCAGCACCAGAGAAATAATTACTAAAAATACAAATAGATTTGGTATCAGTAAAAAATTCTTCAAAAAAGCTGTGGCGGTGGTTGCACCAATTACCGCAAAGAAAATAAAAGCCAAACAAAATGAATGAGGAATAAGGCCATACACAATACCAGACAAAATACCTTTATTTTGGCTTTTGTCTATTATTTCACAACATGATTTATTATCTTGATTCATATTTATTTATTAAACATTTTAGTAACCTTGAGAATCTCTTCGGTCATAGCTTTCTTTTTCTTCTCATCTTTGGAAGCGACAGCGGAACTAAAACAAGTATTCAAATGGTTCTCCATTAAAACTTCGTGGGCAGAACGAAGTAAACCAATAATTGCCAGGTTTTGTTGCATGACTTCAATACAATAGTGATCATCCTCTACCATATTGATAACCTTATTAAGTAAACTGGAGGCCTTCTTCAAACCTGTAATAACTTTCTTCTTTTTTTCTTGTTTTAACATTTTATTATTTTAATTACTTTATTGTTAAAGTATATACCTGGGGGGTAGGTATGTCAATACAATCACAAATTTCATAAAACCAAGCCGAGTAATTTATAATTATCTATAAGTAAAAAGCACTCAGTTATGAGTGCTTTTGTGTTTATTTTGTCATCATTTCTCTAATCTTTTTACCCATAAGGTACGGCCAGATGATGATAGCCAAGACTCCCCACCAAAATGACAGCTTTAGATAACCGATAGCAAATAGCCAACCAATCATCCATATAGTACCGAGAACATCTTGTTGTGCAATAATTGTTTGATCCATGTTATTAGAATTATTTAAGTAATTTAAATAGGCGTAACTTACTTCTTCCTTATTACTAATATGAGAGCAAATATAGCAATAATCAATGAAAGGCCGTCCAGTGAAGCTAAACTAGCGACCCCAGCGTTTGGAGCACCAAAAACTAGAAACAGTACTCCGAGAGCATAAGTACCAATAAATATAGGTTGAATCTGTTTGTTCCCTTTATATAGAAACCAAGTCTGATAAGCCCAACCCAGAACTATCAAAAATAAACCAAGATTAATCATAAATTATTTTTTATAAATTGAATAAACAGAAATTACAGCGGAAATTGAGGCCAGGAGGAAGCTTAAAGCCATTATAGTATCTGAAATCTGCCAGGCCTGAGTTCTAGCTAGATCATAAAAAACATAAACCAGAAAAGTAAAAGCCAAACCCCAACCATAGGCCTGCTTATTTTTAATCGCAACCATCAGAGCCAAAACAACAACCACCACTTCCAAAATAATTGAGATGTAATTCATTTTTTGCGCTATTTATTAAATTAATCTTATAATAGACTAATTATAAAACTAATAAGTCTTTAAGTAAATTAGAATCCGTATAGGCTAAGCCTATACGGATTTTTATTATATATGTATATTAAACAACAATATCCTTTTTAAAATTTAGCCAATCAAATATTTCATTTTCAACAGCATTTCTATCAACGAAATATTCTGGCAAAGTCTTTTGGTCTATAATCACCTTTTGGACCCGATCATCATTTAAATAATCTAGATAACTTGAATACTCATATTGCTTCAGAAAATTATACGAATCATTAAAATCCCTGACACCATTTTCCTTCCAAGCCGGATCAATAAGTTTTACCGGGTTCAAGTGTATATAAGAAAATAAATATTTTAAATAATTATCATTATCGACATGCTCGGCTTTAAATGTGGTTTCAAATAAAGTCCCTTTGCGTTCATTCTTCTTATTGTAATATGAACTATAACTAGTTTTTAATTTAAGTAAAAATTTGGTAATACCACCCTCCACTTTTTCTTTAACTAAAACATGAAAGTGGTTTGGCATTAAACAATAGCAACAAACATCAACTAATGTTTCTCCTCTATCATCGTTAAAATAATCAGATAACTTTCTACCAACATCCGTTCTTATTTGAAAACCATGGCTACTATTTGCAAGATAAAGTAAGACCAAAAATCTGTTTCTATCATAATCGTTATTAAAAATAATTCTTTTATCAGTTCCGCGATTATAGATGTGGTAATATTCTCCTGGTGCAAAACTTAAAGTTCTAGACATTTAAACATTATAACAAAATAGAAAGATTCCTGTACAGGCTAAGCCTATACGGTCCGTAATGTCGCGTATAGGCTTAGCCTGTACAGAGGAGGATGTCAGTTATGGTTATTTTATTTGATTGGGAGTTCAATAATGAAAGTAGAGCCTTTGCCTTCGCCAGGAGATTCGGCCCAGATATCGGCGCCGAGGTGACCCATAACAATTTGTTTGGCTACATAAAGACCGAGACCAGTACCGCGAATATTGGTACGATTGGCATCTTTGGCCCGACTGAATTTTGAGAATAAAAGTGGCATAGTCTCGGCAGAAATACCCACGCCAGAGTCAGAAATAGAAACTTTTATAACCTTCTCTTTATTATCATTGAGAGCCTTTTCCAGAGAAACCTTAATCCAGCCGGTTGGAGTATATTTAATTGAGTTGTCCAACAAGTTGCCCAGAACCTGTTTAATCTTGCCCTTGTCAGCCATAACTGTGTGGTCCGTGTGATCACAATCAATACAACTAAAAGTGACGGGTACGCTGGCTTTCATGTTTGGTTGAGACTCACGCATCACCTCCTCCACCAAGTTCTTCATATCAAAATTAGTCATGTCGTATTTCATTCTTCCTTGTTCCATGCGAGAAATATTTAGGAAGTCCTCAACCACCAAACCGAGAGAATAAGCGGACTTATTGATAGTTTCTACCGGTTCCTTTGCCAGAGGTGTTAACTGACCAAAATCCCCTTCCAAAAGCATGGAGGTATAGCCACGAATAGCAGAAATCGGACTTCTAATCTGGTGAGTAGCCATAGAAACGAACTCTGATTTAAGTTGATCAAGTTCTCGCAGGTGTTGATTGGCCTTTTCCAATTGTTTAGAAATAACTTCCAAGCGTTCCTTCTGCTCATCCACTTTTTTAACAGATTTTACGAGGATAAAACCAGCAATTACAGCCACAAGTAAAGTGATACTGGTTAAAATATAGTTAATAGTAGATTGAATAAAGAAAAGTTGCGAACCAACGAGTAATGCGATTGTCCACATTAATGCTTGAGCACCGAGAAGTTTAATTTTAAAAGTCTTATATTTAACAATCGTAAATACTATTGCTCCAATAAAAATTGGCAGACCGATTAAAGCATACATTTCATAACTATAATCGGTAAAATAATAGGCAATCTGATAAATAAAAAACAGGTTAATAATGAAAAATAATGTTGAACCAAAAAATAAACTATTGATCCTTATATTTTCCTTAGCAATACCATTTCTTAATGATTTAACAAAAATTATAATAAGCAAAATTACACTTAATGTCACAAAACTAATTTGAATATAAGATATGATCGGTTGATCATATAAATCACAATTTGTTATATCAAAATTAACAATTGACCATTTGGAAAAAGTATAAATTGTATAAGCCAAAAATATGGACAGCCAAGCACTTTTAGTTAAATAGGAAATATCTTTTTTTGTAGTAAGTGTATAGAACAAATAGACTGCCAACATTGGCATAATAAAATACATTACCTTATTTAAATCCCAAAAATATATTATTATAGAGACATTACTGTTTACCCAGACAATAACATTGGAAACTATCATGACAAAAAGAGTCAATGATAGACCAAATAAAACCTTATTGGATAAGCCCTTCATATTATTTTTATAGACAAAAAAACCTAATATTAAGGTGATTATTGCTACAGGGATGTGGGTATAATAAAGTAGTGTCGGAAGAGCTGGGTCGCTTGAAAAAAAATATAAATAAGGTTCTATTACTCCTAGACAATTCATAATGTGTTAATTATATTATATGTTGATAATTTGTTAAGCTCTTCAAGATTAGTAATATAATCATTTGCAAAAGGTGGATAAGAGAACCAATAATAATCTTCAGAGGGTGTCTGATCACTTGGATATAGTTTCACTATAATTGGAGCTACGCCGAATTTTTCTTTAATTTTGTTAATTGTCGGAATTATTACTTCTTTGGTAAAATTATTTTCATACTCATCTCCTTCTAGAGTCTCAAAAAAAACTCCATGGGCTACACAGTGTAATAAAAGTGGATAGTAATAGTCACTAGCTCTTCCGACTTTTTTGAACCAATCAGAAAAATCTTTGTATGTTCCTTCATAACCAAAATGGTCCATTAGACCGTGGTGAAAATCAATTAGAGACTGGCCATTTTTCAAAGTTACCTCATCAAGCGGTTTTTTTTCACTGCCATGAAAATCAAGAATATTTAGATATCCTCGGCTTCCATTTTTATTAATGCGTAATTTACCTAAACCTTTCTTTTCTTCATTAAAAGAAACAAAAATATCCTTTTTATATTCCATCACCAGTGGTTCAACTCCCAAATATTTTGAATTTTGGTAAAACTCCATAAAACCATTGTCTGGAGTAATGATTTGTCTAAAGGATATTGATCTTGGTGTACTAGAAAAATCCTCAATAAATAGATCACTTAATTCAGCTTTAATTTTATCCTTTAGCTCTTGATTTTTCCATCGAGAAGAAATTTCTTTTCTAGCTTCATCTAGGGAACAATATAAACTCGAAATAGACATGAATATATTATATACCAATAAGCTGGTTTATAAAAGGGTTTTAATGGCGTCAGAATATCTATCATTGATTAAATGACCATGTAGTTAGAATTGATAAAATAATCAAGTCTACGCGAATAATTAGTTTATTTTCTATAAATAGGATAAAATTAATACAAAATATGACTAAACAAGAAAAAATAAAAGATAATATTTTACTTGAAAAACTAGTTAACAATGATCAGTCAGACAGACAGGATTTTTTTAGGAATCCTGAATTAGTTATTAAAAAAGATATGAAAAGAAGAGATATTGTTGATCTGCTATTGGAAAAAAAACTGGTTAAAACATCGAAAGATTATTTCAACGCTGCATTGATATATTTACATGGTTCGGATATTAAGGATTATAAGAGAGCGCGTGATTTATCAAGGAAATCTTGTAATTTAAAAGACAATTTATGGTCTAAATGGTTATTTGCCACTACTACCGACAGGTTGTTTTTGAGATTAAACCAAAAACAAAAGTTTGGCACACAATATAAAATAATATCTGTTAGTGATAGGGGTAGAGAGAAAAAAAAGTATCAAGTCTTCCCTATTGATAAGAGAACCAGTGATAAAACTAGAGCGGAACACGCTGTTGCTCCACTTAAAGTATATCTGGCAAAAAATAATACCGATGTTATAAAAGTGGGTGGTAAGAAGATTAATAAGATAGTATTTGATGAATAAGTTTTGATTACTTTACAATTTTAATAATTAATGCTTTAATATAAAAAGAATTTGGAACATTAACAAATAAAATAGGAGTGTATAGATGAAAAATATTCTTTTTGTAGCTGGTTTAGAAGAAAACTATTATTTTGATGCTTTTATCGAGAGGTGCTGTAATAAAGAAAAAAATATAAGGATTTATTTATTTGATCCTTCATTTTTCCCTAATGAAGATTCACTGAGCATTTCTGTTGCTAAAGATGGTAGTGTCAAAGGTTTTATTGATGTGTTTGAGTGTAAAAAATCTTTCGACAAAAAAAAGAGACGGCGTCTACCAATTGAAGATGTAGATCTTGCCTGGTATATTCGAGAAAATCGTAGAATTAAGCGGCAACATAAAGCAAGTCTTTGCGAAAGATTCACTGAGAACGAATCTGATTGTGCAATCAAGTCGTTTTTTTCGACACTATCATGTAAGTGGATAAACAGCAAAGAAAAAATCGATAAAGTAACAAGTAACAAGTTTTACCAGCAGATTACTGCTCTTAGGGCTGGATTAAAGATACCACAAACATTGATAAGTAATTATTATAAGGATGTTGTCTCTTTTTCAAAGGTCAACAATGGTTTGTTATTAAAATCACTTGGCTATATTCGTTTGCAGGACGATAATCATTTTTTGTATTCTCAGGTTTTTTCTCACAAGGAAATACTTGATTCAAAAAGAAAAATTGATTGTTGTCCAGTATTTGCGCAAAAGTATATTAGTAAAAAGTACGAATATAGAGTTATGGCAATTGGTAAAAAAGTTTTAAGTTGCCGTATTGACTCTCAGGCAAGCGAGTTGACGAAGGTAGATTGGAGACATTATGACATGCAAAATGTAATGCATGAGAATGTTGATCTTCCTAAGGAAGTACAAAACAAGATCCTCCGTTTCATGGAATTAATTGATCTAAAGTATGGAGCGATTGACATGATTGAGACTCCTAATGGGGATTTTGTTTTTCTCGAAATCAATCCTTCTGGTCAGTGGGGGTGGATTTCAACACTTGCAAATGTGCCTATTGTTGAAGCAGTTGTTGAGATGTTAAAAAAAGAATAACCAAAAAAACAAGGCCGTCGAAATTTATTCGACGGCCTTTAACATTTGCACAGGCTGACAAAAACTAGTCCTTGTCATAGCGAGTAGCATCTTCCTGTTGGTCGTTCATTTCTGGCGTGAAGCCAGGCGTAGTAACAATCGTCATGTGATCGCAGAGTGTGGGTCCTCCTGCAAAGGCCTTTTTTTCAACACGTGTGAGAAGTATTGGAGTATTATCTCCACCACCCTCAAATCGACCAGTGTTTGTTTGGTTTTTATTCTGGCGGCTCATTTTCCATTCCTCCTTTAGGGTTCTTTGTTTATCCTAGAATGTCTAAGATATCTAATGCAAATAGTAACAATATTCAAAATAAATGTCAAAAAGTTATTTAAAGACAAAATTGGCTATATTTATATATAAAATTTTACAAATGCAAATAAATACCTCGCTAGTTATGCTAGCGAGGTAAATTTTGTTTACAAACCTTAATTAAATTCATTTTCAAATGATTCGTTTTCTCCACTATGAATGTCTATTGTTCCCTCCGGAACTGGTCTTTCGGCGGAATAGACTCCTACAGATGGCGTTAACGAAGACATTGGTGTCCTTTTGCTCTTTAACATTCTTTTTTCAAATTCTGCACTTTTCCTTGGATCTGTAATGTCGGTTGAAAAAGTATTTGTTTCCATTTCCAGTCTCCTCTTTTAAAATATCTCTTCATTTACAACTCTGTTTGGTATAGTAACAGTTTTGTTGACAAAAGTCAAAAATAATTACACACCAAGTTAGACTATCTAGTTCTGCCATAGTATTTAAAAATGGCTACGATCAATTTAAGATCGTAGCCATTTACTTTTTTACTTTCATTTAGTTCATTATTATAGAAAGAATTATTCCTCCAATAACAACAAGTATTGTACCAACCACCTTTTGTATACGTGTGTATCCTTCTGTCTCTTCCTGCATTACCTTCGGAAAATAACGAGACAGATAAATTGCGCCACCTAAAACAAATAACGGCTGGAAACAACATATCGATTGGACCAGGGCTACCGGCAGTACTAAAATAAAATACAGTAATCCGAGATCAGCAACTACACAAGTAGTTTCTGTGATGGACTGGATTTTAAACTTAGTCCTGATAGCGATAATGAAACCCCTTCTCTCCTTTTTACCAACTAGGAACATTAATCCCCAGAAGACTTTTCCCAAAAGAGAGATGAGTAGTGCCGACACCCAATCGATATCTCTTCCAAAATTGGCAAAACCAACTTCGTAAATTGCTATCATTAGGGTGGCTAATGTCATTAGTATTACAGTTTTTTTACTGAGATGCCCCTTTTTAAAGGAAACAATAATTCCACCAACAACAACTAGAATGATTCCAACCCATTCAATTGTTGATGGTATTTCAGTAAGAAAAAAGATACCAGCAATTGCTCCATAAACTGGAACAGTTTGCC
This sequence comes from Minisyncoccia bacterium, assembly GCA_049287185.1. Taxonomy (GTDB): domain Bacteria; phylum Patescibacteriota; class Minisyncoccia; order Phycocordibacterales; family GWA1-40-21; genus JBAWVR01. The sequence goes on from JBAQFI010000012.1 coordinate 246,094, forward strand.
ACCACGGAGCTACTCTGGACGGACCTTCGTCTTTTAAGACTGTCATGTACAAATACATGGACAGAATCTGAAGTCCCTCGATGAACATCAGACAGACAAAAGTATTCCAGTCCCCAAGGTCTCTGTTTGAAAAATAGACGTACAGACCGAATGGAACTATGAAGATGATGCTGAAGACTCCGCCGAGCGCCTGAATGGCACCAGGATTGGAATCGTCTCCATCTCCATGAACCAAAAACTTGTCCGCTAATGTCGCAACTGCGAACAAAAACGGAACAGCAATTACGCCAATTAATAATAGGTTCATTTTGAACCTCCTTTTTTAATATGTTGTTTTTATGTTAAATACCAAATTTATCTATTTAAATCATAGCAAATTATAGGCATTTTGTCAAGGTCTGGTAAAGGGCTTGTCTTAAGGGCTTTTAGGCGATATTATAATAGACGTAATGAATATATTATTTATTTCCACTGACTGCATCGCCATTAATCTAGCACGAGTTCTGCAAGATGAAGGCCACTCCGTAAAACTATATATAAAAAATAAAGACTCTCGTCGCAACTTCGATAATATAGTTCCTAAGGTAGAAAATTGGAAAGACTATTTAGACTGGGTGGGTAAAGACGGACTCATTGTTTTTGACGATGTGGGTTTCGGAAAAATTCAGGAGGATTTACGTAAGAAGGGCTACAATGTTTTTGGTGGTTGTGAGCTGGGTGACAAACTAGAACAAGATCGTGAGTTTGGTCAGAAAATTCTTCGCGAGCACGGACTCCACACTGTCCCCTTGCATGACTTTGACAGTATTGACGATGCCGCTTGTTTTATAAAAGAAAATCCTTATCCGTGGGTGATCAAACACGAAGGACATGATGCTAAATTTTTGACCTATGTTTCCCTCTTACCTGACGGTAGTGATGCTATCAGTATTTTGCGAAACTATTTCTATAATCCTTTTATTAATGATGGCAGTAATAAAGTCACTCTGCACAAAAAAATCACTGGCATTGAGATTGGCGTCGGTAGATATTTTAATGGCCAAGATTGGGTAGGTCCGATTGAAATAAATGTTGAACATACCAAAATGTTTCCGGGTGACCTAGGTCCGATTACTACTGAAATGGGAACCTTGGCCTGGTATGATAATGATGAGAAAAATAAATTGTTTGTTGGGGTGCTAGAGAAAATGAAACCGTATTTGAAGGAAATTGATTTTCGCGGCGATTTTGAGGTGAATTGTATCGTGACTGATAATGAAATTTATCCTTTGGAGATTTCATCTCGACTGGGCACCCCAATAGTTCATTTGCATAATGTTTTACATACTTCTCCTTGGGGAGAGTTATTGTTGGCAATTGCCAAAGGTGAGAAATATGATTTGAAAGTTAAAAGTGACTACGGTGTAGTAAACCTGTTGGCTACTCCCCCATTTCCGTATGGCAAGAAACACAACAAAGATAGTTTGTATGGTGTAAATATCTTTTTTAATAATTTAAGTGAGGAGGATTTTAAAAATGTGGCTCTGGAAGATATTTCCTTGCGTAAAGGTGGACGCGGAAATGGATTGTATTATATTTCTAATGATGATGGTTATGTGGCCTATACTTCTGGAATTGGCAAAACAATAAAAGAAGCCCGGGAAAATAGTTTGAGAATAGCTCGTAAGATAATCATTCCAAAAGTTTTCTATCGTGATGATATTGGTGAGAGGTTTGAAGAAAAAGAATTACCTTTGCTTAGAAAGTGGGGGTATTTAAAATAATTGACATTTGGGAGGTACAGGACTACTATTTCGACAGATTGAGTGTGTTCAGCAGTTTTAAATATACGAAAGGAGGTAAAAAGAATGGCTAGTAGAAATGAGATGCGAAGAAGGTCTTGCAAAGCCAAGATCAAGCATGTGGACATTGAAGATGCAGTTCATCATGCACAGCGGATTGGCAATGGCAGCATTGCCTACCCATGTAAGTTCTGCGGTGGTTGGCACGTCGGCCGACAAAGCAAAAAGCGTCTGGCCTTTATCAAGGCCAAGTATAATTTATAAGAGGTGCATAATCTTATTATAAATCCCAAAACCCGGTTCTCTAGAACCGGGTTTTAATTTTTATATATAATAAATAATCGGAAGATTTAATGTATAATTATAAATATGGACATCATCAACAATTTAAGACAGTTTAGGATTGAGTCATTTGCGATATTTGATTTTATTTTGGCATATGGAGTCGCCTACCTTGTATCCCCTCTTATAATAAAATTATTTGCTCGTTTTAATCTTACAATAACGAAGGCTAATATAATGTGGCTGGTTTTGCCAACTAGCATACTGATTCATATTATTGTTGGAAATTTTACTCCACTTACCGAAATGTTTTTGAATGTTCACGACTACTATACTCTAAAAATAGTTGCTCTCGTTATGATCTACATGGGTTTCAAAGGGGTCTTTTATCAAAGAAATAAATTGACAAAGGACTGATAATTATATATAAATAAAAGTAGAACAAACAGTATAAATATAAAAAAACAAGGAGGTTTCAAATGTTATTTGGAATAGGTAAATGTTATCAACGGAAAAAAGATGGTTTGGTGGTTGAAATTCAAGAGGAAGTCAAACATCCCGAAACCGGCAATTCCTGTCTCAAAGCCATGACGACCAGTGGTGAAAACATCTTTCTTGGGAAGGACGTTGAAGCTACAACTGGTTGGAAAGAAGCTGGTCTGAAAACATGGTATGACTTGAGAACGCACAGAAAGAAGTCTGTCTCAGCCGTACCAGCCTAACAATTTAACCCAGTTTTTATTTTATCAACACACGCAACACTTTTATAATAGTGGGGCGTGTGTATTTTTTTTGATTAGTTATAATTTGACTTAATGAACTTAAAATTATATCTTGCATATAGAACTTTAGTAAAACTAGCAAATAGGCAAACAAAGACCTAAAATGATGAAAATCGTTCGGTCAAAGGAGGTCGCCAATGGAACCAAAACGCTGGTATCTGTTTTCAAAGAACTGCTCTGAAATTGCCGGCTGTAAATTTTATCTGACATGTCTCAAACCGCAGATAAGTATCAGACTGGATATCCGTTCTGGATATAAGGAAAAATACAAGACACCAACTGAAGCCATCCCAGCCGCTAAAGTGGAAGCAATTGAACTGGTTAGTGATGTTGAAGGAAGAAAAATTCCTTCGGAATTCATCAGAAAAAAAATAATTGGTCAGCCAATTATTCCCGAGCCAATAGCAATAACCTAAAAGGTTATAAACAAAAGCGCGCAATTCTTAATTGCGCGCTTTTTTAATGAAAACTATTTGGATGGTTTTACAAGATAAACATCATCATTGTGTCTTACTATCACTCCGATTTTAATAGCGATTTTTTCACCACGACCAGCGGATTTGATAGATTGATGGTCTTTTTCCATAGTTACAACCTTTTCTTCACGACTACCAGTGGTTGGTCCTTGGAAAATAACCGTGTCCCCTATTTTTAATTTCTTGTCACCTTGAATAAGAATTTCAGCGACACCAATCTTATTATAAAACTTGGTCACTTTGCCAATATGTTCTTTCTTTTGCGTCGCCTGACTACCATAACTCTTTGTCCATTCATTTATTGGTTTTCCCAGGAAAAAACCGCTACTTTCACCACGATGATAAACAGTGTCCAGACCGCTCGATAGTTGAGTTTTCAGTTTGTTAAAATCCTCCTTGAATTTCTTATCGTGTTTACTAGTAGAGTAATAGAAATCAATAATCGTGCGGTAGACTTTGGTCACAGTTGCCACATATTCTGGACTGCGATTGCGCCCTTCAATTTTTAGACAATCAACACCGACATCGAGTATTTGATCGATAAAAGTAATAGTGCGTAAGTCTTTTGGGCTTAAAACATAATCTTCACCGAGCTCTAATTCTTTACCGCCATCAATTTGTTTAATTAAATATTTTCGGCGACATGGTTGAAGACATTCTCCTCGGTTGGCAGACTTACCATAAAGAAACTGAGACATAAAACAACGGCCGGAAATAGAAACGCACATCGCGCCGTGAATAAAAATTTCGATTTCCGCTTTGGTATGCTTTTTTATTTTCTTGATTTGTTTGAGGGAACATTCACGAGCGAGAACGACTCTCGTTGCCCCGAGCTTACGGTAAAATTCTGCCGCACTGGAATTGGCAATACTAGCTTGAGTACTGATATGAACTTCGACACCAAGTTTCTTGGCTAATTGAATAATTGCTAAGTCCCAGCAGATGATAGCGTCAATTTTGGCAGCTTTGACTTTAATTAAAATTTTCTCAATCTTCTGTAGTTCCTCTTCATAAATAATGGTATTGATGGCAAGGTAGGTTTTAACATTACTCTTATGAGCAATCTTAGCAATTTTTGGCAGGTCATTAACGGTAAAGTTTTTGGCTCCAGCGCGCATATTGAAACCTTTGATACCAAAAAACACGGCGTCAGCTCCATTTTCAATGGCGGCAGTGAGAGAGGTGTAATCTTGAATTGGAGAAAGTAATTCTGGCTTGTTTTTTTGTTTTAGCATAATTTTGATTTTCCTGGATTCCCGTCTTCACGGGAATGACAGACACTTTTTATTTTTTCTTCATGTCATTCGCCATTTTTGGCGAATGACTATTTGATTATTTGTTTTGTAAATAGTTTTCTACTGCTTTTTTTAAGGCTTCATGACCAAGGACTGAACAGTGGAACTTCCGGTCTGGTAAACCACCGAGCCGATCAACAATTTGCTTTGGTTTAAGATTTTGAGCGGTTTCTAGGTCCATCCCGCCATTTTCTGTGGCCATGACTGACATCATCGAAGCCGAAGCAATAGCTGAGGCACAACCAAAAGTTCGCCACATACATTCTTTGATACGTTTAGTTTTTTTGTTGACCTTAATCCAAACATTCATAATGTCACCACAAGCTGGACTGCCCACACTACCAACGCCATCAGCACGATAATTGGTTTCATCAAATAAAACATTCTTTGGAAAAAAGAAATGCTCTTTAACTTCTGGACTATAAATCCAGTTTACACCATCACCACAAGTATTTTTGATTTTAGGTTTATTTTTTTTCATAAGTAATTTCTGTCATTGCGAGGGTGTGCTCACCCGTGGCAATCCAGACTTATTCTTTTTTAATTTTAATCCTGGATTGCTTCGTCAGAATACTTCCTCGCAATGACGGAGATATTAAGGCTGATATGTTCCTAACAATTTTAACACATTCAGACAGACTTTTTACGACATAATCTAAATCTTTCTTAGTCGTGTGACGCCCTAAGGTAAAACGGATACAGGAATGGGCCAACTCAGGTGAGACACCAATAGCTGTTAAAACATGGGATGGTTTGAGATCCATGGAGTTACAAGCCGAGCCTGTGGAGCAAGCTATGCCTTTATCATCAAGCAAAAGCACCAGGGACTCCCCTTCAACACCCTTGATGGAAATATTTAAATTGTTTGGTAGGCGTTTTCTGACGTCACCGTTTAAGGCTACCCCTTTTATTTCCTTGAGGATTTTAGAGAGAAAATAATCACGGAGAATCGTCAGACGTTTATTTCCAGATAATCTTTCTTTTTCAACTATAACTAAGGCTTCCGCCATACCAACAATTCCAGCCACATTTTCTGTGCCAGATCTAACTCCATTTTCTTGGCCACCACCAACCATCATAGGTTCAATAGAAACATTTTTATTTAAATACAAACAACCAGCGCCTTTCGGACCATAGATTTTGGAAGCACTAAAAGTTAAGGCATCAACACCAAGCTCTTTGATATTCAATGACAGAGCTCCGGCTGACTGACAAGCATCCGTATGGAAAACTGGTTTGGAAATTTTGGAATCTTTTAAAATTTTAGCGATATCTTTAATCGGTTGAGTAGTTCCAATTTCATTATTAGCGGACATCACAGAAACTAGAATTGTATCTCTACGCAAGCAGGTCTTTAAATGTTCTAGTGACACTATTCCCTTTTTATCAACATTCAAATAAGTTATTTCAAAACCTTCTTTTTCCAATTTCTTACAAGTATCAAGAACGGCTTTATGTTCAATACTAGAAACAATAATATGTTGACCCTTATCTTTATTGGATCTAGCGATACCTAAAATGGCCAGGTTATCTGACTCTGTTCCACCACTAGTAAAAATAACCTCCTCTTTTTCAGCACCAAGAATATCAGCAATTTTAGCTCGGGCCGTCTCCATGGCATTTTTGGTCTGTCTTCCCTCTAGGTGCAGTGACGACGGATTACCATATTTTTCAACCAAAAAAGGCGACATGACAGACAAAACACCCGGGTCAAGTGGTGTAGTAGCGGCGTTATCTAGATATATTCGCTTCTCTGCTTTCATACCAAACATACTATAGGCTTTTTATCATGTAGTCAAAAAATATGAAGTAAAAATCCCCAGACACAAATGTGTGTCTGGGGATTGTAATGCAAATGCATTAAGAAACTTTTTTTGCTTTATCGCTCTTTTCCTCGCCCTTGTCAGCTGAAGAAATTTTCGGAGAAGATGGCTGGCTTATTTTTTGAGATTTTTCATCACCAGAATACAGCATCACTTCTAGCGGATTTGGCTCTCCCTTGGGACAATAAGCTCCTCCATAAGAGGACATCTTACCATCGTGGACTTCAGCTTCCAAAACTCGAATAATTACTGGGACGAGATCCGTCCAAGAAAATATTCCGCCTTTTAGAATATCAATGCAGTACTTATCACAGTCGGCGTTTTCGATGCCATCGATTTCCTCCAAGCGCTTCACGAAGATGGGAGATTCCTCTTTACCATCATCGTAATAATCCCTAAAACGATCAGGATCTCTCCAAACGTTTGATTTGATTCTAAATTTCTCAAGATTGACGTCAATGAGAACCTTCATAAGATTGTGGTTCTTCTTGTTCAGAACAAATCTTAGTTTCATATTGACCCCTTTCTTTTGATATATGTTAAGGTTTCAATTCTGTTTTGATTGTATCACAGTGTGATAAAACAACAACTTTGTGCAGATTTAGAAAAATTGATATAATTTTTAAATAAAGCTTGATATTTATTAATTAACAAATTAAACAAATGAACAATTTTTTAAAGGAGTGGGTTTCGGCGCCAATAGTTATCGGTCTCAGTATTTTAATTGCTACGATTATTTTCTCGGTTTCCTTTTATTCCTCTCGAACAACAGCGGACTATATTTCTGTCACCGGTTCCGCTTCTAAAGAAGTAGTGTCTGACAAAGCCAAGTTTAGTGGTAATTTTTCTAGAATTGTAAAGCTATCCACCCTAAAAACTGGCTATGCTTTAATGGCATCGGACCTACAAGTGGTTAATAACTTTTTGAAAGAACAAAAAATTGACCTAGCTTCTGTCACAATTTCGACTGTTTCTATGGAGCAAAATTATGATTATAACAATAATCAAACCGCTTCTGAAAAAGACTACACTTTAAGACAAAATGTTGAAGTCGTCTCAACTGATATTGAAAAAATTACTTCCCTAGCAAAATCTACCCAATCGCTTATCGATAGAGGAATAATTTTTAGCGTTTGGCCTGTTCAATATTACTACACTAATCTTCCTCAAGTTCGTGTTGACCTCTTAGCTGATGCTGTTAAAGACGCTCAGGCTCGAGCTAAGAAACTAGCTGAAAGCACTGGAAAGACACTTGGTTCATTACAAGCGGCCGCTAGCGGTGTAGTCCAGGTATTACCATCTAACTCATTAGAAATTTCTGACTATGGTACTTATGACACTAACTCTGTAAACAAAAATATCATGGTGACAGTTAAGGCATCGTTTGAGTTGAAGTAGATTAGTAGAATAAACTGGATCCCCGCATTCGCGAGGATGACAGAAAAAAACATCCGGATTCGGATGTTTTTTGTTGATTGAGAATTAATTTGTTGTGCAATCTGCAGAGGCGCTGTCTGAAGCTTGGGTCGCTTCCCCGAAACCTGGGGCTGGTGTACTAGTAGACAATTTAGCAGTTGAACAAATTTCTGGCTGATTGTTGAATGAACTACAAATGGTTTTAAGTAAACTATCACTACTTCGAGCAGACTCGGCTTTGGCGCCATTGATTACTAGTGTTGGTGAGCCTTGAACGCCGTATTTATCATTATCTACACCGTGAACATCAAATGGAGGATAACTACCTTTCCAATTTTGTTTATTAGTAAATTGTTCAGTTATTTTGAATTGCTGATCAGTGGTATTAACACAAGAATTCATTTGAGCTTGGTTAACGCCAACTGTTTGTAGACAACTGGCTGAATTATCATTTTTTAGGAAACAACTGAGGTATGGCAATAATTTGGCATTTTGTTCTTTATCAATACAGTACTGTCTTAGGTTTTCAGTAATTTCTTTTTGTCCGTGCATAGCATAATTTACAAATTTCAAACTAAAATCGATCTTATCACCGAGAGCCTCCACAGTAGGAATAATTCCCTTTTCAATTTGTGTACCGTATGGACAATAACTCATCACAAAAAGTTCAACCTTCGGTTTATCACTTTTAGTAATCGTATTAGATGTTTGTGAGACAGCGGCACTACTGGTTCCAATGGTATAGCCCTCTGGGAAGAAAAGACTACCATCTTTGGTTACATATGATTCAATTGACTTCCCATTAATATTAAATTTAATTTTGTATAAACCTTTATCATTGGTAATTGACTCAAAGGTGGCAGTGGCCTGACCATTAAGTAATTCGCTATTAATAAAATTCATAGCCTTGGTGGTAGCTTCAGCTGGTGATAAATTATCATTCTTAATGTATTGAGCACCAAAAACAATGGTTAAAATAAATAGCACCGCCAAGACACCAATAATGATGTCTTTCAAAAGTTTTTTATCTGAGGTCAGTTTTATAATTAAATTTTTTATCATCTTATTTTCCTTTAGATTTAGTCGCCTTAGGTTTTCTTACCATTCTAGTACCAAAATTTTTAACACTACCATCTAACCTTGAAGCCTGCCATCTCCTATTGGTATCATAAACACTTCTTTTTACCCCACCTTGATTTTGTTTAAAACTTGGCATTTGATTTAAAGTAAATTAATAATGTTTTCTAATTATATAGTATTTTTACATTTGAAGTAAGTAGCCGAAAATCAACATATTTGACCATATTTTAGTTTTACTTGATTATTATTTTCCTTGAGAATAAAATTATTAAATAGCTAGTTCATAAGTTAGATTATGAACAGGTACAAAAGGTCGTTAAACATAATTAATATAACCCGCAGAAAGATAATCTTGACTGGATCCCCGCCTGCGCGGGGACGACAATCAGAATTGTCGACTTTACCGGGTAAAATATATGATTAAACAAGTAATAAAAAGTGATGGCCGAAAAATGCCATTCGATGCCAAGAAGATTACTAGAGGAATTTCTCGAGCGGCCGCTGATGCCAAACTGACAGCCGATGAAATAAATAATGTTGTTAATCGAGTGTCATCTGTGGTTCTACAATATATTGATACCTTTGAGGATAAAATTAAATCTAGCGAGATTAGAGATAAAATTTTAGCTGAACTTGATCAAGTGGCTCCGAAGGTTGCCTTTGAATGGCGTAGATTCATGAATACCGCAAAAAATAGACGCTAAATAAAAATCCCAGTTAAGCTCTAGAGGTTATAATGGGATTTTTTTGTTGCTAAATTTTGACAATATACCTGTTATTAAATTCGTATTCTATTCAACACCTTCACACCACTTGCATCGGAACTAAGTAATTAATTCCGCCATGAACTCTTTTGTAATTGTAGTATCGCAAATACTCTTTTAGTTTGCAATTTATTATTCTCACGTCAT
>JBAQFI010000013.1:0-35966 GCA_049287185.1 Minisyncoccia bacterium
TATTTAATTAGGTATACTTATCGCTATATGACAGCACAAAAAATTCTATATATAGCTAGTTCTTTTGTGGCTGGTTTCGCTTTAATGACGATTGAGCTAATATCTTCTCGAATAATGGCTCCGATCATAGGTTCCTCGGTTTATACCTGGACATCGGTGATTGGTATTACTCTCTTGGGTCTTTCCTTAGGCAGTTTTGTGGGTGGAAAAATAGCTGATCGCTATCAAAAAAATATTGTTATATCCTTAGCCTTTATTTTTTCGGCAGTTTTTACAGCTCTTATACCTCTGCTTGAATCTACCGCAAAAAATTTTATTTCTCTATCAGATTCAATTATTATCCTGAATTTACTAATTAGCACTTTTCTTTTTCTTATACCGGCATTCTTTTTGGGCACTATCCAACCTTTGATTCTGAAAAAATATTCAATTAGCATTGAGTCCTTGGGCGAGAAATACGGTAATTTATCTGCCATTTGGTCACTAGGCAGTATTCTAGGAGTTTTTCTAACAGGTTTTTATTTTATTTCTTTTATCGGTAGTAAAAACACTCTTTTATCGATGAGTGTGATTCTGACTATTTTGGGATCAATTTATCTTTATAAACAAATCCCAAAATTATATTTTTTAATTATAATTCTTATTTTAATTTTCTTAATTTCTGGCATTAAATTTTATAATCCAAGTAAAATAGTTGGCCTAATTTATGAGAAAGAAACAAATTATTTTAATGTGAGAGTTGTTGATGGGGAGTACAACAAATCACCAACTCGTTATTTATTTCTAGATGCTGAATCTCATAGCATTGAACCGAAGAATGGACCGACTGGATACACATCAATGTGTCCAGTTTTTTCTATCATAAATGACAATATAAAAGATATTCAATTTCTCGGTGCGGGTTCATATTCTATGCCCAAAGATTGTAAGAAAGTTTTTCAAAATTCTAATATTTTAGTTTCAGAAATTGATGCCAAAATTAAGGATGTTGCCGAAAAATATTTCGCTTTAAATTCTAATGAAATAAAAACTGTAATTGGTGACTCAAGATTGTTACTACAAAAAGATCCGAATAAATATGATTTAATTTTTGGCGACGTCTATAATTCGTTTATTTCTGTACCCGGTCACCTCTTAACCACGGAGTTTAATACTCTAATCAAGAAACATCTTACTGATAATGGGATATATGCGGTCAATTTTATTAGTTCATTAAGTGGTGAAAAATCTGAACTATTTTCAACAGTTTTAAATACTCTTAAGTTGGAATTTCCAAATTATTATATTTTCGCTTTTGGTAATAAACCAGAAGCTACCCAGAATATCGTAATAGTTGCTCTAAATGGGCCAAAAACAATCCCTGATAACGAGCTCTATTCTCGGATTATTAATGACTCCATTCGCCCCGAATTAATAAATAATTTTATTACAGATGAAATGGTTTCGAAATTAAATTTAATGAACACAAATATAATACTTACTGATGATTTTACGCCGACTGAAAAATTAATGACTAGTACAATTTATGATTATTTTTTGGCTCATTTTAATTTTCTAAAGAAAATATCCTTTTATTAAATTTTGAAAATTAATTTAATTGAGTATACTACTATAGTATGTATTTCAAAGCGAAAAAATCCCTCGGTCAAAATTTTCTTAAATCAGAAAAGGCTCTAAAAGCTATGGTTTTGGCTGCGGAAGTAGAATCTAATGACATTGTTCTGGAGATTGGTCCGGGGCAGGGAGCCTTAACCGAGCACTTGCTTAAAACCGGAGCGACAGTTGTCGCTGTAGAGAAAGATGACAATCTTTTTATTTTTTTACAGGAAAAGTTTGCTCCTGAGATAAACAATAAGAAACTTTTTCTGATTCATGGAGATATTTTGGAATTTGGGGAAGAGAAAAAAGAAAAAAAGAAAAAAAGAAGTCTGGATTGCCACGCTTCGCTCGCAATGACGGAAGGGAAGGGGAAGAAAAATGACAGAGAGGGGGAGGGGGAAAAAATATTTAAGGAAAAATTGATAAAAAATAAATACAAAATTGCTGCCAATATTCCATATTACATTACGGGTCAAATCATTCGTCAGTTCTTAACTTCTGACAATCAACCGAGTGAAATGGCTATTCTAGTGCAAAAAGAAGTCGCGGAAAGAATTGTGACTAAAGATGGGAAAGAAAGTTTATTATCTATCGGGGTCAAAGCTTATGGCCATCCTAAAAAAGAAATGATTGTTTCTCGCGGATCTTTTTCTCCAGCCCCAAATGTTGATTCCGCCATTATTTCTATTAAAAATATTTCTCGAGATTATTTTAGTAAAAATAAAATTGATGAAGAAAAATTTTGGGAAATTATTCACTATGCCTTTGCTCACAAGAGAAAAACTTTGTCTAACAATCTACGCGGAGTGATTGATCAAAAAACTTGGCAAAAATTTTTACAAAAAGAAAATCTTCCACCCTCAGTACGAGCGGAAGACTTGACCTTAAAAAATTGGGTGACTTTGTTTATTTAATAGGGTTTACAATAGAAATTCAGTTGGTTTTTGAGTTACAATTTAATAACCAATGGAAGGCATCCAGAGATAGCCTTGTCCTCCCGTAGCTATCATTTCCTGTTCTCCAACAAAACAAGAGGCTGGTACAGGTATTCTAAAACCTAATACATAGACGCCTACTGGAGCGAGGAGACTACCGGCAAGTTGAGGCTCAAGTATTAAACTAGTTGGTATCATATCAACAACACTACCGTCACTACTTAAATTCATTATTGTAACCCAAAACCTTCCATAACCTTCATTACAGTTCCTTGACTCAATGACATTTCCTCCAAAATATAGTGCGGCAGCCAAAACAGCACCTCCGACACCACCAGCTACACCTATACTACCGCCAGATCCACTACCTCCAGAACCACCAGAGGACCCGCCACCCGAACTGCTTCCGCCCCCACCACCCCCTCCACCTGAATAATTATTTGTGCTGGAACTGATAGGGGTGTTAGAGGTTACGGTATTAGTAAAAGGAGTATTTTGAGAGGAACCAGTAACAAAAGTGTCTCTGCTAATTAATCTATTCGTTAAAGTAGTCAGGTCATTAATATTACTTGCGGTTGTTGAGGTCGCTACATAATTAGTTGGATTAGCTCTATACCTACTCAAATCGCTATTTGACTGGTTATTAGTGGAATCATTGGAAACCTGGGAACTGTTATTTTGTCTAGAGAGGGAATTAACGGATGGGGAAGAATTTATACTAGGGATAGTAGTCAAGGTAGTCGTAAACAAAGATAGAGATATTCCTTGTTTTCTAAGATTTTCAGCAAAAAATCTAGCTTGGGCAGCTTTCTCAAGACTAATTATCTTATCATTGATAAAAATCTCGACTAAAGTCGGTGCATCTAATGATAATTGGTTCAATTTACTTCTGGTTGAAACTCCTACAAACCCAGTGCCTTTACTTAAACCATTTGGGGTTAGTATTTCATTAGCATATTTTTCTTGGAAACGAATAACGGCACCTTTGGTGTAAGCATCGAAAATGTTGGCCTGTCCAGTAGTATATTGGCCATTTACAAAGTTAATTTCTTTAGTAGTAGTAGAAGAATTCAAAATCTTTTTTAGTAAAATGACCTCCGCTCCGGTGGAATTTAAAGTCAAATTATTTTTAAAAATAGGAATAGAAAATGAGCCATTTATATTTGTATAAGTACCCATTTTTTTTAGATCAGTCGAATAAGCCATTGCCTGAGCCGTTTTTTCGGATGATATTATTTTGCTACTGGAAAAAAGACCTAAGAGTGAATTGATTTCAAGAGTCTGGGCCAAAACAGTAGTACTACTGAGAAAAAAAAGGAGGACTGCTAGAAAAAAGATTGTTTTTTTAATCATACGTATAATTATAACTCTTTATGTAAAAAACAAAAGTTATTCTAACTTAACTAATTGAAAGATATATACTAGACCATTCGTTTTAATTTTAGTAGAATATATATAGTAATTATATAAGTTCTCCCGCTAAAATTTTTTACAATATCACGTAGTAGTTTATTAAGAATATAGTATGTATAATTATGTTGCGAATAAATGTGGTCTCTATTATTAAATAAAATTTTCTCGGGTAAATAAAAATGAATAAATTTCTCCCATCAAAAAAATTCTTCTTGATCCTTCTCTCTGTTTTATTAACTTTGAGTGTTATTTATGGGGCCTATTATATCTCTACTCACCAAATTTTTACTAAAGTAGCAGTGGAAGATGAACTTAAAACTCAACAAAGGGTTCAAGAGGTGACAGCTTCTTTACAGAAGGATACTGATAATGACGGTTTAAAAGACTGGGAGGAGGTCTTGTGGAGTACCGACCTAAACAAAGCCGATACCGATGGTGACGGTCGTCAAGATGGTGAAGAAGTTAAAACCAATCATGACCCTCTAAATCCTAGTAAAAACGACTTGATTATAACAAATGAAAATACCGCCACTACCACTTCCAGCACAGAAAAAAAGAGTACTGGCGATCAATTGGCGATTGATTTCTTTTCCAAATACCTTTATCTTCGTTCTGGCAGTGAATCCCTAGATGAAGCCACCAAGGCTGGATTACTTCAAGATATTGCTTCCTCCAGTGCTTTAAATATAAATCTACCATTTACTACCTATACCCTAAAAGATTTAAAAATAATTTCTGGTCAGTCAACGGCTACAGACACGATAAACTATTTAAACAACATAAATTCTATTTTAGTAAAAAATGACCCACATACTAAAGAAGGTGAGTTAGCAATACTTCAAAAAGCTTTAACCACTAGCGAAGCAAGTCTATTAACAAAACTAGATCCAATAATTAACTTCTATCTACGCTCCGGTAAAGCCTTTCTTAATGTAGTTGTACCAGCCTCGTTGGCTCAAAAACACTTGGATTTAATAAATTCTTTTATTCAACTGGGTGAAAATATTTCCTACATGAAGCAGGGCTTTGATGAACCAATACTTGTGCTTAATGATTTGAAAAAATATAGTGTATTTGTTATAAACATGGTAAAATCTCTTCAAGCTCTCAAGACGGTCTACCAGAATAATTTGACAAATTAATCCGATGAAAATAATAAAACTATTTAAAGATTTAATTGTTATAATATTAGTTTTTTCTCTTTTCTCTTCAAGTTTAATTGTCTTTTCATATCCTCAAAAATCATCGGCTAATATACCGGTGATTGATGCTGGGTCAATTGCGGTGGAAGAGAGCGACATGCTAGTAGATACTATGAGTTGGGGAGAGGAAATCATATCAGCTGTGGAAAATACCGCTACTGCTGTCTCAACTTATATAACGGCCGCTGGTACATGGGAATACATCTTAAAAGAATTTGTTCTGGATGGTATTGCTCATAGTTTGGCTCAAATGATGATTAGGAAAATTACTCAAGACACCGTCAACTGGATAAATGGTGGTTTTGAAGGTAGTCCGGCTTTTTTAGATAATCCTGGTGAATTTTTCGCTAATACTGTTGATGAAGCATTGGGTAGCGTTTTAGATAAAGCAGGTCTCGGTTGGTTGTGTGACTCTTTTGGTATTGCTATCAAAATCAATCTGGCTAAAAGAAATTATCGCTATATTCCACCAAGATGTTCCTTGAGTGATATGGTGAATAATGTTAGTAATAGTCTAAATAACTCTTCAATTTCAATCAATGAAGGCACTAGTGGTGGCACCGTTACTGTTGGGGCTGAGGATGGTTCCAGACAAACTGGGACACCGGGTAGTTTGGGTAAAGTTAAGGTAATGAGCTGGGGTGGTTTTATGAAAAATACGGCTAAACCAAGTAACACACCTATAGGTGCGATGCAGATAGCTGCGGAGGAAGTGAGAGAGACCATAAATGAAAGCGTAAACAGATTGAATACCGAACTTGATCGTGGTTTTGGCTTCTTGTCCTGGAAGGAATGTAAGGTTGAGGGAGAAAGTGAATGTCTAGAAATGGGCGTTTCTAGTATTGATGAGGAGGGAAATACAATTCCTTCTGAGTGTATTCAGTATTCTGAACCAAAATGTTTGCAAGAAGAAACCAAAACTCCTGGTTCAGTTATTCAAAATCAGCTAAACCAAAGTTTACCAAGTGATATCAAACAGTTAGAAGTGGCGGATGAAATTAACGAAATTCTTTCAGCCCTTATGGGTCAGGTTCTTAAACAAGTATTGGGAGCTACTGGTCTCTTGGGATTAGGTGAGAAGGGTAGTAATGGTAGATCAAACATTGAAAATATTAATACTCAAGCAGATTTGGCGTCTCTTCAACAACAACAACAAGTTCAACAAAATTATCAGGACCAACAGGCTCAAATTCAACAAGGACTGCGTAATCAACAAAACGAAAATGCTCAACAGTATAGTGAACATACAAATAATCCTAGTGCCTGGGCAGAGGCTAATGGAGGAATATTTAATGCAGCCTTGAAAAAAGTCGCTTCTCAATCTACTACTCAAGGTAATCGTTATCCAGCTTTGGCTGTTGATGGTAAAAAAATAGCAATAACTTCTGTCGACTCTACAAACTACTCTTCCACTAATACTGGATCTAAACCATGGTGGAAGGTTGATTTAAATAATTATTATCAAATTAGCCAAATCAATATCTGGGCCTATGGTGAGGACGCAAAATATATTATCAAAATTTCTGATACATCAGATAATATTCTTTGGACAAGTTCGGAAATAACTTTTAATAATCAGACTATCAGTCCACTTAATATTACAGTATCGAGTCAATTAACTGGTAATCTCTTACCGGGAGCAGGGCTTCCAGTCAGCGGTCGTTACGTCACAATTGAAAAAACCAATGGTGGTTCACTCCAGTTAATTGAGGTTGAGGTTATGGCTCAAGCACCAAGAGTAGCTTTTGCTATAAATAATAATCTTAATGTAAATATCTTTAAAGGTAGTGTTCAAGAAAGCCGAGTTTATGGTAATACTTTGTCCTTCCGATCTGATGGTACCATTTCTGATTTACGTTTGGTCACTAGTTTATTAAAAGACACCGGTGTTAATACGACTTCCTTAGAAAATTATAGATATATCAATACTATCTTTGACATTCTAGAAACTGAGATTCGACGAGAAGGAGTTCAAACCGTCTTTAATAATTCTACCTCGGAAGAGACAATTTCACCCGTTACCCGCTGGAATATCGCCAATCCACTAGTTGAAATCAAAAATAACCTCACGGTAGAGCAAAATTACGTCTATGGTTTATTCTATGTTGGAGTCCTAAAATCATCTGCTCAAATTCCGGTAGGGGACTATATTCTACGCACTGAAATCCGCGATAAAAATAATAATACAGTAGGCGTTCAAGATATTTCTTTTTCTGTGACTGTGTTATAATTAAACGGTAAATGAGAAAAGTATTTTTCTACATTGCTATATTGTTTGTAATTTTACAATTTACATTTGGTTTTTCTATTAATCAAGATTTTTTTGTTAATAATATTTTTAGTGGGGTGGAAAGAGTCTATGCTCAAAATGAAGATACACCAGATATTGTAATTCCTGATGATATAGGGCCAGATGTAAATGAACCCATAGTACCAGTGGACTACGTTCCTCCAGGAACGACCGACCCCAATATCACTGACTATACCCAACCTTTAACACCGACGGCAAAGACAGATACTGAATCTGGATCATGGAGTGCACTTCTAGACTATCTTGCTTTTATTGCTTCACCAACAAGATGGGTGCAGGGTATTTTTGCTGCCTTCTGTTCCTTTGTCATTCTTCCTTTATTGAGTTTCGTTTTAGTTATTGTGGCATTTTTGATGGAGATAATTATGAATTTTTCTATAAATACTGTCGGCTTTCAATCCGGTCAGCCTGTTGGTGATGCAATAAATTTTGGTTGGGGTTTTATACGAGACTTGCTCAATATCACTCTAATTTTTATGTTGGTGTGGAGTGCAATTAAAACAATTATTGGCGAGAATGGGGACCTGGATAATAAGCTCATTGGTAAAGTAATTATAGCAGGTGTCTTGGTTAACTTTAGTCTCTTATTTACCCAAATAATAATTGATTTCTTTAATATTTTTGCTGTAGCTATTATGAATAGTATTAAAGATGCAATTAATTTAAGCACTGCATCAGATACTATGAATCTGGGCAGTTTCATTTTTAATAAATTTTTTCAAAGCTATCTTGAGGCCTGGATTGACCTAGATGTAAAACTACTTATTGGTGAAGAAGCGATGTTTAGAGTTTATATACAAATAATCTTAATTTGTGTTGCTGTTTATGTTTATTATCGAATAGCTAAAATTTTCTTTGTTAGAGCCATTGTTTTTGTTTTTTGTATGATTACTTCACCAATTATGTTTTTCGGTTTTATTCATCCAAAATTAGACAAATATCGACAAGCTTGGTGGAATAATATTATTAATTCCTCTGTAACTGCTCCTATTTTCTTAATTTGTGTCTATTTTGTAGTTAAATTAATGACCAGTCCAGGCTTTGATACTTTATTATCTGGTGGTTTTACACAAAATGTAAATACCTCTCAGCTTGGATACGCCGAAAATCTTGATATACCAAACATGGTTATGATTCGACCGGTAACTATGGTTTATTTCTTCCTAATTTTTGCTCTACTCTATGCTGCAGTTAAACTCACTGAAGAATATAGTAGTTCTTGGGGTAATACTATCTGGAAAGAAGGTTTAAATTACACCAAAAAGGCCGTTGGTCTAGCTGTGACTGCCGCTATGACAGTAGCGACTGGTGGTGCCGCTGTGGCCGCCCGTGGAGCAGCCGTTACTCTTTCTAATCCAGCTTTACTTAAAGCTGCGGCTGGTACAGGTTCAGAAGCTATTGCTGCTCGGGCCAAGCTTGCTGCAGCTAAAACCACCTACGAAAAACCAATGGCTGGTTTGAAAAATGCTTTTGCTGCTACAAAAAATATTACTGGCCGTCTCGGAATAAAGACTGATGAATTTAAGATTCTCACTCCAGACGCATACGACCAGATGCTAACCAAAGATAAAAAATGGACTCCGGGTGAAGAAATTAATTTACCAAATCGTCTAAGAGCAAATCTTGGTGTTGATGCAGCTAAAACACCCGAACAAGTAAATAAAGAGAGGGAAGATGCTGATAAAGAAATTAAGAAAATTGTTATTGCCCAAAGTGTTAAGGAAGGAGAAAAATATGTAGCTAAAAATATTGAAGAGAGTCGTGAAGGTGCTAGTACAGCTGCTAATAACTTTAAATTGGTTGAAGAGAGAGTTAAACTTTCCGCTGAAAACGAATTGGAAAAGAAACTTAATGATCTAAAAAATAACGCTGACATTTCTGCTTTGAGTGCGGAAATTGCCAATGAAAATACAAAAATTGCTGAGTTGAAAAAGGAAATAGAAAAATTAGAGGCTGATAATAAATTTATGTCTTCACCTGACAAAGCCAAAGATATACTCCTTAAAAATCTTACCCTGAAGTCAATAGAAGGCAGTATTAGTAAAAAACAAGAAATTGCTGCGACTCACATTAATAGTGCCATTGGTGCCGATAGTAAATATATTAGTGTTAATGAAAAAGGTGAGTTGAATGCTTCAAAGGCAGATTACGCTAATACTGTAGTAAAGGATATGGCAAAAATGGATGCTGAGAGTATGACTCTATTCAATAAGCCATGGAAGGGAGTTGGTAGCCTTGAAGAAGATATGAGTAAAAGTGCGGTCAAGTTTGATGAAGTTAGAAATGCCGCCTATACTGAAGCTGCCAAACTTCAATCAACTGATGTGGAAATGGCTAAGACCATTAGAAATAAGCTTCGCGTAAAGACAAAAGAAGAAAAGGAATTATTGTCAGCTTTAAAGGAAGCTCTGGCAGAAGAAAAGAAGGATGGAAAGAAGGATGAGAAAAAAAGCGAGGAAAAACCAAAAGAGGAAGAGAAAAAAGCCTAATATAAAAATATGGATGAAGATTTAAAAAATAGTTTAGCTAAAAGATATAAGGAACTGCCACCAATCTTGCAGGAAGCTATTTCTAGTGCAGATCTACCTCACACTATTCAATCAATTGCCTTAAAAAACACTTTGCACATTGATCAAGCCGGGGCATTAGAGACGGAAATAACCTTAGTTTTAATGGGTTTGGAAAATTATTCAACTTTTACTAGCAATTTGCAAAAAGAATTGGGTATTTCGACAGAAATCGCTCTTAAAATCGCGACTGAGGTTAACGAAGCAATTTTTAAAAAAGTTAAGAGTTATTTAGTGGGTGCCACTCCAATTGAAGAAAAACTTGATGAGGGCACTCCTTTAGTAGAGGTAAGGGTAGATTCTTTGGCCCAGGCTAACCGGATGGCATATTCTAGCCCAGTTGTTGCTGAACAATCAAAGCCAAGTATTCCGGCCGTTCCACCACCAGTAAAAATGACCAACGTTAATCTGCT
Source organism: Minisyncoccia bacterium (assembly GCA_049287185.1). Taxonomy (GTDB): domain Bacteria; phylum Patescibacteriota; class Minisyncoccia; order Phycocordibacterales; family GWA1-40-21; genus JBAWVR01. The sequence continues at coordinate 10,441 of JBAQFI010000013.1, forward strand.
TAACCAAACTGGAAAAACACCGATTAATTTTACTGAAGATAAGTTTAGAAACATTAATGTTGCAAATTCAGAAAAAATCACCCTAGTTGCCAAGACCCACAACACACCAGGAATAGGGGAAAATAAACCGAAAATTACCAATCCTTACCTAGAACCGTTAGACTAGCTTTTCTGTTTTCCGTCATTGCGAGGGTGTAGTCACCCGTGGCAATCCATCTTAAAGTATTTGAGATTAATCCTGGATTGCTTCGTCAAAATACTTCCTCGCAATGACAGAAAGATCAAAATATTTTCATTTTGTCATTTAATTATTATCATGGAATTTCAAGTACCACAATTTATAGAGGTGGAAGCCAGAATTTTTGGACCTTTTACTATTAAACAATTTGTCTACCTAGCTGGTGGTGTAGGTTCTATTTTCTTTATCTATTATTTTGTTCAATCAATTATTTGGGCCATAATTCTTTCCTTACCGATTGTAGCCCTAGCCTTGGCCTTGGCCTTCTATAGAATCAACAATCGTCCCTTTGCTATTGTTCTTGAAGACGCCTTTAAATATTTTGTTTCCAGCAAACTTTATATTTGGCGACGTACTGCTAAGAAGATTTCAGAAATTTCTCCTTTAGTGTCACCCGAACAGAAAGATGGTGCTATTTCTGTTCCCAAAATGTCTGGTAGTAGGTTACGCGAACTTAGTTGGAGTTTAGATGTATCACCAAAAATTGAGGATCAGAAAAGAAAATAGGATAGGGAAGAATAATTATGTTACAATTACGATAATAAAATATGGTAGCCATTCAAAATAACAATTCAAAACCGACTCAAGACTTTGTCCCAATCAAAGAGGTACGAGATGGTGTTTTAATTCTCAAAGATGGGTCAATGAGAGTGGTTGTTCTTGTTACATCACTAAACTTTTCTTTAAAATCTGCGGATGAACAAACATCGGTTATTATGCAATTCCAAAATTTTCTAAACTCTTTAGATTTTTCTGCTCAAATTTTCGTTGAATCAAAAAGAATGGACATTCGCCCTTATGTAGGTATCCTGGAGGAACGTTTGAAAGTCCAGATCAATGACTTGATGAAAATTCAAATTGCTGAGTATATAAAATTCGTCAAGGAATTTACCGAGCAATATAAAATTATGACCAAGAGTTTTTTCGTGGTGATTCCTTATTCTCCAACTATAATTAGTAATAAAAGTTCTAATCCGTTTAAAAATTTATTTGGTAATAAAAAAGAGACCTTACAAGAAAAAAGCAAAAATTTTGAGGAAAACCGCCTACAGTTAGAACAGAGAATAGGGGTTGTTCAACAAGGTTTGGCTCGTTGTGGTCTACGTAGCATAGTCTTAGGCACTGAGGAACTGGTTGAATTATTCTACAAATTATTCAATCCAGGGGACACTGAAAAGCCGATAAAAATGAATTAATAATATGGCAATATTTGATTTTTTAAAAAAGAAAGAAAAGACAGAAATTGGTACTAACTTCTTACCACAGGATATTTATAATGCTGGTATTCTGGAATTACAAGATATTATTGCTCCATCGGCCTTAAAAATTTCTCCGCGTGAACTCAATCTGGGTGATAAAATTGCTCGTACTTTCTTCATCATTTCTTATCCTCGTGTTTTAAGTGACAACTGGTTTTCTCCAATCATCAATATGGATAGCGTTTTTAATGTTTCCATCTTTGTTCACCCAATCGATACCGTTAAAATTCTCCGCAGCTTCCAAAGAAAATTGGCTGAAGTCCAGGCCCAGATCAGCGAACGCCAGGAAAAGGGGTTGGTGAGTGAACCTCAACTCGACACAGCTTATCAAGATTTGGAAAATTTGCGCAATAGTTTAACCCAGGCTAGAGAAAAAATATTTGATGTTGGAATTTATATTACCATTTACGGTGACACTGTAGAAGAAATCGATAAGACTGAATCTGAAATTAAATCCGCTCTTGAGTCGAAGTTAATTTATGTTAAACCCGCTCTCTTCCAACAGGAAGCTGGTTTCAGAAGTGTCTTACCGCTTGGTAATGATGAACTAGCAATCAATAATAAGTTAAATTCCTCACCATTATCCAGTATTTTCCCGTTCGTGTCCTTTGACCTGACCTCTGACAATGGAATTCTTTATGGTATTAACCGTCATAATTCCAGTTTAGTTATTTTTGATCGTTTTTCATTGGAAAACTACAACTCTGTCACCTTTGCTAAATCTGGTGCTGGTAAATCATTCGCCTCTAAATTAGAAATTCTTCGTACTTTAATGTTTGATGTTGATGTTATAGTTATCGACCCAGAAAAAGAGTATCTTTATTTGTCTGAAGCGGTTGGTGGTAAATATTTTGATATTGCTTTAGGCTCAAATAGTCGTATTAACCCTTTTGATCTACCTATTCCACAGGAAGATGAATCTCCAGCTGATGTTTTGCGAAGTAACATTATTAGTTTGGTTGGATTATTCAAGGTTATGCTTGGCGGTCTCACCGCTGAGGAAGACGCTATTGTTGATAGGGCACTTAGTGAAACATACGCTCTTAAAGATATCACTCCCGAGTCCAACTTTTCTCAAATTGATCCGCCACTACTATCAGACTTTGAAATGGTTCTGACTGGTATGGAAGGAGCCGAGTCATTGGTGCAAAAACTTTCTAAATATACTCGTGGTTCTTGGTCAAACTTTATCAACCACCCTTCAAGCGTTGATATTGATGCCAAATTCGTCGTTTTTTCTATACGGGATATGGAGGATGAACTCAAACCAGTAGCGATGTACCTGATTACTCACTATATTTGGAATGCTGTTCGTAAGAAGAAAAAGAAGCGCTTACTAGTAGTGGATGAGGCTTGGGTGATGATGAAATCTGAAGAAGCAGCATCATTCCTCTTTGGTATGGCTAAAAGAGGACGTAAATATTGGTTGGGAATTTCTACTATCACTCAGGACGTTGATGACTTCCTCAAATCTCCTTACGGAACAGCTATTATTACCAACTCCTCAATTCAAATGCTCCTTAAACAGTCTCCGACAACAGTCGACAACCTGCAAAAAATCTTTAGTCTAACTGATGAGGAAAAATACTTGTTACTAGAGTCAGAAAAGGGGGAAGGTATATTCTTTGTCGGCTTGAAACACGTGGCTATACAAATTAAAGCTTCTTATGCTGAAGAGCAGATTATTACCTCAGATCCATCACAATTATTGGCTATAGAAAACGCCAAAAAGGACATAGTCTAGAGCTGAATGATTGGTTAGTTTTGTGCTATAATATTAGGAACTAGTATGAATATTACTTATAAAAAAATATTTTTCAGTTTATTATTCGTTATATTTTTAACACCAATGATGGCTTTGGGTCAAAGTGCCAATTTTAACGGTACCTCCAGTGACACGATGATTGAAAGCGTCAAATCCTCAGCCAACCAAATTTCATCCTATAATCAAGTTGATATTATTATCAATCCAAGGACTCCAAAAGCAGGGGATCTGGTTACCGCTGAAGTATCAGCCACCGGCTGGGATTTTAATCAGGCGAAAGTGACCTGGACCATCAACAAAGAACAATTGGCTTCTGACTACGGTTTAAAAAAGGTGTCATTTAATTTGGGTAAAGGGAGTGTTATTATTCAGGTGAATGTTTTAGGTGCGGATGGCAGAAAAGGGAATGGCGTTGCTGAAATTAAACCAAATGAAGTAGTAGTAATTTGGGAGGCCAGCACCTATACTCCACCATTTTATCGTGGCAAAGCCTTGGCTCCAGCTGGATCAGTTTTTAGAGTTATTGCTATTCCTAATATCAAAAATTCTAGTGGTGTCAAAGTTGCTTCTGATAAACTAGTTTATAAATGGAAGAAAAATGACAAGGTTTCCCAAGATTACTCTGGCTATGGCAAAGATGTTTTTTATACTTTAGATGAAACCTATGTTAGAGATGGTAACAACATAAATGCAGAAATTTATACCACTGATAATAGCGCCTACTACCAAACTGAAGTTTATGTTCCACATCAAGAAAATAGTTTATTTATATACAAAATAGATCCACTTTTAGGAAGACTCTATAATAATGTTGTTGGTTCAAGCCTAAATTACTCTGATACTTTTATTAAATTAATAGCCGAGCCTTATTTCTTTTCAAATATTAGTGGCAACCAAGAAGTTGAATATTCCTGGTCTGTTAGAGGAGAAAAGATTAGTTTTAATAAACAAATTATTGAGTTAAAAAGCGCTGATGGGGGAGAGATTAGTTTAGATTTGAATGTTAAACACAATACCAAAATTTTACAATACGCCACGGCTCAAACCAGGGTTATTCCTCAACAAGTTACTAGTTTAGAAGCTAACACATTCTAATATGAAATATTTACCGCACATAATTTCAGCAGTATATCTTACAATGATTGGCTTCATCGTCTTTGGCCCAATAGCTTCTCTAGCTCAAGATGATCCGGCGGTTGTCACTGGAGGTAAAACTTCTTTATTGGCTTTAGGAAAAGTCCCTGGCCTAAGTGGTATCAGTGATGGTGGTGTAGATCTTCCAAGTTTTCTAAATAGTGTCTTTAAACTTTTGATTGGAGTAGCTTTGACGGCAGCTGTAGTCAGAATTTTCTATGGTGGTTTTCAATACGCGACTACTGAATCAATTTTTGGAAAGACAGAGGCTGCAAAAACTATTAAAAACGCACTCTATGGTCTACTTTTAGTTTTAGGTGCTTGGCTTGTACTCTATACCATAAATCCTCAACTGGTTAGTTTAAATTTATTTAAATAATTATGAACAGAAAAACCTTAATTATAATATCTTCAATTTTTATTATCGTTGTTCTTGGAGTAGTTTTATACTTTTATTTAAATATCTCCAGTATTACCGGCCCAACCACAACTGATGAAGGCTTCCCAGTTGGACGTCCAGCGGGGGATATGGGTGACACTACCGATCAAACTGGTACTACTGATGGGACTGATGAAACAACCGCTTCTATCGCTAAATTACAACAAATATCCAAAGATCCTGTTTCTGGTTCAGTAATTATAAATAAAATTGATGGTGTTGATGTATTCTTTACTGATAGAATGACTGGTCACACTCTACAAACAAATCTAGAAAATATTTCTTTAAATAATACGACCAATACTACTATACCTAAAATTTATGAGTCTATCTGGTCAAGTAAGGGTGACTTCACTGTTCTTCGTTACCTAAAAGATGAAACTAGTGTAATACAATCATTTATTGGAAAGGTTTCTTCATCAAGTTTGGTTGGTAAATTTTTACCTATAAATATTACTCAGGTAGCTACCAACCCAATAGGGGATAAGATTTTTTATCTTTATAACAAAACTGGCTCTCTAGGTTTTATTACTGATTCAAATTTAGCAGTAAACAAACAAGTTTTCTCTTCACCGGCAAAGGAATGGATTGTCACTTGGCCAAAAGAAGATACTTTAACCTTTACCACCAAAGCTTCCGCCTCAGCACAAGGTTATATGTTTACTTTTAATACTAATACCAAAAGTTTTGATAAAGTTTTGGGAGGTCTAGCTGGTCTAACAACTTTAACCAATGGAGATCTAACAAAAACCGTTTATTCAGAAAGTAGCGGTACTTCAATTAGATTCTACACTTATACTCACAAAACTGGGGAAGTGAAGTCTATTTCACCAGTTACTCTTCCAGAAAAATGTGTTTGGAGTAAAATCAATACCAATAATATTTACTGCGCCGTCCCAAAAAATATTTTCTCTTTTGCCTATCCTGACGTTTGGTATCAGGGTTTAGTTTCCTTTAATGATGAGATCTGGTTGATTGAGACTGATTCTGGTGAGACCACTCTTCTAAACAACCTGTCTGGAGCCTTTGCAGGAATCGATGCCACTAATCTCCAACTAGACAAGAATGAAGAGTATTTAATTTTTATCAACAAAAAAGATCTCCAGCTTTGGTCATTGAATCTCAAATAATTAAAAAACAGCCACCCGGCTGTTTTTTAATTATTTGAGGTAGTATGTAGTATTTAGTATACAGTATATAGTATAAAGACTTTGCTTAAGCAAAGTCTTTATATTTTTCAATACCATATACTAAATACTTGATACTATATACTAAGATTATTCCTCTTTATATTTAATCACTAATCGTCTTTCTTTGCCGAAACCAGTGGATTCGGTGGTAATGTTATTTTGTCCGGCCAAAACATCATGGACGATCAACCTCTCATAGGAAGACATCGGTTCCATTTCTATGTTTCTTTTAAAATCTCGGGCTTGATTAGCTAAAATAAGAGCTTTGTTGCGAAGTTTTTCTATTTTATTCTTCTGATAATTATTTACATCGACAGAAAACTTATAACCATTTTCTCCTTCTTCCTCTTTATTAACTATCCTCTTAACCAGGTGTAGAAGGGCAGAGAACCTTTCTCCATCTCTTCCGATTAAAGCCTCCTCATCAGGCGTATAGATCATAAAAACGTCATTGCCAGTCTTCTCATCACTAATCACCTCCATATTTTCAACTGGTACCTGCATAACAACCAAAAGTTCCGAAATCAACGCTTTTACTTCCTCTTTTTTTGTTTTTTCCATATTATTAAAATAATTATTTTTTATGAATAATTTCCATAGCTTGACGACTTCGTCGCATATACAATTCTTGAGCTATAGCAAAAAGATTGCTGGTTACCCAATATACACCGACGACAGCTGGTAAACTATAAGCACCGATAAAAACGAAGACCGGTAAAACGTATTTCATTTGCATATTCATACTGCGGGACAATTCATCTTTGAAATCACTTTTTTCACCGTCTTTCTTTGGTTCAAGCTTAGGTAGAGTAAATCTAATCTGATAAAACTGTGAGACGGCAGCTAGAATTGCAATTATCAAGCTTTTCTTGGTGATATCCATGATGCCAAAAAGTGTCATCTTAATATCAGTAGGGATGGGAGTAAACGAATACAAACTGTTAAAATCTATGTTAGGTAGACCACCTTTAAAAAATACGTAATAGAGGGAAATAATTATTGGTAGTTGTATTAACACAAGAAAGAAACTAGAAAAGGGATTGATATTATTTTCCTTATAAAGGGCCATCGTCTTAATCGCTTCTTCTTGTTTGTTGCCTTTACTGTTTTTCTTTATTTCATTAATTTCTTTTTGAACGCTTTTCATAACTAGCTGGGTATGAATAGCTTTTTTAGAGAGAGGGAACAATAAAAATTTAATAATAATGGTAAAGATAATCACCACCACACCGACATCAAACCAAGGTAGAGCTGCCAAAAGGGCCACCATACCGTTATATAGGGGGTTATAGAAGGTTATATGGAAAAAATTCATCATTGGCTTATTCTAGCCAATAATTACTCAAGATACAACCTTGACACGTTAGATTAATAGATTATTTTTAATCAAAACCTCTTTAATTTCTGTTTTAAAGCCCTCTAAATTAGTCTTGACTGAGTCTTTTTGAGGTGTAAATAATATCAGAAAGCCCGGCTTGATGTTTTTGAGATAAAATTGGACGGCCTCATAGACCAATCTTTTAATATGATTTCGATCAACGGCCTTTTTTGCTACCTTTTTAGAGATGATAACCAAGAATTTAGAGTCTTTAGACTCTGAAATTGGTAGAATTTTAGTCAACAATGAAGGAGAGGGGCAATTTTTACCTTTTTTTAAGACATTTGGTATCAAACTCTTAGGTATTTTAAGTTTTCTCGGTAACATAACGAAATAATATCATAAAATAGCCCCTTTAGGGCTATTTTATGTGTTTAGGCTTAGATTGTTAATTTACGGCGTCCTTTTCGCATTCTTCGCTTAATGACGTTTCTTCCGCCTTTACTTTTGGTACGAACTAGAAAACCATGGGCTTTAGCGCGCTTACCTTTCTTAGGATTATATGTTAATGACATAACCCAGTGATTGTATGCTATTTTTAGAAAAATGGCAATGTTTGTTTAATTAATCAACAAATATCATACAAATAAAAACACTGTGTCAAAATTAATTTTTCTTTATTCGTATAATATTTGTTTGTCGATTCGTTGTATTCGTGTCATTCGTATATTTGTTAAAAGTTTATACTAGACCACAAAAAGGGAAGGGGTTGTATCCACACTTTTTCCACAACTTATGAACATATTTTTGTTTTATTAACAAGTTATATGTTTTAAAATAACAGTTATACTTACTTTATAAATTATGGATGATAATAAAAAACTTTGGAATAATGTTTTAGCAGAAGTTGAGTTAGAAGTTTCTAAAGGTAATTTTAGTATGTGGTTTAAAGACACCTCTATCTTAAAACAAGAGGATGGGGTAGTGCTACTTTCTGTTCCAAATGTGTTTGTTAAAGATTGGTTATTAAACAAATATCATAAACTTATTTTAAAAAGTTTGAGAGGTTTTGGTGAAAATATTCGAAATGTTGAATACCTAATTACCAAGAATGAGCCAAAAAAAATAGAAGTAGAAAAAATTTCTGATAATTCAAGTTCATCTCTTCCCTTAAATGAACATTTTGTAAATAAAAACGATAACCTAAATTCAAAATATATTTTTGATACTTTTGTTGTTGGCCCATTCAACGAATTAGCTTACGCCGCGGCTCAAGCGATAATGAAAAAACCTGCTGTTTACAATCCCTTATTTTTTTACGGGGGAACAGGTCATGGAAAAACACATTTAATTCAAGCATTGGGAAATTACTTTAAAACAAATTTCTCCGACAAAAAAACATTTTATCTTACTTCAGAAAAGTTTGTTGTAGATTTAATGAATGCCTTAAATTCAGGTACGGCCAATACTTTTAAAGAAAAATATCGTAAATATGACACCTTAATAGTTGATGATATCCAGTTTATCGCTGGAAAGGATAAATCAATGGAAGAATTTTTCCATTTATTTAATAACTTTTACGAAAACAACAAACAAATAATTTTTTCTTCTGATAAACACCCGAATTTCATTCCAGGGTTAGAAGATCGCATTAAATCCAGGTTTAATTCTGGAATGATTATTGAAATTCCTATGCCCGACAAGGAGTCCCGAATCCAAATATTCCGTAAAAAGTCTGAAATTATAGGCTTAAAATTGGATCCGGAGATTATTGAGTTTTTGGCTGATAATGTCGAAGGAAACATTAGAGAAATTGAGGGGGTAATAAACACAATAAAGTGCCATACTGAACTAAAAGGGAAGATTTTGACTATTATTGATATTAAAAATCTAGTAAAAAACACATCTAAGCCTAAGAAAAATATTCAAGTAAAGGATGTAATTAAGATTATTAGTGATTTTTACAACATTGAAGAAAAGAGTATTTATGATAAAAATCGAAAAAAAGAATTGGTAAAACCACGACAAATAATAATGTATATTCTAAGAGAGGATTTTGATATATCATTTCCTTCAATTGGAGAGAAGTTAGGGGGTAGGGATCACACAACAGTTATGCACTCTTGTGACAAAATTAGAGAGGGACTTTTAAACGACACTATTTTAAATAACGAAATTCAACAGATTAGATCTATGTTGAAATAGTGTGGATAACTAGTTTAAAAATGTTTATATATCTGTTAATAAGTTGTTAAAAAATTCGATGATATCAACACTCTTTAAAAAGATATAAACAAAATATTTAATTAGTAAGATTTTATTAACAGTTAAAAAAATAATAATATTAAAATAACCTTTTAAAAATAACATTAATGAAGATATTCACATATCAACAGGTATAATAGTAATAATATATTAATAATATGAAAATAGAATGTTTAAGAGAGAAGTTAATTGAAGGGATAAGTAAAGTTGAAAAAATTACTGGTAAAAATATAACTTTACCAATCCTCTCTTGTATTCTATTGGAAGTTAAAAAGAACACTTTAACTCTAAAATCAACAAATTTAGATTTAGGTATAGAAATTAGTGTACCAGTAAAAGTAGAAAAAGAAGGAACAGTAGCAGTTCCAGGACAAATTATAAATAATTTCCTAGCCAACATTTCTAATGGTAAAACAATTAAATTAGAAGTTGAAGGAGAAATTTTAAAAATAACTACTGAAAACAACCAAGCTATTATAAAAACCGTTCCAGTTGATGATTTTCCTACTATTCCAAAAATTTCAGATGGTGAAGTTTTTAAAATATCATCAAATCTATTTATTAAAGGATTAAAATCAGTTTTACACAGTGCCTCCATTTCAAATGTTAAATTAGAACTATCAAGTGTTTATATTCACTCATTAGAAAATGAATTAATTTTTGTAGCTACAGATTCCTTTAGACTCGCCGAAAAAAGAATAAAAGTTAAAAATATTCCAGATAATATTAGTCTCCTAATTCCTTTTAAAAATGTAGCAGACTTATTAAAAACCCTAGATGATGTTAAAGAAGATATTGATATTTCTTATAACAAAAACCAAATTTCCTTACACTTAGATCAACTATATTTAGTTTCTAGAGCAGTTGACGGTAATTTTCCAAACTATCAACAAATTATTCCAAAAGACAGCAAAACAGAAGTTATTGTTTTAAAACAAGATCTAATTAGTGTTTTAAAAATATCTAATATTTTTTCTGATTCTTTTAATCAAATTAATATTAAAGTACTTGGTAAAGATAAAAAAATAGAATTTAAAACAAAAAATACAAACATTGGCGAAACCACCAATAGTTTATTAGCTGATATTAATGGGGAAGACATAGATATTAATTTTAATTATAAATATATTATTGATTGTTTTTCCTCAATTGACTCTGATAGCATTTCACTACAATTTAATGGCATCAATAAACCACTATTAATTAAAGGTAGTCCCGATAATTCTTTTGTGTATATAGTAATGCCAATGAATAAATAGTTATGTTGTTTAAAATTTCAGATTATCTAAAAAAGGTTTCTTCATTCAGTAATGAACAAGAATTATTAAGTAATTCAATTATAATTTCCTTCAGAAATGTTTTAGGTATAGAAATCAAACCATCTGAGTTTTCTTTTAAAGATGGAATTATTTTAATAGACAAAAGTCCAGTAGTTAAATCTGAAATTATGTTAAAAAAAGATAGATTACTAAATAGTATAAATAAACAAACTGGAAATAAAAAAATATTCGATATTAAATGAAACATTATAAAAAATCACCTCTCTATTGAGAGGTGATTTTTTATAATTTTTTGTTTAATAGATATTAAGGTTGAACTGTCAGATTGATTATGCTCTCCGTTCTATTTTGAACTGTGTCATAAACCACCACCTTAATCTCAGAAATTTTATTTGAATTAGTGTTATTTTTTAATATAGTTGGGAGATTAAAGGGAGAGGTGTTGGTGGATCCAATATATTCTCCATCTAAATAGAAATCTATTTTACCAACCGGATAAACAGAACTAGCCTTAACTTTAATATTTACTGTGTCACCGTTTTTATATGAACTAGCGTTGCTTGGCTCTAATATTTCCAATACAGGTTTATTTTTTAAAGTATGAATAGTGTCATAAGTTGTTGGTAAAACGTTTTGAACTATATTTTGAGTTTTTAGCCATTCTTGGATTGGATATTCCCAAAGGCTAAACTGATAATTCTGATCAGGATTAAACGGTTGCGGTCCTAAAGGATTGGTTCTATCAATCCAATAAAGAATAGAGTGAATATTGGTTACTGACTTCTCTTCACGTAGCTCCTCAGGCGTAAATTCGGTCGCTAGGGCACCTGAAACCTTGTCTATAGTATAAGTGTCATTTCCTTGCCAGAAGCCTCTGAGGATTGGTTTAAGACCCCTATCAGTTTCCAATGGTTTTTTAAAATATTCTTCCGGTACAACTTTCAAAGCTTCTCTCATATAAGCATTCCAAAGGGGGGCAATAATCTGACCAGCTACTTTTTTATCCATCGGTGTATTGCTATTGTTTCCTGCCCAAGCTCCAACTACAAGGCTGGGTGTATAGCCAACAATCCAGGCATCCTTGTAATCATTGGTAGTACCAGTCTTAACTGCTACGTCTCGGCCAGGAAAATATAAATTGGAATTAACGCCATATGCTGGTTGTCTAGCTTTGTCATCATTCAAAATATCACTGATTAGAAGAGCGGTGTTTTCTGGCAGAGCTTCAATTGGTTGGCTAGAAAAAGACTCAACAATATTTCCTGCTAAATCTTCTATTTTAAGTATCCCAATTTCATTATTTTTAATTCCACCATTAGCAAAAACTCCATAAGCGCTCGTCATTTCTAATAATGAAACCTCACCACCACCCAAAACCAAAGTTAGACCATATTGATTGGAATCCCCTAAACTGCTGATACCCATATTTTGAGCTGTGCGGATTGTATCAGCTATACCAGCCAAATATAAAACTTTAACTGCTGGAATGTTTCTTGATTGAGCTAATGCATCCCTTAAACTAATTGGACCAAGATATTTTCCATCATAGTTTTCTGGCATGTAACATTCTTTCGGATCTGTTTCTGTCGAAATTGGTTTACCCATCGGGTCACAAGTACTTTGAAACTCAGTTGGTACATCAAAAACTACAGTTTCTGGTGCGTAGCCTTTATTAAAAGCAGTAGCATAAGCAAAGGGTTTAAAAGTTGAACCTGGTTGGCGATGAGCCAAGGCAACATTAAAGTTACCATCAATTTCTTTATCAAAATAATCACGAGAACCAACCATTGCTAAAATCTGACCAGTTTTAGGATCGATAGCGACCAAGGCTGCATTTTCAGCATTAAATTTTTCTTTATTTTCCAAAGCATATTTTTTAACAATTTCTTCAGCTTTTTGTTGTAAACCATAATCAAGGGTGGTGATAACTTTCAAACCATTTTCTTGAACAAACTTTTGGCCATATTTTTCTTCTAAATATTGTTTGGTGTAGGTAACAAAATGCGGTGCCAAAATACCAGTTTTTTCTTGTGGTTTAAAAGTAACCTTTTCTTTTTTTGCTATATCATATTCCTCTTGTTTAATAAAACCCAATTCTAGCATTTTGGCTAAAACTAAATTTTTTCTATATTCAAGATCATCTCTGTAATTTCCATAAGGTGAATAGTGAGTTGGAGCTTGAGGCAGGGCCGCAATATAAGCAGACTCAGCCAAAGTTAAGTTTAAAGCAGATTTACCAAAAAAAGTTTGACTCGCTTGTTCAACACCATAAATAGTTCCACCATAAGGAGATTCGTTAAGATAAATTTCTAAAATTTTATCTTTACTTAAAACCCTTTCAAGTTCTAAAGACAAAACCCATTCTTTAATCTTCCTGGTAATAGTTTTTTCCGTTGTTAAAATAGAATTTTTTACTACTTGCTGGGTAATGGTTGAACCGCCTTGACCAAAACTGCCTGAACCAATGTTAGCCAAGACAGCTCTTATAAAAGAGGTAATTTTAATACCGTGGTGCTCATAAAAATCAGCATCTTCAATAGCTACGGTAGCATTTTTTACGTAATATGAAATTTGCTCAATTGGTACACTAATTCTTTTGGCATTTTCGAAGACATCATAAAGTAGAACTTCACCTGTCCGGTCATAAATTTTTGTTGATTGAGTAACTTTTCTATCACTAAAGGAGTTTAAATCTGGTATTTTGAAGGTAGAAATCCAAAAAATAATCACGCCAGCAAACACCAAAATCAAACCTGATAGTATGATAATGGCTTCCTTTAGCCACTTTGGGAGTTTTTTCTTTTTTTTCATCATTTGTTTTTTTAAAGTCTAACTAATTTTATCATTAAATAGCTTTCCGAGCTATGATTTATATGGTAGATTTTATATATGATTTTTAGTAAAAAAGCTAGTCAGGTAAATGTTGACCCACAGGCAGTCGAGGAATTTTTGGGGCGCAGTTTAGAAAATATCTACCCTAACAGAGACTATTTAAAAGCTCAGATGTTGTCTGGTAAACAGTTGTCTATTTATTTGGGTATTGATCCAACTGGGCCGACTTTACATCTAGGACATGCTGTACAACTAAAGAAATTAAGAGATTTTCAAAAACTTGGTCACAAAGTTATTCTCCTAATTGGAGATTTTACTGGGATGATTGGTGATCCGACCGATAAGTCAGCTACCAGAAAACCATTAACCAGGGAAGATGTTTTAAAAAATTGTAAGCTATATAAAAAGCAGGCCAGCCTCTTTCTGAATTTTTCAGGTAGAAATCCTGCGGAATTTAAGTTTAATTCGAAATGGCTAGCCAAGATGACTTTTAGTGATGTGGTGAAGGTGGCCTCAAATTTTACTGTTCAACAGATGCTGGAAAGAGATATGTTCCAGAAAAGAATGAAAGAAGCTAAACCTATCCACCTTCATGAATTTTTGTATCCTTTAATGCAAGGCTATGATTCAGTGATATTAGACGTTGACGGGGAGATTGGCGGTAATGACCAAACCTTCAATATGTTAGCCGGAAGAAATTTGATGAAGGATCTCAAAAATAAAGAAAAATTTGTTATCACTACAAAACTTTTGGCAGACAATTCTGGTATTAAAATGGGCAAGACAGAGGGTAATATGGTCAGTTTCCTAGATGATTATTCTGAAAAGTTCGGTAAGATTATGAGCTGGACCGACGGCATGATTGTTCCAGGTCTTGAACTCTGTACCGATGTTCCGATAACTGAAATTAAAAAGATAGAAACTGATTTAGCCTCCGGTCAAATAAATCCAAAAGATTATAAAGTTCGTTTGGCTAAGGAGATTGTTACCATTTATCATAACAAAGAGTTGGCTTTCAAAGCCGAAACCAATTTTAATGAAACTTTTAAAAAAGGTGGAGTGCCAGAGGAAATAGAAGAAGCAACAGTTACAAAAGGAGAGACTTTGGTAAATGTTTTACTAAATAATAAAATCATTTCTTCTAAGAGTGATTTTCGCCGACTTATTACTGAAGGAGCGGTTTCTGATATGAGTTCTGAAGAAAAAATAAAGGATCTTGATTATAAGATTGAAGGAGATATAACTGTCAAAGTAGGGAAGAGGAGATTTTTAAAGATCAGAGTTAAATAACAGTATAAAAAAACACCCTAAAACAAATTACCCTATAACATTAAGAAATGTTCGGGCTAAAAGAAATTTGTTCGGGTAAAACAAAACCTCTGAGTCTATAGACTCAGAGGTTTTGTTTTAAAATTCATCCTGATCATCAAACGAATCACCATCAAAAACGTCATCCAACATATCTGGATCTAATTCCCCCTCTTCCTTATCACCCTCCTCTTTTTCTTCAACCTCTTCAACTTTTTCAATTTCTTTAACTTGTTTTTTTGCCATAAAAGTTTTTATAAACTTATAACGAATGTCTCAGTTGTCTAATATTTTTGTAATATTTTACTAAGATGTTTATATTTTTAGCAGGATTTCTTTTATTTTGCAAATGCTTTTCAATATCAGACCTGTGGATAACCCGGCTGTGAGTTTTGGCATCGTCTTAGGAAAGACAAAATATGGCTAAATATATAGATATTGTATCCATTTGGATAGTAATTAATATATTCGAATATTGCACTTTTCAATGCCAAAATCTACAACGGGGTAACTAAAAACACAAAAAACGGCTTATAAGCTAGCTATTTTTAATAGCAAAGGCTGTTAAACCAGCCGCAATGGCGTCATATTCATCATCGTGTTTAATTTTTTTGTCTATTTTTATTAGCTTATCAATCATATAAGCCATTTGTTTTTTATCGCTTTTTCCATAGCCAGTAACTGCCACTTTGATTTCCATTGGGGTAAACTCACGCACAAGCAAATTATTTTTTTTAGCTTCATAAATTAAAACTCCCCGAGCCTCGGCCACTTTCATAGCCGTTTTAGCGTTAGTCTCAAAAAACAATGTTTCAATCGCCAAGACCTCTGGTTTAAATTTTTTAATAATTTTTTGAACTTCGGCCCCAATCTGATTCAATCTCTCAGAATGTGTCTCTTTAGCACTAGTTTTAAAGGTATCAGAATAAACCAAAGCTTCCTTGTTATCAGTTTTTTCTATAATGGCTATTCCCAGTCTCTCATAGCCGGGATCTATTCCTAAGATAATCATAATTAGTATTTAGTATACTAGCCCGCTAAAATTTTACCAGTCATTAAACATAAACCATTTTTGTATTAACAAAGTCACTAGCCGAATGTTAGTAGGGGTTACCTACTAAAAAATTTTCTCGGGTAAATATTTTGTATATAGTATAAAGATAAGAGTATTTCGAGTAGTAAAACTCACGTGCAGAGATTGAACCATACTAGTTATATTTTATAATTCACAAAAATTTCAAAATATTTAGTCAGTATACTGTTCGCTAACGAAAGATTTTCTACTCATAGTTTTGTGATATACTTTTTAAATGGAAAATTTTGTAGAAAAACAAAAATCGATATCTGAGCAAATTATCAATATTATTAATGAAACCAATTTTGGACAGAATATTGATGTGATACCTGTTGATAACATAGAAATATTTAAACAAATAAAAGATAAATTAGGCACAGATATTAGAAGCAGAACAGATGAAGATGAAAAATATGGTTCCATTTTTAATGGATTAGATTTTGATTTAAATAAAATGCGTAGTCAGTCATTTGCAATTTATGATAAAAACAACGAAGAAAAAACACCAGTAGGAATTATGACCTTTATAATTGCGCCAAAATGGTGGGCAGAACAAGAAAGATATATAGAAAAAGTTCCAGAGGGCGTTATTTTCAGAGATTATTCCGATTTGTTAGAGAAAACTGGAAATAGTAGGCAACTACCAGATTACACTATTATGCCAGCCTGGACAAAAGTTGATTCTAAATATTTAGGTAAGTTTGCTTTACCGGGTTTTAGAGTAATGGAGAAAGTAATCAATTTGCTTTCAATGGAAGCTCCAGAAAATACTTTCATACAAATGGTGGCTCAAGGAACTGCAGATAAAGATTTATTAAAAAAATTAAAAGACCTTATATCTGTAATAAATATTGGTCAGAAAATTTCTAAAGAAGAAATGTTAGCAACTAGCGGTTTAGATTTTTCTGATTTAGTTGGTCGTAATACTCAAGGTAGTGAATCTACAGTAAAAACTGCAAAACACTTTCAACTTGATGAAGTTATAAATTATGGTTCTGCAAGTTCACTGGGGCCAGTTTTTATTAAAAAAATAAAATAGATAGTAGATATTCCGTCACTTCTAAACACCTCGACACATTTCAATCTTCACTTCCTTCATCAAATTAAACATTCGAAACGGATATTAAACAATTTCGGTGCCAAGGTCTAAACGGGGTTTATTCCGCGTTCGTATACACCTCCTGTACCTCATCATTGTCTTCTAATTCATCCACCAGTGATTCTAATTTAACGTAATCTTCATCAGAAAGGGGAACGGTCATATTTGGTACCCAACCTTCATGGGTTTTGGTAAAGGCCCAAGCAGCACTGCCGATAGCTGCGAGTTCAGAACCGTGTTCAGAGAGAATATGTTTAACTTCACCAGCCGCCTTATTACGATTGTCGGTCAAAGCATCAATAATGATAGCCACCCCACCCGGACCGTAGGCTTCATAGGTGACAGCATCCATCGCTGCACTGTTGTCAGTACTAGCTTTCTTGATAGCACGGTCAATCGTGTCATTTGGAACATTAAAAGACTTAGCTTTTTCAATCACAGTTTTTAAACCTGGAGAACTGAGATTACCTTTACTCTTTTTTGCCTCCACGGTTAAAAGTCGCACCATCTTAGTAAAGATTTTACTCTTACGAGCATCGGTGACGGCTTTCTGATTCTTAATTTTTGACCATTTATTATGTCCTGACATATTTCTTTATTTATTTTTTATAATAATTTTCCTAGAGATTTTTTGCCCAAATGTTTATGGGCCGAATCGGTAGCGGTTCGACCGCGCGGGGTTCTTTCTAGAAAACCAAGTTGCAGAAGATAAGGTTCATAAACATCTTCGATAGTAGCTTGTTCTTCAGAGAGGGCGGCTGCTAAAGTATTGAGTCCAACTGGCCCGCCGTTAAATTTATCAATCATCACAGTGAGCAAATCTCGATCATGAGCCGAAAGTCCAACTTCATCAATTCCTAATAAGTCCAAAGTTCTCTTTACAATGTCTTCAGTGAGTTGATCACTTTCGATTTGAGCCATATCACGGCAACGTTTGAGCAAATAGTTAGCTGTACGAGGCGTAAAACGAGATCTTTTAGCAATTTCTTTCGCGGCCTCATCTTTTATTTCAATTCCCAAAATTTTGGCTGAGCGTTTAACAATCGTTTCAATCTCGGCATCAGTATAAAATTCTAATTTAAAGACTCCACCGGAAAATCTGGAGCGTAGGGGAGCGGACAGACCAGCTACTTTTGTGGTCGCAGCTAATAAAGTGAATGGAGGAAGGTCGAGTTGTATAGTTCGAGCGGATGGACCCTTACCAATAATAATATCTAGTGAGCCAGACTCCATCGCTGGATAAAGAATTTCCTCAATATTTTTATTTAAGCGATGAATCTCATCAATGAAGAGCATATCGCCTGGTGCGAGGTTAGTTAGAATGGAAGCGAGGTCACCAACTTTTTCAATAGCTGGACCAGACGTGATTTTTATTTGTGAGCCAGTTTCTTTGGCAATAAGATGAGCTAGAGTAGTCTTACCGAGGCCTGGCGGACCATAAAACAAGATATGCTCTGGCGGGTGAGAGCGTTGTTTAGCGGCTGTTAAGAGAATTTGGAGATTATCTTTGATTTTTTTCTGACCAATGTATTCAGTCCAAGAATTGGGACGCAAGGTTTGGTCTAAAAACTTAACATCTCCGTTTTTAGAGCCTGAATTAAGGATATTTTTATCGTCAGATTTGGTTGATGTTTTTTTACTTGACATAAAGATTATCTTATGATAGGATACTTAGAGAACCCAAGTGCGGGTTTTTTGTTTCGCTAACGGTAGCGTAACTAAATAGTATTATAACAAAATCCAGAATATAAATCTCTAAGCAATTAAAACCTCTTGGGGATTTACTAATATTTCCTTTAAGGACGTTCCGGTTATATCCTAGTGATATTGGCGGGGGCTATCCTCGAAGACCTATTTAACTTTCAGCTTTTTTGCCGAAAGCATTGCTTAGAGATTTATCGTCTGGATTCTTAAACAAAAATCTGTTCCTTATAAGGAACAGATTTTTGTTTTCTGCTCTCTTATATACCCATATTACTAATTTAAAATTGTTCCGCAATTTACCCAGCAAGCTTTTTGTTCTGTAATTTTTACGAAATTTTTTTGTGCTTGACTCGTGGCTTACTTTGCCTCAAAATAGATAGTCGCGGCTCAAAAATTCTCCTAAATCATCATTTTTTCAGGCATTTTTCTGGTTTTATACTTGTGGTAGTATATAAGGTATGGAAAAGCCTAACTTTAACAATCCTGGTCAGGACAAAATTCAAGAATATGTTGACCGTATTAAAGCTGGCGAGGCTAAAGACTCCATTATCAATGGTTTGCCCCCATCATTTATCAAAGGAATAGAAGAAGGTTTACCATCTAGCGAAATTATTAAAGAAATAGACCACTCAACTAAACTTAAAGGAGTAAGAGAAAGTTTAGGTTTAGAAAATCCTAGTAATAAATTTCCAATGGAAGCCATTGAAGATTTAGTTGAGGAGGTTTCCGAAGGAAAAAGACAAGCAGTTAAGGATTTATACAAACAACTGATTGAGAATATTGATGACTCTAAAACAAGAGAAAATTTATACAGGGGCTTGTTTGGGGAAGTTTATAATAAATTGAGGCTGACAGAAGGTTATAAAAGTATTGAGAATGAAGAGGAGATTTGGCAAAAATATTTGAATGATAAAAAGATCCCAGTTAGAAATATGCCATCAGAATGGATGTATCGAGGAATTTTTGCCACCAACAGCCTAGAAACTCAAACTCGAGGTTCATTTAATGTTAATGTCACTCCAGAACTCATAGACAAATTGGATGAAATGATAATTAGCGGAAAAATAAAAGCCAACTATAAGTTTGGAGCCCCCGACACACTGGCCGCTCCATCTGAGCGTCATGATTCCATCACTATTTATTTTTTAGATTTTCCAACCGAGGAAAATTTACAAGAATTGTCTGAAATAATCAGCCCTTACGTTAGAGGGGATAGTTTATTAGGGAAGAAAATTGCTGATGGTTTTTATATCTCAGAGTTAGGGTCAATTAAATCTAACCATATTAGAGATTTAGTTAATAAAGCAGACAGTCTCGACCCGGCTTTAGCTAAAGCTATAAAAATATACACCATGCCCCAGCGCTTCATAATGGATGGTAAACTTAAAATGTCCGAAGCTCAATATTATGCGATTAAAGATGTCGCTAAAACTTTCGGTTATGAATTATCGTATGATGGAGACCAGGGTTTTGAAATTATTAAGTCGTAGATTATTATTAATCAACCCACAAAAATTTTGACTGAAAAATCCCCGATTTTTAACTAGTCAAAACTTTACCGGGTAAACAAAATGCTACCAAATCAAAATCTGAATATAGAGATTTCTCAGTTAAAGAATACGATTCAAAAAGAAACGGCGGAGCTTGGTCAAAAAGAATCAATGAGCAGAGCCTCTATCACTGAAGAAAATCAACTTATAGCTCAAATCAAAACTAAGGAATTGGAACTTAAACAAAAAGAAGCAGAAATTCAAAAGCTTAGAATTGAAATTCAACAGTCTAATAACAAGCCATCTGTTGCCAGAAAAAATTCTAATACACTATCCAACGAAATTGGAACTTTAAAACGTGACAAAATATCCAATGAGCAAAAGCTTAAAAAACTCGAGATGAAACTAGTGGAAGTGCAAGGTTTACTTCAAAATATTAACACCGAGATTTCTCAGTTAAAAAATACGATTCAAAAAGAAACAAACGATTTGTCACAAAAGGAAAATACAAGCAGAGCTTCTATCGCAGAAGGAAATTCTCTTTCAATTTCTATTAAAAAAAATGAAAATGAAATTAAACAAAAAGAAGTAGAAGTCCAGAGATTTAAAAATGAAATTCAACAATTTAATAATAAGCTGTCTATTACCAAGAAGAATTTCGGTTTACTCTCAACGGGCATTGGAGCTTTGAAACGTAGTAAAATGGCTAATGAGCAACAACTCAGAAAACTCGAAGTGGAAGCTCAAGATGCTCTCAGACGAGTGACTGATGTAAAAGGAATAAAGAAAACAGGTTACTAAAAGAAAAAACAGCCGTTCGCATTACGAACGGCTGTTTTTTTAGATTATAGTTTTAAAGAATCTCCTCATTCATATCAATCACACGGCTCAATTCATCTACTGAGGTAATTCCTTTTAAGATTTTAATAATTCCATCCTGGCGCATATCCATCTGGCCTTGATCCAGTGACAGTTTTTTTATTTCGCGCTCTCCACCAGTACCCATTACTAACATATCCTCCAATTCCTTACTTTTCAAAATAGCTTCAAAAATACCAATTCTTCCTTTGTAACCAAGTCCGTGACACTTTTCACAACCGACTGCCTCATAAATTTTATCAGTCGGTAACCCTTCTAATAATTTTTTATTACGAACAGAATTAACCACTTTTTCAAATAACTCTTTTTGTTCACCAACGAGCGGAGTTTCTTTTTTACAGAATTTGCAGAGAACGCGAACAAGGCGTTGAGCCAGGGCGACGTTTAGAGCCGGGGAAATATCGCGTGGGTTAATTCCTAAGTTAGTTAAACGAGCATAAGTTCCAGCGGCATTGTTGGTGTGAAGTGTAGAGAAGACCAAGTGACCAGTTAAAGATGATTGTACGGCAATACCGGCAGTTTCAGAATCGCGAATTTCACCCACCATGATAACGTCAGGGTCTTGGCGGAGAGCAGCACGGAGACCGGCCAAGAAGTCATAACCTTTTTCATGATCAACCTGAGTTTGAACAATACCCGGCAAGTGATATTCAATTGGATCTTCAATGGTGATAATCTTTACTTCTGGATTGTGAATTTTACGAAGAAAGGAATACAAAGTTGTAGTTTTACCAGAGCCAGTCGGACCAGTATTGAGTAACATACCGTTTGGCTTGGAAATTTCTTGCATCAAGGCTTTAAATAGATTCGGTTCAATGCCCAAATCTTCAATTGGCACTTGAATAGATTTTGGATTTAAGAGACGTAACACAAATGATTCAGCATAAGCACCTGGCAAAATAGATGCACGAACTTCGATTTCCATATCTGGTAATTTAATACTAAAGCGGCCGTCCTGAGCCTTACTTGTAATATTTAATTTCATACCAGAAATTAATTTAACTCGGTTTACCACACCACGTAGTGTTTCTAAATCAAATCTCAAAACATCAACGAGAACTCCATCGAGGCGATAGCGTAGACGAGCATAGGATTCTTCTGGTTCGAGGTGAATATCCGAGGCACCAAGTTGCAAAGCTCCAGCTAAAATACTTTCAATAATAATTGATATTCGATAAACATTTTTTCCGATTATTACACCATCAACAGTATTTTTGATGTCTTCTAAGGTTTTATTTTCTTCAAGAAATTTTTCGATAGCTTTAACTGAAATTTCTAAGGTTCCACCGTGAGTTTCTTGAGCTTTAGATATTTCACGATAGCGTGACCAAGCTTTTTTTAAGCTTTCATCAGAAGCCATGTGAACATAAATCTCATAACCTTTACGGTCGAGTTTATCTAATGCCTGCATGGTTAATTCTTTGCGAGGAGATTTGATAACCACGTTTAATTTATTACCAATCATTTGGTAGGCTGCAATTTCTGCAGCCAAGGCCTCTTCTTCTGGAATAACGCTTAGAGCGTCAGTTTGAATCGCAACTGGCCAGAGATTAATATAAGGAACATTGTTTCGTTTTGCGAGAATTTGAGTCACTTCTTCTTCTTCACGCTTTCGAATCTCATCCAATTTCTCCTGCTGTTTTTTGTCATTAAAGTCCACCATATGGAAAGATTATAACATATTTCAAACAAAAAAAACGAGTCTAATGGCCAATAAAAGGGGATTTGCTTTAGTAACCTTGACATTTTTCAATTAATGATTTAGTATACAAAAAGAATCTTAAAAGTACCCCTCATTAAACTTAAACAAAAGGAGGTTAAAATGAAAAGGGTAATTGGTTTTTTGATGTTGATAATCGTCGGGATTTTTGCCAGCGGGTGTGCTGGAGGGTTCGACCGCTACGGAAATCGGGAAGAACCTTATGTTCTGACCAGAGGATTTCATGCAACAACTAATGTTGCCCGATCGACAGTCGATTCAACAGAGTACCTTCTCACCGGAACTGGACCGATTGATCAGAAACTAAACCCTGAATACTATCGGGGTGATAATCGGTCAGCACCAGTCAGAGTGGTTTACCCCAGCCTGAATTACGGTGACCCGGGAGCAGTTTCGATGAAAGAAGTCCAACCGGCAGTTCCAGTTGAATGTGCAAAAGCAGGGCAAAAAGTCCCAGCCGCATACCAACTAGAAATTACAATGCCAGCGAAGGTTAAAGAAGTTTCTTTCTTAAGGTTTGCAAATAATCTTGAAAGGTCTGACCTGAGGGTTTGGATTATTGGAGATAACCAAAAATTTCCATCCGAACTAGTCAAAAGCGGAGACGCTTCGCAGATGACCTGGGAAATACCCATCGGAACAATATTTGAGGTTATGGTCGTTGCTGAAAATCAACGAGGTGAACTAAAAGGGCAAGGTCTGTCCGAAAAATATAAAGCAGAGGGACAAAATTTCATAATCTCTGCAATAGATTCTGGACAATACGGCAAGGTGCCAATCAAAATCGCAGTCGAGGAATTTAGGAAATAAATAACAATTGGCCCAGGCCAAGCGCGCTTCTCATAAGGAGGCGCGTTTTTTTATCATGAAGTTTTTACATGCCCTTGACTATATAGATAATAAATGGTAATCTCTCTTTCAGAATCAATTAATAAGTATTTTGTAAAAAAGGAGAAAGAAATGAAAAAAGGTGGATTGCCACATAATATTCATGTTGATGTTGTAATGCCAAAGACCAGTGAAGAGGCAAAAATCCTGTACTGCAAGGCGAAAGAAAACAGCGACAAGGAAGAGATATACTGGAATCTCTGGAATCAGTTAGCTGATGCCGAGGCTCCACAGAAAGCCAAAGCCTGCAAAACTGCGGCTGAGGCTGAGAAACTCCATGATGAATCGATTGAAGGTAGCCGGGCCAGAAAAATATATCTGCGACGGCTGATCAAACTTCATTTCAGTGAGAAAGGTATTTTGTTGCCATCAAAAATCAAGTACGAGTAATTTGAGTAAACAAATTAAACCCTAAGGAGGATTTATGAAGAAAGTGTTTTGGATTGTAGGAATTTTGGTTCTGATCGTTCTGGTAGTTCTTGTTTTTCGAGGCTGTCACAAAAAAAAGATTACAGTTGAGTCAGTTAAGACTGATATATCAACCTCGGTCAAGATCATCCAACAAGCGCCAGAAGAAGCCCCTGACATGACGCAGGACTTGTTCTTGGTACCAGAGCCGGTATCAGGTTTTTCAGATCTCGTCATTGCCAACAACATAAAGGATCTTAATTTGCGGGCCTGGATCTACGTAAATGGAGAACAAGAATTTGCCTCTGACGTTTACAAAAGTCAAAGCAATTCCAGAACGAAAAAGATTTTGATTGGATCTGAGGTAAAAGTAAAAGCTATTGCCGAAGACACTGAAGGTCGTTCAATCGCGAAAGGAGAAATCACCTTCATAATAGAAGAGGTCAGAATCGTGGTTTCAGTGGCGAGCCTTGGAAAAGGTAAGCTCACTCTTTCTCCCGAAAAGAAATAAATAATAACGGCCCAGGGCCACGCACTTCTCAAAAGGAAGTGCGTTTTTTTATTTTATCCCGTTGTAGAACCCCGAAGCAAATAAATAGGAATTTATTGCAACGGGGCTCGTCTGGCTTAAGCGTGCCAAATTATATCCCGTAGTGAGCTTTGCTCTACTGCAGGACTCACAACCGGATTAACAAAAAATACAAAAGGAGTTAGTATTATATATTATGGAAGAACAAATAAAATTGGAAACAAATCCAGAGAAACATATTCGTTTGGGACTCAAAGAACGTAATTTTCTCCAGGCCAAAGTAATTGAAAGAATGCTTGCTGATGGTCAGTTGGGGAGTGAGTTAGATTGGCTAAAGCATCCTTATAGTAAGGTAGTTAGTCAAATAATTGATAATCCAGAAAATGGACACATTCGAGAAATGGCCACGAACGGTCAATTTGCAGAGGCGGCTGAAATTCTTGAAAAAATTTTAATAGAAATGGATATTGCTCATCAAGACATAGGGCGGGCAGCATAAACTAAATATACGCATATTTACAGCCCTTTTTTAGGCACTTTTCACCTATCTATTTTATAAAATTATGGTCCTTTTATTGCCGTATTCTATTCAACACCTTCACACCACTTGCATCGGAACTAAGTAATTAATTCCGCCATGAACTCTTTTGTAATTGTAGTATCGCAAATACTCTTTTAGTTTGCAATTTATTATTCTCACGTCATT
>JBAQFI010000014.1:0-56956 GCA_049287185.1 Minisyncoccia bacterium
GCACTCCAACCACGGTAAACCAAACGAGCAGCTTCACGTCTAATCTTGGGCATATTCTCATTTGTTGTATATGACATATCTTGATGTTATTACATCAAGTGGTGCCAAGCTATTGAACCTATACGTATTGCTTGACAAAATCTATAAAACGTGTATAATATATAGAGAGTAAAATATGTAATTTAACAAAAATAAAAAACCTTAGGAGGGTTTATGAAGAAGTTAATGTTTTCAAGCGTTTTCGTTTTTATGGTGGTCTTAATGACTGGTTGTTCAAGTCTGCCAGAGAGTCAGTTGAACAGCATGAACATTTCGACAATAAATTGTCCGGTCAATCCTTCCTGGTTTTTCCCAGGTACGCTGTGCTACGACAATGACAACACAGTAAGTGTGTTTAATTGCACAGATTACTTTGTAAGAATTGAAGGAAGCAATGGACTTTACTTCCCTAGGTTGTCGACTGACAGACAGTGGAGGCTCTTGGCTAATGTGTGGTCTAAAACGCCCATAACCTTGGTTATCAAGGTTTATGATCCTAAAAGCGAAACAGTTCTAAAAACTTTTTCCAAAACAATTGTTTTGGAAAAAGGCGGGGAAAATCTCTATTCCTACGTAATCACAAAGGAAGACGGAGAAATTATCTGCACGGACAAACACCAGAGAATTGCATCAAACTATACTTCTTATGGTGGCGGAGTATCTGTTTCGAGTAATAATCACAGGCGCGGCTGGAGTATATTTGGTGGAAATGATCATCACGATCGTGGACACGACAATAACAGACGCGAACATCACCGTTAATATCAGAACTATTAACCAACCGCTTAGCACAATGTGCTAGGCGGTTTTTAAATTGAAATATGTTAAAATATAGTTATGAAAATAGTAAGTAAAAGTCTCAAAGAGACGAGAGACATTGCTAAGGATTATATAGAAAAAGAGTTAAAAGCTGATAAAGATCAGTCATTGGTGGTGTGCTTGTCAGGTGATTTAGGCTCTGGTAAAACTGCTTTTACTCAAGAAACCTGCAGAATTTTAGGAGTTGAAGATCCTGTTACTAGCCCAACCTTTGTACTACAGAAAAAATATAAAATTAATCACCCAGAATTTAATGAGCTAGTGCATATTGATGCTTATCGGTTGAATGATGGAGAGGAACTTAAAAGAATTGGTTGGAAGGAATTATTAACTAATCCTAAACGTGTGGTTTTTATTGAGTGGCCAGAAATTGTCGCCGATGTATTAACTGGAAAGGAGAAGAAAATTGGGTTTAAGTTTGTGTCGGAGAATGAGAGAGAAATAAATTATTAGTACGTATCACATTGAAATATCAACCCTCTCAACGTCATTGCGAGGAGGTCGTCCGACGAAGCAATCCAGGATTAATCTTAATTTTAAGATGGATTGCCACGGGTGAGTACACCCTCGCAATGACGGAAAGGAAACAGCCTTCATAATTTGAATTAAAAATGAGCAAAAATAACAAGACAAAAAGACTGGTATTGCTAGATGTTCATGCGATTCTTCATCGTGCCTATCATGCTTTGCCAGAATTTACGACAAGCGCCGGTGAACCAACTGGTGGACTCTATGGTTTGTCCACGATGCTTCTAAAAATCATTGATGATTTGAAGCCAGATTATATTGTGGCGTGTTATGACTTACCAAAACCGACTTATCGTCATGAAGCCTACAAAGATTATAAAGCGGGTCGGGCCAAGGCCGATGAAGCATTGATTAGCCAAATTAAACGTTCCTACGATATTTTTAAAGCACTAAACATTCCAATTTTTGCTGAGGCTGGTTTTGAGGCTGACGATTTGGTGGGAACTTTTGTAGAACAAAATAAAAATAAAAAAGATTTAGATATTGTGATTGCATCAGGCGACATGGACACACTACAGCTCGTAGAGGGTGACAAGGTGAGAGTTTATACTTTAAAAAAGGGAATTAAAGACACCATTATTTATAATGAAGATGGTGTTCGTGAGCGTTTTGGTTTTGATCCAAAACTTTTGACTGATTATAAAGGCCTCCGCGGAGACCCATCGGATAATATTATTGGTATTGCCGGTATTGGAGAAAAAACTGCTACCGATCTAATTGTAAATTTTGGTTCCATTGAAAGTATTTATAAACAATTGGAAAAGGACCCAAAAGTTTTACTCAAAGCGGGAATCAAAGAAAGAATTGTTAAACTTTTAGAGGAAGGAAAGGAGGAGGCTTTGTTTTCCAAGATGCTCGGCTCGATTCGTCGAGATGCGCCAGTTAAATATGAACTACCTGAAAAAAGTTGGAGTGAAGAGGTTTCTGTCGAGACAGTTACTGATTTATGGAACAGTTTAGAATTTAGAACCTTGGCCCAAAGGCTCAAAGATATTTTATTAAAATATAAAACAGTAGGGGATAAAACTGGAGTTATAAAAGAAAAAAGTCTGGCCGAGGAAAAAGAAAAAGTTGAGGCTTTTTTTGCTGGAGTCAGTGAAAGAGAAATCGAAGAAACACTGCTCGGTATGTGGCTTATCAATTCCAATATGACGAGTCCTGACAAGGAGGATTTGCTAAATTATGCCAATCGAAAAAGTTTTAAAGAATTAAAATCTGAAATTGAAGTGGAATTGGATAAACGAGGACTGAAAAAAGTTTATGAAGAAATAGAAAAACCTTTGATTCCGATTGTGACAGAGATGAATAATCTGGGTATTTTAATTGATAAGAAAAAGCTAGCGCTTTTAGGTAAGGAATATCATGTGGAGTTGGATAAAAAAGAAAAAGAGATTTGGAAACTAGCCGGTGGAGAATTTAATGTTAGTTCACCAAAACAAGTTGGAGAAATAATCTTTGAGCGCCTTGGTTTAAAAGCTAAAGGTCAGAAGAAAACGGGGAGTGGAGCCTTATCTACTAAAGAATCAGAACTAGAAAAATTGCGTGATGAGCACCCAATCATTAGTTTGATTTTGGAATATCGTGAATTGGACAAACTTCTTTCGACTTATATTGATAACATCCCAAAACTACTTGATGCTAACAATCGTTTACACACCAAGTTTTTACAGGCTGGTACAACAACTGGAAGAATGGCCTCTCAAGAACCAAATCTACAGAATATTCCCAACAAAACAGATTTAGGTCGGATGATTCGTCAGTCTTTTATTGCTGACAAAGGTAAGAAATTAGTGGCTTTTGATTATTCCCAGATTGAACTTCGTATTGCCTCTTTTCTTTCTGGTGATGAAAAACTATTAGATATTTTTCGCAAAGGGCAGGATATTCACACCGCTGTAGCCATGTCGGTTTTCAATGTTAAAGCTGAAGAAGTCGATAAAGAAAAACGTCGCCGAGCCAAGGTAATTAACTTCGGTATTATTTACGGCATGGGTATTAATGCCTTGCGCGTGCAGCTGGGAACAGATCGAGCTGAGGCCCAAGCCTTCTACGACCAATATTTTAAAGAATTTGCCGGTCTAGCTAATTATTTAGACCAAGTAAAAGTTTTTGCCAACCAGAATGGTTATACGGAAACTTTGTTTGGACGCCGCCGTTATTTTGAAGGTTTGAAGTCTAAATTACCTTTTATTCGAGCTGCTGCTGAAAGAATGGCTATCAATGCCCCAATTCAAGGCACAGAAGCGGATATTGTTAAGTTGGCGATGATTGCCATAGATAAATATTTAGTCAAAGAAAAGCTGAAGGGAGATGTGCAAATGGTTTTACAAGTGCATGATGAATTGGTCTACGAAGTAAACGAAAAAATGGTTAAAAAAATAGAACCAGAAATCAAAAAAATAATGGAAAGTGTTGTCGATTTGAAATTGAGTAAAGGAGTAGTGTGTATTGCTGAAGCTTCAGTGGGAGATAATTGGGGAGAAATGAAAAAAATTAGTTAATTAAAATCAATGATATATTTTTTAGTAGGCGATAATACTGAAATAGGGATTGCAAAAGCTCAAAAAGTGATTGAAGCTTTGCAAAAAAAGAAACCGGACGCGGCGTATTTTAAAATTGATGAATTAACTTGGGATGAAAGTAAAATGGAAGAGTGGATTGCTAGCCAAGGTTTGTTTGCTAGTAACTTTTTAATTTATGTTGATAGGGTTTGTAAAAACAAGGAAGCCAAAAGTTATTTACTAAAGAGACGTAAAGAACTAGCCGAGTCTGAAAATTTCTTTGTTATTCTAGAAGGTAAGTTGGATAAAGATACTGAAGGGAAGTTAGCCAAAGTGGCTTGGAAGACTGAAGAATTTAATAAACCAGAAAAAACCAATTTAACTAAAGAAGAAAAACTAGAGGCGATTGGTGAAAAAATAGACTTTTTTGAGTATGCTGATATTTTTGCTTCAGGTGACAAAAAGAAAATCTGGGTCATGTATCGAGAAGCGGTAGACAAAGGTGTGCCAGCTGAGGAAATTCATAGTATTTTCTTTTGGCAGGCGAGAACTATGCTTGCGGCTACTTTGGCTAAAAATCAAGCAGAATCAGGCTTAAAACCCTATCCCTATCAGAAAGGTAAAAGTGCAGCCGAAAATTATGGGGAAGAAAGATTAAGGAAAATTAATAGTCAGTTCGTCTCAATTTATCATGAAGCCCATCGCGGGGAAGTGGATTTGTATAATGCGTTAGAGAAGTTGATTTTGGAGATGTAGAGGAAAACCAGTAGGACTATTTATGAAAGTAGGAATCTGTCACAACCATTTTAAAAATAAGTAGGACCGCTTCGCGTATCTTTTCTTCCTTCGTTTTGTCGTCACAAAACTCAGTCGAAACGCGGTCTCGAATTTCTCGCTGGTGCTCGAAATATACTCGACCGTTCTCATCCTACTCGCAAGACACGTAGGTGTCTTGCTTGGGCGCACAAAATAAAAAACCACTTTCGTTATTTAAAATTGTGGTCACAGGTTTTTTCTTGCTAGAAAAACTCGCGACCCCGCCTCGCGCCGTCGCGCTCCGGCTCGCACACTGCAAACCAAAACCACCAGGTGTCTGGTGGTTTTTAATATTTGCAGTGTGCGCCCAGTAGGAATCGAACCTACGACCAATTGCTTAAAAGGCAACTGCTCTACCAGCTGAGCTATGGGCGCATACTTGAGTAACGCTTGAGAATATAACAAGAAAAATGATTTTAGTCCAGTTTTAAAATTAATTGACCCGGCATATTCATTGGAGTAATATTAATTTAGAATAGAATAATTTAAAAACTCTAAAAAAGGATGGGGGATAATGAAAAAACTCATTATTGTAAGACACGGTCACTACGGAGACGATTTACGTCTTAATGACTATGGTCGCTCTGCTATTAACACACTGGCTACCAAGTTGGTACCGGAAGTTAATGAAAAATCAAGACTCATTCTCACTTCTACAGCCGATCGGGCTCGTGAAAGTGCGGAAATTATGAGTATTGTTTTGGGCACGAGATACGAGGAACATAGGGTTCTTTGGTCCGACAGTGAACATAATTGGAATTTGGTTTGGGCATTGAACTTGGTTCATAAGCACGAGCATGTTGAAATTCTGACCCTCGTCACTCATTTTGAGTACGCAGAATACTTCCCGTCCTATTTTGGAAAGGAATTTCTAAAAACAGAGTTCAAGTCCCATGAGATCAATAAAGCTGAGGCATGGATTATTGATTGTCCACTGAAAACCCTGAGACATGTTTGTTAGTTTAATTCTGAATTTTATGCAAGAGTTGACCCTACTATTACAATCGTAATCAGTAGGGTTTTTCTTTTGTTGACTTTTGCATCTCAGAGCGTTAGGGTAATTGCTAGTACTTATAAACATAGTGTTTATTTGTAAAAGGGAGTTCTTTACATGAAAGATATAAGTGAAAAAATAGAAAGACTTTTCTGTCTTCCAAATTGTATCCGCTTTATAGTCGTCGCAACTTTTTTGATTGATATCCTGCACGCTATATTAGTGCAAGTGTTTTCCGGGTCATTTATAAGCATATTCGAATATCATCTTTATTTTAAGGTGAGCTTCGATAAGTTTCTTGTCGATTGTTTTTGTTTTATACCCTGGTCGTTTGTCATAGCCGGTTGTCTCTTTGGAATATTTGAAAATTTAATGATGTTTATTAAATTTTTAAACAAGACGTTTTGTCGGACAAATAAACAATTACGGACAAAAGTTTCTTAAAACCCAAAATAATACCCACCAAGTTTTTACTTGGTGGGTATTTTAATTCATTCTATAACGGCAAATCCAACGCCAACACACCTGGACCAGTGAGAAGGAGAGACAAACAAATAGCTATAATCATAAAATAAAAAACAAAATCACGTTTAATTAAATCATCCTCCAGAGATTCGATAGAAATTTGTATTAAAGCTAGTAATCCAAAAACAATAGCCACTCCTTGGGTGTATAGACCTGCAATTAGCATTAAACCTCCAATTATTTCTACCAATCCGATAATTGAATTTACTAATCTTGCTTGAGGGACGCGAACAATTCTTAAAAATCTAACCCAACTTATTCTTTCGCCAGTTAATTTTAGATAGCCGAGGTTAATAAAAATTAAGCCCAAAACTAAGCGTAAAATCACTGAACTCAGAATGCCAAAATTTAGTAGATCAGGGAACAAACTGTTTACATGATAATCCATACAGAAATTATAACTCTTTTATTTTCTTTGGACAACGGGTAGAGCTTTGCATATTTTTAAATCAACAAGTATATTAGGCTTATGATAAAAAAGGAGATAGTCGTGGTATTAGATAATGTCCGTAGTGTGTTAAACGCTGGAGCTATTTTCCGTACCTCAGATGCCGCTGGAGTATCTAAAATATACCTATGTGGTTACACACCAACTCCAATTGATCGTTTTAATAGAGCGAGAAAAGATTTTGCTAAAACAGCTTTAGGAGCAGAAAAATCTGTTGCCTGGGAGTATAAAAAAAGAACCACTGATGCTTTACGTAAATTAAAAAATGAAGGGTTTGAAATTATTGCTATTGAATTGGATAAGAGATCTCAGGATTATAAAAAAATAAAAATTAAAAACAAAACCGCTATTGTTTTGGGTAACGAAGTCCTGGGGGTTAGTAAAAATATTTTAAAACAGGCTGACGTGATTGCTGAGATACCAATGATGGGGGAGAAGGAGTCCTTAAATGTTAGTGTAGCCTTCGGGATAGTATTGTTTCGATTATTGAATATATAGTTTCCTCCGTCATTGCGAGGAGGTCTGCCGACGTGGCAATCCAGGCCTAATTCTAAAAACAGAATCCTGGATTGCTTCGTCAGAGTACTTCCTCGCAATGACAAACAAAAAACCACCCGAGGATGATTTTAATTTTTTAATACTGACTTTCTTTTAATTCTACAACATTACCATAACGATCTAGAACTTTAGTAGTAATAATTTGATTTTTTGCTGAAGGTAAAAGGTTCACAGTATTTTTTGGGACACTCGCTGAGGTTGGAGTGGCAAAATCAAAAAAACGGGAGACAAAAAACATAATTACTACTGCTAACAAAATCCATTTTAAATCATCCATTGGTTATTCTATTAATGTTAAATTTATAGTTAGAGAGTGTAGCATAAGTCATAGAAAAAACAATATTCGTTACAAGTATTTAGTATGTAGTATACAGTATATAGTATGAGATAAATCGTCACCTACGGTGACGATTTATCTTCTTTTATACTAAATACTATATACCAGATACTACATACTAAATCTGGCACCTCGTGCAATAGTGAGTGCCACGTCCAGCATGTCTTATTTTAACCAGTTTACCACCACAAACTTTACAAGGGTCTTTTTCACGGCCATAAACATAGAGATGTGGAACAAAACCACCTTGGCTACCATCACTACGACGATAGTTTCTTGAAGAGGTTCCACCATGTTTTATAGAAAGTTTCAAAACACCGACTAACTTTTCATGAAGTTTTTTTACATCTTTATCGGTAAGTGATTTAACTTTTCTATCAGGCCTGAGACCGGCTAGGAAGCAGGATTCATCAGCGTAGATATTTCCGATGCCAGCAATCATAGTTTGATCTAGTAGAAGTTGTTTAATTGTTTTATTTGAGTGCTTCTTAAAAATATTAATCAAATAATCAACGGTAAAGTCTTTTGATAAAGGTTCAGGACCAGTTTCTTCAGTCATTTTAGCTAAGGCTTGTTTATCAACAAGTTTTGACCAGCCAAACTTTCGCATATCATTAAAATAAAGATGTGAGTTGTCAGTAAATTCAAAAATAATCCTAGTATGTTTGCCAGGAGCCTGAATATCTGAAGTAGGGTGGCCCCCAGAGATCATTTTTTTACCATTCTTCGGCACATAAATTAATTGTCCAGTCATTTTTAGATGAAAAAGTAAAAAATTATCTTTCTTTAGATTCAAAATAATCATTTTCGCCCGACGATCGGCAGAAATTATAGTTTGACTTTGAAGTTTTTTTATAAAATCAGCAGGGGAAAGGGGAAGAACGGCTTTGTTATACAAAACTTCGACTTTTTTTATAGTGTGGCCAGATAATAGTTTATCTAGCTCACGGCGTAGGGTTTCAACCTCAGGTAATTCAGGCATGTAATTAACTCAAAAATCAAAACTCAAAGTTCAAAACTAAGATGTTGTGATAGAAGAGATATTTGAATACTAGGATAAACTAGGACAAAAGAAAAGCCTGGCAGGTGCTTTGCACCTGCCAGGCTAATCAATTTCTATTTTTTAAGTTTTCTTAATTCTTCTCTTGCCACTTCAGCATCATTCCAAGCCTCCTTTTTACCATTTGCTCTCATAATATAAGGATCTGTACCTTTGCCAGTAATTAGTACGGCATCGCCCGGTTTGGCCTCTTTGAAGGCGGTAGCTATGGCCTGTCGGCGATCCATGATGATTTCTAAGGGTTTTTCGGTGATTTCTTTGGCCATATCTTCAACAATTCCACGTGGATCATCATCATATGGGTCTTCATCAGTTAGAATAATATGTGAAGCATGTTTCTCAGCGATATTAGCCATTTCAATTCTTTTCCATTTATCTCGGCCACCACCGGTGTTTCCAAGGACGGCAATAATGCGAGAAGATTGGAAAACCTCATAAAGTTTTTCTAGTGAATCTGGAGTATGAGCATAATCAACAATAACAGTAAAATTTTGACCCTCATCGATTTTTTCTACGCGACCACGAATACCAGAGAATTTTTCCACCGCGCGTTTAATAATTTGATCAGAAACATTTTGACTTTTAGCAAAAGTAGCCGCTGCTAAAATATTATAAATGTTAAATAAACCAGAAAGTGGAGAAGTAATTTTTTGTCCGCCCCAAGTAAACTCACAACCCTCTTTTTTAATTTCAAAAGGCTCAACATCCTTGATGGAATAGGGAAGTTTAGTTGGAACATTAATATTTAAAAATTTATTTCCTTCTTTATCATCACTATTTGAAACAATTATTCGGTTTGGCTTCTTAGATTTTTCTAAAGCTTTGGCAATTTCCAATTTTGCAGCTAAATAATTTTCATAGGAACCATGAGATTCAATATGCTCAGGGGCTAAGTTGGTAAAAATTAGAGCATCCAAGTTTATAAACTTATGTCGATATTGAACAACTGCTTGAGAAGTGATTTCTAAAATGACATATTCACATTTTGCGTTTACTGCCTGACGAAGAAACTTCTGCACAAAAAAGCGACCAGGTAAGGTC
The DNA here is from genome assembly GCA_049287185.1 of Minisyncoccia bacterium. GTDB lineage: Bacteria > Patescibacteriota > Minisyncoccia > Phycocordibacterales > GWA1-40-21 > JBAWVR01. The sequence goes on from JBAQFI010000014.1 coordinate 9,667, forward strand.
ATTTTGTACATATTATTTTTTGAGTCATCACCAATTTTGAAACGCAAAGTTCCAGCTAAAGCAGTTTTGAAACCAGCTTCTTCTAAAATAGCATTAATAATCTCGGCAGTTGAAGTCTTGCCCTTGGTACCAGTGATGGCAATAACCTTTATTTTTCGACTGGGGAAACGATAAATCAGGGCTGCTAGAAAGGCTAATTTCCAATGATATATCGGTTGAAGGGAGGAAAATATCTTGGTTGGTATAATTTTTTTTATTTGGCGCAAAATTTTATTCATTTTTTTCTTTTTTCTGTCATCCTCGCGAAGGCGGGGATCCAGGTCTTTATTAAATTAATACTGGATTCCCATCTTCATGGGAATGACAGAGGGGAGCAGACCACTTTATTTTCCTAATTTTTTTAATGCATAGCGGATTCTTTCCTTGGTATCTTTAATGTCTGTCGGAATACCTTTCAAAGCCTCTCTAACATCCTCGTGACTATAACCGATTGTCTTCAAAGCTTCAAGGACTTCTACTTCACCTTGGAGACTAGAATCAGATTCGTCAGTCGTGAGATGAATCTTGTCTTTCAGTTCCAAAACAATTTTTTCTGCTAGTTTTTTTCCTATGCCGGAAACTTTGGTTAAGTGAGAAGTATCTTCAGTGGCTATTGCCCTTCGTAAAATAGTAACTGGACTGACATTCATAACGCCGAGAGCACTTTTTGGTCCAATGCCAGAGATAGAAATCAATTGCTCAAAGAAATCCAAATCATCTTTAGTTTCAAAACCATAAAGGTCTGAAGCATCTTCACGAATAACATGGTGAATCCAAACGGATAGGGAAGTTTGTTTTTTGTTGGCCTTACGACAGAGTTCGCCAGTGGAAAATACTTTATAGCCAATACCGTTATTCTCTAAAACAAAATAGCGATCACTAGTATCAATCACAGTTCCGATTAAATGCATTATCATATTCATATTATAAAGGTCAAAACTTCTATCCGCAATGCTATGCCATAAGAAAAAGTCTGGTTTGCTAGGCAAACCAGACTTTCATTAGTCCAAACTTTATTCTGCTTCACAGCCGTTGATAAATCCAGCTATAAACATAGCCTGGACAGGAATTTCCTTGGCGCTGATAGCTGATATTTCTGTGACCTTTATCACATCAGCGACCAGCTTTGCCTGTTCCTCGGTAATTCTTTTCCTAGGGTTAACCCCCTGAAGAACCCTGTTAATAAGACCTTTGTGTGCGGTATCCACTGATCCAGCCACATCAACCTTCAAAAAAGTTTCTACAACCATTTTAGTCTCCTTTTGTTTAAGTTGTCTATTTAAAAGTATACTCTATATTTTACTATTTGTCAATAAGCGAAATAATCTAAAATTCAGGATATCTCTAATGGCTTGTCTTTTCGAGATTTTGTGCTAGTATGGTTTTACTATCAATAAAAAATCCGTGTCAAAAGGTTTTTAAAAAGATAACAATTAACAAATGCCAATAACATCATCAGCCAAAAAAGCTCTAAGAGCTTCAAAACACAAGAAAGTTTTCAACTTACGCCGTAAGAATGTCTCCAACGATGTGATTAAGGAATTGAGAACTTTGGTAGCCGACAAAAAAATAAAAGAAGCGAAAGCTCTTTTACCACGTGCTTATCAAGTTTTGGATAAATCAGTTAAGACCAAATTAATCAAGAAAAATACTGCTTCTCGTTTAAAATCAAGATTGTCCGCACTGATTAAGAAAAATCAATAAAAGAAAAAACCGCCTGAGGGCGGTTTTTTTTGTAGAAAAGAAAACCCCGCACTTAAAGTTTGGGGTTTTGTCTACGCGTTTTGTTGTTGAAGAGTAAAAAAATCTTCCTGCGTAATTTCTTGATAGAGATAGCAACGATCATCTTCTTCTGGTCTACAACAGTCACAGTCCCAATCAGCTTCCCAAGAAAAATACTTTCCTTCGGGAGTTAGAAAAACATGGGGTTTAGAGTGATTTACTCTCCTAATACATTCAGGAAGGTATCCGTCATGTCTGTCGCCGAGAATTTCTTCTCGTCTAGCAACAATAATTCCACAGCGTGTACGCATAATTACTCCTTTCAAGTTTTAAACTATCTATTTAGAGAATATATTAAAAGACAGGGAATATCAATTAATTTGGAGTTAAGACAAAATAATTCACTTGGACCGCTTCGCTTATCTTCCCAGCGCTCGGTTTCGCCGTCGCTTCACCGAGCTGGGACGCGGTCTCGAATTTCTCGCTGGTACTCGAAATATACTCGACCGTTCGATTCCTAACTTTTGATATACTCATATCAAAAGTTAAGTGGGGGGACATTATAAAAATCGGCTTTTCTTAAAAGAAAGCCGATTTTTATAATGTCCCCACAACAAGAAATTATTATAACCATTTTGAGTGATAGAAATTATATAGAAAGCTTATATGAGAAAGTCAGATATATAAGAGAGATGAGTGTGAATTAAATTACTATCTCCACTTAGTATATTAAATTTCTTAAAAACATAAAAATTACCATTTTATTTCGAGTTCCTTAAATGCATTTTTGATTAATAATCTCCCTTCTCTCTGATAGAAACTATATTTTATTGGGCCAGTGGCTCTTTTGGTCGATTTTGTAAAAGCGTGGGACAATTCACTTTCAAGTCTTTTTTCGTGAATACTTTTAGTCATTTTGAATATTAACGGATATTTTCTTTCAAATCGGCTATTTTTACTAGATACTGATCCACCAATATTTCCTAAAGTGTAATTACCGATTGTCACATCATGCTTAAATAATGATTTCAGTAACAGATCATTAAAGACGTCCATGTAATTTACCCATGCAGTAATATCAATACCTGCTTTTCTACAACAATTAAAAGCTTTCTTTCGAGCCTCTTCATAATCTGTCCCGAAGATACTTCGCCAATTAATATTTTTAATTTCATTGTTCATCCATTTGTTAAAATAGATTTCTATACTACACCAGTTAGCACCAAAGGGTAGCCTTTCTATTAAACCAGACTCTTTGAGAATATTTGCCGCCCGCAAATTAATATTTTTTTTAATACCCATAATTGGTAACTCACGTTTAACCATGATTACAGCTGCAACGCAAGCGACATCGTTTGACTTATCTCTTATTTTTTCATTTATGATTTCAGTGAGTCTTTTTGGGCTCAAATTATCATTATCTAGAGCTTGAACTAAAGAAGATCTTACATACCATTCTTTCGGCCTGAGTGCAAAATCCATTTGCTTTGAAGTGTTGATTAGGTTTTCTCTTATAATGGGTTTCCCAATTGCTATGTGTAAAGCAACTTCAGACTCTAATACTCTTGGATGCCACTCTTTTTTTAATAAACGATTAAGGCGATTTTTTTGGTCATGTCTAATTCTTCCATCAAGTGTTTCAAAAAGTCCTGCCGTTATGGTTGTATAGACGGGTTGGCTGTTTATTTCCTTAATAATTAGATTCACGATTGTTTTCGGAAGAAACTTGTATCGCTGAAAATATTGAAAAACTGCTTCAAAATTAGCTGGGTATTCCATAAAAATACGCCAGATACGGTAATTTATTTGAGAAGAGGGAATGATTTGACTAAGCGTGAATTTAAAAAGTGTCTGATTGGTTATTTTATATTCTTTTGTTAATGAAATTATTTTCTTTCGTAGTTTAGTTTGGTTGGTCACCCTCCATTCAGTGGGTGGATCTGTAGGTCTACTTATAGATTTAAGCTCATTCTCAATATCTTTCACTTTATGTATTTTGATTTTATTACTTTGTGGAAAAAGACCAATATTTTTACTTAGCCTATCAAAACGGACTAACATTTTACGTAATTCTTTTTCTGATTTTGCAAATAATCTTATATCATCAACATAACGCATATAGCGTATGTGTGGTCGGCTACCATAACCGACATCAAAATATTTTAATACGACTTCTGATAGAATTCCTGAACTTAATGGACCTTGAGGAATACCGTGATTATGATAGATTTGAGTTGATTCGTTTCCAGTCCACTTACTTAAACAGTTCGTTAGTAAATCAATGAATTCATTATCGCAATTTATTTCCTTTAGAAAATGACGTAATACTTTATGATCAATACTGTCGTAACAGGCGGTTAAATCAAAGCTAGCTGTATACACTAGTCCTTTTTTAAAAGATTCTCTCGCCATCTCATTAAACTGCTGATATCCATCAGACCATTTTCTATAAAACCAAACGCTACTTTTACCAGCATAAAGATTACCAAAATTTTTCACATAATAGTTAGATTTGATTTTTGGAAAAAGATGTTCGGCAATAACATTAGTCATTGCCTGATAAATAATCTGATCTTCAATAGTAAGTAGTGTGTATGGACGAAGAACCCCCGATGGTTTAGGTATAAAAATTTTACATCCATGGCTTGGCTCGTAAATATTTTTCTGGATTTGTTCTGATAAATCCTTAATGATGTAATCTTCTATTAAAAGATAATTAGAGTAAAGATCACGAAAATACCCTTTATATCTCCTATCAGGGTTACTTTTAATCCAACGCCAAGCACGTTGGATATTTCTTCTATCAAGAACCTCGTTAATTGTTGAAGTATAATTTGGCATATATAATTGATAATATCCATTTAATACACCATAATAAAAGGATATCAACTATAATTCCAAGTTTACCTTTACCTAGAATTAAAGCAAATTATTGTTTTAGTCAGATTAAAAGTAGAGTAGAAAAAATCATGGAAAATCATGGATTTTATATCTATTCAAAAAGGCGGGAAAAGGTATGAAATTCTAACTTGCTACGTTATCCACCAGATAGCACATAAAGAACGTCAAATTAGGGCGTTTAGACGCTTAGAAACGATGTTAGTTACCTATTGCTGTTTAGCTTATTCAGTACTTTTAATTTATTCCTTAGGTATCCAATTATAATCTTTATCTATCTCGCTTAACTGTAATGAAAATTTTTGAATTTCATTTAAAATACAAATCTTAATAAAATCTTCATAACCAGAACCTGAAAGACTACCTATATTTTGAAGTTCGCAAGCAACCTTTCTGTGTGTACTCCATGAATCCTTATATTTTTTAAGATTATCAATTATATAATCGTATTCCGCTGTGGGAGCAAAATAATCTAAATTTTCTCTCGTTATTTTCGTATTATTTAAATCCTTGATAAGTTTTTCAAATTGTTGATTTGAAGCTAATTCATTTTTATTAAATAAATTAGACAGACATGTTTTATAATGATCTGGACAAATCTCATTGATTTCCTTCAAATACACATCACTGCTTATCAAAAGATTTTCATATACATCTTTTTGTGTTTCTGTGAGTGTATACATTTTACTCCATTCAAATCCTGCATTTTGGCATTCCTCAATAGTAATATTCTTCTGTAAAGATTTTTGACTATTGAAATAAATAAACAGGGCAACTATTACTAGTAAAAATATTATGATGCAAATGGCACCTTTTTTAAAGAGATTTTCCTTCACAAAAGAGAGAGGGTTTTTAATTTTTTTTATCATATTTTTTATTATACTTTTTTAGGTGGTCTATATAAGTCTATCGTTAGCATTTTTATCAGCATTATCAACAAAATAATCCGCCGTTAAACTAACATTCTTTGGCATATCCCTGTATATATCTTCCGCGAGCCTTTTTGTCTCAAGTAATATGCCATTGTGCTGTCTAATCATTTCAAGCGCTATATAACTCTTCAGTTTGAAGTAGAAAACGATTATTAAAACTATTATTGTAATGAGGATGGTGTATATCATAATGTTTTTTATTAAATTATTAAAACCTATTTACGTTTTACCTTACCTAATGACCAAATAATAAAATCTAATGCTTTAATATCAGATATTTTTGATTCACTTACATTAAACCTTTTTCTAAACTTTAAAATTACTTTTTTAACCTTACTATCCTTTAATAAATTTGAGTACATCTGCTTTAAATATTCATATATTTCTATGCAGGATTTGACCTTTTCTCTCTTAGTTTCGCCAGTTCTTTTTTTGTGAATTACATCTGAGACTTCTGCATCAAAAATAGGATTATTATTATCCAGTGTGTGTAATAGTTTAGTGGCGAAGCTAAATTGAATTGTATTTTGACCTTTCCGGTTGGGAAATTTATATAACTCTAATAAAATAGACCCTAAATCGTTTTTCTTTTTAGTTAATAATTTAAAGTAAAAATCTTTTATATCGTCACCTAACCCAGCGTTATCTAATTTATAATAGGACCTGAAAACAAATTGGAATAATGTATTGTTTTTAATGTTATCTTTTTCGTGTTCATTTTTTAAAAATAAATAAATGCAAATACTCTCACAATTTATATTGGATAATATTTTGTCCTGATTGCCTAGGATCTCCTTTATTATTCTTTCTAATTCTTGAAGCATTTGGTCGTATCTAAACGACCTAGTAGTAAGGCACGAAAAATCCTCACACTAGGAAGGTTTTTAAGCCTATGTATCAGTTTCCCAATACAACGCACGATACGCCCTAATATGAGGGTTTTCTGTATCGTGCGATTATTGACCGTGCCACCAGCAAAAGCTAATGGGTTAGGTCCTACGGAATATTCAGTTGTCCATTAATATTAACATTTACAGGGCTTTCTGCAATAAATAAGTTACCAACTGCATTGAGTTGTATGAGAATTAGTGAAATACTATATATTATGGTTAAAATTAGCAAGAAACAAAAAGGTGAGATAAAACCGTATTTGGCGAATTTGGGTCTTATATTGGCGGTATACAATAAACTACTACAAACCCATAAAAATATAATTAATGATTTCGATAAAAAATACAGATTTTTGAGCTCTAAAAAAATGAGGAAGGAGAAACCTTATATATGGACACCAGATGGAAATATTATTATAGACACTAAATTTTTAAATAAACTCGACGACAAAAGTAGAAAAGACCTACTATTTATTAAAGATGAAATGACTAAAGACTTTAAAGAGAAAATATTACCTTTAGTTAATTTACCACTACATTTTCTTCCTTATTATTGGAACTATATATTGTACAGAGATATAGACGCGCCAAAGAAAAACTTTTCTATAAATTTTCATCCAATTGATCCTAAATATGATTTAATAAAAAAAATGGACAGAGGCACACAGTATATTACTCTTAATATATATAAACCTCTCTCTACTAATGAAAAGAAAAAAGCACTTAGTCTAGTTGAGAGTATGGGAAAAAAGGCTTTTCCAAAATATATAAAAGATAAACTTAAGTTTGTTAATGATATAACTCGTGATCTTAGATTATATAATGATGCATCTGAAAGAAAACGTTCAAAAACAACGATAGAATATACAGACTACTTAAAATTTTTAAAAAAAGAGGTGGAAAAAGGACGTTGCTCTGAAACTTCATTTAAACATACAGTATCTTTAAATCCCCATGATATTGATATAAAAAAAGAAAAAAGTATAACAAGTAAAGAGATTGGCAAGAAATTTAATTTAAAGGAAGCAAATGTAAAAAAGATTATAGAAAGATATAACAAAAAAATGTCACTTTATATCAACTAGTACCGTGACACTTTTTTAACAAGAGGATGTCACGATGATTTAAATACTAGTTTTATATTGAGCCCAGAGTCAAAGTGATTCTGGGTGATGCTTTTTAACAAAGCCCCAACATCACCTTTGGGGCTTTATTATGGATTCAAAAGAAGAAATAAAAAAAGAAGAAGAGATAATAAGCGATGCGGCCGAATCGCTCGCTTCAATTTTTGTTTCTTTATTTGACCAACAATTTGAGAGAAAAAACAAAGACTCCCAAATCACTAATTAATTTACAAATATGTTAAAAAAAAATATAACTAAGAATGGGTGTTTATCAGATACTGAGTGGATGCTTTGGTTCGATATGGATGATGCTGCGAGAGAAATATTACGGGGTAGAACGATAGATTCTAAGAGAGTTCATGAGGATTCAAATTTTACTATTTTGTATGATTGTAAAACCAGCGATTTTACCCTCACATATACTCTTAAAGGGAAACACGCTAATTAGCAGGTTAATTTAGTTTTTAGTTTTTTAAACCCTGGGGTATTAGAAACTGAAAACTAATAAAAAAGTATATGGAAATTGCAAAAATAATCGAAGGAATGACAAAAGACCTAGAAAGTAAGACTAACTCGCTTGTCTCTGTTGAACAGATATTGAAGCACGACTTTGGTCCTGAATTATGGACTGTGGCTGAATTAATACCCCAAGAATCAATTACTGCCATTACGGGAGCACCAAAATCATTCAAAACATGGCTTGTGCTAGATATTGCCAAATGTATCGCTAAGGGCACGGATTTCTTAGGAAAATTTAAGACTAGTCAGGGTCGAGTACTTATTATCGATAGAGATAATAATTTACGCCACATTCAAAAACGGCTCAAAATGCTCGGATTTGAAAAGGAAGAAATTCTATACCATGTAGGAGAGGGTGAGTTTCAGATTGATAAGGATAAAGACTTCCAGGAGTTATTAAAGACAGTAAGTGAACAAAAAATTAGTTTGGTGATATTAGATTCTCTCGTGCGGATTCATTCAGGAGATGAGAATGAGTCACGATACATTAACAAGCTAATGACTGCCTTTAGAAAAGTAACAACTTTGGGTGCCACAATTATTTTTCTACATCATAACCGTAAGGAAAGTCTAAATACACAAAGCACAACCAATAGCGTACGTGGTTCGTCAGATATTTTTGCCGGTCTTGATTGTCTTCTACAAGTAACCAAGCCAGAAAAGGATTCTCTGTACATCACCCAATCGAAACTAAGAACCGGAGAAGAAATGGAACCTTTTAAGGTTCAGATAAATAAAACTGAAGAGTCTATGGAGCTTGTATATGCTGGTAAAAGTGATTTTGGAAGTAAGGACACCTATGAAGTAAAGATTATTATTGCTGAGCTATTAGAAGACAAAAAAGAAATGACACGTGAAGAAATAATTAAAGAATTTTCTGAACAATACAAGCCAGTAATAATTAATCTTTCACTAAAAGAACTTGAATTGTCAGAGAAAATTATTAAAAAGATAGGACCTCATAATAAACATTCTTATGTATTAAACGCAAATTCTACACTAAAAAGTGAAAAGATTGAAGTTAAAGTGCATAACCCTGTTGATATGAATTTATTAAAAAAGGATAATTAAAATTAAATTATGAATCAAAATAAAGTTGCAGTTATATATTGTAGAGTTTCCACGGACGAACAAGCCAAGGAAGGTTTGTCTATTGAATCGCAGGAACTTACTTGTCGAAGAAAAGCTGAAGAGGAGGGATATTCCGTTATTGAAGTAATAAAAGATGAAGGTAAGAGTGGAAAAAATATTAATCGAGAGGGAATGAAAAATATTTTAAGGTTAGTGAATGAGAAAAAAATAAATGCTATCTATTTGGTAAATACCGACAGGCTTTCCAGAAATGTAGCCGACCATATATATCTTACTGACCTCTTTAGAAAGAATAAAGTGTTGTTAAGATCAATAAATCAACCAACATTAGATAGTTCAGCCACTTCCATAACTATGGATTTAATGATGGCAACAATGAACCAGTTTCAAAGATTGAATACAGCAGAAAAAGTTAAATCGACAATGCATGAAAAAGCTAAAGCTGGTTATTACCCCAGTAAGGCTCCTGTCGGCTACAAGAATGTCCAAGACTTAAATAAGTCGGAAAGATTTGCTAGAAAAACAATTATTATTGATGAAAAAGCAGCGGTCTTTGTTAGGGAAATTTTTAGACTGTATGCCACTGGCGAACACAATGCGGTTGAAGTCAGCGATATTGTCTACGATAAAGGATTTAGGAGTAGAGGTGGAAAGAAAGTATCGGACTCCAAAATCTATATGATGTTAAAAAATCGATTCTATATTGGAGAGATAAACTGGGGAGAAATACATATTCCTAAAGCTAAGCATGAGCCCTTAATTGAAAGAGTGGTATTTGATCAAGTTCAAAGTGTTTTGAATTCCCACAATAAGCATTCTTGTCGGCGGCGAAAGTACAAATGGTTGCTTAGTGGATTCCTTAGGTGCCATAAACATAATTCTAGATATACGGCTGAATGGCATTTAAACAAAAAGATTGCTTACTATCACTGTACGGTTAATGGTTGCGGTAAATTCTCCGAACAGGTAAAACTTGAAAATGCTATCGCTGAAAAGTTTAAGGACCTTGAGTTCAGCCCAGATTTTATTGAATTAGTTATTAGTAAGGCAAAAAACATCTTCTATGAACGAAGAGAGGTGTATGAAAGCAAGAGACAGGGTTTGATTAATCAAAAAAGTGCCTTCGAAGCCAAATTAAAGGTAGCGGAAACCAAATTACTATCAGGCACCTTAAAAGACGAGGACTTCAAAAGGATCCGAGAGGAAATTAAAAAAGAAATTGACCTAATTGATAATAGGATAGTTGAAGTTCAGAAGGGTAAGGAGATAAATGTTGATATGACAAGGGAAATAATTGGGCTAACTAAGAATATTTTTGAAACATATCAAAAGGCTTTACCTGAGCTAAAAAGGTTATTTCTGGGTTTCTTTTGGGAAAGGTTTGAAGTATCTGAAGGTATTATAATAAATTCCATTCCCTCTATATTATTTAGCCAATTAATCAAACTTGAGAAGGCATATCAAAAAAGCCAAAATACTAATAAACCCAGTGATTTTGCTAATGTTATAAGTTCTACTGACTTGTCCCCCCACTTGGAATCGAACCAAGATTTTGAGTTCCGCAAACTCATGTCCTATCCATTGAACGATGAGGAGATGAACGGGAAGACTATAGCACACTTTTTTTAAAAACCCAATATCTCGGCCAGTTTTACCCAGACAGATTCCTCCATTTTATCCTCTTTTAATTTCTTAAGTAATGAAAGGTGAATTAACTCTGGATCTTGTCCGTCAGCTGGCACAATAATCAAGGGTGATAACAACTTTTGGGATCTAATCAAAATTTTGTGTTTCTGGTTTTCAGTATGATCAATTTCTACAAAAAAAGCTTCTAAATTGTCGTATGGTAAAAGATGTTCTCCTAAAATGATACCGCGGTTAGTAATTTCACAATTAATCATTCGAGGTTTAACATTTCCTCTAAAAATTAAAATTAAACCAGCTAGAAAAATAAAAACAGCAAAAAGATAATTATCAATAAGTATCGCAAAGATAACAATAAAGAGGGTAATGAGCCCGACTGCCCAAAACCAATCCACACTTCTTATTTTATGTTCATGTTCTAATGCTTGCCATTTCAAATGTGAAACATTCATGCCTAAAATTATAGCATACTTTTTTTACTTGAAAAAATATCAAAATTATGCGACTATTGAAAGCGCTAGAATATGGAGAGGTGGCAGAGTGGTCTAATGCACCGGTCTTGAAAACCGGAACCTGGGCAACCGGGTCGCGAGTTCGAATCTCGCCTTCTCCGCAACGATAAAATAACGCGAAAGCGTTATTTTTGTTGTGGAGAAGGAGTAATGTGTTTGAACACATTACGTCGAGATTCGAAAGGAATTTTGATATTTTGTTAGTAAACAAAATCAAAATTCCGGGGTCGAGGAAAAAATATGTGACGACATATTTTTGAGGTGACCGAACAGCCTTCTCCGCAACAATACCCAACAACTGTAAGTTGCTGGGTATTTTACATTTAGAAAGATATTACAAAATTTATTTCAGGAAAAAAGCAATTAAAATGATAATTATTTCAATTAGTGCAGACCAAAATGAAATCATATTTGATTTCCTTGCTTTTGCTGGTAATCTATTCTTCCATCCATAATACAGAATTGCTCCACCTAATATTGGATTAAAAAGACAGATTATCCACACATATATTTTTTCGACTTTAGTAAGGGGTTCTTGAGATACTTGACCACTAGGAACTTTTGATAATTTGTAATACATTAAAATAAAACAAATAATTGTAGAAACCGTCATTATTTCTCCTGGTCCAATCATTTGGAAATTATATCAATATTATATTTATAAGTTAAGATTACTCCAACTTCATCCCATGTCATTCGCACAATAAAAAAACCGCCTGAGGGCGGTTTTTTTATTGTTTATTATTTCTTCTCTTCCGTCTCACTCACACAAACACACTTGGTATCACAAACACAAACTTCATCATCACCCTTATCTAATAAGTAGTAATAAATTAGTTCTAAAATACCGAAAGTATTAATAACGAGAAGAATAACAAACCAAATTCTACTTTCATTGTGAGAAGATTTCCAAAGAGCGAGTCCTTTCCAAGTTAATGACCAGATTGTTAAAGCAATGATAATAACTATCATCAAAGGACTCATTTCTCCAGGTCTAAACATATAATCAGCTAGTGGCATATTTTTTTACCCGTTAAAGTTTTGACTAGTTAAAAATCAGAGATTTTTCAGTCAAAATTTTTGCGGGTGAATTAATTAATAATTGACTACATTAATTATAACACTTTTATAATTCTGTGATAATATGTTTGTATGCGATATATGGGAATAGATTATGGTAAGAAAAGGGTAGGGATTGCAATTTCTGATGAGGACGGAAAAATGGCCTTTCCTAAGGATGTTTTGACAAATGATGCCAAATTATTGGCAAGAATAAAGAAATATTGTGATGAACAAAAAATCGGGATGATTGTCTTGGGCGAGTCAAATAATTTTCAAGGTCAGCCAAATAAAATAATGAAAGACGTTGAACCCTTTAAAATAGATTTATGGGAAGAAACTGGGCTACCTATAGAATATGAGTTGGAATATCTAACCAGTCATCAAGTAGAAAATATTTTTGGTAAAACTAAAATGTTAGATGCTTCAGCGGCTTCAATCATCTTGCAGTCTTATTTAGATAAAATTAACTTAAAAAAATAATATGATTAACTACGACGAATTTAAAAAAGTAGAAATAACCATCGGTAAAATTATTAGTGCAGAAAAGATGCCTAATGCTGACAAACTTTTAATATTAAAAGTTGATTTTGGTAACAAGGCATTACCAGTTGTCGAGGAACCAAAGGTAAAAGAAGGTGAATCAGAAGAAAAGCCAATTGAAAATGCTATTCCTGTTGTCACCACACCTGAGCGAGACATTCGTCAGATTGTTTCCGGTATTTCCGCTTTTTTCCCAGAACCAGAAAAATTAATTGGAACTCAGTGTGCTTTTGTCACAAATTTGGAACCAAGAATGATTAGAGGATATCAAAGCAATGGAATGATTTTGGCCGTTGGGGGAGAAAATGGTGAACCTTTTTCACTATTTAGAATGGGAGAAGAGATAGCTCCTGGCGCTCAGGCTAGATAATTCTTCTTCTGTCATTCCCGCGAAGGCGGGAACCCAGAATTAATTTAAAAAAGTAAAAAAGACTGGATTCCCGCCTTCGCGGGAATGACAGACATAAAATATTGATATTAAAATGCTTGATTTAATTAAACACATTCTCGATCCCATGTTACTAATCCAAACTTTAGGATTTTTAGGAATTATCGCCATCGTTTTTGCTGAAACGGGATTATTTTTTGGTTTCTTCTTGCCAGGTGATTCTTTATTATTTGTGGCTGGAGTTCTAGCTTCACAGGATATTCTCTCTCTAAACTATTTGTTGGTTTTTGTTTTTTGTGCCGCCGTCTTAGGGGATACAGTAGGGTATTCCTTCGGTTTTCGAGTTGGTAGAAGATTTTTTCAACATGATGAATCAATCTTTTTTAAGAAAAAATACTTAACCCAGACTGAACAATTCTTTGTAAAATACGGCCCGAAAGCTGTGGTTTTGGCTCGTTTTGTGCCGATTGTTAGAACTTTTATGCCTATTTTAGCGGGTATCGGTAAAATGAGTTATAAGACTTTTCTCTCCTATAATATTTTCGGTGGCTTTTTATGGTCTTTTGGTCTCATTCTTTTGGGTTTTTTCTTCGGTCAACTAATCCCCAACGCCGAAAAATATATCCTATTAATCGTTATCATTATTATCATAGTATCTTTTATCCCAGCCGTTCTTGAGCTTTGGAAAAATCGTCGAAAGGAGTTATAATATAGTGGAACATTATTTCCATGAATTCTTTTTCTAGTTTTTTAACTCCGCCTACTTTTCTAACTATGACGCCACTTGGTGTCAGTATTTCCGATACGTCAATTCATTATGTTGGTCTAAAGAGTAATGATTCAAAGAATACTCTCAGTATTTTTGGAAAAAGAGATTTAGCTGATGGAATTATTATTAACGGTGAAATAAAAAAACCAGTAAATCTCATTGCTATTTTAAAAGAAATACAGACCGAGACTAAAGCTCAATTTGTCAAAGTTTCCTTGCCAGAAGAAGAAACCTACGTTTTTCAGATGCAAATTCCTGGTAATATAAAAACTCAGGAGGAAGTTCGTCAAAGCATTGAATTTAGACTAGAAGAGAATGTTCCGCTACCGGTTAAGGATTTGGTTTTTGATTACGAAATAATTAAATTCTCCCAAGATGAAACAATTTTGGAAGTCAGTGTTTCTGCTGTAGCCTCACATATTATTGAGAGTTATAGCGAAGCTTTTAAAACAGCCGGTTTTTTACCCGTGGGTTTTGGAGTGGAGTCAAAATTAGTAGCCAGAGCCGTTGTACCAAATGATGACAAAGATACTTATATTTTAGTTAATATAAAAGAGCATGCCACAACAATTTCTATTGTTGATGATGGGATTGTCCAATTTACCTCCACCGCGGCAATTGGAGGAAAAGCTATCGATGAGTCAGTTTCACGTCATATTAACGCAACAATCAAAGAGGCTAAAAAAATAAAAGAAGATCATTTATATCAAGAAGGCTTTGATAGTATGAAGGTTTTTCCATCATTAATAAATTTTGTTTCAGCAATCAAGGATGAAGTTGAGCGTTTTTATTCTTTCTGGAGTAAAAATAAAAGCATTCCACTATCCGAGTCAAAAATTAAAAGAATAATCTTGTGTGGACACAATTCTTCCATCGCGGGCTTTGAAAGATATTTTTATTTGTCGCTTAAAAAAGATGTTAAATTAGCTAATGTTTGGATAAATGCTTTTTCCTTAGATGAATATACACCTAAAGTTGATTTTACTGAGTCACTAGACTATGCCGCAGCCGTTGGTGCTGTTCTAATTAAATAAACTATGTTTTCTTTATTAACAAAAAAATATGAACAAGAAGTTAAAAGAGAATATTCCCTAAGATTGATTTTTATTATTGTCATTCTTTTGCTAGGTACTTCAATCACTCTCTTCTTGTCTTTAATACCTTTTTATTATTTTTCATCTTTGCGGGCGGATGCTTTAACTGAGCAGTTAAATGTCTTAAAGAAAAATAATAGCTTACGTAATGAAACACAAATGCTTGAAGTAGTGAAAAATTTTAAGGACACAACTGAGATTTTGGCGCCAGAGTTAGCAGATCTACCGATTAGAAACAAATTACTCGAAATAATCGACTTAAAAGGAACTGGTATTTCTCTAAATAATTTGTCTTGGGCAAAAGATCCAGTTCCAGCTGGTAAATTCTTTCTTCGAGGCATTGCTCTTAATAGGGAAAGCCTCCAAAAATATATTCAAACCCTACAAATGGAAAAAACTTTTACCAATGTAGAATTTTCGCGAATTTCATATTACACCAAGGATACCAATATAGATTTCTCTGTTAGTTTAAATTATAAACCATAATGTTTGGAACAAGAAAAAAAATATTAATAGTTGTTGGTTTGATGACACTAATTTTCATTTTAGATGGCTACCTTGTTTGGTCAATTAATTCATATGGTAATAATAGCGAAAAAATTATTTCAAATATTGATATTGAGATTACCAAGGAAGCTGAAAAAACGATGATTCAAGCCTCGATTCAAACTACCAAAGAAGATCGTCAATTATTAGACAATTTTTTCATTGGGAAGGAAGGAGAGGTTGATTTCGTTAATAATTTAAAGACAATGGGGGACAAGGCTGGAGTTATTTTGAATATTGAGTCGGCTACTTTTGAAAACTATCAAAATTCATCTTCATCTATTTCTGCCGAATTAGTCCATGTGCGACTGAAATCATCTGGTACTTGGTCTGAAGTTGTTGGTTTCTGGACACTTCTTGAAGCTATGCCATATCGTATTGCAATTGACAGAGTAAATCTAAGTAAGAGTACAGATAAAAAGGGATCCCCAATATGGAGTCAGCAAATAGATATAACTGCTTTTAAAAAGAAATAATATGATTTTTAAAAATAATAAACAAAATTTATATCAAATTTTAACCACCCATAAAACTGGTTATAAGAAAATTTTTGACAATTGGTTGATTGTTATTTTTACAAGCATTATATTAAATATTGCCATAATAATTTTAGCAATTTATTTTTGGACAATAATTAATAATCAAGAAATTACGATCCCAAGACCTGAAACACTCGGTAATTTTGAAATGATTGATAAAAACCTCTTAGAAAAAATCATCAATCATTTTGATGAACAAGTAAAAATTAGTGATAATTGGGTAAAAGCGAGTCATTTATTGATTGACCCATCTCTCTGATAATGTTATATTTTTAGCGCTCGCCCTCGTAGCTTAATGGATAAAGCAGAGCTCTTCTAAGGCTTTGATGTGGGTTCGATTCCTGCCGAGGGCGCAAAAATTAAAACCGCTAAAAGCGGTTTTAATTTGCCTGCCCTCGAGAAGCCGTGGAGACGGCTTCGTGCAGGAATCGAAGCCCCATTGAGTGTATTTTGTGAGTCCTTCGAAACAAAATACCCAATGGGGGTACTGAAGCTGTAAGTTTCGATAAATGTACTCATGGCCCTGCCGTCTTAATTCTTTGAGTGACGACGAGTAAAATATCTGTGACAGATTCCTGTCGAGCCCTATTTTTTCTTCATCATTACCACCATAATTATCGTTCCAATCGTCCAAAGTGGTAAAACATCAACAAGAGGAATTAACTCCCCAAGAGAACTGACTGATATAGTCGCCAATTGTTTAGGATGATGGGTCAGAGGTATTTTTAATAGACTAAACCAAATCCAGAAAATAATTGTTGTAATCAGAGTGATTATGGGCACAACATATGTTCCTAATATAAAGGTCGTTAAAATTAATTGTGTCAGGTCAATTATCATTGCAAAAGCAATCATCAAAAATGCAGTCAGGTTTGTTATTTTTTGTGTATTTTCCATAAAATAGATTGTAGCAATAAGTAAAAAGGAAGGGAAGCTTTCTTGATTATTGAAGTAATTTAAGCTATATTTTTCCTATATGGGCGGTTAGCTCAGTTGGTAGAGCGCAACATTGACGTTGTTGATGTCAGAGGTTCGAATCCTCTACCGCCCACAAAAAATACGAAGTAGTTTTTTTGTGGGCGGTAAGTAAGGTCTGGAGAGACCTTACGTGAGGATTCGAAGTCCGATTGAGTATTTTTTCTAGCTGACTAGCGAAGAAAAAATCCAGAGGGGTTGAATTGCGAATACTTAGAGTAATTCAAAGACGGAGGCTGACGAGCCGAGTCGGGGTCGCGTAAATTTTCAATAGAAAATTATATGTGACCTGACCGTGTAACGGTCGAAATTCCTCTACCTACGTACTGATAATTTTTCTTATACTATATACATAATACCCTATACTAAATACTAATTTTCATGCTAGTCTATAATCACACTATGAAAATCCCAATCCTCTATGAAGACAAAGATATAGCTATCATCAACAAACCAGCCGGTTTAATGGTGCACCCTGATGGAAAATCTAAACCCGCCCGACCGAATGATTCTGGTCATTCGGGCGGGGAAAAAACTTTAGTGGATTGGGTATTACAGAAATTTCCCGCTACTAAAAAAGTGGGGGAGCCAATAACTTTAACAGATGGAACAGTGATTATTCGTCCTGGTATTGTTCATCGCTTAGATAAAGAAACTTCCGGAGTCATGATTGTAGCCAAGACTAAAGCTGGTTTTGAATTTTATAAAGATAAATTTCAAAATCGCGAGATGAAAAAAGTTTATCATGCTTTTGTTTGGGGAGAAGTAAAAGAAGATGATGGTAAAATAAACCGTCCAATCGGCAGAAGTAGTACTGATTTTCGTCTTTATTCCGCTCAGCGTGGAGCTCGTGGTGAGATTCGTGAAGCCTTAACCGAGTATAATGTCTTATTCCGTGGCAAGGGTTATTCATTTGTTTCTGCTATGCCTAGAACCGGACGAACACACCAGATTCGTGTCCATTTTAAGGCTGTAAACCATCCGATTATTGGCGATGCTCTTTATGCTCCAAAATACAGAAAAGCCCTCGGATTCAAACGAGTTGCCCTACATTCATACGCTATAAATTTTATTGATCGCCAAGGTAAGGAGATTACAGTGAAGGCACCTGATCCAGAAGACTTTAAAATAGCGGCCAAGAAAATCGGCCTAATTAAGTAGATATAACGTTTGCTTTTATTAGAAACCTGTGCTAAATTGTCCACATTATGGAAATCAAGATGTCACCAGTAAATATTGAAGAAAGAAAGAAAATGGATATTCGCGCAGGCGATACTATTTGTGTTTGGCAAAAAATTATTGAAGGAGATAAGTCTCGTTTGCAGGCTTTTGAAGGAATTGTTTTAGCTCGTAAACATGGTACTGAAGCTGGTGGAACTTTCACCGTTCGTAAAGTTATTGATGGTATTGGTGTAGAAAAGATTTTCCCATTGTATTCTCCTAATGTTGATAAAATTGACATCATCCGCCGTTCAAAAGTTCGTCGTGCAAAACTTTATTACATTCGTGACAAAGCTACCAAAGAAATCAAACGTCACATGCGCAAGATTATGGGTACCAACGAAGTTAAGGAAGATAAAGTTGCTGATAAGAAAGCTGAATAAAATTAAAAAAACCGCTCATCGCGGTTTTTTTGTTTAATACTAATTGGTATACGCTATATCCTTGAGCACTAATTATATATATGATAAAATAAGGTAATGGGAAAGAGGGGAACAAAGCCAAAGAATAAAGTAAAAATTAAGTGGTCCGGTAATTTTGCTTATGCAATGGGACTGATTGCTACTGATGGTAATTTATCTCCAGATGGACGCCATATTAATTTTACTTCTAAGGATATCGAACAGATAGCAAATTTTATGAAGGCACTAGAAATAGAATGCAATATTGGAAAAAAATCAAATGGCCACGTTAAACATAAAAAATACTTTGTAATTCAGTTTGGAGACGTTAATTTCTATTCGTTTCTCAATTCGATTGGACTAAAACCTAATAAGTCTAAAACTATCGGTAGTATTAAACTGCCAAGCAAATATTTTTTTGATTTCTTGAGGGGATGCTTTGATGGGGATGGTTGTTTCTATTCATATTGGGATAAACGCTGGAAATCTAGTTTTATGTTTTACACTGAATTCGTATCGGCCAGTCAAAAACACATTTTATGGCTACAAGATGAAATATTTAGAAGGATAAATATTAAGGGACATATAACAAAGGGCGGAAATAATTCTTGTTATCAATTAAAATATGCCAAATCTGATTCTCTAAAATTATTAAAAAAAATTTATTATAAAGGTGATTTAATCTGTCTAGATAGGAAGAAGTTGAAAATTAGAAAAATATTAGGTAATATTGCCAAGTAGCTCGGTTTAATAGGAGTTAATGCACGGGTGTCGAAACTGGTAGACGATCTGCCTTGAGGTGGCAGCGCCCGCAAGGGCATGGAGGTTCAAGTCCTCTCCCGTGCACAAAAAATACCCTAAGAAGGGTATTTTTTCTGCGCGGAGCAAGCCATGGGGATGGCTTGCGAGAGAGGACTTGAAGCCTGTTTGAGTATTTTATCGAGCTTTCTTAAGCGAAGAAAAAATCCAAACAGGATACTGGTCATGTAATGACCAAGATTCCTCTCCCGTGCAACACTATTTCATCTTACCCCTTTACAAACAAACAATACTATGCTAGATTATACATGTAACCGCCAGAAGCGGTTTTGTTCTTTAAGTGGCTTAAATACTAAGCTAAAATCAAAATAAATCAAAAAAGGGGGAAGACATGCTAAGAATGCAATGTACCAAGAAACAATGCGAAAAGTGCATCAGTTGCACGTGTTCGGTGCGAGATTTAGTTCGCGAAAAAACTGGATACGAGGGTAAGATTAGTCCGAGGAATTGGACTAGGCTTATAAGGCTGGGAATCTTTGATGCTTTGGTGTCAGAAAAAAAAGGTGACCCGATTGTTGGGGACACCTTGAAAAAAATCGCCAATAAAGTATTGGCCGGTCAGTCACTTTAATTTATTTTGACTAGCGAGGAGCGGATGGAAGAGTACTCTCTTACATCACGTCCGAGCGAAGTCAAACTATGAGGTTTACGCTCTTAATTTTTGATTAACAAAAGTCCACATCTAAAGATGCGGACTTTTTCTTTTGTATTTTTTCTGATGTATAATTTGTGACATGTATACTCGAAAAGGTGATGATGGTAAAACCACTTTATTTCATTGTGATCAGCGCTTATCAAAAAGCTCTATTATTGCTGAGGCTCTAGGCACGCTTGATGAACTAAATTCTTTTTTAGGAATTTGTCGTACCAAAGCCAGTGGTGAAGAAAATAACGATTTAGCAAAACAAATTTTACTGGTGCAAAATGATTTATTTATTATTCAGGCTAGTTTGGCTGGTGCTGATAAACATATTAATCTAGAGAGGGTAGAGTGGTTAGAAAATATAATTGGAGGAATTGAAAAAGAAATTCCACCCATTAAAAATTTTATTATTCCAGGTAGTGATGAGGTAACCGCACATATAGATTATGCTCGAACACTAGCTCGCAAAGCTGAAAGGAGAGCGGTCGCAGTTTTCGATGAAGGAAAAGTTCAAGTGGAAAAAAATACTTTAATTTATTTAAATCGTTTATCCTCATTTTTGTTTGCTTTAGGTAGACAAAAGGCCTATAAGTCTGGTATAAATGAGGAGCATCCAAATTACTAGGATGCAATATCTGTTAATCTAGCAGAACTAATGGTGCCTATAGTTTAGTGGTAAAACTCCGGTTTGTGGAACCGGTATCGAGAGTTCGATTCTCTCTAGGCACCCAAAAATAACGAGCTAAACACAATAGTGTTTAGCGATTATATTTTTGTAGTACCTAGAGAGAATCGAAAGACGGAGGCCGCGAAGCCAGTCGAACGTAGTGAGACTGTGGCCGAGTCGGGGTCGAGAGTACTTAGGCTTTTAGAAATTCATATTTTTAAAAGACTTAGTAACTCGTGACCGATTCTCTCTAGGCACCCATGAAAAAAGCGGCGTAAGCCGTTTTTGTCATGGGTGCCTAAGCAAACAAAAGTATTTGTTTGCGTGGAGAATCGAAAGACGGAGCCAATGATTTTCAGTAGAAAATCATGTGAGTCGGGGTCGCGACTTTTTCTGAACGACGGTGAAGAAAAAAGCCGTGACCGATTCTCTCGTTTTCCTAATAAAATTTAATTGGGACTGCTCCTGTAATGGTCGATTCTCTCTAGGCACCCACATTTCAAAAACTTGTAATCCGAAATCAATCCCTTCTCTTATATTTTTTGCTATAATATTTCTATGCTAGCTTTATTATCTTCAATTTTTGGAGCAGTCGGTTCATTAGCCCTATTTATTTTTAGTATATTATCCTTTGACAGACTAATCCGAAAACATACCAGTAGTAAAATAAAGGAATTATTAACATCATTAACTTCAAATCCTGTTAAGGGTCTAATTTTTGGTTTTATTACTTCAGCTATAATACAATCCAGCTCGGCTCTAACTACCTTACTTGCGTCGCTAGCTGATGCTGGAATGATTTCTATTTATAACAGTCTGGGTGTTATTTTCGGAGCCAACATTGGTACTACTATCACTGCTCAATTAATAGCCTTCAATTTTGCTAGCATCTCACCTTTAATAATTATTATTGGTGTTATATTTTTACTTTGGGGTGGACGATTTCGTAATTATGGAAAGCCAATAATTTATTTTGGTCTGTTATTTTTTTCAATTTATTTAATCTCCTATTTTGTTTCCAAAGTAGACAGTGTTTTCTTTATAGATTACATTGCTTTAATTTCTAATTTATACATTGCTATTTTTGTTGGTATTATTGCTTCAACTCTATCTCAATCAAGCAGTGTCGTAACCGGAATAGTGCTCGTTATGGCGGGCATGGGGCATTTCGATTTGATGCAGTCTGTCGGTTTGATTCTGGGAGCAAACATTGGTACTACCACAACAGTTTTAATTGCTTCCTTGGTAATGGGTAAAGAAGCAAAAAAAGTTGCTGTTGCTCAATTTCTCTTTAACTTTTTAGGCGTTATTATTGTTTTACCTATTATTAATATTTTTTATTATGTTGTCGATTGGCTTGACGGTGACATCGTCCATCAGGTCGCAAATATTCATTTACTATTTAATGTTTTTTGTGCCGCGGTCTTTATAATTGCGATTAAACCTTTTGCCTGGTTAGTCAATAGAATTGTAAAATAATACACCGATTGCTTTTTTATCGATAAATGCTAGGCTAAAAATAGAAAATTTAAAGTTATTTAAACAATACATAACAAGTAATTTTGTTGTGAAAAAAGGGGAGAAGGATTATGAGTATGAAAGTTTATCTTGGTTTTGATGTCGGTGGCACTAAGATTGCCATATCTCTAGGTACCGCTCATGGTGAACTTATTGGCAGTAGCAGGGTGACTTCTAAGGATAGGTCACCTAATGAAGTTTTGCCAGAAATCGTGGCCGCTGGTAAAAAATTGATCAGTGACCATGGTTACTCAGGTCTGGATTTGCAGGCGATTGGTATTGGGGCACCAGCTCCGATGGATATTTGGAAAGGCACGATCAGTCCTTGCAACATGCCAGCCTGGAAGAATGTGGCTATTCGGGATTATCTATTCAGAAGTTTTGGAGTTGAAGCATTTTTTGATAATGATGCTAACGCTGGGGCTCTGGCTGAATGGTTTTTCGGTTCTGGAATTGGTTGTCAAGATATTGTCTATTTGACCTTGAGTACTGGTATCGGTGGTGGAATAATTGCCAATGGCAAACTGGTTATCGGTAATAGCCTTTTGGCTGGAGAAATGGGTCATGTGATTCTTGATATTGATGGCCCGTTATGCAGCTGTGGCAATCGAGGGTGTTACGAAGCTTTTTGCGGTGGTTTAGCTATTGCCAACCATATCAAAAAAGAAATGCATAAATTTCCCGATTGCCCCATAGCCCAATTGGCCGGAGGTTTGGACAAAGTGGATTTGATTGCCCTGGAAAAAGGAGTCAGAGAGAACGATCCATATTCTCTTGGAATTTGGCAGAAAATGTGTCTGAGGCATGCGCAGGCTATCGGTGGTATTATAAACACTCTTAGTCCAAAGCGTATTGTTCTCGGCACACTAGCCAACGCAGCCGGAGAATTATTTATGAATCCGGTAAGAGAATATTTACCAAGATTCGTTTTTCCGGCAATGCGTGGAAGTTATGAATTAACTACCAGCAAACTCGGTAAACAACTCGGAGAGTATTCCGGCATAGCGGTAGCTTTGTATGGTTTGCACAAACGTGGAGAATGGCCTTTACCCTGGAGGTGAAATGATCTAAAACAAAACGCTCTCAATTTATTGAGAGCGTTTTTTCTATATCAAATTCTATTTCTTCCAATTATCCATAATCACAGCTGTCGCAATTGAGACATTTAGTGACTCAGCCTGGCCAAAGCGGGGAATAGTGATTTTGTCGGTAATTAATTTTTCGATTTCCGCACTCACGCCATTTGATTCGTTACCCATAACTAAAATACCGGATTTTGGAAATTTAAAAGTGTGAACATTTTCTCCAGACATGAGAGCACCGAGAATTGGCAGTTTGGTTTTTGAAAGAAAATCTGCCAAATCAGTATAAAAAATATTCGCTCTAATAAAAGAACCCATAGATGCCGAAATAGTTTTACTATTATAGAAATCTGCAGTATTTTTTGAAACAATAATATTTTTGACTCCATACCAGTCGGCAATTCGAATGATTGTACCTAGGTTTCCTGGGTCTCTAACATCATCAAGAACAATAACAATTTCGTCGTCTTTAATGACAGGTGCGGTATTTTCTTTTTGTTTAACCACAGCGAGCGCGGCGTTGTTACTTTCTAAAGTACTCAATTTCTCTAAATCTTCCTGAGTAATAATTTCAAAGGGCACACCCTTTATTTCAGTTAGCGGGCGAATCAAATCAAGATTTTTACCATAAAAATCATCGGTCACTAATAAATGTTCTATTTTAAAATCGGAAGATAGTAGTTCAGCCACGCTTTTAGCTCCTTCCACTAAAAACAACCCCAATTCTTGGCGGTTTTTCTTTTCGTGTAGAGATTTTATAAGTTTTATTTGATTTTTGGTTAACATCTTATATCCATAATAGCATAATATTTGCTATAATTTACATATGAAAAATGTTTACAAAAAATCTTTGGCCCTACACAAAAAGCATGGAGGTAAGATTGAAGTTTGTAGTAAAGTTAGGGTTAAAAATCGTGATGACTTATCATTAGCATATACGCCAGGCGTTGGACAAGTATGTTTAGAAATTGCCAAAAAACCAGAACTCGCCTATACCTATACGATTAAAAAAAATACTATCGCTGTAGTCTCAGACGGTTCAGCTGTTTTAGGACTAGGTAATCTTGGGGCCAAAGGTGCGATTCCCGTGATGGAAGGCAAGGCTCTGCTATTTAAAGAATTTGGTAATGTGGATGCCTTTCCGATTTGTTTAGATACCCAAGATACTGAAGAAATTATCAAAGCGGTTAAACAACTCGCCCCAGTTTTTGGCGGAATAAATTTAGAAGATATTTCGGCACCGCGCTGTTTCGAAATTGAAAGACGTTTGCGAGCAGAATTAGATATTCCAGTGATGCACGATGATCAACATGGTACAGCCATGGTAGTTTTGGCCGGACTTATTAATGCTATTAAGCTGAGAAAAATAAAAAAGGAAGAAGCTAAAATTTTGATTAACGGAACTGGAGCGGCGGGCACAGCCATTGCCAGAATTCTCGTTTCAGCCGGATTCAAAAAAATAATTCTTTGTGATAGTCAGGGATCGATTACAGAAAATCGAGTCGGACTTAATTCAGAAAAAAAAGATTTGTTAAATTTTATTAAAGCTAAAACTGGTAGTTATGAAAATGTAGAAGGGGACTTAGAGAAAGTAATAAAAAACCGAGATATTTTTATTGGAGTTAGTAAGGCTGGAGTTTTAACCAAAGACCTGGTTAAAAGTATGAATGAGAAACCAATAATCTTTGCCATGGCCAATCCAATACCCGAAATTATGCCTGATGAAGCCATTTTGGCTGGAGCTTTTATTGTCGCGACCGGGCGCTCGGATTTTGCCAATCAAGTGAACAATGTTTTAGGTTTCCCAGGAATTTTCCGTGGAGCTTTTGATAATAAAATTAAACAATTTAACGATGCGATGTTTGCTCGCGGGGCTGAAGCCCTGGCTAGTTGTGTAAAGAAGCCAACCAAAGACAATATTTTACCAAAACCATTTGATAAAAAAGTAGTTAAAGCGGTAGCGAAAGCCTTCAAGGAGTAAAGTTTAAAAATGTGTTATAATTGCTGTAATTATTAGTAATCTAAAATAAATATATGTCAGGCTTTGTCACAAACATCGAGAAGAAAACCTTAGAAAATAAATATTTCCGTGAAGTGCTTTTTACTTCTAAACATTGTCAGTTGGTGGTCATGTCACTTAAACCTTTGGAGGAAATCGGTATGGAAGTTCATGAAACTACCGATCAGTTTTTCCGCGTAGATGGTGGAAAGGGCAAAGTGATTATTGGAGGTGTTGAATCAAACATTGAGAACGGTTCTGCTGTAGTAGTGCCAGCCGGTAGTAATCATAATGTTATCAATACTTCAGCGTCTGAAGATTTGAAACTTTACACAATCTACATGCCACCACATCACCGCGATGGTACAATTCACAAGACAAAAGCTGAAGCTGAAGCCGACACAGAGGACCATATATAAGAAGAATTTTTTGAATTGTTATGAAGCCTGATAATTTAGAACATCTGAAACTTGGGGGAATTGGTATCATACCCACTGATACTATCTATGGTGTTGTCGGGCAAGCATTGCGCCCTAAAGTTGTAGAAAGAATTTATAATCTTAAAGGTAGGACAGCCAGCAAACCTTTTATTATTTTAATTTCTTCTTTAGAAGATTTACAAAAATTTAAAGTTTATCTTACTCCAGACGAAAAAAAATTCTTAAATAAATATTGGCCTGGAGCTATTAGTGTAATTCTGCCTGTTCCGTATGATGAATTACAGTATTTGCATCGGGGTGAAAAAACCCTAGCTTTTCGTTTTCCAAATAAGCCAGATTTAGTCGAGGTTATTAAAGAGGTTGGACCATTAGTCGCACCTAGCGCTAATCCTGAAGGTGCCACGCCAGCCACCAATATTTACGAAGCCAAAGATTATTTTGGTATAGGTGTTGATTTTTATGAAGATGGTGGAACACTAGAATCTACACCATCAACTTTAGTTTTTCTGGCCAATGGTGAAGTTGAAGTTATAAGACAAGGGAAAGTAGTTATTTCAGAAGCAATTAACGAAGAGAAAAAACCAGAAAATGAAATTATTGAGGAAAAAGTTGAAATAAGGAAAATTGATAATTCTGATTATCATCCTCGTGAAGACGGCCTGCCTGCCGGCGAGGCAAAGGATCCAGTCTTAGTAAAAACCTTACCAGATGAAGAAAAAATAGTTGAACCATCGAAAATAGATTACCCAATAGGTGAAATAACTGAAAGATTAGAAACACAAATGACCACCAAGGAGAAGATACTTTACGCCAGCCTTTTTCTAGCATCTTTGCTTATTTTAGTGATTTGTATTTTAATAAGATAACAATGAAGAATTTAAAGATAGAAACAGTGGTGCCTTGTGCAGGTTATGAGTTAATAGACAGTGGTGATGGAGAAAAATTGGAGCGTTATGGCGAATTTGTTTTGTCGCGTCCAGATCCTCAGGCTCTGTGGTCTCGTAGTTTACCCATTGAAGATTGGAAAAAAGCTGACGCCTATTTCTATCGCACTGGAGAGAAGTCTGGCTGGAAAATTAAAATGGGATTACCAAAAGAATGGGAAATCGAGATGGAAGGATTAAAATTTCAAATTCGCCCAACTTCTTTTAAACATACCGGCTTGTTTCCTGAGCAGGCAGCCAATTGGAAATGGATCAAACAAAAAATTTCTAGTGCGCAGAGACCAATAAAAGTTCTGAATCTTTTTGGATATACTGGTGGAGCGACGCTAGCAGCTTTACTCGGTGGGGCAGAGGTTACTCATGTTGATGGTTCAAAAACAGCTGTAAATTGGGCTCAAAAAAATATGGAGTTGTCTGGTCTCAAAGATAAGCCAGCGAGATTCCTGGTAGATGACGCCAGAGCTTTTGTTCAGAGAGAAATTCGTCGGGGTAGTAAATACGATGCTATTATTATGGACCCGCCAGCTTTTGGTCGGGGAGCTAAAGATGAAATTTGGAAAATTGAAGAAGATCTAATCCCATTACTGGAATCATGTCAAAAAATTCTTTCTGATAATCCTTTGTTTATAATTATTAATGGTTACTCAGCCGGCTATTCAGCTTTGGCCTATGAAAATGTTTTGGAGCCAATTGTTAAAAAATATGGCGGGGAGATTGAAATAGGGGAACTAACTTTAGCCGAAAATTCTGGACGATTGTTACCAGCTGGAATTTTTGCGAGATGGGAAGTGAAATAAAAAATCAAAACTCAAAAGTTAAACTCAAAAATAAAATTATGGCCACAGATTTCGCGAAGCGAAACCTGTGGCTTTGATTTTGACTTTTTACATCTAGTTTTGATATTTTAGTTTTAACTTTTGAGTTATTTCAATACTTTACAAGTTAACTATCCAATGCTAACATATAATTATGAAAGTTTTTTATAAGATTCATCAGTTCATGTTAGCACTTGAACGATCATTACAAAGGGAACTCGCTCAAAATTGCCCCCAGGTAACCTTTTCTCAATTTATGTTCCTGCTGGTTATTCAAAAACATCCAGAATCTTCTCAAAAAATTATAGCCGATGCTAGGCAACTTACCCCGGCTGCTATTAGTAGACAAATTGAGATACTAATTAAAAAAGGTTGGGTTGTGAGGGAAAAAACTAGTTACTCAAAAAGAGAATATATATTAAGTCTAACTCCTCAAGGAAAAAAACTTCTTGAGCAAGCTAAAAAGGTTTTAGATAAACAAAGAAATAGGATTTTTGAAGATGTCGATTACAAGGAACTAGATCAGGTAGAGAAAATAATCGATAAATGGTTAAAAAAAATAATCGGTGATAATATTAAGACAAAGTAAACATAAAAAACATGAAAAATATATACTCTAAAAGCAAACATTTTATTGTTAAATATAAGTGGTGGTCAGTAATTATTTTGACCTTAATTTTAGTTGCTTCTTATTATGTTTGGAGTAGCTTTGAAAATGTTAACTACCAGTTAATTGAGGTTGTTAAAACTAACCTCTCGGAAGAAGTAAGTATTACCGGTAGAGTAAAAGCTATCCAAAATATTGATTTAGCTTTTGAAAAGAGTGGCACAGTGGGAAGTATAAAGGTTAATGTTGGTGATAAAGTTGTGACCGGCCAACCGTTAGTCTCCTTAACCAATAGTGATTTGTTGGCTCAATACGACCAAACTTTGGCTGCTCTACAAAAAGAAGAGGTTCGTTTATCTGAACTTAAGCGAGGAACTAGACTAGAGGAAATTACTTTGCAAGAAACTCAAGTAGAGAAGTCATCCTTGGATTTAGCTCAGGCTAAAACCAATCTCATAAATACTTTGAAAGATTCATATACCAAAGCTGACGATGCTTTAAAAAATAAAATTTATTCATTGTTTACTGACCCTGCTAAATATGGAGCTGGATTAACTTTTTCAACAGATTCTTTTCTTCAGGAAGATATTGAGGATGGTAAGGACACAATAAGCGATGACCTTTATGCTTGGTACAAGGAGTTATCCGAATTAAATACTACTTCAGATTTAGAAATATACTACAGTGCAGCAAAATTAAATATGACGTCAATAAAATCACTACTTGATAAGTGTGCCACAGCCGTGAATGGTTTGAACGCTGATTCAAATATTTCTCAGACCCAGATTGATACTTGGAAATCAAACATTTCTACTGCCAGAACTAATATTGATTTAGCTATAAGCAGTTTAACCACTAGTTATGACACCTATAAAACCAGTGTTTCAGCTTTAAAAATTTCTCAAGACCAGCTGGCTATTAAAAAAGCGGGTTCATCAGCAGAAGAAATCTATGGTCAAGAAGCCCAATTAGCTCAAGCTCGAGCAAACGTCGGAGTAACTTTAGCTCAATTAAATAAAAATACTCTCTATGCTCCTTTTTCCGGTTTGGTTGCTAAACAAGAAGTTAAAATTGGGCAAATAGTTTCACCGGGAGAAATGGTAGTTTCCATAATCTCCTCTGGACAATATGAGATAGAAGCTTTTATTCCCGAGGCGGATATTGCTAAGGTCGCCTTAGGTAATGAAGCTGTGGTTACTCTCGATGCTTATGGCTCGAATGTTAAATTTACAGCCACTATTTTCCAAATTGATCCAACCGAGACTCTTACTGAAGGTGTAGCTACTTATAAGACTATAATTCGCTTCAATAATGAGGATACAAGAATAAAATCTGGTATGACCGCCAATATAGATATTTTAACTGCCTCAAGGAAAAACGTTCTAGCTATTCCAATGCGGTATTTAATCAGTAAAGATGGTGTTAAATTAGTAAAAGTTTTAGACCAGAATGATCCAAGTGATTTTATAGAAAAAGAAATCGAGGTTGGTCTAAAAGGTTCTGATGGAAATATAGAAGTTATCTCTGGTTTAGAAGAAGGCGCTAGAATTATTATTCCAACTATATAATGATTACATTTGAAGTAAAAAAATTAGGTAAAATCTACGATAATGATGGTGTAAAAACCGAGGCTCTTAAAGAAATCTCTTTTGAAATTAAAAAAGGAGAGTTCGTAGCTATCATGGGTCCTTCTGGTTCTGGTAAATCCACTCTACTTCAAATTCTGGGTTTGCTTGATGATTATTCTCACGGTACTTATAATTTTTTAGGTAAAAGTATTAAATCTTATAATCAAAAAGAAATTGCCAAGATTCGTAATGAAAAAATGGGTTTTGTTTTTCAAGCTTTTAATCTTTTACCACGGGCTACTGTGTTAGAAAATGTTAAATTGCCACTACTTTATTCTGATAAACCTGAAAGCGATTGGGAGAAACTAGCCAAAGATGCCGTGATTGCGGTTGGATTGGAACATCGAATGTTTCATGAAGCTAAACAATTATCTGGTGGTGAAAAACAAAGAGTGGCCATCGCTCGAGCCCTAGTCAATTCTCCAGAAGTGATTTTTGCTGACGAACCAACAGGAAATTTGGATTCTAAATCTGGTCAAGCAGTTATCGAGATAATTCAAAAATTAAATAAAGAAATGGGACATACTGTTGTTCTAATTACTCATGAAACCTACACTGCTGAATACGCTGAGAGAATCATCCGTTTACTTGATGGGGAAATCGAAAGTGATAAGAAAGTTCTTGAGAGAAGAGTGGATTGTAAAACATTCATAAAATAAAATGATTTTAAGATATAGTATAAAAACAGCACTAAATGGACTTAAGACGCACAAATCGCGTTCCGCTCTGACAATTTTGGGAATTGTTATTGGCATTTCTTCCATCATTGTTATTATGTCTCTTGGTGCTGGTGCTAAAAATTTAATATTAGGAGAAATACAAGGAACTATAGGTTCAAAAGTTATTGAAATTCGACCTGGCAAGGAACCGAAAGGGCCAACAGACGTAATGAGTGTAATGTTTCTTGATTCCCTAAAACAAAAGGATGTTGATGCTCTTCGAAAAAAAACTAATGCCCCGACTATTAGTGGGGTGATGCCTTTAGCAGTGGGAAGCGAAACAATTTCCTATGGTAGCGAAACATATTCTGCTGCTTATTATGGTGTAAATGAATTGGCTGTCAGAATGTATAGTATGGTGCCATCCGAGGGAAGATTTATGACTGAAGATGAAGTTAAAAGTTTTGCCGATGTTGCCATCATTGGAAATGAAATTAAGAAAGAACTTTTTGCTGATCAGGATAACGTTCTTGGTGAGAAAATTAAAATCAAAGGGAAAAATTTTAAAATCATTGGTATCTTACCAGAAAAAGGGCAGGGTATTATTAGTTTTGATACTGTAGTTATTATTCCTTACACTACGGCCCAGCAATATCTAACAGGTAAAAAATATTTTCAACATATTGTAGTCGAAGCGGATTCTGAAGAAAATGTTTTAAGGACTATCGAGGATATTAAAACTACAATAAGAGATTCTCATAATATTACTGACCCCGAAGAAGATGATTTTAGTATTGGTAGTCAGGCTGATGCCCTAAAAATGGTGGGCTCGGTTATGAGTATTCTCACTTTATTTTTAGCGGCTGTAGCGGCCATCTCTCTAATAGTTGGTGGAGTAGGAATTATGAATATTATGTTGGTATCTGTAACGGAAAGAACTAAAGAAATTGGTTTACGTAAGGCATTGGGTGCTACCGATAATGATATTTTAGTTCAATTCTTGTTAGAAGCAGTAATCTTGACGGCCACTGGAGGACTGATTGGAATTATTTTAGGATCAAGTACCGCCTTCGTAACATCAATTCTTATTAATCAGTTTGGTGGTTTTGATTGGCAATTTACTTTTCCAATCAGTGGAGCCGTTCTCGGTTTGGGGGTTTCCAGTTTGATCGGTCTAATTTTCGGTATTTATCCTGCTCGTCAGGCTGCCAAGAAGAGCCCAATGGAAGCATTGCGTTACGAGTAAAAATATTATATAAATTCTGGATGCTTAAAATATTAGATGGCAAGGTGGTTCGAAATAAAATAATGGCTGATTTAAAAAAGAAAATCAGTGATTTTAATTTGTCACCAAATCTGGCTATTATTAAAATAGGGGATAATCCTGATTCAGATATCTATGTAAAAATGAAAATTGATTTTGCTAAGAAAATCGGGGCCAAAGCTCAGGTTGTAAGTTTTTCAGAAAAAAAAGTTACTCAGGAAATGCTTTTAGCAGAAATAGAAAAATTAAATAATGATAAAAAAGTAAATGGAATTATTGTTCAGTCTCCATTACCATCTCCACTCAATTGGGCAGAAGCAGTAGAGAAAGTTGTCCCAGAAAAAGATGTTGACGGACTATGTTCAGCAAATGTTAAAAAACTTTTAGATAATGATAAGACTGCTTTGATCCCGGCTACTGCCAGAGGTATATTGTCACTTTTAAATTATTATAAAATTCCAATAAAAGATAAAAAAGTTGTAGTCATGGGCAGATCGGCTCTTGTGGGGAAACCAGTGGCCACTCTTATGACAAATAATGGTGCCAAGGTAACGGTTTGTCACAGCCAGACGATTGATCCAGATAAAATAACCAGAGAAGCAGATATTTTAATTGTGGCTATCGGTAAATCAGAATTAATTGGTGCCGAATACGTTAAATCCGGTCAGGTAGTTATAGATGTCGGTATTAGTACGATAATAAATAGCGATGGTACTAGGAAGGTTCATGGGGACGTCGATTTTGATTCTGTAAAAAATATCGTTTCGGCCATATCTCCAGTCCCGGGTGGAGTTGGACCAATGACTGTCGCTTCTTTGTTTGAAAATTTGGTGCAGCAAACTAAAATTAACTAAAAATCAGTATATTATTTTAAGTAACCCATAACACCATTCCTCTGTCATTGCGAGAGAAGCGAAGCAATCCAGACTTAAATCTTAGAGACAGGAGTCTGGATTGCTTCGTCGTAAAACTCCTCGCAATGACGGGGTGTGAAGGGCCATACCCTATACCATTTCCTTATGCTGTTCTTTATGGTATATTGTCCTTAATTAATAATTTAATAAAAATATATGTTTTTTCAAAAAATGATGGAACACGTGCAAACTTGTAAGAGAACCACTATGATTGTAGTTTCAATTTTTGTGGTGTTGGTACTTATGATTATGGCTTTAGTAGTTATCAAAGATATTAAGGATCTTGGGACTAAAGATGTTAATTCAATTCAAAATACTATTACTGTCAGTGGTAAAGGTGAAATCATGGTAAAACCAGATATTGCTCTAATTTCATTTGGAGTGACTGAGGATGAAAAAACCGTTGTAGCCGCACAAGATTTAGCCACCAAAAAAATGAATGAGGCTATTCAAATTTTGAAGGACAATGGCGTTCTAGAAAAAGATATCAAGACTACAAATTACAATATCTCACCACGTTACGAATATGTCAGAGCTAGTCAATTTGATTACCCAACCATCTACCCATATGGCAAGCAGGTTCTTGCCGGATACACCGTTAGTCAAAACATTGAAGTTAAAATCCGTGATTTAACCAAGGCTGGAGATTTGTTAACTCAGGTTGGTAAAGTTGGATTAGACAATGTCAGTGGTTTACAATTTATGGTTGATAATGAGGAAGTTATCAAGGTTCAAGCTCGTGATCAAGCTATTACTGATGCTAAAGCTAATGCTAAAAAATTGGCACAAGCTCTAGGTGTAAAAATTGGTGATCTAGTTAGTTTTAATGAAAATGGTTATTACCCAATTTATGCCAGAATGGATTCAATAGCAGGAAAGGGAGGAATGGAATCATCTGTCACTCCAGAAATTCCAACTGGTGAAAATACCATCACTAGTAATGTCACTTTAATTTACGAAATAAAATAACCCCGTTGTAGAATCCCGAAGCAAATAGAAGCAGTCAGAACTCTTATAGTTTGACTTTGCTCGGACGTGATGTAAGAGAGTACTCTTCCATCCGCTCCTCGCTAGTCAAAATAAATAAGAATTTATTGCAACGGGACAGGTTTGGCTTAAACGTGCCAAAATATATCCCGTAGTGAGCTTTGCTCTACTACAGGACTCACAACCGGGTAAGTTACTCTTTTTTCTGTCATTCCCGCGTAGGCGGGAATCCAGGATTAAACAAAACAAAAGGTCGGGCTGTTATAACAGCCCGACCTTTTGTTTTGCACATATTTTTCTTGTCTCTTCTGATTAAAAAATGTTATAATTTCCCCTAGTAACTGATTTGCAAAAATTAGTTTTAATTTCATGATAAAAGTTTCTAAAATCTACAAAAAATTCAGTACTTTCACTAGATTTCTAGCCTTTTCGTTTCTCCTAGGCTTGGTAGTTTCTGTCTCTGTTTTTTCAATTATTCCCATTTTCGCTTCTGCCCTCTCTAACCCTTACAATCCTGGAGAAACTCTGGATCCAGATTGTCTACCTGGAGACTTAAATTGTACAGTAGCCACCCTTTGGTCTAACTCAGGTTCAGATGTTGTCTTTGGTCAGACTGGTAATATTGGTATCGGCACTTCAAGCCCAGCTTACAAACTCACTACTATCGGTGATAGTTATTTTGCCGGTAATCTAATAGCTACTGGTACTTTGTCATCTTTAAACTTTACTGGTACCTCAACAGGAACAAATACTGGTGATCAAGACTTGAGCGGTCTTTTGCCATATGCTTATGCTTCTTCCACCTACCTTTCCATTTCCAATGCTTCCTCCACCTATTTACCACTCTCGGCTTCTACTTCTTTGAACTATATTTCTGTTGAATCTGATCCTGTTTTTATGGCGGCTTCTTCTTCTTTCTACCGCGCTTCCAATCCCGCTGGTTACATTTCTTCTTTCTCCGAATCTGATCCACTCTTTATGGCTGCCTCAACTTCTCTCCCATATCTTTCTTCTTTTGTGGAGTCTGATCCCTTATGGAACGCGGCTTCTTCTTCTTACCTCACCACCGCTTCCGCTTCTTCCACTTACTATCGCTCATCAAATCCCGCTGGTTACATTTCTTCTTTCTCCGAACTCGATCCTGTCTTTACCGCTAGCTCCTGGTCCACCACTACCAACAACTCTACTAACTGGAACACTGCTTACAGCACTATCGCCGCTTCTTCTACCTACTGGGACACAGCTTACTCTTGGAGTAATCATGCTAACGCTGGTTATTTAACTTCTGCTCTAGCGAGCTCAACCTATCTTTCTACTTCTACAGCTTCTTCAGCTTATGCCAAATTAATTTCCCCATTATTTACTACTCCATCACTTGGCGTGGCTTCAGCAACTAGTATAAATAATTTAGTTTTAAGTACAGGTGCCGGAAATAAATATGGAAGTATAGCTCTCGGCGCATCAAATCTTGGTGTTATTACCACCGGAAGTTCCAATATTGGTTTAGGTGGAGATGTTCTCACATCAGTTACTTCCGGTTCATACAATATAGGTATTGGATCATCAAATTTACCTGTTCTTACAACTGGTTCGAATAATATAGCTCTAGGAACATTTTCCGGCAGAGTCAATGTTTCCGGTGGTGACAATATCTCTATCGGCCGTAACAGTTTATATAATTTATATACCGGTTCATATAATGTTGCTGTTGGACAGTCAGCTATGTATGGAAACACTAGTAGTGGGTTTAACACTGCCGTAGGTGCTCAAACTTTAGTTGGTGCGGAAATAGGAACTGGTAACGTTGCCCTGGGATATGGTGCTGGTTATGACGAGACAGGCTCGAACAATTTTTATGTAGATAACCAGGTAAGAGGGAGTCTGGGATTAGGTAAGGCTGGTTCATTACTTTATGGAACATTCAATGCCACTCCAGCCAACCAAACCCTGAAAGCCAACGCTACTTTTTCCGCTTTAAACTTCACTGGTACCTCCACGGGGAATAATACCGGCGATGTTACACTCGCCGGCGCCACCACTGTAAACGGTCTCACCATTTCCAACCAAGCTCTTACTCTTGGTCTTGCCGGTGCCTCCGCTACCGGTACACTTTCGGCGACCGACTGGAATACTTTTAATAATAAATTAAATTCCACTTCTGCAGATTTAACTTATCTCTCTATTGCTTCTGCCCAAACCAATTATCTTTCTACATCTTCCGCTGCTTCAACTTATGCTCCACTTTCAAATGTCTTAGCTTTAAACAATGTCACTTCTTTTACACCATCCGCCAATTATCATCCAGCCACAAAAAAATATGTTGATGATTTGTTTGCTACCTTAGGCAGTTCTGGCACCAGTTCTTCTGGTGGATTATCTTTAGAAACTATCACCGCTTCTGGTACAGCTGCTGTTGGAAAACTTTATACCAATGCCAGTAGTTCTGTTGATTATACAATGACCTTACCGGCTGGAAGTGCCGATGGAAGTACGATTGGATTTATGAATATTGTTGGAGTTAATACTAAAGCGACCGGAGGAACAATTACCTCTGAAGGCAATTATATAATTCACACCTTTACGGCGGGTGGCACATTCACAGCTCTTGAAGATATATCTGGTGCCGAAGTATTAATTGTAGCTGGAGGTGGTGGTGGTGGTGGAGGAAGTTTGTCTATGGATTCCGGTGGCGGTGGTGGTGCGGGTGGTCTTATTTATAGTGCATCATCCACAATAACCTCAGGTGCAAAAACGGTTGTTATTGGTGGCGGTGGAAACGGAGGAACTGGCCGATCAGGAACAGCTTCTAATGGCGAAAATTCTACTTTTAACGGACTAAGTGCAATTGGTGGTGGTGGTGGTGGAAATTGGGCAAATAATGGAGCTGCTGGTGGTTCTGGTGGTGGTTCATCCGGTGCTTCTGGTTCTTCTTATTCTGGTGGTGCCGGAACATCTGGTCAAGGAAATGCTGGTGGTAATAATACTAGCTCACCTAATTATGGTGGACCGGGTGGCGGTGGCGCTGGGGAAGCTGGACATAATGGTACAACTATAGCTAATGGAAATGGTGGTGATGGTTTGGCATACTCAATTTCTGGAACTTCTACTTATTATGCTGGTGGTGGAGGACACGGAGCTGGTTATTTAACCCCAAGTAGTGGTGGTCTTGGAGGAGGTGGTCTTGGGGGAGGCGAAACTGGTAGTGCCGGTACTGCTAACACTGGTGGTGGTGGAGGAGGTGGAAGTTCAGCTTCCGGAGCTTCAACTGGCGGTGCCGGAGGAAGTGGAATTGTGATTGTAAGATATTTGTCAGGAGGTAATAATAGTAGAATTACTGTCACCCCCGCTTCTGGTGAACAAATTTATGGATATGCTGTTGACGAATCTGTCACTCTCTCCACCGAAGGCTCCAAACTCTCCCTCATAAAAAACAACGGCAAATGGTACGACGCCGCCTTTGGTATTGGTGGCGGTGGAACTCTTTCCATTCCATCACTGACTGGCAATGTTGGAAAATATTTAACTATTGATGCTAGTAGTACTTTATCTTGGGGTACCGTTTCGGGAACTTCCGGAACTTCTAGTGGTTTAACTTTAACAACGATTACTGCATCAGGCACAGCTGCGGTGGGGAATTTGTATACTAACGCCAGTAGTACTGTTGATTACACCATGACCTTACCGGCTGGAAGTGCCGATGGTAGTACGATTGCTTTTTTAAACATAGTCGGCTCAGGTGAATGTGCTGGAGGAACTAAAACCTATGATGGAAACTATGTTATACACACTTTTAATTCTTCGGGAACATTAAGTTGTCTGAATACTATAACCGCCGAGGTTCTAGTTGTTGGTGGTGGTGGAGCCAGCGGAACCCATCAGAGTGGTGACGGCGGAGCTAGCGGTGGTGGTGGAGGAGGTATACAGTATGATGCATCATTTTCTATAGCTAGTGATACTTACACAGTTACAGTTGGTAATGGTGGTATTGTAAATCCATCAAGGGGTCCAGGAGGTAGTGGAAGCAGCTCATCATTTTCGACTTTTACATCTGGCGGCGGTGGAGGCGGAAGTGTTTATAATAACAATGCTGGTGGGGGAACGTCCGGTTCACCTCAGTCTAATGCCGGGGGGCCTATCTCAGGTGGTGATTGGGGCGGTGGCGGAGGAGGTGCTGGAGGCGTTGGTCTAGTTGGAAATAGCTATAGTTCAGATACTCGTGGTGGACCAGGATTATCATATTCTATAAGCGGTACATCAACTACCTACGCGAAAGGTGGAACTACATCAGCTACAGCTAATAGGCCAGGAACTGCAAACACAGGAAACGGCGGTGAATCTATGTATGGTAATCATCCTGGCCAAGCTGGTGCAACGGGCGTAGTAATTGTCAAATACTTAAGAGAAAATTCTAGCGTAATTACCGTTACTCCAGCAGCTAATGAAGCAATTTACCCATATGATAATGGTGAATCTGTCAGTATTGGTTCTCAGGGTGGAAAACTCTCTCTCATAAAAAACAATGGCAAATGGTACGACGCCGCCTTCGGTATTGGTGGAGGTTCCACTGCTTCAACTACTATCACCTCGGCCACCACTTTCGCTATCGGTACCACTACATCACTCGCTACTCTCACTGTCTCTGGTAATACCTATATATCAGACGTTCTCACCGTCGCTTCTACTACAGGTGTTTCTAGTATTCTCGGAAAACTCTCCATTGGTACTTCAACTTCACTAGCTACTCTTACTGTCGCAGGTGATCTATCTCTGTCCGGTAAAATCTTTGATACCAATTATTCCGCTGGTACGGCTGGCATGATTTTACAATCCACTGGTACTAGTACTCGTTGGGTCTCCACCTCATCACTTGGCATCTCTGGCGGTTCTAGTGTTCCGGAGCTTGTCACTATTACTTCTGGTACTACCACCATTGACTCAACATACAATGGGAAATTGATTACGAATGCTGGAGCGACGGAAGATATCATATTAGAATTACCAAGTCGAGCGAGTGTTGGAAATAATTTTGAAATTGGAATAATAAATGAGGCTGGAGTTACAATTGATGGTGGTACTGCCACCACCAGTGGAGCCGACACAATTCATACTTTTACTTCTGGCGGAACTTTTACAACTACAGTACCATTAACAGCGGAAGTTTTAGTGGTTGGCGGTGGAGGTGCAACAGCTAGAGGTCAGTGTGGAGACGGAGTGCAAGGTGGTGGTGGTGGAGGAGGTGTTCAATATTCATCTGATTTTTCTATACCAGCTGGAACATATACTGTAACTGTTGGATCTGGTGGACCGAATCGAGATGATAGAGGTCAAGGACTTCCTGGCTCAGCGTCTACTTTTAGTACCTTAACTGCCGGCGGTGGCCTTGGTGGAAATCTTTGGAATGTTGGACCTGGTGGAAATTCTGGAACACCACAGTCTAACGCCGGTGCTTGGTTAGGGGGTGATTATTCTGGTGGTGGCGGTGGAGCTGGTGGAGCCGCCTCCGGAGTTACTGGGGGAATAGGTTTATCTTATTCAACCGGTGGAGCAACTTCAACATATGCAGTAGGAGGTACTATAGGTGGTCCTAATACTAATGGGGAACCAAATACTGGTAACGGTGGCGGTGGAGCTAGTACCTGTACCAATCAAGCTTCCGGTGGTTCTGGAATTGTAATTATTAGACATCCAACCTATAGTACTGGTATTACTTTGGTTCCAGCTTCTGGAGATCAATTACCCGGAACTGCAGTAGAAGATACTCCAATAAAATCAACTTCAAGAAATAATTATATTAAATTGCGCACCACTGATACTGGTTGGATTGCCGAGTCAGCTTATTCAACCGCCTCTCAATGGGCAGAATTAACATACAACCCCTCCTCCCGCTCAGTCAAAGAAAACTTTGCTGAGCTCGACAAACAAGATATTTTAAACAAAATTGCTAAATTAGACATGACAGAGTGGAACTACATTGCTCAAGACGATGGTATCAAACACATTGGTCCAATTGCCGAAGACTTCTACACTCTCTTCGGTCTCGGAGGCACAGATAAAGCGATCTCCACTATTGATCCAGCTGGTATTGCTCTCGTTGGTATCCAAGCTATGAGCAAAAACCTTCAATATATATTTGGTACAACCTCTATTGAAACTCTAGCCAACTCCACTACCACTTTAGAAACCTACACTGTCACCGATTTATTTACCGGTATGGTGAAGTCGGCACTTCAGAAACTTTCTTCAACCTTTATTGATACCATATTGTCAGTGAAGGGAATGGTGATTGGTTCCGCTTCTCAACCAAGTGGTCTCACTATTTATGACCAAACCACCAAGGAACCTTACTGTCTGAAAATGAATAATGGTGCAATGGTCACCATCCCAGGTATCTGTTCCGATTCCAGTCAAGGACAGTCCTTAACGGATGAAGAAACCACTGACCCTGGTCCAGGCCCGGCCTCGACCGAGGAAGTCACCATTTCAACCGAGACTTCAACCACGACCGAAGAAACGGCTACCTCGACTGAGGATACTACCACCTCAACCGAAACCGCCACCACCACTGAACCAGTAGCCGAAGACACCGCTACCACCACTCCACCAACTCCTGAATCAGAAACTACCCCAGCCACTTCCGAAACCCCACCAGTCGAACCAGAACCAATAGTAGAACCAACGCCCGAGCCGACCCCGACCGAATCTGTAGTGGAACCTGCTCTCGAACCGGTCGTAGAAGAACCAGCTGTTGAAGAACCTCCAGTCGAAACACCTCCCGCTGAGGAAACTCCTGCTCCCGAACCTACACCAGAACCACCGCCAGCCGAGACTCCAGTAATTTAATTTAAAAACCAATCCGCCAGATTGGTTTTTCTTTTCTGTCATTCTCGCCGGAGTTTATCCTCGACCTGATCGGGGATGGGAATGACAGAATAAAAAAGGAAGCTAGTTTCATAATTTAATATTTGCTATGATATAAAAATGACAAATATGAAGAAACAACTAGAAAAAAGTATTTCACAAGCACTAAAAAAACTTAGTGTAGCACATAGTGTTTTTTCTCTTGAGCATCCTGATGACCTAAACCATGGTGACTATTCAACCAATGTAGCTCTAGTCTATTCTAAAGATTTAAAGACCTCACCACGACAATCAGCTGAAAAAATTCTCGTAGAACTCCAAAAAACTAAAATTCCTAATGTCTCAAAAATTGAAATTGCTGGCCCAGGTTTTATCAATTTCTTTTTAATGCCTGATTTTTTTACCAAAGAAATAAATAAAATTGCTAAAATTGGAAAAAACTACGGTGCTAACAAAAGCCGAGCAGGGGAGAAGATAATGATTGAATATACTGATCCGAATGCTTTTAAACAGTTTCATATTGGGCACTTAATGGCTAACTCAGTTGGGGAAACTATTTCTCGTTTGTTAGATTTTTCTGGCGCTAAAGTTATTCGTGCTTGTTATTCTGGGGACATCGGTCTCCATGTAGCTAAAGCCATCTGGGGTTATCAAAATCTAGATAAAAAAATAGTAAACAAAGAAACAAAAGCACGTATTTATGAAGAAGATAAAGAAATTCTCACACACGACGATGAATTAAAATTCTGGGGACTAGCCTATGCCTTTGGTTCTTCGGAATATGACGGTAACGAAACAGCCAAGTCAGAAATTGACGAATTAAATAGAAAACTATATTCCAAACCAGAAGGAGAGATTAAAAGACTCTATGATCAAGGTCGGGAAATAAGTTACAGACATCTCAATGAAATATACACTTTACTCGGCACAAAATTCAATATTTTTTT
This sequence comes from Minisyncoccia bacterium, assembly GCA_049287185.1. Classification (GTDB taxonomy): domain Bacteria; phylum Patescibacteriota; class Minisyncoccia; order Phycocordibacterales; family GWA1-40-21; genus JBAWVR01. The sequence goes on from JBAQFI010000014.1 coordinate 51,365, forward strand.
CTTTGAGTCGGAAGTTCAGGGAAGAGGTTTGTTTTTAGTAAATAATAATTTGGAGGATGGTATCTTTGAAAAGAGTGACGGAGCTATTGTTTTTCGAGGTGAAAATTATGGCTTACACACTCGAGTTTTTGTCAATAAATTGGGTTTACCGACTTATGAAGCTAAAGAGCTGGCTCTAAATATTAAAAAATTTGAATTAGAAAAAGATTTAAAGCAGTCTATTATCGTGACCGCTCATGAACAATCGGATTATTTTAAAGTAGTTTTGAAAGCTTTGTCTCTCATAAACCCAAATGTTGCTGAAAAGACTAAACATGTTGCTCACGGTATGTTGCGTTTTTCTACTGGTAAAATGTCTTCTCGAAAAGGAAATATCGTAACCGGTGAATCCATGATTGAGGACGTCGAGGCTTTGGTAACTCAAAAAATAAAAGATCGAGAATTGAATGAAAAGGAGAAAAAAGAAATTACTGAGAAGGTAGCCGTGGGAGCCATCCGCTACTCCATTCTAAAACAACAAGCTGGTAGCGATATTATTTTTGATTTTGATAAATCTATCTCTTTTGAAGGTGATTCTGGTCCATATCTGCAGTACACCACTGTCCGAGCTAAATCTATTTTACAAAAAGCTAAACAAGAAGGTCTAAAATTTGGTCTGTCTGCTAAGATTCTGGGAGTAAAAAATACCGAGGAAACCTGTAAACTAGAAAAAATGTTATATCGTTTCCCTGAAGTCGTTGAACGCTCACAGAAAGAATATTCATCACACTATTTAGCAACATTTCTCACCGAAATCGCTTCGGAATTTAATTCTTATTACGCGAACCACAAGATTGTGGAAAAAGGGGAGAAGAAGAGTTTATATCGTTTACAGTTAACCAGGTCTGTCTCTATTGTTTTAGAAAATGGTCTTAATTTGTTGGGAATTGAAGTACCGGTGAAGATGTAAGTCTAAAGATAAGTATATGGTATCTGGTATACAGTATTTAGTATAAAGAACAACAAACAGCTAGGTTTCGCCTTGAGAAACCTAGCTGTTTTCTTGCTATCTATAGATATATCAGAACAAGGTTAAACCTTGTTCTGACATGCGAAGGGTAGTCCTTCACGAAGCTATATTCTGACCCATAATGTAATAACACATTGACAAATATGCCTTTTGGGTGTATAATTTTATGAGAGTTTGAAACTTTAAAACGGCAAAAACCTAAAAAAAGGAAAAAATGCCATGAATGAACAGAAACAGATTGCGAAGCTACACGCTATTGTATTGGAAAATCTTCCGGAGATGACTAGCGAGCTGAGACAGGGATTAATCGTTAATCCAAAAAGGGTGAAGATTTTTCTTTCCGGTATAACCGATGTTGCTCTTGAAAAGATAGTTATTGTTACCCACAAATTTAATGACCGGATCGACTACAACCGTTTTTTTGATGACTTTGTTAAAGCCGGAATGTACACTGGTGTAAGTGAGGATATGATTGACAAAAACTTTCCTTCTGTTGAAACCGGAAAAGGAGAAATTGAGTATGTTCTGTTTCACTTTAATCGCAGTATTTCTGAAGATGAAGTGATTGAAAAAATGGCATTGTCGGGTTGTGTGCGGCCAACAATGAAAGAATTTCTGAATTTTGGGGAAAAACACCCAGAAATTCAGAAGGAATTTACTATTATAGCTTCTGGCATTGTTTTTCGAGACTGTTCTCGAAAAAATTGTTTCATCAGTCATAGATTCTTAGGAATGAGTAAAATCAATGGTGGCCGTTGGAATGGTGACTGTCGTTTCCTCGCCGTCAAAATCAGTAAATGATCTTTGTTTCAACGTAGGCCCTTCGTATATCTTGCCTTGGCAAGCTCTATATTGAAGGGTCTTTTTTATTTCCATTTCTAATGACTTTTTTTGGTTTTTTTGCTATCTTTAGACGTATGAGCGCCGAAATAGAAAAGAAAGATATCAAGAGTCAGATTGCGGAAAAGGAAGAAAAAATTCTGGAATTTTGGAATAAAGAGAAAATTTTTCAGCAAACTTTAGATAAAAAATCTCCTAAAGGCGAGTATGTTTTTTACGATGGTCCACCTTTTGCCACTGGCACACCACATTATGGTCATCTTCTCGCTGGAACTATCAAAGATGTTATTCCACGTTATAAAACTATGTGCGGTTTTCACGTTCGTCGTCAATGGGGCTGGGATACACACGGATTGCCAGTCGAAAACTTGGTAGAAAAGGAATTTGGTTTAAAAAACAAAAAAGATATTGAAGATTTTGGAGTAAAGAAATTTAATGAGGCCGCGCGCGCCAGTGTTTTGCGTTATGCCGAAGATTGGAAAAAAGTCGTGCCAAGAATGGGACGTTTTATTGATATGGAAAATGATTACCGCACCATGAACTCTTCTTACATGGAAACAGTAATGTGGATTTTCAAGCAATTACACAGCAAGGGTTTAGTTTATGAAGGTTTTAAATCTATGCACCTCTGTCCGCACTGTGGTACTACACTATCAAACTTTGAAGTGGCCCAAGGCTATAAAGATATAACCGATATTTCTGCGACCGCCAAGTTTGAATTGATTGATGAACCTGGGACTTTCTTCCTCGCTTGGACAACTACTCCTTGGACCTTACCTGGTAACGTTGCTCTCGCCGTAAATCCCGATATTGATTACGTAAAAATTAAAGTCGGAGAAGTTTTTTATATTTTAGCCGAAAAACGCTTGTCGGTTATTAAAGATACATACGAAATTGTAAATAAAGTTCAAGGTAGTGAACTGATTGGCAAAAGCTATAAACCACTTTTTGATTATTACACAAAAGCTCAACCGCCAATTGAAAATATCGGTAATGGTTACAAAGTTTACCCAGCCGAATTTGTCACCACTGAAGATGGAACGGGTATCGTGCACATCGCCCCAGCTTTTGGTGAGGATGATTTGAAACTTGGACAAAAATTTAAATTGCCGTTTATTCAGCATGTCAGCTTTGATGGCAAGATGAAGCCAGAAGTAACGGATTTTGCAGGGCTAATGGTCAAACCAGCTACCAAAGAGGGAGAAAAGGACTCGCAACAAAAAACTGATATTGAAGTGATTAAATATTTAGCTGGTAAAGGTACTCTTTTTGCTAAAGAAAAATTTATTCACTCCTATCCGCATTGTTGGCGTTGTGAAACTCCACTATTAAATTACGCGACCTCATCTTGGTTTGTAGAAGTGACGAAAATTAAAGACCAGCTAGTAAAAATAAATAGTAAAATCGGTTGGGTACCACCAGAAATAGGTGATGGACGTTTCGGTAAGTGGTTAGAAGGGGCTAGGGACTGGGCGATTTCTCGCTCACGTTATTGGGGAGCACCGTTACCAATTTGGCGCTGTGCCGATTGTGAAAAAACGGAAGTTTTTGGCAGTATTAAAGAAATTAAAGAAAAGATTGGTGCAAAAAACAAATATTTTGTAGCTCGTCATGGCCAAGCTGAGAATAATGTTTTGGGTATTTTAAGTTGTGATCCGAAAAGACCACATCACTTGACTGAACTGGGCAAAAAACAAGTTAAGAATAACGCTGATTCTCTAAAGAAAAAAGGAGTCAAAATTGACCTCATTATTTATTCTCCATTTGTTCGTACAGAAGAAACCGCTGAAATTTTTGCTAAAGAACTTGATGTAAATAAAGAAAGCATGATTGAAGATAATCGCTTGCATGAGGTTAATGCTGGAATCTTGGATATGCATTCCGATGCCGAATATCAGGCCTTTTTTGGTACCAGAGAGGAAAAGTTTTATAAAGTGCCAGAAGGTGGCGAGAGTCATACAGACGTAAAAAATCGCATGACCTCGGTTCTCTATGATTTACACGAGAAATATTCTGGTAAAAATATTTTGCTTGTGACTCACAATACACCAGCTTGGCTTATGTTTGCCGGAGCGGAAGGTGATACACCAGAAAAAGCGATTGAACTTCGTCATGAAGCTCATGACTTTATCAAAAACACGGAAATAAAAGATTTGGAATTTGTACCATTACCACATAATGATAATTATGAATTGGATTTTCATCGCCCATATATCGATGAAGTAAATATTCCTTGTCAGTGTGGTGGCACAATGAAGCGAGTTAAAGAAGTTTTTGATTGTTGGTTTGAATCCGGATCTATGCCTTATGCCCAATATCATTATCCATTTGAAAATTTGGATAAGTTTAATCCAGAAAAGGGAATTGGTTTCCCGGCTGAGTTCATTGGTGAAGGGTTGGACCAGACTCGAGGTTGGTTTTATTCCATGCTCATTATTGCAGTTGGACTTTTTGAACAAACATCATACAAAAATGTTATCGTTAACGGAATTATTTTAGGTGAAGATGGACAAAAGATGTCCAAACGTTTGAAAAATTATCCTGACCCGATGTATGTCGTTTCCAAATATGGTGCCGATGCTTTGCGTTACTCATTATTGGCTAGCCCAGTGGTGAAAGCCGAGGACATGATTTTTTCTGAAAAGGGAGTAGACGAAGTAGTGAAGAAATTAATCATGAGACTAAATAATGTTTACACTTTTTACGAAACCTATAAATCAGAGGAAGAAAAAATTGCTAATCCAAAATCCAGGAATGTTTTAGACGTCTGGATTGCCGTTCGTCTAAAAGAATTAGCAGTAACAGTTTCTTCAGCGCTCGATCGCTATGAATTAGATAAAGCGTCTCGACCTTTTGCCGATTTTATTGATGATCTTTCTACCTGGTACTTGCGCCGTTCCCGTGACCGTTTCAAGTCGGATGATTTGAAGGATAAAAAACTAGCCGTAGAAACTAGCCGTTGGGTTCTGTTTGAAACCGCCAAGGTTCTAGCACCTTTTATGCCTTTTCTGGCTGAATCCCTATGGCAAAACCTAAAGACAAGCAAAGATGAGGTCAGTGTTCATTTAACCAATTGGACAGAATTTGTTGAACTTACGAAAGACGAAAAAGACATCCTGACCCAGATGGCCGAAGTTCGTAAAGCGGTTTCCCTCGGTTTAGAAGCACGAGCCAAATCTCAAATTAAAGTGCGTCAACCACTTTCCAAATTAACTCTTAAGGATAAATCTTTAGCTAATGAAAAAGAATTAATCGATTTAATTATTGCGGAAGTAAATGTTAAGGAAGTTAATTTTGACGAAAAAATTCCAGAGGCGGTTATTCTTAATACAGAAATTACTCCAGAATTAAAGGCCGAGGGAATGTTTAGAGATTTGGTTCGAGCGGTCCAAGATTTGCGTAAGACCAAAGGCTTGGCAGTGGGGGAAGAAGCTATCTTAACAATCGGAACCGACAATACCGGACGCCAATTTGTGGAGAAAAATTTAACAGAGTTATCTAAAGTTGCCTCACTAACTAAAGTTGAGTTTAAAGAAAAAGGGGAAATGGAAGTAATCGCTATTGAAGATTTAATTTTCGAATTAAATTTGATGAAGAATTAAGTCAGAGAGTCAAAGCCGGCGCCCAAAGGGCGCCGGCTTTGAGTTTTAATCATTATTCTTTATAATTGTCTTAATTCATCAATTTTGAATTTTAATTTTTAAATTTTGAATTATTTCAATGTCCCACCACATCTACCACAC
>JBAQFI010000015.1:0-4237 GCA_049287185.1 Minisyncoccia bacterium
GCACTCCAACCACGGTAAACCAAACGAGCAGCTTCACGTCTAATCTTGGGCATATTCTCATTTGTTGTATATGACATATCTTGATGTTATTACATCAAGTGGTGCCAAGCTATTGAACCTATACGTAAATTTTGACAAACGACTATATAATGGTATAATTAATAAAGATAAGTTATATAAACAAAAAAATAATGGCTCAGTTGAGTCATACAAAGGAGAGGTGAACTGTGAAAAAGGTATTTGGAATGGTATTGATTCTGATGATTATGTTCTCGGCTGTCATTATCTTGGCCGGAGACAGTCGAAGCAGAAATGATCGTGATGATCACAAAAATAGTGTCAATCGTCACGACAGTCATCGTGATTATGACCGCAATGATCACCGTGGTGACTATCGCCATCACGATCGTGGTGGAATAATCACAGTGACAATCGTCGAGCCTGAACCGCGCGGCCGTTGGGTAGACAGAGTTGTTGGTTATCAGACAGTAACTCGCGAAATCTATCACCCGGCAATCGTAAAGCATGTTTGGGACTGGAGTGAGTTTTGTTTTAAAACTTACACCATTCGAGCCTGGACAGAAAAGGTTTCTCACAGGGAACCGATTGTAAAAAGAGTTTGGGTAAGCTATTAAGCTTAATCTAGACAAAATATGCGCATGAATCCTCCGGATTCATGCGCTTTTAATTTTAATGGGCTTCTGATCAAAATTATATGTATATTAGATTAATCCTAGGAAAATATAGAGAAAAGGTTGTAGACACTAGGAATTAAAAAGAAAGCATGTTATACTACCATCGTGTTAAAGACACAAGGAACAAACGTCGAGGTTTCAATCAAAATAACAAATAAAATCATGACCGGAACAATCAAAACTCTTACTGAGAAAGGATTTGGATTCATCGCTCGCGAAGGCGAAGCTAAGGATCTTTTCTTTCACTCAAAAGAATTAGTTGGTGTTTCATTTGACGAACTTAAAACTGGAGACGTTGTCTCTTTTGAAGTTGTTCAAACTGAAAAAGGCCCAGCTGCTACTCAAGTATCACGCGCCTAATCACTAAAAAATACCCGCGTTAGCCATTTGGCTAACGCGGGTATTTTTCTTGATTAGATATTATTTACTCAATTTTTTATAAAGCGTGCCGGTTAATACTAGAATCAATAGTCCAATAAACAACATAATTAATGGGTTTTCCTTTAAAAAGGAAGAGTAGTTTATTATTCCTTTTATGCCTTCACTCATCATTGAAAAACCAAAAATAACCGCTAAAGCAAAAGTTAAAGGGTAGCGAGAAAACACCGACTTCCCTTTTTGATTAAATAAACTATTTAGTTGATTTGTTAATTCTTCAATCCTCTTAAGAATATCGGCTTTATCTTTATCCATATCAAAATTTTAACATAAAAAAACATTTGATGAAAATATGACAGAGTAAAAAAATGAAAAACCGCTGTTTCTGACATTAATTAAAATGTAGAAACAGCGGCTGTTTTATGTTTACTCATGGCACAACTCGTGCATGAGATCTGCAACAGGCAGAATTTTGTTTATGCGATAGGCATTAGTGCCGACCGTATAAAGTGGAGGTTCTCCAGGGGCGTAACCAGCCGAAGCTAGTAGACCATTACAGATACAAAGGAACGATTTGCAGTTTGCACTTCCCGGCATAGCTTGGCATGTCGAAAAATTTCCATCTGGACCGCGTTGAAGGACGTACCTTTTGTCACATTTGATCTCATGACCATTCTTGTACATTGGTGACGTCTTAAGAAGTCTAAATGGTAAACCACAAGGTGAAGCGGGAAAAACACTAGGTGGCCCGACAACCATTATGTCGTCGACACCCGCTGAAATTACTGCCTGCTTATAAAAGTCCGTCGCCGCACTTTCATTAGTAGCCAGGAATCTCGTTCCCATCTGAAAACCACTAGCTCCCATTGTTAAAAATTTAACACCGCCTTGATGATTGTAGATACCACCGGCCGGAATAACTGGAATGTTTCCATTCTTCCGTGCAACCTCCAGAACAGGTGGCAAGATTTTTTCCAGAGCAAAATCTGGATTATCAATCTCATCCATCTTGAAACCAAGATGTCCTCCAGCTTTCGGACCTTCCACTATCACAGCATCTGGTAGATAATGAAATTTCTTCCAACGACCCAAAATAATTTCCAAGGCACGAGCCGAAGAAACAATTGGAATAAGAGCGGTGTCTCCAGGATTCTGAATACCTGGCAAATCCGTCGGCATTCCAGCACCACAAATAATGGCACTAACTTTGGCGTCAATGGCAGCTCGAATAGTAGTCTCATAGTCAGCTCTCAAAGCGCACATCACATTGATAGCGATTGGCCGACCATGACTCAATTCCTGAGCCTTTTTGATTTCAATACCTACAGCCTCGCGGGTGTCTACAACTTTTTTGTCTCTGATAGAGACAATAGTCCTGAGACCGGCACTCGAAATAGTTCCGAGTCCACCTTCTCTTGATACTGCTCCAGCCAATTGGTGTAATGAGACTCCGACTCCCATTCCCCCTTGGATTATGCAAGTATCTAAAGAAAAGTTTTTAATAGTCAGTTTGGGTAGTTTCATACTTCCCTCCTTTGTTATAAATGAACGTTGTTTTCTGATTAAAGTATAGCACGTGATAGGGCTTGATATTTTTTAAATAGAAATTTGTAATGTTTTTTGCTATATTTAAGTATATGAAATTATTTCTCGCTTCATCTTTCGAAAAAACCGCTTCTATTTTCGAGCAAAAATTACAAACGTCTCTCAAAGGTAAAAAGGTTATTTTTATTTCTAATGCCGCTGACAACCATACTGGTGATAAATGGTGGGTAAATTCTGATAGAGATGCCTTTAATAAACATAATGCTGTAATAATTGAAACAGACTTACGTACTATTCCGAAAGATGATTTTGATAACTTATTAAATACCTCCGATATTATCCATTTCTGTGGCGGGAGTATTTTGTACACAATTTCTTTGATTAAAGAAAAAGGTTTTGACACTCTGATTGCTGATTATGTTAAGAATGATAAAATCATTTATTCTGGCACTAGCGCTGGTTCGATGATTGTGGCTAAAGACTTATCTTTGGAAATGTTTGATCCAGAGGAAAAGCCCTATGTAGCTAATATGAAGGATTTGAGTGGACTGGGTCTGACAAACTTTATCATTATGCCTCATTCCAATAATGCCGATTTTATGGAGGGTAATGTGGAAATAATAAAACTCCTGTCAAAATATTCCCAACCAGTTATTTTTATTTATGATAACCAAGCTGTCTGGGTGGAAGACGATAAATTTGAAATAGTTTCCTTGAATTAATATTTTTTTCTGTTATAACTAAGAAAGAAACTTTGTAACCTAAATAAAGGAGATTTTTGTTATGAGAAGAAAAAGAGCAACAAAACCAAGTTTTTCTCCAGAATTTGAAAAAAGATTGGAGAAAGTGCTTTTGGAGGTCTGTCGAAAGAAACTTAAAAAAGTCTGCAAAGAATATGGGGTAATATCCATAGGTGGACTGATCGGCTTGGACCTAAACAATCCTTGTGATTTGATAAAGATTATCACCATAATCAAAGCCGGAAAAAAAGTAGTGAAAACCAAAAAACAAATTCCCAGAAAGAGAGGTGTAAAATGCCAACCTTGATTGTCTACGGAATTTCCGTTTCGGTCGGCACGGGAGAATTGGAAAAGCTGATTCCCCACTTGCAACTCATGGTCGATGGAACTTCTGGTCTAGGAGTAAAGGCTAATGATGTTTCAGTTTTTATTCCCACGGACCGCGTCAGTAAAGGTCTTGGCGAAGAAATCATTATTCTCATCTGTGGTTTGGAAAAGAAACCACAAACAACATCGGCCGTTCTACGCGAACTGGCTGGACGAGTTGGCGGTGGAACAAAGCATTTCTTCAAAGACGCCTTGGTTGAAGTTTACATTCAACCGATGGACAAAGAACTTTGCTGGTCATCAAAAAACGAACAAAACAACAAATAACCCACTAACAGGAAAAACCTGCATTTAGTGGGTTTTTTCTTTGCTAAATCGGTGCAATATCCATACATCTAGTCATTCGCTATTTTTGGCGAATGATACGTATTCTATTCAACACCTTCACACCACTTGCATCGGAACTAAGTAATTAATTCCGCCATGAACTCTTTTGTAATTGTAGTATCGCAAATACTCTTTTAGTTTGCAATTTATTATTCTCACGTCATT
>JBAQFI010000016.1:0-17752 GCA_049287185.1 Minisyncoccia bacterium
CTTCCTCCTCGGAAAACGAGGTAGTCTCGCGTGACACTTATAACACGCGACGAGGGTTGCGTTCGTTACCCCACTTAAGGGAACAATTCAAACCACGAACTGACGACAGCCATGCATCACCTGCCCAAATGTCCTTGTGAGAGGTCCCAACTTTCGCTGGGCTTTCATTTGGGTTTCAAACCCTGGTAAGGTTCTTCGTTTACCATCGAATTAAACCACATGATCCACCGCTTGTGCAAGTCCCCGTCTATTCCTTTGAGTTTTAGCCTTGCGGCCGTACTACCCAGGCGGATCACTTAACGCGTTAGCTGTGTCTCTCAGAGGGTCGATACTCCGAAAAACTAGTGATCATCGTTTAGGGCGTGGACTACTGGGGTATCTAATCCCATTCGCTACCCACGCTTTCGTATTTCAGTGTCAGGAATGCTCCAGTTTGCTGCCTTCGCTTTTGGTGTTCTCCTAAATATCAACGCATTTCACCGCTACACTTAGAATTCCACAAACCTCTCGCATCCTCGAGTCTAGCCGTTTCCCGTGCATTCTCCCGGTTAAGCCAGGATTTTTAACACAAGACTAACTAGACCACCTACATACCCTTTACGCCCAATAATTCCGGATAACGCTTGAGGCACTCGTATTACCGCTGCTGCTGGCACGAGTTTAGCAACCTCTTATTCATGAGGTAACGTCAATTATTTCCTCCCTCATAAAAGAAGTTTACATACCGAAGTACTTCATCCTTCACGCGGCGTCGCTCCGTCAGGCTTTCGCCCATTGCGGAATATTCTCGACTGCAGCCACCCGTAGGTGTATGGACCGTGTCTCAGTTCCATCGATGGGGGTCACCCTCTCAGGTCCCCTAGGCGTCATTGCCTTGGTGAGCCATTACCTCACCAACTAGCTGATACCGAGCAGGCCGATCCAAAAGCGATAAATCTTTACCCCGAAGGGACTATCAAGTATTACCCTGTCTTTCGACAGGCTATTCCTGACTTTTGGGTTCGTACCTACTTATTACTATCTCGTCTGCCACTCCCAGGACTCGATTAACAATCTAAAAGATTGCGAACCAAGTCCTGGGCGTTCGACTTGCATGCCCTATCCACGCCGCCAGCGTTCATCCTGAGCTAGGATCAAACTCTCAATTAAAATGATACTAAAATTCTTGCGAATTTTTTTACAATCAAATTTGAGTAATCCACCGAAGTGAATTATTTTAGAAACGGAACAAAAGAAAAAATAATATCTTGTCTTTTGAAATTTCTGTTTTCTTATCCTAACTCTTTGAAATTATATTATTATAGAATAAATATTTACTTGCACGTGCGATTTAACATTTACCAAGTTGCTGTAAAAAAACAGCAATTAATTTGCTAAATACACGTTCTCAAAAAATTTTCAAAGGTCATCCTTAAACATTTAAGGAACTTCACTATTATACGCATATTTGTTTAGGAGTCAAGCGGTTTTTTGTATTAGGTATACTTTTGACTAAAAGGCCTAGAAACCTATATTTTTAGTAGTAAAAAGCACTACCAGATGGTAATGCTTTTAGTGACCTTTTTTAACCCACCAAATCTCTGAAAAAGGTCTGGCTGGTTTACCTAATTGCAGAGAAAAACCAAAAGGTCTATAGAATTGATTTAGATAAGTAACGATATCAAAATTGGTGCCAATACAAAGATGCGGAAAACCATTTTGATTCAACGTTCTGATCACGAGAGTAGTGTTATCTACTTCGAAAAAATAAACATTTTTGAAACCACCTTTATTTTCTTCTATACCAATTTTACTCACCTTTATCAAAGGAACAATTTCATAACCTAAAAATTTTCCTTCATCTTTATATTTAATTAATTCTATGTCCTCCTTGCCGTCAAAAAAAATAATAAAGTTACCCATAAAAACTCCTTTTTATTTTTATAAAAATCATTAAATTAGATGTCGTTCTTCACCAAGACTACAACAAAAAAACAATCCCCGCAAGCCGTAGACTCACGGGGATTGGTTTTAAGAGACTAGGCCTTTTTTTCTACAAGTTTTTGGATAGTCACCAATAGGTTTGAGGCAATAAAGATTGAGGAATAAGTACCAAAGAAGACACCAATAATTAACACCAAAGAAAAGGTTTGGGTCGAGGTTGGACCAAAGAAGTATAGAGCTAGGACGGCCAAAATAACGGAAACTGAGGTATTGATGGAACGGACAAAAGTTTGACTGATACTCATACCGACGACTTCATCAAAAGGTTTTGAAGCTTTACCTAGTCCGCGATTGATTTTTAAATTTTCACGAATTCGGTCATAAACGACGATAGTATCATGAATAGAAAAACCAAGAATAACTAGCATAGCGGTGACAAACAAAGTATCTACTTCATAACCAAAATAATGACCGAGAATTGAAAAGATACCGATTGGAATAATAATATCGTGTGATAATGCCACTACTGCAAACACACCGTATTTCCAAGATTGAACTGGTTCAGAAACTTTTCTAAAAGCGAAAGTAATAAAAGTAATAATACAAATGAGTACTAAGATAATAGAAATGATAGCTTTCTGAGCTGCTTCTTTACCTAGAACAGGACCGATGGAATTGAACTTTGTGATGTCGGCTTTGTAAGTTGAAACATTGACGGCTTCTTGCAGAGCTACTCTTTCTTTATCAGTGACAGAACGAAGTTTAATGAAGTAACCATTATCCCCTATTGAGCGAAGATCTTTAATGGTGTCGCCGAAAGGCAAAGCATTTAAACTAGTTCTGACAGTTTCAATATCTGGTCTACCATTAGCATAAGTAAATTCCATAACAGAACCACCCTTAAAATCGATACCTAGAACCAAACCCCAAACTGTCATGGCGACAAAAGACAAAGTTATGAGGGTGATTGAGATAGTGTAGAAAATTTTTCTGTTTTTAACTATAAACATATTATTTTAATTAGGTGGGTAAATTATTTACTAAATCCGTTACTGAATAAGAATTTCATAATCTTACCAGATGATTGTTTTTGAATGGCCATAAGTAAAGTTCGAGAACCGGTAATGGCGGTGAACATACTCACAAGCACACCGATACCGAAAACTAAAGCGAAGCCTTTAACAATCGAGGTACTGGAAAACATAAACAAAATTACAGCAGTAATTAGACTGGAAGTATTACTATCACGAATGGAAAGCCAGGCGCGAGCAAAACCTTCTTTAATAGCATCACCGAGTTCACGTCCGCGTCTCAATTCTTCTTTCAAACGTTCAAAAATTAAAATGTTAGCATCAACGGCCATACCAACAGAGAGAATAAAACCAGCAATACCAGCAGCGGTCAGAGTAACCGGGATTAATTTGAATATGGCTAGAGAAATCGCTACGTATATACTTAGGGCAGTGACAGCTAGTAGACCTGGTAAACGGTACCAAACAATCAAAAATATAGAAATGATTATAAAGGCAAGAATACCAGCTTTAACAGCGGCCATAGTGGCGGTTTGACCAAGAGTCGCACCAACAGATTGAGTAGAAATTAATTCAATTGGAATTGGTAAGGAACCCAGGTTCAAGTTATCAACCAATTTTTTAGCTTCCTCGCGTCCCTTTGTACCAACAAAACCTCCAGAAATAGTTGCTTTACCTCCACGGATTTCCTCTTTAATGGTCGGGGTAGATTTTAAATCTCCATCGAGAAAAATTGCTAGTGACTTGCCGACATTCTCCTTGGTAATTTTAGCGAACAGATCAGCACCTTCGGTGTTAAATTGAAGAGCGACAACAGCTTGACCAGTTTGGGAATCAAAATCTAGACTAGCCTTGTCTAGTAAGCGTCCAGTCAAACCAGTCATCAAAAATAATTGGTCCATGGTGGTTGAAGCCAGAGTAGTTGAGCCATTTCTGATTGAAGTAGCTAAAGCCTCATTTTCTAAACGAAATTCTAAGATAGGTGTCTCGCCGATCATCGCGACCGCCTTATCAACATTAGTAACACCTGGTAATTCAACGATCAATCGCTGATTATTACTATCACCACCTACCAAGCCAACTTTTTCAATTTGAACAACTGGTTCAGCGACACCAAAAGCATTGACGCGACGATCAATGACATCACGTAGAGAATTCATAGCAGCCGACAAATCTGCCACCACTGTAGAAGTAGAAATGATTGGACTATAAACAAGCTCAGTTCCACCATTAAGATCAAGACCGAGTTTAAAACTGAATGCAGATTCCCCACGCTCTGTTTGATAGACAAACCAACCAATACCAAAGCCGGCTAAAAGTAAGATCAGTGCTAGAATTCTATTTTTGAACATATAAATTGATAATATTAATTAGTGGCTTAATTATACGAATTAAAAGAGAATAATCAACCTGGTTGCGAGTTTTGGCACTATTTTTGAAATTGCGCTAGTGCATTAAATGTATGTTAAATGCCACTTCGTGAAAGGAGGATTTTAACCGTTCGTAAGATAATCTTTAAATCCACCAAAAACGAGCGATTCTTAATATAATAGAGGTCGTATGACAACTTCACAGCTGTTTCCTTAATATCAACTCCGTGATGAGGGTGGCGAGTGTGATAAATCTGGGCCCAGCCAGACAAACCTGGTTTTACTAGATGACGAATGCGATAATATGGTAATTCTTTTTCATAAAGTTTTATTGGCTCAGCGAATTCCGGTCGTGGACCAATCAAAGATATTTGACCAAACAAAACATTCCAAAGTTGAGGCAATTCGTCCAATCGTGAGCGACGAAGAAAGGAGCCGATTCTTGTTACTTTATTACCGGTAGTATTTTTTTCTCCCCACTTACCGCCATCATTGGCGTTTGTCATTGTTCTGAACTTCAAAAGCTTAATTGGCAGATTATTCCTACCAACTCTTTCTTGGATGCTAAAAATCTTTCCACCATCATCAAATTTGATTGCTAAAATAATAAAAGGGTAAAAAATCAGAGAAATAAGACCGGCAATAAAAGCCACAATAATATCTATCAAACGACTGACTGAATCATAAATCCGTCTAGGTTTTAAAGAAATATTTTCGATAAACCAGCTATATTTTAAAAGCGAAAGTGGTACCCGATCAAAAATATCCTCATAGAGATTATGCATATCAATAAATTTGATACCGGAAAAAATCAGATTATATAAATGTGGTAAAATTGGCTCTACCTTGTCGTTTTTTGAATCTACAACCACAACAGAAACTCCTTCCGAATAAATCCTTTCCAAGATTTCTTTCTGAAAATCAAGGTTATCTATTCTATCTAAATCTATAGAAGAAATGAAATCTAGACCATAACGAGAATTGGAATTTATTTCGTCACGTAAGGCGTATATCTCTTCCCCACTACCGATGATTAGGGCTTTGGCTTTTGTTCTAATACAAAATAAGCGGTGTCCAAAATAACGCCAAAGGTAAATTAGAGAAAAAGATAAAATTAAATATATAAATAGAATAGTTTTCGGATTGACTCCAAAAATTGGAAACAGATAAAAGAAAGTGACCGCAATAAAACCATTGGCAACTAAGGAGTTGAGGAGCAAATTAGATAGACGACCAGTA
This sequence comes from Minisyncoccia bacterium, assembly GCA_049287185.1. GTDB lineage: Bacteria > Patescibacteriota > Minisyncoccia > Phycocordibacterales > GWA1-40-21 > JBAWVR01. The sequence goes on from JBAQFI010000016.1 coordinate 5,564, forward strand.
AAAACAGTCGTGTGTTTTTCATAAAGACCAGCGATAAAGAAAACTCCAAGCCAGACAACAATAAGAATCGAGAATGGTTCAAGCAAATCGACGAAGACTCCCCAATCTGGCCAGGAAAAAGTACGGAGAAGTATAGCTAGCCAGAGTGATAAAACCAATAGCAATAAGTCGCCTAGAAACAAAAGTAACGGCTCTTTTTTGTTAATTGAGTTCATATTTAATTACTTCTAAGTATAATGATTCCCGGGGTTTAATCAACCCCTTTCGCGGACTTCACGCAGAATAACGCGGACTGGACGCGGAAAAGTGCGTAATTTTTTTCTTGTGTGTCATTTCCGCGCAGGCGGAAATCCAGGAATCTCAGATAGTCTTAATATGAAAGACTGGATTCCCGCCTACGCGGGAATGACAAATAAACCAAAATTTAAACATAAAAAAACCGCCTATTCTTGCGAATGGCGGGTTATGTGATTTTTTAGACTCAGATTGTTATCTTTCCCTCTACGATTTCTTTCTTTACTCTCTCATTTCCAGCTTTGAAAAATGGTGAATAATCTCCGCTTTCAATAAGTTTGAAACGTAAAAATGAATCGACCTGTTCCTTTAGTCTTCTTCTACAATCTTGTGCGTCGTCTGACATTGAATCACCCTGAACCTCATAACGGCGAATCCAATAGGCAGTCCTGGCTAAAGTTTTTTTAGCCAGATCAGACAAGACCGGAACTGAATCCACTGACATTATTTTGTCTTTATACTTTTTGTCTGCTGTCGAATCATGAAAATACTGGTCAAATGAATGTTTTAGTACATAACAATCATAAAAATGTCTCCCAACTTCCCGAGCTAATGATAATCTAATAAAAAAATTATAGATAATCACTAGGCTTAGGGAACCCATGCTAGTACTGAGAAGAATTATCCAGCTATCCATTCCCATGAAAAAAAATACACAAAGAACTACAAAATCTATTAGAATGAAGCTAGCGATACTCCCAAATGAAAATAATCTGCCAGAAAAACACAATCTGTTAAAAAATTTATCGGGATTATTCCACCAAGAACGAATCAGAGTTTCACTTGTTGTTCCATGCCACAAACCCATTAATAACATTTCCGTTGCTTTCATTTCAATATCCTCCTTTTTACAGATCATAATGGAGCTTCCGGCCCATCAACTTAAAGCTTCCGGCTAAAAGATGATTTTTCATTATTTTGCGACCTGTTTTTCTTTTGCAACCATAACAAACAAAATATATGGTGTCAAGATAACATTTCTCCTTTTTAACCTATAATTTATATTATGACTGAAATGAAAAAACCGAAGGTTTTACTAGCTATTACTAAGGCACACTGGGGTGGAGCCCAGAAATACGTTTTTGACCTAGCCAACTATTTTGTGAATGAAAAAATGGACGTCACAGTTTTAATCGGTGGGCATGGTCCACTTAAGACCAAACTTGACCAAGCAGAAATCAAAACTACTTCCTTACCATCTCTAGGTAGAGACATTGATTTATTTCCTGATTTAAGAGCTTTTTGGAGAATCTATCGTTTTATTAAAAAAGAAAAGCCTGATATTTTGCATCTAAATAGTTCAAAGATGTTAATCCTGGGTGGCCTAGCTGGCCGCTTGGCCGGTTGTAAAAATATTATTTATACTGGACATGGTTGGGCTTTCAACGAGGATCGTTCATACATTTCAAAATATTTTCTAAGTCTTCTTTATCTTTTTGGCTTACAATTCGTTGATAAAATTATTTTTGTTTCTCAAACTACAATGAAACAAGCGATGGATTTTGGTTTTAATTTTTCTGATGAAAAAACAGTGGTGATCCACAATGGTGTTGCTCCTGTAGATTTTCTAAATCCAACTGAAGCCCGCCAAACCATCATTGAATTACTACCTTGGAAAAATGCACAAATTCAGAATTTTTGGATTGGAACGATTGCCGAACTGCACCCTAGTAAAGGTTTGATTTATTCTATTGAGGCAATGAGGAAACTACCTTCAAATATTAATTATATTATTATTGGCAGTGGAGAAAAAAGAATGGATTTGGAATTTTTGATTAAGGCCTATAATTTAGAGTCACAAGTTCACCTAGTTGGGCCAGTGTCAGGAGCGGCTAAACTACTCAAAGCTTTTGATTTATTTGTTTTGCCTTCGGTGACAGAAGCTCTACCATATGCAATTCTAGAAGCCGGTATAGCCGAGAGAGCGGTTATCGCTAGTTCGGTTGGCGGTATTCCGGAAATCATTACCGATGACCAAAATGGTATTTTAGTTCCTCCGAGAGCGGTAAATAATTTATCGGATGAAATTCTAAATTTAATCACCGATAGTGAAAAAAGGCTTATGTTAGGCCGTAATTTGAAGCAGAAAGTAATGCAGGATTTTTCAGCCGAAAAAATGCTAGCTGAAACTAATAAAATATATCGGGCTATGTTATAATTTGTTTGTTACTAATAACATTCTATTAAAAAAATGGATAACGAAAACGATAGTGATAAATTTATTCTTAATCCTCACTTGAGATCAAATCATACAACGGGCATAACCGCTTGGTTTATTAAAAATGGTTGGGTTAAAGATCAAAAATCTGCTGAGGTTCTGATGATTGTTATTTCCATAGTTTGTTTCGCTGTAGCGATTTATTTTACAATAAAATAAAATGACCACAAAAAAAATACGAGCTTCAGGCGGGTTTACATTAATTGAGCTTTTGATGGTGGTGTCTATTGTCGCTATGCTTTCTTCAATAATTTTATCTGCCATCGCTGATGCAAAAAGCAAAGCTAATGACTCTGCTGGCGTTAATGCTATGCAACAGACTAGAAACGCGATTGGTCTTTACTTTCTAGATTATGGAGATTATCCAACAGACCTAAGTGTTTTAGTTACAAAAAATTATATTCCTTCAATCGATAAAAGATTATATTATAATTCTTTAGTTTCCCCTTCTCAATTTGATGCGTGTAGTGAAAACTGTCAGTATTATCATTTAGCAATATCACTAAAGGCTAAGGCTGGGGTGCTTCAAAGTGACGCTGACATTGTCTCTCCAATCATTAATGGTAAAGTTGATAATTGTCTTAATGGAAATTCTTCTTCACCAGATTTCTGCTATGATATAACTCCTTAAATTACTTTAGTTATAACAATTTAAAAAATAGACTTCATACGAAGTCTATTTTTAATTGCATTTTAGATTCTTACTTTTTATAAACCCAGAAACTCATTTTTCATTTTGTCTTTATGAGCCGCTTTCTGATATCTTCTCATCGCGTTTAACATTCCCAACCCAATGAAATTTGTTAATAAATTTGTTCCTCCGTAACTCATAAAAGGCAGAGTGACTCCAGTTACTGGCAAAAGACCAATCGTCATACCAGTGTTAATAATAAAGTGACTGATAATAAGAATGGCTAAACCACCACCAAAAAGAATTTCAAAATTACTATCTCCCCGATAAGCCACAATTAAAATTCTAAAAACCAATAAAAGATAGAGACCAAAAATCATTAAACCGCCAATAAACCCCCACTCTTCAGCAAAGGCACTAAAAATAAAATCTGTTTGATATTCTGGCAAAAACTTTAATTTTGATTGGGTACCATAACCAATCCCCTTGCCTAACAACTGGCCAGAACCAATAGCAATCGTTGATTGATAGGCACTATAACCTGTCTTTTTAATATCAGACAAGGGATTAATAAATGTCTTAATTCTAGCTTTCTGATAATCCTGAAAAACTCCCATCCACAGAAAACTGAAAACCAAAATTCCTAAGGCAAAAACTAGAAGCAGGTGACGCTTAGAAATACCGGATAGTAGTACCATGCCTAGCCAAATACAGAAAATAATACTAGCTGAACCAAAGTCTGGTTGAATTAAAATCAAGACAAAAACAATAAAAGCATATAAACCGGAAACAATTATGTGTCTAATATTAGCAATCTCGATATGTCGCCTAGAAAAATATTTTGCTAAAAGAATAATCATTACGAGTTTTAGCGGTTCAACGGGTTGAAACGAGAAAAAACCAAAATTAAACCAACTCTGAGCTCCCTTGTGCATTACCCCTAAACTAAAGAGGGCAATTAGTAAACAGATAAAAAATAGATATAAACCAGTGACTATGTAGGTACGTCTTAAAAAGCGAAAATCAATGAAACTTACTAGAAAAAAAACTATAACCGAAAAAGCTAACCAGAATAATTGTTTATTAAAATATGAATCTATCCCAAGAAATGAATTCATTGTTATGAGCCCCGCTACAGACAGAAAAATCGCGGCGATAAACATCGGCCAATCAATGTCAAACCAGTAACGCCAACCGTTTTTTGCGATAAATTCCTTCTCCAAACTAATATCCAAGCCATTCATAATTATTGTGCTTCTGGACGCAAAATCAATTCAATCCTAGCTGGGGTAAAATCAAATGGTTCTGGCCAAGTGTAGACAGCTGCAGATTCACCTTCCCCAGGTACTTCATCAATTATATAACGAGAAAATGTTCTGGCGTTATCATCCGTATCATAGACAACAACCACGGCTTCAACATTCTTTATACCTGCTAAAGAAGAGTTTACTATTGTGGCGGTAATTTTTGGTTTTGTTGTAGCTGTAAAAATCTGTTTATCTTTAACAGTTAAAGTACTGGAAACTAATTCGTCTTTTACCCAGACAATTGGAGCCGTAAATTCAAAGTAAACTTGTTCTGGTATGCTATAACCCACATAAAAACCCGATTCAAAAATAGCCATATCTTTTTGAGCTGGTAAAGAAACCTTACCTTTCCTTTCATAAATTAATGTATTTTCTCTATCATATAATTTGAAAACATATGGTACATCTTTGGCACTAGCCTTTAAGTTAGAATTTCTAATATAGGCCATAGAATTATAGAGACCATCTTGAACTTTAGAGGTTCTAATCCACAAAACATTTGGCTCCACAACATCCGCGCTACAAAATTTATCACAGATACCTCCACAATCAATACCTTTTTCATCCTGGTTTTTTACCATATCAAAACAAGTTGCCGTAGGTAGATTATACAAATAAATAAACAAACCAATAATAAAAATGATGAGAAATAGAACCCCTAAATACATTAATCTCCTTTTTTGTGCCCAAGACATAATGTGATTATTATATATCATTTATCGTTTTGTATCTACCTTTGATAATTTGCTTATTCTGTGCATTATTCTGCGAAAATTTTTAATTTGGAATTTGAAATTTTTAAATATAGACAAGAAAAAACAACGCTGGGCGAACCATACGTTGTTTGAGATTTTGAGCCTAAGCTCATTTTTAATTTGTGAATTTTCGCTTCCACTCTTCAATTTCTGACGAAAAGACGTCAGACAAATGGAAGTAAATCTGAACTATCAATCCGCAAAAAGTGATGGAGCAAATAACATAGTAAATGGCGATTTGAGTCGTACTTTCCATGCTACGTGGCCAAAACGCGATTACGAAGATAATCCAACAAAGAAATGAACCGCCGAAATGTAGTGGAAATAAATGATTACAATAGTTGCTATAATTAAGCTTTTCCACGATCCATTTAAGTGTCTTCATGTTAACTCTCCTAATTTTTAAAAGAACATTTAATTTACAGATTAAGTATAGCACGTTATAATATAAATGTCAATAGATATTATGTTATGATATTCTAGGCCTAAAATAGGCCTTTAAATATGACTAATTTGACAACAAAAAACAACCCTTTCAGGTTGCCTATGCTTAAATACTTTGTTCCGGCGGTTAGCTACTTTTGCCACAAGGACTATCATCGCCACTAGCGGGCTTAACTGCTGAGTTCGGAATGGGATCAGGTGTGACCCCGCCGTCGAACCACCAGAACAAAATATTTAATATTTTGCGAGAGAATTGTGTTCTCCATGAAAAATTAATTCCATGTAACAGATTGAAAAAGAATAATGTGTATTTTTAAATTTCCTAATAAGAATCGACGAATTAGTACTCCTCAGCTTAAACCATTACTGGCCTTACACTTAGAGCCTATCACCTAATCATCTCTTAGGGGTCTCAAACGATTACTGATCTTGGGGTTGGCTTCATTCTTAGATGCTTTCAGAATTTATCCATGCCCAACTTAGCTACGCTGCGATGCACCGGGCGGTACAGCAGCCACACCAGAGGTTAGTTCAACTCGGTCCTCTCGTACTAGAGTCAAATCCCCTCAATAATCAACGCCTGCAGTAGATAGGAGACCAACCTGTCTCACGCTTGTATACATTTTTAATTAAAAATTAAAAATCTTTTCGTATATTACTATACGCAATGGACTATAGCATAACCTAGTAATTAAACTTTAGGTCGCAAACATTTAGTCTCTACGGGTGTCTTTCGACTTCCCTCGGTATTAACCTCTATATTATTAGTAGGCATTCACCGAAATCAGTTTGCTTGTGCACTAAATATTTCTAAATAGTGCCGCCGTGATATGGTTGAGAAATCCTTAAAACATTTCACTCGTTAGTTGAAATGCCCGAAAAGTGTTTTTAAACAGTTGCTTTACTTAATTTAACAAACAATTCTTTTGTTTGTATTTATATATTTATGTCCTCTGAGGATTCAGACTGTACTCTAGCAAATAAAATTTGCTTGAATACGGTCTGAACCCAGCTCGCGTATCTTTTTAATTGGCGAACAGCCAAACCCTTGGGACCTTCTTCAGCCCCAGGATAAGATGAGCCGACATCGAGGTGCCGAACTCCGCCGGCGATATGAACTCTTAGGCGGAACTAGCCTGTGATCCCTAGAGTAGCTTTTGTCCGATAATCTCCGGCCACATCTAATGTGGGCCGTCGGTTCACTTTGCTCTGCTTTCGCATCTGCTCGACATGTACGTCTTGCAGTTAAGCCAGCTTATGCCAATACACAATCACCACGGTTTCCATTCGCGGTTAGCTGACCTTAATAGGCTCCTCCGTTACTTTTTAGGAGGATAGCGCCCCACTAAAACTACCCACCAGATACTGTCTCAGTACGTTTTTTCCGTACCGGTTAGAATATATGAAACATAAAGAATGGTATTTCACTGACGGATCCATTTCTCCCGAAAGAAAAACTTCAAATCCTCCCATCTATGCTACGCATTAGATTCATATACTCAATATCAAGCTATAGTAAAGCTTCTAGGGTCTTTTCGTCTATCTGCAGGTAATCGGCATCTTCACCGATATTGTATTTTCACCGAGCAATTCTCCGAGACAGTTCCCCACTCATTACACTATTCGTGCGCGTCTGAACTTACCAGACAAGGAATTTCGCTCTTTTATTCCTCAAAAAGGACTCTTTCTTAATCCATCAACTAAAAGTTGGTTTGGATCCATAGCGTTGGTCTCTTGTTAACTATGTTTGGACTATCTATACATTACTGTATAGTAGATAGCATTTGTTTGTAATGTTTGTCTCTATATTGTCATCTGTTTTCAAGACCGATAATTTTTAACAGTCCCAGTCCTAGAGAATTCATCTTGCGATGAACTCTCTACCTTAGGACCGTTATAGTTACGGCCGACATTCACCAGGGCTTACAACAGTCACCACATAAATCTTGCGACTCATGCAACGCCGTCGTTTGACCTTCTGGCATTGGTCAAGTGTCACCCCCTATACATCCTCTTACGAGTTCGCAGGGAGCTGTGTTTTTGATAAACAGTTGGCAGGGATACTTTAGCTGCGGCCCCTAAATAAATAGGGGCAGGCCTTATTCCGAAGTTACGGCTGCTTTTTTGCCGAGTTCCTTGGAGAATCCTCGCTCGTTCGTCTTACTCTACTCGAGCAGATCACCTGTGTCGGTTTGCGGTACGGATTTTATACGTTTATGCTTAGAAACTTTTCTTGGGAGCCTGCTTTGTCTTATCCCCATGGGCGAACCCACAAGTTTACGAACTGCTTGGTGTTAACATTAAAGTTACTTTCCGGATTTTCCTGGAAAAACACCTGACAGTCCGTACATAAATCCAATTATATGCAAGACATACTAAACTCCGTCATTTCATCGCAACGTGTAAAAGTCATGGAATATTAACCATGTGTCCATCGGATGCGGCTTTCGCCATTTCCTTAGGCCCGACTAACCCTTCGCTGATTGTCATTGCGAAGGAAACCTTGATCTTTCGACGTGTGGGGTTCTCACCCACATTGTGGTTACTTGTGCCAACATTCTTACTTCCATGCACTCCACCGTGGCTCGCGCCTTCGGCTTCATCGCAGCATGAAAAACTCTCCTACCGATCCAAATCGCCGAAGCGAAATGAATCCCTCAGTTTCGGTACTATGTTTAACCCCGATTATCTGCGGCGCAAAATCTCTTAGTGAGTGAGCTGTTACGCTATCTTTAAAGGATGGCTGCTTCTAAGCCAACCTCCTCACTGTCTGAGAAATATTACCACCTTAAGTGTACTGAACATAGATTTAGGGACCTTAAATTGAGATCCGGGCTGTTTCCCTTTTGACCAATGGAGCTTAGCCCCCACAGTCTAACTGCCTAGCAATTTACCTCTGGCATTCGGAGTTTGATAGGTCTCGCGATATTTCTACCTGTCGAGACCTTCCAGTGCTCTACCTCCAGAGGGTAATCTAGACGCTAACCCAAAAGCTATTTCGGAGAGAACCAGCTATTACCAGGTTCGATTAGCTTTTCACTCCAACCCACATGTCATCAGAAAGTATTGCACGGCTTATCTGTTCGGCCCTCCTACTATCTTTCGACAGTATTCAGCCTGCACATGGGTAGCTCACCTGGCTTCGGGTCTAATGCGTACTACAAACGCGCTGTTCACACTCGGTTTCCCTTTGGCTCCGTCCGTTAAAGGACTTAGCCGGCAGCACGCATTAACTCGTTGGCTCATTCTTCAATAGGCACGCCATGACGGACAGCACACTGTTCGCAAAGCGAATTCCCAATTTCCAATTTCTAATTTCCAAACAATTTTCAATGACTCAATTTTTAAATTAAGACATTTAGATATTATTTTTAAATTTTAAATTTTTCATTTTAAATTCACATTGTACTCAATGTGCTGCCCGCTCTGACTCTTTGTAAGTATACGGTTTCAGGTCTATTTCAACGCCCTCACCGGGCTGCTTTTCACCTTTCCCTCACGGTACTTGTTCACTATCGATCTTCAAAAATATTTAGCCTTACCGGTTAGTACCGGCAAATTCCCCCAAGCTATTCGTGTCCAGGGGTACTCAAGAACAATAACAAGAAAGATATTTTATTTTCGTGTACGGGACTATTACCCCCTACGGTCTTGCTTCCCAGCAAGTTCCACTAATAAAATATTTTTTAACTTTCCTCGTTTAATAAAAAACGACATTATCGTCTTATGACACCGAACACCAAATCATTGTCCACAATAAATTGTTGACAACGATTTGGTGTTAGGTTTGGGCTCTTACCTTTTCGCTCGCCACTACTTAGGCAATGTTGCTCTTACGAGCATTGTTTTCTTTTCCTCTTGGTACTGAAATGTTTTACTTCCCAAGGTTTGCATCTTACGTCCAGCGTAAGATTGTCGAATTAACGACAGAGTTTCCTCATTCGGAGATCTCCGGATCAAAGGTTGCTAGGCACCTCCCCGAAGCTTATCGCAGCTACGCTACGTCCTTCATCGCTTTTTGAAGTCAAGGCATCCACCATATACTCTTAAATTTCCTATTAGGAAATTTAAAAACCACAATTATAATTTTTCAATCTGTTACATAAAATCAATTCGTTTAAAAACGAAAAGTTTGTAACAGTGTTTACCTGCCTGTCTCCAGTAATCTCTCATCAAAGACCCTTACGTCTTGTTACTGTGACAGAATTAAATTTTCAAACATCAGTCATTCGGGATTCCTTTCGGAAGATAAAAACCGCTTTTTAGAGCGGCTAATTAAGACAACGATGTTAAATCGGTGTTTCAATTCCGCGATAAAATCAATTGGTTTTTATTCATATCTACAATGTTGAACAGTATATATGAAACGAATAAATAGTCAAGAGAAATATAGACATTTTAAGATATCTACTTGCTGTTATTAAAATATCGTTTATTTTAGCCATAAATAAGAATATAAGAAAAATTTCTGTTTGTCATAATAATAAAAATATCCTGCGTGACGCAGGATATTTTAAAGAATTAAATTATTCTTTTGAAATTATCTATTGGAAATTTCACCACGAACTTTTTCTATGTAACGAGAAGCTGCTTCCTGACCGCCAAGACCGAATGAGAGTCCCAAGGCGAGGGCTAGAGCGACTACGATTCCCATAAACAAAGTGTTGAGAAGTGAAACTGCAATACCTAATTGAGTCAAAGCCATTAGAATAGCAAAAATCCAAATTGCCCACTTAACAATACTACCTAGGAGATTTGACTGTTTAAAGCCGGCAGCTTTGGTTGAACTAATAACTGTCTTCTGAACAACTTCAGAAACTACAGCTGCAAAAATAAGTATGAGAACAGCGGCAATAACTTGTGGTAAGTAACCAAGAACCACGTTGCGCAAAAATTCATTCACTTGACTTAATCCAAGAACTTCCATTGAAGCCACCAAGAAAACGATAATTAAAAACCATTTAATTAATGAACCCAGAAAAATACCAGTGTTTAAATTTATGCCACCTTTGTTCAGTAGATCACGAAGCCCAGCAGAAGTTAGAACATTGTCTAACTTACTAGCAGTAATCAATTTAATAACAAGTTTTTCAATTACTGAACCAATGAGCCAACCCAAAAGGATGATAACTATAGCAAAAATAATATTTGGTAGAATTGAAGCCACTCCGAACCAAATACCTTTAAAGGAGGTTGATAATACCTCGCCCCAAGTTTGTATGATCATATCTATTAATAAAAAATTATAAACTATACTAATAACTTTGGTAAGCCGCCGACAAACGACAATACCTTATATGTGTATTATACTACTTTTTCAAGAAAAAAGTGTATAAGTAGATAGTGTTATAAAACAGTATAAGCAAAACAAAGGGCGGTGCCTACGGCACCGCCCTTTGTCTATATATCTTCTTTATACTAATGACTACCCCTTATACCCTTTCATTCTTCTTCTCCTCCGTCTTATCCAAGACCACCTGATGTGGATAATCTAAAATATCCCGGACCAACTTATCACAAACACTTAAACGATATTTAAAGTCAGCTAGATCAAAATATGTATAGCTCAATTCCTTACCTATCTCAGCTTCAATATCTCTAATAATGTTTTCTAGAGTCTTTGTTTTCAGGTTCTCCCCCACTATTAGCATGTCCACTCGACTGCTCCAATCTTGAATAAAGACACCAGCCACAATCACTAGTTTTAATTTCCCCGCTCCAGACAATCTTTTTAAAATCGCTTCATTCTTTATAAGTTGTGATCCCACCAATAAATTCCGCATGGCAGATAAATAAGCGTAATCTTTGTTTAGAAACCAACCAATTTCCTTCTTTTTTACCTCCTTAATTTTATCTCTGACTTTGGTTTCAATAATATGGGAAACTGGTTTTTTTCTAATCATGTCGGCCTTCTCTAAATTCAAAAGATCGGCTTTAATCTGTTTTTCAGCAGTTTTAGTTCGATTGACAATTTGTGACAGAAAAAAAACATCATCAGTATTAAATAAAAATAAGCGCATCAATTTTACTTTTGCCTGTCCTCCAAAAAGTGTTGCTAGATTTTCCATAGATTTGTCTTTGTTGCTGATTAATATGCAGACCATTATAGCACAGTTAGATGAAACATTAAGGGTAATTTAACTACTCTTGACGAATTGACACAAAAGAGATACTATTGTTTTCCAGAGAGTCGTTGTTTATACAAACCAAAACCAAAAAGGAGACTAGTTTATGAATATAAACATGTCTATTGCTCCGGAAAAAGTCCCAGAGCAAATTGTCGAACTGACGAAGGAAATGCATCTCGAAAGAGGTGGCATAATCCAGTTTTTGCGGACAGATGCCAAAAGAAACATCTGGACGATGAAAGTCACCAGGATTGGAAGAAACCTTCACTTCCGCGACTGGAACAAGTCAACCGAGTTGAAGGTGAAGGGGGAAGAAATTAACAAAATCATCAACAATCTCAGGAAAGTGGTTTCCTGCGTAATTGATGAGCATAGCACTGTTGGCTCGATGGATCACGTATATCATTACCAG
>JBAQFI010000017.1:0-39954 GCA_049287185.1 Minisyncoccia bacterium
ATGACGTGAGAATAATAAATTGCAAACTAAAAGAGTATTTGCGATACTACAATTACAAAAGAGTTCATGGCGGAATTAATTACTTAGTTCCGATGCAAGTGGTGTGAAGGTGTTGAATAGAATACGAGCTATAAACGTTGACCCCGTTGTAGAATTTGGCATTGTTTTTTAAAAATTGGTCGCAATATACTGATGTATAATTTTGCTTTACAAAACAGATTATTAGAATAAAGTACTTATACCTTGCAGACAAAACAATTTTGATGCCAAATCTCACAACCGGGTTGACGATTTTACAATGTTCTGCTAGTATAGCCCTTATGTTAATGATCAGATTACAACGAGTAGGAAGAACTAATGAACCAAAGTTTCGTGTCGTTTTGACCGATTCAAAGAACGGACCAAAAAGCGGACGCATTTTAGAAATTCTAGGTTCTTTTGATTCACGTCCTGGAAAAGACAAAGATAATAAATTTGAAGCGGAGAAAATCAAACACTGGATTTCTGTTGGTGCAAAATTATCTGATACTATGCACAATCTTTTGTTAGCTAATAAAATTATTACAGGTAAGAAGATTAATAAACTTCCGAAGAAAACTCCACCAGTTAAAGTTGAAGAAGCTCCGAAAGTTGCAGAAGCCTCAAAAGTTGAGGAAGCTCCAAAGACTGAGGAAGCTCCGAAAGTTGAAACTCCAATCGCTTAAATATAAAAATCACTTCAAACGAAGTGATTTTTTCGTCTCTTGCTTTAAGGCCTAGATTATAATAGAATATTTTTATAGCGACATGTTATTATTAATTATTAAATGGATGCGTAAATTTACGCAAACACAGTTGGTCGAGAAGTCGCTAAAATCGAAAAAGAACTTTTAAAAACAAAAATAATCCAATATGGAACAAGATACAAAATTTCTAGAATTCGTAGTGAAGTCTTTGGTAGATAATCCTGATAAAGTTAAAATTACTAGAACTGTTGATGAAATGGGTGTCCTCTTAACTCTCGATGTTGATCCAGCTGATATGGGTAAAGTGATTGGTCGCATGGGCAATACTGCCAAGGCCATCCGTACACTTCTCCGTGTTGTTGGTATGAAAAATAACTCTCGCGTAAATTTGAAGATTAGTGAACCGGTTGGTGGTCTAAGAGAAGTTCCTGCTTCTCAAAGCGCTTCCAAAACTGTTGATGAAGCAATGGCTGATCTTAAATTGTAGTATTCGTTACTGTATACAAATATGAAAATCCGTGCTATTTTAATGGCACGGGTTTTTAGTTGTTGATATGTCTCAAAAGTCAAATCTCAAAACTCAAAAATTAAACTTAAATCTCAAAATTGCAATTATCTTAACTTTTTACTTTTAAACTTAACTTTTGAGCTTTGAATTTTAAGTTTTAACTTATTTTTATGACCTTCCACTTCATTACCTTATTCCCTGACGCATTCTCATATTTAAATGAATCAATTTTAGCGCGCGCCGTGCGGGAGAAAAAACTCACTTTCAAATTTTATAATCCCCGGGATTTTGTTATCGCTAAAAAAAAGAAAACCACCAAAAATGATTTTCCAGAATACCGTCGAGTTGATGACAAAGCTTACGGTGGTGGACCAGGGATGGTGATGGAAGCCCTGCCAATAATTAAGGCAGTTGAAAAAGCTCTGGCCAATTCTAAAAAGAAAAAAAATTCTAAAACTAAAATAATTTTTTTAATTCCAAGTGGGGAACAGTTTGATACTACTTATGCCAAAAATTTAGTTAATAAAAAATATACCGATATCGTAATTATTTGTGGACGTTATGAAGGTGTTGACGCTAGAGTTCTAAAAGTTTTTAAAACTGATAATATTTCAGTCGGTCCTTTTGTTTTAACTGGCGGGGAATTACCAGCCATGATTATTACTGACTGTATGGCCAGACAGATTGGTGGTGTTCTTGGAGATATAACCTCTTTAGAGGAAACCCGGGTCGCTAGTCCAGAAGTCTATACTCGTCCAGAAATTTTGGAGTATAAAAATAAAAAATATCGTGTGCCAAAAGTTCTTTTATCAGGTAATCACAAACTGATAGAAGAGTGGCGAGAAAATAGTAAAAAATAGAAGATATTCGCTTCCAGCTCATCAAAATATAACTAAAAGATCTGAATTTTTGCACAAAAATTCAGATCTTTTTATTTCTAAATTAATCATATTATATAATGACTAATCTCTGGCCATACTTATCCACATTTTAGCTGTTTATATGTCCAAAACATGATATAATTTATGACAGTAATTAATTTTCAAAAATTAATTTAATTTATTAATGAAAGTCCCTAAAATTTATAAAAAAAACAGCACTTTCACTAGATTCTTAGCCTTTTCTTTTCTCCTAGGCTTGGTAGTTTCCGTCTCTGTTTTTTCAATTATTCCCATCTTCGCTTCCGCCCTCGCTAACCCTTACAATCCCGGAGTCACTTTAGACCCCGATTGTTTACCTGGCGATCTTAACTGTACCGTCTCCAGTCTCTGGACCATCTCTGGCACTAACGTTCTCCTAGACCAAGCTGGTAATGTTGGTATTGGTTCTTCTTCTCCATCATACAAATTCACTACTGTCGGAGACAGCTATTTTCAAGGTAACCTAACCACCACTGGTACTCTCTCAGCTTCCAACTTCACCGGTACTAACACTGGAGATATTACTTTGTCTTCTGCCACTGGTCTCTCCTTAGCTGGTCAAGCTCTCTCCATCACTTCCGGTTACGTTATTCCAACTTCTGCTTCCACTACCAACTGGAATAATATTTACAATTCTGTTTCTGCTTCTTCTACCTACTGGGACACTGCTTACTCTTGGGGTAATCATGCTGGAGCAGGGTATCTAACTTCTTATTCTGAATCCGATCCTCTCTTCACTGCCGCTTCTTCTTCCTTACTTTCTACTACTTCTGCTTCTCTCACCTATCAACCACTCGGTTCTTATTTGTCTTCCGAATCCGATCCTCTCTTCATGTCCGCTTCTTCTACCTACTTGTCTACCACTTCTGCTTCTTCAACTTATTTAACCATTGCTACCGCTTCCTCCACTTACTACCTCGCTTCCAATCCAGACGGTTACATTTCTTCTTTCGCTGAACTCGATCCTGTTTACACGGCTAGCTCTTGGTCCACTACCACCAACAACTCTGCCAACTGGAACACTGCTTACGGGTGGGGCAATCACGCTAATGCTGGTTACTTAACTTCCGCTCTCGCTTCCTCAACCTATCTTTCTATTGCTACCGCTTCTTCTACCTATCAACCAATCGGTTCTTACCTCACCGCTATTACCGGTACCCAACTCGACAACGTCTTCTCTTCAAACGGTTTTCTCATTCGCACTGGCGCTAACACTTACTCTATCGATACCAACACTTACTTCACCAATCCAATGGATGCTGTCGGTCAACTCATCTATGGTGGCGCTTCTGGTGCCGCTACTAAACTCTCCGCTGGTTCTGCCGGACAAATGCTTCAGTCAAATGGTGCCGCCGCTCCCACTTGGACCACCGCTACTTATCCAAGTACTACTTCCGCTAATCAAATCCTTTTCTCCACCGCTGACAATGTCATCGGTAGTGTCCCTGGTCTAACTTACGACACGGCTGACTCTGGAACATTAACAGTCGGAACAGGGGATGAACTATTTAGAATCCTAGGTAATGGTAATGTCGGTATCGGTTCATCTTCACCGCTCTTCAAATTAACTGTCACTGGTAACGCTTACATCTCTGATGTGCTGACTGTCGCTTCGACTACTGGAACTTCTACTTTCGCTGGCCGCATCTCTGCTCTTAATCTCACAGGAACCAACACCGGTGACCTCACTTTAGTTTCTGCTTCCTCCACCGGTCTCTCATTAGCTAGCCAAGCACTTTCCATTACTTCTGGTTACAATATTCCACTTTCAGCTTCTACTACTAATTGGAATAATACTTTTAATACTTTTACTTCTTCCAGTTCCAATTGGACCACCGCCTATGACACTATCACCGCTTCTTCTACCTATTGGGATTCTGCCTACAACTTACGTTTAACTACCGCTACTTCTCCTTTATCTTTCTCTGCGAATACTCTTTCCATTTCTCTAGCATCTTCTTCAGCGAATGGATATTTGTCTTCGACTGATTGGACTACTTTTAATGATAAATTAAGTACTACTACTGCTTCTTCTACTTATGCTAAAATAGCTAGTCCAACTTTTACTGGTACATCTACTTTTTCTGGTGATATTTATGCCTATGGTGACATTATTCCTAATGGTGACAAAATATATTCTCTAGGTTCTTTATCAAATGAGTGGAAACATCTAT
The DNA here is from genome assembly GCA_049287185.1 of Minisyncoccia bacterium. Classification (GTDB taxonomy): domain Bacteria; phylum Patescibacteriota; class Minisyncoccia; order Phycocordibacterales; family GWA1-40-21; genus JBAWVR01. Next base: position 4,328 of record JBAQFI010000017.1, read on the forward strand.
ATGTTGGTAATGGTTCTGTTTATATTAATGGTCAGAGAGTTTTGGGGGCAGACAGTTCCGATGATATTAATGTAACAGCCGATATAAATCAAAATCTTATTTTCAAAACTTATGGCACTGGTGATCTAGAATTGAACCCATTAGGCGATGCCACTTCGTCCGGTCAGATTCAATTAAAAGGAGATGTTCTATTATCTTCCAATAAAAAATTTATTGGTGGAGCTAATTTAGACAACGTCCTTATTTCTGGGAATGTTATTCAGGCCGCAAATTTAAATGGTGGTCTCTCGATAGCCGCGACTGGCACTGGAGACGTTTATATTACTCACGGTAATTTTGGTGTCGGTAATACTGCTCCAAGTCATACACTTGATGTTACTGGTGATATTTTTGCCACCAACTTTACTGGCACTTCTACTGGTGTTAATACTGGCGATGTTTCCCTTATCAATAATATTAATGGTCTCACAATTTCTGGCCAGGCTCTTACTCTCGGCCTCGCGGGTGCATCCGCTACTGGAACACTCTCCGCTACCGATTGGAATACTTTTAATGATAAACTTTCTACCACGACAGCCTCATCTACTTACGCTGCCCTTTCTGGAGCAACTTTTACTGGTCCAATTTCTGCCTTGAGTATTAACGGTCTAGAACTTTCTGCTAATAATACCGACTTTAATACAACCATTGGCACTGATGCTGGTCTAAATTTAGTCACAGGTGCTCAGTATAATACTTTTGTTGGGTTTGAAGCAGGGAAGATGAGTTTAGCTTCAACAAATTCTGCTGATTCTAATACTGCTCTCGGCCATAGAGCTCTTTGGTCTCTCACTACCGGAAGTGGTAATACTGCCAGCGGTGATTCTGCTTTAAGAGATAATACTACTGGAAGCAATAATGCCGCTTTTGGAAATTATTCTCTACCAATAAATACTACTGGTTATAACAACACAGCTATCGGAAATATATCTCTTGCTTCCAATACTACTGGTAGTAATAATACAGCTATTGGTTTGTTTTCCCTTTATGCCAACACTACAGGTGAATACAATACATCGAACGGTATCTTTTCTCTCTATCTTAATACTTCTGGTTTTGGTAATACTTCCAATGGTTCACAATCTCTCTATTCTAATACTACCGGAAATAGTAACACCGCTTATGGTTATGGTTCTCTTTTTTCTAATGCTACTGGTTCAAACAATGTCGCTCTTGGAAATTATGCTGGACGATATGAAATGGGTTCCAATTCTTTTTATGTTGACGCCTTGGACCGTACTAATACCGCCGGAGACAAAGCCGGAGCTCTTCTTTACGGAACATTCAATGCTACACCAGCCAGCCAAACTTTAAACATCAACGCTTCAACTACTATCGCCCAAAATCTTTTAGTTTTAGGAACTGGCAATTCACTTTTCGCTGGAAAACTTGGTATCGGAACAAATAATCCTCTAGCGGCTTTGGATTTAAAAAATGGTGATCCCAATGTTGGTGGCAATCGCGCGGAAATTGCTTTTCAGTACGTTAGTGGAGGTTTTAGACATTTCATTACCAGTCGACATAATTCACAACCAGATAATGGAAATTCCATTGAATTTTTTGTTAACACTTCGGGTACCGCTGGAGGTTCATCAGCTCCAGGTACTGGCAACATAAATGTGATGGGAATGTATGGTACCGGTAGGGTAGGTATTGGTACCACTTCACCAATTTCCAAACTTTCGATTATGGGAACATCATCTGCTCCAACCGTACCGCTTATGGATTTAGCTTCCTCCACCGGTGCAAGTTTGTTTAGAGTGACAAGTGGGGGAAATGTGGGTATCGGTACGACTTCACCATTCGCTGAACTTTCTGTTGTTGGTGATACTTTTATCTCCGATGTTCTTACTGTTGCTTCGACGACTGGCACTTCAACTTTCGCTGGAGCAATTTCCGCGAGTAAAATAAACGGTTTGCCACTATCTGCCAATGATACAGATTTCAATATACTTATAGGAAAAGATGCCGGCCTAAATTTAGCCACCGGTGCTCAGTATAATACTTTTTTGGGTTATCAGGCCGGACTATCTAGTTCAACTGGTAGTACAAATGTTGCAGACAAAAATACTGGTATCGGTTACCAAGCTCTTTATTCAAATACTACTGGTACTACTAACACCGCAAATGGTTATTCATCTCTTTATTCCAATACCTCTGGCTCTGGAAATAATGGAAATGGATATATGACTCTGTATTCCAATACTATTGGTAATAATAATACAGCAAATGGTTCATCAGCTCTCGCCTTAAATACTACTGGCGATTGGAATACTGCTAACGGTGCAGTTTCTCTTTATTCTAACACTACTGGATCGAATAATACGGCGAACGGCGTATTTTCTCTTTATTCCAACACTACTGGACAAAAAAATACTGCCAGTGGCGTAAATTCTTTATACTCAAATACCACTGGAGAAAACAATACTGCCAATGGTTTAAATTCTCTTTATTCCAACACTACCGGTTCCTACAACTCGGCTAGTGGTATGGATTCTCTGAGATCAAATACAACTGGAAATAATAATACCGCCAATGGTTACACAGCACTATATTCCAACACTACTGGGGTCGACAATACTGCCAATGGTTTTAATGCACTTTTTTATAATACCACTGGAAATACTAACACTGCCAATGGCTCCGGCGCTCTTTTGTTAAATACCACCGGCTCTTTAAATACCGCCAATGGTGCCGGAGCATTACGTGCCAACACTACTGGAGGTAGTAATACTGCGATTGGTGTGCAAGCTCTTTTGTCCAACACGACTGGAAGTAATAATACGGCGAACGGTGTTTCTGCTCTTAGCACCAACACTACCGGTTACCAAAATACGGCCAATGGTACCTTGTCACTTTATTCTAATACCACCGGTCATGATAACTCTGCCAATGGTTTTTATTCTCTAGTTTTTAACACGACAGGTTATAATAATGTGGCTAATGGTGTAAATTCTCTTCGTACCAATACTACCGGTATCAATAACACCGCCAACGGTTTTCAATCACTTTATTCCAATATTGATGGTTATAGTAACGTGGCCAACGGTGCCTATTCTTTATTTTCTAATACCAGCGGTCCACAAAATACCGCTAATGGTATGTATTCTCTCTACGGAAATACTACAGGCTTCAACAACACTGCTTCCGGATATTATTCCTTGTATGCCAACACTACTGGTTATTGGAATACCGGTACGGGTAATTACACTTTGCAAAATAATATTGATGGAGCCTATAACACTGCGAATGGTGTTGGATCAATGAATTCCAACACCAGCGGTTGGAACAATACTGCTCTTGGTGTAAATTCCTTATGGACTAATGCCACAGGAACACAAAATGTGGCGCTAGGTTTTTCTGCTGGAAAATATGAAACCGAATCTCATGCTTTCTATGTCGACAACCAAGATCGCACTAACACCGCCGGTGACAAAGCTGGAGCCTTACTCTACGGAACATTCAATGCCACGCCAGCTAACCAAACCCTAAAAACCAACGCTACTTTTACCGCCAACAAATACATTTCCACTACCGGAACTGCCGCCCTTCCAGATTATTCCTTCTCTGGCGATCCTGATTCAGGAATGTATTTAAACGCAGCTGGAACAGTTGGTTTTTCTATTGCTGGAAATGAAAGATTTAGATTTGATTCATCTAACTTTGGTGGTTCGACTGCGGCTGGTTATATCGCCAAAGGAGCATTACTCTCTCGAGCAGTTATTGAAGCAACCCCAACTTATACTTTTGGTGGTGATACCAACACAGGTATTTATTCTCCACTAGATGACACTATTGGTCTAGTAACAGGTGGAGTAGAAAGATTTAGAGCTTCAACTACTGCTTTAAGTTCTACCCTTCCACTTACAATTCAAACTGCTACTACTAAACAAGCGATATTTTCAACAACTGCAAATAATTATAATGTTTTAGACTTTACCAGAAATTCAACCCAATTAGTATCTGTCGGTCACGAAAGCACTACTGGCGGAGGATTCCTGACGAGTTCACTAGCTAATTCTGGTATTATTTACGGGGCAAATGGTTTGCACTTGGCTGCTAATGCTAGTGCAGTAACAGGTAATATGACTATCGCAACTTCTGGCAACGTCGGTATTGGTACAACATCACCTAATGCGAAATTAGCTATCATCGCCACCACAAGTAATTATTGGCTGAGATTAAATGATGACATTGGTAATGAAAAGGCTTATTTTTATAACTATGCTGGTTCGGCAGGATTTAATATGAGAGATGCAAGCCAAGTAAATTCCATTAGGATGATGACTTCCGGCGACTCTTATTTAAATGGTGGTAATGTTGGTATTGGGACGACGGCGCCAGGTGAACCTCTACATATAAAAACAAATGAAACCGGAGCGGGCACATCTTTATTTAGATTGGACAATGGTGGAACAGCGGGGAATGAGGTTGGTATGGAGTTTTATACATCTGCAACGGACAGCACAGCATCAAATAGAACTGGCAGAATATATGGTGCGTGGGATGGTAGTTCTTATATAAATGCCAGGTTAGGTTTTCAAACGATGACTACCGGAAATGTTTTAGTTGATACGATGACACTGAAAACTGGCAACGTCGGAATCGGCACCACTTCACCTCTCGCCAAACTCGATATTTACGGGATTGCAGGCACTGCTGATATTTTTGCTCTTTCGTCCTCATCTAATGCGAGATTATTTACAGTGACGAGCGAGGGAAATGTGGGGATTGGGACGACGACGCCCCAATATCAATTTGTCGTTAGTGGTCCAACAGGAGGAATTGGTTTGGACAGGACAGGTGGAAACGACCCATTTATTTTCTTATCAAGAGATGGTGTTTCTTCGGGACAGATTCGTGGTGATACGACCGGATTGAGTTTATCCAACTCTGACGGGTCGATAGACCATCTTCGTGTCATAAGTTCATCAGGTAACGTCGGCATTGGAACGACGGTGCCAACGAGTAAATTAACTGTTGCCGGTTCGGATTTGACTGCACAGTTGAATCTTCATCGGTCAAATGATGCAAATGGAAGAGGTTCAATTCTATTTACAGGAGAAAGTGCTGGAAGTGATACCTATATAGCAAAAATTGAGGGGTATGGTAGCACGGGGCTAACTTTTTACACTGACTCAGATTATAATACAACAGACGAATTGGCAGCAAGAATGACAATACAACCGAGCGGCAACGTCGGAATCGGCACCACCACTCCACTTTCTAAATTTTCTATCGTTGGTAACGCCGGCACCGACTCTATCTTAAACTTAGCTTCCTCTACTGGTGCGTCTATGTTGCGATTTACTTCAGCGGGCAATCTTGGAATTGGAACAACTAATCCTTCAAGCAAGCTTCATATTGTAACAGCTACAGGCGCAAACTTTCAAAATGCAATTTATCTTGAAAAAAGTGGTGGGTTTGGTGTAGGAGCTTTGCAAAATTATTATGTTGATGTCTCAAATTATGGTTTGGGTTTTGCTGTTGTCAATAACACTAAAATGGTAATAAATAATAACGGGCTCGTCGGTATCGGCACACTCACTCCACTCGCGAAACTTTCTATAATGGGCACATCTTCCGCTCCGACTACACCACTTTTTGATTTGGCTTCTAGTACGGGAACGAGTTTGTTTAGAGTGACGAGCGAGGGAAATGTGGGAATTGGGACGACGAGTCCTGGAGCGAAGTTAGAGGTTGTCACAGGTAGTACTGATTCAATTACAACTTTTAAAATAGATACTGCAGGGGTAATGAGTTTAAGTAGAAATCATGCCAATAATCCACAGATTTATACTTCAATGAATAGTGGACAGCCAATATTATATATGGCAACTGGCGGAACGGATAAAGTTGTATTACATACAGCAGGGGTAAGTTACTTCAACGGCGGCAACGTCGGGATTGGAACAACGACGCCATTGTCAAAACTTTCAATTGTTGGAGGAGCCGGAGGCTCTGAAACTGGTCTAGGATTTTATGAAGCAGGTGGTTCTGGAGTAATTCAGACTGGAGCAAGCATTTTCTTGGATATTGATGATGACAACAATAGTACAGATGCAAAATTTTCTATTAGAAAAAATGGAGCTGGAACAGAATTGTTCCGAGTCCAAGAAGATGGCAATATCGGCATCGGCACCACCAGCCCGTTAGCCAGACTACATGTAGAGACTGATGCTAGTGATTCTTCATATCTTGTTTCCGAATTCATTAATCCAAGTACTGGAGCAAATGCTGACGGCTATATTATTGTTGGACAGGGGACTAGAGGTTCAACCTTCGGAGCCAATTATAATGGTAATTATGGTATGTGGGGTATGATTGCACAAATGCCAACTATATACATAAGTAATGGCAGTGTTGGTATCGGCACCACAAGTTTTAGTCACCCCTTAAACATGAACTCTGGCGCCCACGTTACTACTGGTGGCACCTGGACCAACGCTTCTTCCCGTGATCTTAAAGAAAATTTTATTGAATTAGATAAAATTGACGTTTTAAACAAGATTGCCCAACTGGACATTACTCAATGGAATTATAAAACTGAAGATACTTCTATTACTCACATTGGACCGATCGCTGAAGATTTCTATGATAAGTTTTCCGTTGGTGGAACCAATAAATCTATCTCATCTATTGACCCAGCTGGTGTAGCTCTCATCGGTATTCAAGTTTTGAATAAAAATATGAATCTAATTTTCGGCACGTCATCCATTGAAACTTTTGCCAACTCAACCAGTACGATGGAGAGTTACGATGTGACAGATTTCTTTGCTAATATGGTTAAACTAGCTTTGAATAAATTGTCATCTGTCTTTATCAGGGAAGTTAACTCTGACAAGATTACCTCTAAAGAAGTTAATACTGATAAGGTTTGTGTCGGTTCAACCTGTATCACAGAAGAAGAGCTTAAGGCTCTGTTAGAAAATAATAATGTGGCTTCAGTCTCTACTCCGACAATTGAAACCCCAACCAGTACTACTACAGAAGAAACCGCTACCTCTACGGAAGAAACCGCAATTACCACCGAGCCAATAATCGAACCAGAAGCTACTTCAACTGAACCAACCACCACTACTCCCGAAACACCAATAACCGAACCTACCCCCGAACCAGTTGTGGAAACCCCACCAACTGAACCTATAGTAGAAACCTCTCCAATTGTTGAGGAACCTATAGTCGAGCCTGCTCCTGAACCTACTCCAGAGCCAGTAGTTTCTGAGCCAGTCGTCGAAGAACCTGTAATAGAACCAACCCCTGAACCTGTGCCAGAACCTGAGCCGGCTCCAGCAGAAACTCCTCTAGTAATTTAATTAAAAAACTAGCCGGCACAGCTAGTTTTTTTTCTGTCATTCCCGCTGTGACCTAATTTTCTTCACGGTACTCCGTGGTAAAAAATGGAAATGCCCTTGTGGTGCGCGGGAATGACAGAGGGGAGGAAGTTTTACTTGACTCTTTTTTGTTTTCTGCTATACTCACGCTAATTGAATCACAAGATTGTGTTAAGACCAATTCAATTTTTATTAACGCAGGCCTAAGCAATTAGGTTTTAAGTAAATTATATCTTGTTTAAATTTTTAAGCTAAGTTGCAACTAGCTCTAAAAAAACCTTTACAAAGGTATTTTTTGCGTCTAAATCTTTTTGTTGGGAAATTATTAATTATTTAGTAATACATGACTACTAAAAAGACCGTTGGTTCCGTTAAGAGAGAGAAGAAATATTTCAGTCGCTTTAAACAGCCACTGACAGATTTGCCTAATTTGGTTGATCACCAAGTTAAATCCTATGACTGGTTGGTTGAAGATGGCTTGAAAGAAGTTTTCAAGGAATTTTCTCCGATTAAGGATTATGCTGAAAAGAAATTTGAACTTTCTTTTGTTGGCTTTGAATTGGTCAAGCCAAAGTACGATGAATATTATGCTAAGGATAATAAATCATCTTACGAATCACAACTTAAAGCGATTGTTCGTCTCAAGAACAAAATCACTAACTCGACTAAAGATCAGGAAATTTTCTTGTCTGATCTACCAATAATGACTGGTCACGGTACCTTCATTATTAATGGTATTGAACGCGTAGTTGTTCCACAACTTGCTCGTTCTTTCGGTGTTTTCTTTACTGCCAATGAAATCAAAGGCCGTCAATTTTTCGGCGCTAAAATAATTCCTGCTCGTGGAGCTTGGATTGAAATTGACTCTGAAGCTGATCATTCTATTTATGTAAAAATCGACAAGAAACGCAAATTCCCAGTCTCTTCACTTTTCCGTGTATTAGGTCTCAAAACTAACGAGGAAATGTTGAAATTGTTTGATAAAGATGAAGAAGTTAAAAAAGTCATGGAACTTACTTTGTCCAAAGATCACGCAAAATCTCAAGATGAATCATACGTTGAAATCTACAAGAAATTGCGCGATGGCGATATGGCTTCATCCGAAAATGCTAAACAATACATCAACTCAATTTTCAATATTGAGCGTTATGATATTTCCAAAGTCGGCCGTTTCAAATTTAACAAGCGTTTCAGTTTACCAATGACCGATGAAGCTTTGGTTGAAAAGGGAATCTCGACTAACGATTTGTCTATTATCGTCAAGAAAATCGTTGAGATGAACAATGATCCAGAAGCCAGAGAAGATGATATCGATCACCTTGGTTCTCGTCGTGTTCGTTTTGTGGGTGAACTCTTACAAGCTCGTATTCGTGTCGGTATGACTCAAATGAAGAGAAATATTCAAGACCGAATGTCTACTATTGATCCTGATATTACCGTTCCAGTTTCTTTCATTTCTCCACGACCACTCCAGGCTCGTATTAAAGAATTCTTTACTATGAACCAGTTGTCTCAATTCATGCAACAGGAAAATATTATGCAAGAAATCGAACACTTGCGTACTCTCTCAGCGCTCGGCCCCGGAGGACTTACTCGTGAACGTGCTGGTTTCGAAGTTCGTGACGTTCATACTTCTCACTACGGTCGTCTCTGTCCGATTCATACTCCTGAAGGACCAAACATTGGTTTGATTTTGCGTTTGACTATGTATGCTCGTGTCAACGAGTTCGGTATGATTGAAACTCCATATGCTAAAGTAAAAAACGGAACTGTTACCGCTGAAATCCGATTCATGAATGCTTTGGAAGAAGAAAACTACAAGATTGCTCACGCTGCTAATGTTACCGATGATAAAGGAAAACTAACTGGTGAAACTGCTGAAGTTCGTGTTAATGGCCGTCCACAAGTTGTTAAATCAAACGAAGTAGATTATATCGACGTGGCTGCTAACCAAGCTTTCTCTGTCGCGACTTCTATGATTCCTTTCCTAAACCATGATGATGCGAACCGCGCACTGATGGGTTCAAACATGCAGAAACAAGCAATTCCTTGTCTTATTCCAGACGCACCTCTAGTAGCAACGGGTATTGAAGAGAAAGCCGCTCGTGATACTGGACGTCTGATTCTTTCTGAAGAAGAAGGTACAGTTACTCACGTTGATGCTCGTAAGATTGTAGTGGAAAATAATAAAGGTAAAGAAAAAGAATACAAACTTGTTCAATTTTCTCGTACCAACAGTTTTACTGTTTTTCATCAACGACCTTCAGTTTCTCTTGATCAAAAAGTAAAGAAAGGGGAAGTTCTCGCTGATACCTCATCATCTGATAAAGGTCAGATGGCCATCGGTCAAAATATTCTTGTCGCCTTCATGTCCTGGTCAGGTGCTAACTATGAAGATGCAATTATTTTGTCAGAAAGATTAGTTAAAGATAGTAAATTTACTTCTATTCACATGGAAGAGTTTATCGTGAATGTTCGCGATACCAAACTTGGTCCAGAAATCACTACTCATGATATTCCAAACGTTGGTGAAGCTAAATTAAAGAACTTGGATGAAGACGGTATTATCCGTGTTGGTGCTGAAGTTCGTTCCGGCGACATTATTGTTGGTAAAATTACTCCAAAAGGTGAATCACAACTAACTCCGGAAGAAAGACTACTCCGTTCTATTTTCGGTGAAAAAGCTCACGATGTTAAAGATACTTCCAAGCGTTTGGAAGGTGGTAAACGTGGTCGCGTAATTTCTGTAAAAGTTTTCTCTCGTGAAAATGGTGACAAACTAGATTCTGGAATTATAAAAAGAATTCACGTTGAAGTCGCTCAATTACGTAACGTTCAAGTTGGTGACAAACTCTCAGGTCGTCACGGTAATAAAGGTGTTATCTCTCGTGTCTTACCTGAAGAAGATATGCCATACATGGCTGACGGTCGCCCAGTTGATATTATTTTGACTCCACTCGGTGTGCCTTCTCGTATGAACCTTGGTCAGATTATGGAACTTCACTTGGGTCTTGCCGCTAACACTTTAAATTATCAAGCTATCTGTCCTCCATTTACTGGTGCGACTGATGCTGAAATTAAAGAAGAATTACATAAAGCTGGTTTTGAACACAATGGTAAAATGCCACTCTTTGACGGACGAACTGGTGAGAAATTCAACCAAGAAATTGCCGTTGGTTACATGTACATTTTGAAACTTCACCATGAAGTAGAAGACAAGCTTCACATGCGTTCTATTGGTCCTTACTCTTTGATTACCCAACAGCCTCTCGGTGGTAAAGCTCAAGGTGGTGGTCAGCGTTTCGGAGAAATGGAAGTCTGGGCCCTACTCGGTCACGGTGTAGCTCACACTTTGCGAGAAATGCTAACTATTAAATCAGATGATATTGTCGGACGTTCTGCCGCTTTCGACTCGATTGTTAAGGGTCAAAGAATTCAGGCTCCAAACACCCCAGCGTCGTTTAGCGTTATGTTAAATAGTTTAAGAGGATTAGGTTTAGACGTCGAACTAAAGAAAAATCCAAATTCAGAAAATACTAATGAGGATGCAGAGTAATAATCAAAATAATAAATAAATAAAATTATGAAATACAACTCAAAACCAAAAGCTAATAACACTCTCAATGATTTCGATCTAGTGTCATTGAAATTAGCCTCCCCAGAAAGAATTAAAGAATGGTCTTTCGGCGAAGTTACCAAACCAGAAACCATCAACTATCGTACCCAACGTTCAGAAAGAAGCGGTTTGTTTGATGAAAAAATCTTCGGTCCTGACAAGGATTATGAATGTTACTGTGGAAAGTACCGCGGTATTCGTTACAAGGGAATTGTTTGTGAAAAGTGTGGAGTGGAAATTACTCGTTCTATTGTCCGTCGTGAAAGAATGGGACACATCGAACTAGCTAGCCCAGTTTCTCATATTTGGTTCTTGCGCGGTTTGCCATCAAAAATCGGAACTCTACTTGGTATGACTACTTCTGACTTGGAAAAAGTTATCTATTTCGCTGGTTATATTGTGACTGTGGTTAATGAACCAGAAAAAAATAATATTTTGCGTGATATTGATAATGAATTTAAAACCAAAGTTAAAGCGGCTATTGATGACAAAACTAAAGACGCTCTAAAAGAAAAACTTTTGGAAGTTAAAAATGAAGTGGAAAGCCTACAAGTGGGAATTGTGCTTGATGAAGTTATGTACCACAAGTATTCAGTTAAATACGGTACTTTCTTTGAAGCGGAAATCGGTGCTGAAGCTATCTACAATATTCTCAAGAATCTAGACTTAGATATTTTGGAGAAAAATCTTGAGGCTGAACTCGAACATGCCAACTCTCTAGACCGCGATCGTATCAACCGTCGTTTGAGTCTCACTCGTTCGATGATTGCTTCTGGCGTTCGTCCAGAATGGATGTTTATGACTCGCATTCCAGTTATTCCACCAGCTCTTCGCCCGATGGTTCCACTAGATGGCGGACGCTATGCTACTTCAGATGTGAACGACCTCTATCGTCGTGTTATTAACCGTAACAATCGTTTGGTTAAATTAAAAGAAATCGGTGCACCTGACGTTATCCTGCGTAACGAAAAGCGTATTTTGCAGGAAGCTGTAGACTCTTTGATTGATAATTCTATCCGTCACGGCAGTAGCTTAATGCAATCTGCTCAATCTGCTAAACACCAACTAAAATCTTTGGCTGACAATCTAAAAGGTAAACGCGGTATTTTCCGTCAAAACCTCTTGGGTAAACGTGTCGACTATTCTGGTCGTTCCGTTATCGTTGTTGGTCCAGAACTTCACCTAAATCAATGTGGTCTACCAAAACAAATGGCCTTGGAACTTTTCCGTCCTTTCGTTATTTCTAAACTTTTGGAAAGGGAATTAGCTTACAATATTCGTGGTGCTGGTCGTCTTATTGATGACGATCTTCCAGAGGTTTGGGCTATTCTTGAAGAAGTTATTAAAGATAAATATGTTTTACTAAACCGTGCTCCTACTTTGCACCGTCTCGGTATTCAAGCTTTCAAACCGATTTTGATTGAAGGTTCTGCTATTCAAGTTCACCCTCTAGTTTGTACCGCTTTCAACGCGGACTTCGACGGTGACCAGATGGCTGTTCACGTTCCGTTGTCTGAAGAAGCTCAAGCTGAAGCCCGCGAAATTATGGCTTCTGACAAAAACATTCTAAAGCCTGGAAACGGCGAGCCTGTTGTCGCTGCTAAACTTTTGGATATTATCCTCGGTTGTTACTGGATGACCAAGTCTGTTGATGGAGAAATGGGTGAAGGAAAATATTTCCAATCACCAAACGCTGCTATTATGGCCTACGACCTTGGAGCTGTAGCTTTCCGTGCCAAAATTAAAGTTTTGCCAACCGAAACTATTAAATATTCTCCATATGAAGGTAAAATCTTTGACACTACTGTTGGACGTTTGCTTTTCAACTCCGTCTTGCCAAAAGATTACGCTTATCTAAACAAAGAAATCGACAAAAAAGCGATGTCAAAAATCGTTGACGATATGATCAATAAATATGGTTTGGATCGCGTGCCAAACATTATGGACAAGATCAAAGCTTTTGGTTTCAAATATTCTACTTACTCCGGTGTTACTTGGGGATTGGATGACATTGTTATTCCAGAAGGTAAAAAAGAAATTATTGCTGCTGGTAAAGTCGCTTCAGAATTAGCGACCGAACAATTTAACGAAGGTCTATTAACTGAAGAAGAAAAACTTCGTAAAAATGTAGAAATCTGGCACAATGCTAAAAACGAAATCGAAAAAATTATTCCAGCTTCGATGGATAAGAACGGTTCTGTTTACGATATGTGGATCTCTGGTGCCCGAGGTTCCTTAAGTTCTATTACTCAAATGGCTGGTATGAAAGGTTTGATTCAAAACACGGCCGGTGAAACTATCGAGTTCCCAGTTTTGAGTTCTACTAAAGAAGGTTTGACTCCAATTGAATATTTCATTACTACTCACGGTTCTCGTAAAGGTTTGACTGACACCGCGCTCAACACTGCTAAAGCTGGTTATCTTACTCGCCGTTTGTTTGACGTGGCTCAAGATGTGTTAGTGATTGAAGAAGATTGTGGAGCTAAAGAAGGTATTATTATTCCTCGCCAAACCATTGGTGATCCAGGAATTTTCAAAAACATTCGTGGCCGTAACTTGGCTGAAGACGTCTTGGATGCTACCGGAAAAGTTATTCACGAGAAAGGTAAGATGATTACCAAAGAAGATGCTCAGAAAATCGAAGCTCATGGTGTTGGTGGTGTCGCTGTCTTCTCACCTCTCGGTTGTAAAACTTTGAAGGGTGTTTGTACTAAATGTTACGGTTCAGACTTAGGTAAGAACGAACTCATTGGTCTTGGTGAAGCAGTTGGAACTATCGCTGCTCAAGCTATCGGTGAACCTGGAACTCAGTTAACAATGCGTACTTTCCACTCTGGTGGTACCGCTTCTGTTGGTGGAGATATTACTTCTGGTTTGCCTCGTGTTGAAGAAGTTTTTGAAAAACGTAAACCAAAGAATCCTGCAGCAGTTTCTCATGTTGATGGCACAATTTCCTCTGTTAAAGATCTTGGAAAAGAAAAAGTTATCACTGTTATTGCTGACATTGAAGATAAGAAAGCCAAGAAAGGAGAATTGGAATACACTATCAATTCCAAACGTATGCCACTTGTTAAAGTGGGCGACAAAGTAAAGAAAGGTGATTTACTTTCCGATGGTTCTGCTGATATTGATGAAATGTTCAAATACGCTGGTAAGGAAAAGACTATGAACTATGTTATTACTGAAGTTTCCAAGCCATACGAACTTCAAGGTGAAGCTGTCTCTCGTAAACACATCGAAGTCATCGTTCGTCAGATGTTCTCCCGCCGTCGTGTTAAACACGAAGGTGGTACCAAACTTTCTGTCGGAGATATCGTTGATGAAGGTGAACTAAAATTAGAGAATGAACGTGCCGAAGCCAATGGAGGTGAACACGCCCGTACTGAACTCATTGTGATGGGTATTACTGAAACTTCTCTAGCTCGTCGCAGTTTCTTGTCCGCCGCTTCCTTCCAACACACTACTAGAATTCTCATCAATGCTGCTATTCGTGGTAGTAATGATAATTTGGTTGGTCTCAAGGAAAACGTTATTATCGGTCGCCTCATCCCAGCCGGCTCAGGTTACCCAGCTAGTCCAAAATTTAAATTGGTAAATGATATTACTAAACACTTTGCTAAAATAGAAGAAGAGAAAAACGCTGAAAGAGATAACGAAAGAACTACCTTCCGCTCCTAGTCTAAATCCCTCTGTCATTCCCTTGAAGAAGGGAATCCAGTCAAAATTAGTTCTGGATCCCCGCATCCGCGAGGATGACAGAAAAGAGGATTAATCAAAAGTCAGGGTTAGCCATAAAATAAATAAATATGTCATCACCCGTTGATAAAATAAAAGAAAGATTAAATATTCTAGAAGTTGTCGGTACCTATATCAAATTGGATAGGGCCGGCATGAACTGGAAAGGTAAGTGTCCATTTCACAACGAAAAGACACCATCATTTTTTGTGTCCCCAGAACGTAGTTATTATTACTGTTTTGGTTGCGGTGCTAAAGGTGATATTTTTTCTTTTGTGCAAAACTTCGAAGGTTTAGATTTTCGCGGTGCCCTTAAAGTGCTCGCTGACAAAGCTGGTGTAGAACTCACTCCCGAAAGACCAGGTGTGCGTGACGAAAAGGAAAGACTCCTAGCTGTCATGGAAGCTGCCACCAATTTCTTCGTCGGAAAACTCACTCAAAATTCTCCCGCTCATGACTACCTCACCAAACGCGGTTTAAGTGAAGCAACTATCAAAGAGTGGCGCATTGGTTTTGTGCCGGATGCTTGGCGTGATCTTTCCGATCATCTCCGCCGTCTTGGTTACACTGATCAAGAAATGGAAAAAGCTGGACTCTTTAAACGTACCGACTCCGCCGCCTATGATCGTTTTCGTGGTCGGATAATTTTTCCCTTGTTTGATTCTGCCGGACGCGTGATCGCTTTCTCTGGTCGCATTCTCGTGAACAATGACGATGCTGCCAAATATCTAAACAGTCCAGAAACTCCGCTCTTCAACAAATCTGAAATTCTTTATGGTTTCGACAAAGCTAAAGTAAACATTCGTAAATTTGATTATTCTATTCTCGTTGAAGGTCAAATGGATTTGCTCCAATCTCACCAAGCTGGTTTCAACAACACTGTCGCCTCATCAGGTACTGCTCTCACAGTGAGCCACTTGAAATTGCTCAAGCGAATTTCTAATCGAGTGATAATGGCCTTTGATTCTGACTCCGCTGGTCTCAAAGCCGCAACTCGCGCCTGGAAATTAGGCTTGGCACTTGGCATGGAAGTAAAAATCGCTCAAATTCCAGAAGGTTTTGACCCTGCTGACCTTATTCTAAAAGGACTAGACGGAACAGGGAAGAATGGTAAGGAAGATTGGAAAGAAGTTCTAAAAAATTCTAAACACATTATCGACTTTTTACTTTCCAAAGTTTTGATTGAAAAAGAAAAGAATAAAACTGACGACCGTCGTATTGCGCTCAATATTCGTGAACAAATTTTCCCCTATTTAATCTTGGTGGAAAGTAGTGTGGAGCAATCTCATTATGTGAAAAAGATTGCCGATGCTACCGGTCTCAAAGAAGAGGCTATCTGGGATGATCTCCGTAAAATGCCGGTGCCAAAACTGGAAGAGATTAGTGCTACCGATGGCGACGTTAAAGTGGCAGAAAACAAAAAACAAACTGACAGTATTCTCCGTCAGGACACCTTAGAACGAAGATTAGCCGGTCTGCTTCTCTGGCAAGACAAGAAACCGCAAAAAGACATTGAGGTGGAGCCAAAGAAAAATGAACTGATTGCCATTATTGGTCCCGAGCGCTGGAATATTTATTCTGAAGCTAGTCCGATAGATCTCTCTGACATTATTTTCCAGGCCGAAATCTACTACAACGAACATCAACATCTAGACCGCGAAGCCAACATTCTTCTAGCTGAACTGAAAGAAGAAATTCTAAAGAAAAGTCTGGAAGCCGTGATGAAGGAAATGACTCAAGCTCAGAAGGAAGGACAGGGGGACAAAGCCTTCGAAATTCTCAAAAAAATCAACGATCTCAGTAAACAACTCGACGAATTAAAAAATAAGAAGAAAACTTTATAAGCTAACATTTAAGAGATGAAAAAACAAAAAACCAAAAAAATAAAGAAGTCAGTGAAAAAGTCTCCAAAAAAGAAGGCTGTTAAAGTTAAGAAAGCCAAAAAGGTGATTAAGAACAGATTTGCGGCCAAGAAAAAAAAGCCGGTTAAAGCTGTTAAAACTAAATTCGTCTCCAAAGGGGATAAACGCCTCAAAGAATATGAAACCAAACTCCATCGCCTGACTGGTAAAGGTAGAGAGCGTGGTTTTATTACCTATGACGAGATTTTGAAAGAGTTTCCAAATATTGAAACAGAAATTGAATTCTTAGAAGATATTTATTCCAAAATGAGCGGGGCCGGTATTGATGTTCTCGAGGGTGGTGGTATTTTAGATTTAGAACAAAGCGTCCCAGAAAGTAAAAAGCATGTTTATGGTGGTCGTAGTGATTCTTCTCATGATTCCATCCAAATCTATTTGAAAGAAATCGGTCAGTATCCACTCCTTAACGGTACTCAAGAAAAAGATTTAGCTAAAAGAATTGAGCTACAAGATGTGGAAGCCAAGAATCTTCTCGCTCGCGCCAACCTCCGTCTCGTGGTTTCCATTGCTAAAAAATATGTTGGACGCTCCGCCGATCTCACGCTTCTCGACTTAATTCAAGAAGGAAACCTTGGTTTGTTTAAAGCTGTGGACAAGTTTGACTGGACCAAAGGTTACAAGTTTTCTACTTATGCTACTTGGTGGATTCGCCAGGCTATCACTCGTGCTCTCGCTGACCAATCTCGTACTATTCGCGTGCCAGTGCACATGGTAGAAACTATTGCTAAATATAAACAAGTGGTTCGTCGCTTGTCTCAAGACCTCGGCCGTGAACCTCTCGCAGAAGAAGTAGCGATTGAAATGGATTTGGATGTTGATAAAGTTTATACCATTGAGAAAATCGATCAGAATACCGTTTCCTTAGAATCTCCAGTGGGGGATGAAGGTGATGATGGCAAATCTACTCTCGGTGACTTTGTTGCGGATGATAAAATCCTTTCTCCAGACGCGGAATCCTCAAGACGCATTCTCGCTGACCAAGTTCGCCAAATTTTAAATGATTTATCGGAAAAAGAACGCAAAATCCTCGAAATGCGCCATGGCTTAAATGATGGCATTACCCACACCCTCGAAGAAGTAGGCAAGGAGTTCGGCGTCACTCGTGAACGTATTCGTCAGATTGAAGCCAAGGCTCATGAGAAGATTAGACAACATAGCAAGGTGGATAGATTGAAGAATTACTAGGGCAACTTAAATCTCAAAATTCAAATCTCAAAGGTTAAGTTTAAAAATATAAAACAAAAAATCTGTGCTTCCACAGATTTTTTGTTAGTGATATGTTATCAATTTATTTTTCGTTATGAAGAAGATCATTAAGCGAATTATATCCCTTCTTATCTAGAAGAGTGTCCAAGTGCATGTCACCCCTAACGCCAAAATCTCGATTATATTGTTTTTCAATAGTTTCGACATTTGTATCTCCACGTTTTTCTCGTAGGGGACCATTTGTGTTTCTAGAGCGATAACCATTCATTCCCGGTGCATCTATTGCCATACTATTTATTTGTATTAAATATTTATAATCAGTTCGACTACTCTGATTATTTTTATTCTACGCCCTATATTCAGCTAGTCAATAATTCGACATAAATTGCTTGACTTTTTTACAGGTTTTGTATATACTTGATTGTATGAGTACAAACAAGTATATACAAAAATTAAAAGAGTTACGAAACAAAAAAGGTTTAAGTCAAGAACAAATTGCAAAAGCAATTGGAGTTTCTAGACCAACATATACTTCTATTGAGTCAGGAAAACAAAAATTAGATTTAGACGAAGCACAAAAACTTGCTGGACTTTTTGGTATTGATGTAGACACTCTTTTGTCTGGAAATATTCCCAACATTGAGAAGTATAAACATATGATTTTGACTTTTCTTCGAATGAACATCTCAAAAGATGGTAGAATTCCAAAAACTAAATTAGCTAAACTATTGTATCTTGCTGATTTTGCTTGGTTTTATGAACATTCTCAAAGTATGAGCGGAATGCCTTATAGAAAAATTACTTATGGCCCCGTGCCAGATAATTTTTTCCGTGCCCTAGATGAACTCGAGGAATCGGGAAAAATTAGTATTGATCATGAAAATAGTAAAGGTAAGGAGATGTTTTTAATTAGTGAATCAGAAAGTAATAAAAACGATAAAATTGCAACTATCCTGCCCGAGGAGAAAGCTCTAATGGAAAAAATCGCTAAAAAGTGGAAAGATAAAAAGACGCAGGAGATTGTGAATTTTACTCATAATCAGCTACCATACACCCTTTGTCGACAGGATGAAATCATTCCTTATGAATTAATAACTCAAGAAGACCCCGAAATGGTGTTCTAAACTATCATGCCTGGTAATTATTCTGTAGAGATAGAAAAATTTGCAAACAGCCATTTTATCAAGTATTTTGAGAGAAAATATAAGATAAGCTGGGACGTTACCTTGCGCGCAATTATTGCGTCATTAGAGCGTATTGATAATTTACTACCGACGGACAAGGCAGAAACTATTTGTGATGTTGGAGATATAAAAATTATCAAAACAAAATTTAGAGTGGCTGGAACAAAGGAATCAGCCAAAACATCCGGCAATAGGTGTATTGTTGCTTGGTGTCAAAAGAAGCAATTGGTATCCGTATTGCTAGTCTATAGTAAAACCGATCTTAGTGGACACAATGAAACTGCCAAGTGGAAAAACATCGTTAAATGTAACTACCCACAATATAGGAACATTATTTAGGTATAATAAAAATATAAAAACAGCCAAAAGAGAGAAGCTGTTTTTTTGTGGGTTTATGCTAGAATATGCCAATGCGGATTAAAGACATACCCAATATTGATAGACCCCGTGAAAAGATGGAAAAATATGGTCCAGAAAGACTGTCTGATATTGAGTTGCTCTCTATTTTACTTAGAACAGGCACAAAAGATTTAAATGTTTTAAAATTATCTCAAAAAATTTTAGAAAAATTTGGAAATGAGAAATTTGTGGACGTGACAATTAAAGACTTAAAGGCTATCCATGGGATAGGTTCTGTTAAAGCATGCGAAATATTATCATGTTTTGAGCTTGGAAGAAGAATGTTAAAAGATAAGAAAACATCAATTTTACTTTCTCCAAAAGACGTTTGGGAGCGAATGGAAGATATTCGGGGCAGTAAAAAGGAACATTTTGTTGTTTTTTATTTAGATAGCAGAAATCAAGAAATACACAGAGAAATTGTTTCTGTGGGAACTCTTAATGAAAGTCTTGTTCATCCTAGGGAGGTCTTTGAGAATGCGATTAAAAATAACGCTGCTTCAATTATCATTGCTCATAATCATCCGTCAGGAGATTTAGAGCCATCACAAGCTGATATTGAAATTACAAGAAAATTAATTCATGCTGGAAAAATTTTGGACATTAGAATTACAAGCCATGTGATAGTCGCTGAAGGCGTTGACTATTTTAAAGACATAAATTTAAATATATGAAAATTATTGAAAAAATTGAAATAAAACATTTTCGTTCTTTTTTGGGCACACCAAAATTGTTTGAAGTAAATGTGAATAATTTAACAAATTTAAATGTATTTTCCGGAGCAAATGATTCAGGTAAATCGAATATTTTAAGAGCATTAAATTTATTTTTTAATAATGAAATTTCATCAGGTACACCCCTTGAATTTGATAGAGATTTTTTTGTTAGTGATAAGGATACAAAACATAAGGTTATTGAAATATCTATAAGTTTTAATTTGTCATCTGATAATAATAGGGATAGATTTTTACCTGAAAAATTTACAATATCGAAGTTCTATGATAGAAATGGTTTTAGAAACTACACATATATTTTCTTTTTAAAAGAAAAAAGCCGTGAAATAAAAATTGATTCTAGGTCTGAAAATAATGATGCAATAAAGGATTTATTTATTACAGAAGAATCTACGGAAGAGGAAAAAGAGAATGTCAGAAAAAGAGAGTGGAACTACAGAGTTAAGTTTTCAGGTTTTCTAAATAAAAGTGTATCCTTTGAGTATGTACCAGCAATTAGAGATAAAAACTTTTTTGCCCAACTTTTTGGACGAGTTATAACTAAAGTTAAAACAAACGAAGATGCAAGGATAGAAGATTTAAATATTGAAAAAAATAAAATTCAAAATTGGGAAAAAACAATAAAAAATAAAACTGAAAGGAATGATTTCAAAGACAACTTAAAGAAAAAAGTTTGGAGAGAGTCGCGCCTAAATGAAATTGAAAATCTTAAAATAACAGAAAGTAAATTAGCGGTTGCGATTGGTACACTTGAATCAGAAATAAATAATTATTCTGGTAAACTATTGAGTTCAGTTAATTTTTTAGATTCAGAATTTAAAATAGGAAAAAATCTAAGAGATTTCTTTGAAGGATTTGATGTAGGTACAGGTCTGGATAAATCGATTTCATTAAAACTAAGAGGAGATGGTATACAAGCAAAATTTGTACCTAAAATATTAGACTTTCTTTCTAGTATTGACTCAGAGAAAAAATATTTTTTGTGGGGTTTTGAGGAGCCTGAAAATTCAGCAGAATACAAGAATCAACAAGAGTTAGCTTCACAATTTAAAAACACTTTTTCGAGCAACAAACAGATTTTTATAACAACTCATTCTGAGGAATTTCTACAGTTATATGATGGTATAGAAATTGCTAAAAATCTTAGAAAAGCAAATCTGTATCATGTTAGGAAGATATCTAACAGTGTCTACGGAGAGCACTCTATGATTTTTCTATTTGATGTTGACAAAAATGAATTTGATTTTGCTAGTCAAAAAACATTTTTAGAAGATGATTTGGGGCAATCATATTTAAGAGCCAAATATTCTAAGGAAATTAAAAAACAGGAAGATGCCTTTATAAGTGAAAAGATGCAAATACAAAAAGATTTTTCTGTTATTGTGGAGAAAATTAGAAAACCTATTGTTTATTCTGAAGGAAATAATACTGCCTATATTAAAAAAGCTAAAGAATTTTTTGCACCTAGATTAGACTTTGATATAGAGACATTAGGCGGGAAGACTGATATTAAGAAATTTTTTATTAGATTTGCGGATGCCCACTTCGATAGATTTAAAATTCTATTTGTTTTTGATTGTGATGCAATAGCAGAATTTAATATTTGTAACGCAAGGAAAACTGATTGTTTAATACCCTTTATATTTAGTAATAATATAAAAAATACAGAGGAAGAAGTTCAGTGTGGAATTGAAAATTTATTTAATTCTGAATTATTTAGTGAGGAAAAAGAATTATTTACAGTTAATGAACACGTTAGAGATGGTATCACTAAATCAAGAAATAGAGAGTTAAGAAAAGAAGAATTTCAAAATTTAATTTGTAATGAAAGAAATGAGGAGTCTGATTTTGAGAATTTTAAGCCATTATTTCAGAAAATTGATGAATTATTTTAAAAAATAAGAAATGAATAATTTGTATCAAACAAAAGAACAGGTTTTAGAAAAAGCAGAGACTATTTTGCAAAAGTCTTTGCGTGGCGTGGTTTCAAGAGAAATAGTTGAAACCATAGAAAAACAAATAGGAGGATATGGCATGAAACGTAAGGGCTTTCTCGGTGATTTGATTGAAAAATATTTTTTTGAGATTAATCCTGGGAATATCAGCGAGCCAGATTTTACAATTGCTGGTGTTGAACTTAAAACTACACCGTTAAAAGGTAGTACAAGAAATAAATTTGTTTCAAAAGAGAGGCTTGTTTTTTCAATGATTAATTATGATACGGTTGTGAGCGAAACATGGGAATTAAGTTCTTTCTTGAAAAAGAATAAAACTTTATTACTAATGTTTTATTTATGGGTTGAAAATAAAAGTATTCTCGATTATGAATTTAAATTTGTCCATCTGTTAAAATTACTTGAAGATATTTCTAGTGAGGATGTATATCAGATTCAGAAAGATTGGGAGTATATTGTAGCAAAAATTAAGAGAGGAGAAGCCCACTTATTGTCAGAGGGGGATACATACTATCTTGGTGCTTGCACAAAGGCCGCAAATAGCCGTGTTGTAAGAGATCAGCCTATGAGTCGTGTCCCAGCAAAGCCTAGAGCCTTCTCTTTTAAACAACAATATATAAATTATCTTATTCAAACCAAACTATTAGGAGAAAAAACAAACACGGACTCAATTTTTAAGAAACAAAGAAGATTAGAAACAATAGAAGATGTTGTCAGAGAAAAGTTTTCCTTTTTTATTAATAAAACTGATAAAGAAATACTAACCAATCTTAATTCAGAGCTTGGTAAAAAAGCGAAAAGTTATAAAAGGTTAATCGTCAATCAAATCCTAGGAGTAAAATCAAATAATATTGAGGAGATAGATAAGGCAAATATTACACTTAAAGTAATTACACTTGAACCATCAGGTACTTTGAAAGAGTCTATTTCTTTTCCAGCTTTTGATTATAAAGATTTAGTTACTCAAATTTGGTATGACGAAGACGATGAAACTATGGCAGATTTTCATTTACAACTTGAGACGAAGAAATTCTTATTTGTCATCTTTCAAAAACAAAAGAATAGTAAGAATATATTACTTAAAAAAACAATGTTTTGGAATTTTCCTATGAAAGATATAGGTGAGGTGGAGCGTGTTTGGCAGGAAACGATTAATTGTATTAATGAGGGTAGGTATGAAGATTTGCCAAAAATGAGCCAGAGTCCCATCGCACACGTACGTCCTCACGGTAGGGATTCTAAAGATACTATAGAAACACCACAAAAAACTCAAGAAATGAAACGTTGTTTCTGGTTAAATGCTAAATATATACAACAAGCCATAGAAAATAATAAAGATCAAGCTTGATCAATTGAATTTAACCTGATAGAATTACAGTATGAAGAAAATCCGAGTTGTAGAATTATTCGCAGGTGTTGGTGGTTTTCGCCTCGGACTAGATTCTGCAAGTAGTAGAAAAATAAAATATGAACATGTTTGGAGTAGTCAGTGGGAGCCTGGTGCCAGTACTCAACATGCATCTCAAATATATAGACATCAATTTGGCAATAAAAATCATTCATGCGAGGACATACAGAAAGTGGTAGAAAATGATTTCAAACAGATACCAAATCATGATTTATTGGTTGGAGGATTTCCTTGTCAGGATTATTCCGTTGCCAGGACGTTAAATCAAGCAAAAGGCCTTCAGGGTAAAAAAGGTGTTTTATGGTGGTCAATATTTAACATTTTAAATAAAAAAGCTAAGAATAGTCCAAATTTTTTAATGTTAGAAAATGTGGATCGTTTATTAAAATCACCTTCAGGACAGAGAGGTAGAGATTTTGCAGTTATGTTGGCTTCGCTTGCTAATTTAGATTATATAGTTGAGTGGAGAATTATCAATGCGGCAGATTACGGGTTTCCACAGAGAAGAAGAAGAGTTTTTATTATGGGGTATAAAAAAGGTACAAAGACATATAATCAAATTAAAAAACAGAAGAACGTTTACGAATGGATTAGTAAGGACGGAGTAATAACTAATGCTTTTCCTGTAAAAAATGAACTACTAAATAAAAATGAATTTAAAATTATTGGTAGTAATTTAGAGGAAATATCAAAAAAGTTTTCATGTGATAAGCCAACAAAAAGTCCATTTGAAAACTCTGGGGTTATGGTTGATAAAAATATCTATACTGCTAAAACTATTCCAGAATTTAATGGCAAGAGAGTATTACTAGAAGATATTATAATTAATGATGAGACCAAAATTTCTTCAGAATTTTATATTAAAAATGTTGATAAGAAGCGATGGGAGTATCTAAAAGGTGGAAAAAAGGAAGCCAGAAAATCTAAAAGTGGCTTTATTTACAACTACTCAGAAGGCCCAATGGTATTTCCTGATTCTCTAAATAAACCATCAAGAACAATAGTAACTGGTGAAGGTGGAAGTTCTCCTTCACGTTTTAAACATGTAATTACAACAAAATCTGGTAAATTGCGCAGACTTACTCCACTTGAATTGGAAAGATTAAATATGTTCCCAGATAATCATACAAAGATAATGGAAGATGGAAAAACTACACCTGATGTAAAAAGAGCTTTTATTATGGGAAATGCTTTAGTAGTCGGTGTTATTAAGAAATTAGGAGAATCTCTATCTAGCTATATTTAAAAAATCTCTAAAAATTACAACTATTACCCATTCGCCATTTTTGGCGAATGGGTTTAATAACATTGATAATATTTTTTAGGACATTATTATTTATGTTATAATTTATTTTATAATATTCCAAAAATGACCAAACTAATCTCAAAAACTGACTTTATATTATACCGGGAATGTCCAAACAATGTTTGGATCAAGATTCATCGACCAGATGAGTATGCGAAATTTGAAGTGTCAGAATTTGAAAAATCATTGGGTAAAATGGGTAATGAGGTGGAAAAACTGGCTCGAGGCATGTTCCCGAATGGCGTCATGGTAGAAGGCCGTGGGGAAGAGGCTCAGAAACTAACCAAGAAACTTATTGCTGAAAAAACGCCAGTAATTTTTCAGGCGGTTTTTGCTACGGACAAATATTTAGCAGCGACCGATGTTTTGGTCTGGAACAAAGAAGCCAATGTCTATGATTTGTATGAAATTAAAATGTCATCAGCGTATGATTTGCAGGATGAGGAAACTGATGATTTTGATGACGAACCCGCAAAAATTTCTGAAGCAGAAACTTTACCGGGCAAGGGAAATGGCAAGCCAAGAAAACTAAATAAGAAAAAAGAAGAACAATACGAATACGATATTACTTTCCAGGTCAACGTTTTGGAGATGTGTGGCACCAAAATCAATGATAAATATTTGATTCGCCTAAACAAAGAGTATAAAAAATTTGGTCCGATAGACTTCACTTTGGACAAGCTTTTTGTGAGAGAAAACAAGTCTGAAGCGGTAGCCAAGCTCGCCCCCATAGCCCTCGAGGAGATGGAAAGAGCCTATAAATATCTGTCAGTTGAAAACCAGCCAAATTCACCCTGCCCTTGCTATTATAAGGGTCGTAGCGCCCACTGTACTGCCTTTTCGGCCATAAACACTAAGGTACCAAAATACAGCGTCCACGACCTAAATAGGATAGGTGGCAGTAAGGCCCTTTTACGCAAGTTATTGGACGAAGATAT
Organism: Minisyncoccia bacterium; assembly: GCA_049287185.1. Lineage (GTDB taxonomy): Bacteria > Patescibacteriota > Minisyncoccia > Phycocordibacterales > GWA1-40-21 > JBAWVR01. Next base: position 30,104 of record JBAQFI010000017.1, read on the forward strand.
CCTCGAAATCGATCAAATTCCGGAAGACATGATTCCACCAGTTAAGAAGCCTAAAGAAGGAGAAAAACCAAGTAAACCGAGAAAGTTAAATCAGGTTCGCGTTTATAAAACTAAGGAACCGATTATTGATCTGGAAGCTATCAGAGCGGAACTTAGCTCACTAACTTTTCCTTTGTATTTTCTAGATTACGAAACTTATCCGACTGCCATTCCCGTTTTTGATGGTTATCATCCGTACCAACATATTGTTTTTCAATATTCACTTCACGTCTTGGATAGTAAGGATGCTGAACCGCGACATTTTGAGTGCATTGTTCTCGAAGGTGATCCAGCGGAAAAGATTGTCGCTAGTTTAGTCCAAAACATTGGTCCAATCGGTAGCGTGATTTCCTGGTACAAGAAATTTGAAAATTCTCGCAACAAAGAGCTGGCCCGCTTGGTGCCACTCCAGTTTGAATTTTTAAATAGTGTCATTAAACGCACCTACGACCTCATGGACATTGTTGAGAATCAATATTATGTTCACCCGGGTTTTTATGGTCGCTCTTCCATCAAGAAAGTTTTTCCAGTGGTAGCACCAGACGAGGAACGTTCCTATAAAACACTCGGTGTAAAAAATGGTATGGAAGCCATCGAAGCTTACCGCCAAATTTCGCAAGGGGAGCTCAAGGATAAAGACGCTGAAGAGAAAAAAGCCGAAATGCTCGAATATTGTAAACTCGATACCAAAGCCATGTATATTATCTGGAAATTTTTCAGAGATTTGGTGGACGAGGCTGAGAAAGAATAATTATTTAATTGATGACTTCCGTATAGGCTTAGCCTATACGCAAAATCAGTAATAGCGTATAGGTTAAGCCTATACGGAAATGTATATCACTCAACCCCCAAGTTTACCATGGTGAACTTGGGTTTGAATAACATCAGTAGTTGGTATAAGGGAATAATATAATTAAAAAAGCCGGCGCCTTATGGCGCCGGCTTTTATTTTGCATCAGTCAATTAATTTAACGCCTTCTCAATAATCAACTTAATTGTTGTAAATGGCATTGAACCACCAAATTGAATCATTTTTTTGTCTGGTGAAATACCAATATCCATCTGGTAACCAGCAAATTCTATTTGTAGATCTTCAACTGATGTTTGGGTTAGTGGGTTTTTGAAAATAGCCACTGTGTTTGGAGTCTCCGGAATATTATTTGTTGCTAAAAGGGCGTCTTTCAAATCATTCTCCACTTTCACCGAAACACTGTTCTCTCTCATACATTTTTCAAAGTCTACCTTCTTTATTCCCAAGTTAATAGCCATGACCGGAAGCGTTTCCAAATTCAGCCCATCGTTGCCGGGAGTCACATCATATATTCTGCTCAAGTAACTCCAGAAGGTTTTTTCTCCACCTAAAGTCGCTGCACATTCAGTAGCGATAGCTTCAGCCTTTGATTTTGAATGAATTGGAAGATGGCGATAGACCCAGGCAACTTTTCCATCTTTGGCAAATTCGGCCATAATTTTATTCATTATGCCGTAGAAAATTTTACAGGCTGGACACTCGGTATCAGAATATTCTACGAATATCACGTCGGCTGTCGGGTTGCCAATAATATGATCTTTATCAGTCACAGGAGCAATTTTGGTGAAAGTATATTCAGCCGGCACCTCAGTTATTAACTCTGGTGAAATTTTTTGAGAAACAGTACTCGAGAAATAGACAATGATAGCAATAAGAAAACCAATTAAAATAATAGCCAGAGGAATTTTTAAGTTTTCTTTATTCATTATGTTTTATAAATTATTAGTAATCTAAACTAATTTTGTCATTCCCGCGTAGGCGGGAATCCAGTCTCTTTTGTGCTTATTTTTCTGGATCCCCGCCTTCGCGAGGATGACAGAAAAGATGAATGATGATTCAATTTAGTAACTTAACTTATTTTACCAAATTAAAACCCCCTCTGTCCATCGGTATTTTTTTCATTTTATGCTAGAATCACAGACATATGAATTACGTTTGGCTTTATTCACTCGTCAGCGTTACCTTGGTTAGTCTTGTCTCATTAGTAGGTATATTATTTCTTTTTCTAAAGGATGCCTGGCTTAAACGCTTGGTATTTATTCTTATTAGTTTGTCTGTCGGTTCTCTTTTCGCTGATGCTTTTATTCACCTTATTCCTGAAGCTTTTTCTGAATTATCCTCCACCACCGCTTCTTTGTACATTCTTCTTGGTCTTGTAATCTTCTTTATTTTGGAAAAATTTATTCACTGGCGTCACCAACACAATGAGGAATCTGTAGAAAGTTTGTGCGATCACGATGAAGATTGCCAGAAAATCCATCCAGTTGGTTATATGGTTTTGGTGGGGGATGGAGTGCACAATTTTATCGACGGCATCATTATTGCCGCTTCATTTTTGGTAAGTGTTGAAGTCGGTATTGCGACTACTATTGCTGTGACTCTGCACGAGATTCCTCAAGAAGTCGGTCACTTTGCCGTTTTAATTCACTCGGGTTTTTCCAAGCTCAAAGCCTTACTCTATAATTTAATTTCCGCTCTAACCTCCATTTTGGGTGCCATCCTTACTTTATTTTGGGCCACGCAAACTGAAACTCTCGTGCCGTATTTCATCGCTATTGCCGCTGGTGGTTTCATTTATATTGCTGGCTCGGACTTAGTACCGCAACTCCACAAACAATCCAAGGTTGGTGAGTCGCTTATTCAATTAATTTCAATTCTGGTTGGTGTTGGTATTATGTTGCTTTTGTTATTATTAGAATAAAATTAGTCCACAAAAATTGACAATTCAGATTGTCATCCCCGTGAAGGCGGGGATCCAGTCTTAATCAAAACTTTACCGGATAAAAATATTATGGATTATCTATTTTCCACCATCCTTGGTTTAGTTCAAGGTTTAACAGAATTCATTCCGGTTTCTTCGACCGGACACCTTATCATTGTTCGATCACTCTTGGGTTTGCCACTAGCTGACAGTTTGTCATTTGATGCTGTAATCCAGCTAGCCTCGGCATTTTCCGTCATCTTTTTCTTTTGGCGTGATATCTGGCGCTTAATCAAATCATTCTTGGCTTGGGTTTTTCAAAAAGGTTGCTCAACTGAGGATAAAATTTTAATTATGGCGATTATTGTTGGTACCATACCAGCGATAATCCTCGGACTACTTTTAGAAGAATATATGGACACGGTCGCTCGTAATATTTTTGTGGTCGCCACTGGCCTCATTCTTGGTAGCTTCTTATTTTACTTCGCTGAAAAAACCGCCAAGCAAAATCAAACACTGACTGTCAGGAAAGGTTTGTTGGCCGGCTTTTTCCAATGTCTCGCTTTGTTTCCCGGTATGTCTCGCTCCGGCTCTACTATCTCAGGTGGTTTATTTCTAGGATTGTCACGTGAAGCCGCCGTTAAATTTTCCTTCTTGTTATCCCTGCCAATTATTCTAGGTTCTGGTCTAAAAAAGCTTTTAGATATTTTTCAGTCAGGTGATCTGTCCAGTGTCGAGGGTCCACTTTTACTTGGCTCAATTGTGGCTTTTGTTTCTGGCTTTTTTGCCATCAAGTTCCTTATTTCTTTTTTGAAGAATCACACTCTCATGACTTTTGCTTATTATCGAGTCGCACTGGCCATTCTTTTGATTGTCTTTGGAGTGCTGTATTAATTAAAGTTAGCATTTGTTATAATCAAAAAAATGGAAAACTTAACAAAACCTGAATCATTAAAAAGCCTGGAGATGATGTTTGACCGTGAAGTCACAGAAGAGATGGTTGAACAATCTGTTAAGAAATTGGACGAACTTCTCAATGAGGATGAAAGTTTCTTGGGTTATGGTCTCACCGCCAATGTCCATTCTTTGGATGATATCCGAGGTATTTGTTGTAAAATTAATAAAGCTGAAAAGGAAATACCACCAGACATTTTTGTTAACTCGCCGGAAGAAGAACTCAACATTTTATCAAAGTTGAAGGAATTACATCTTAGCGTCCGTACACCGGAACCATACTGCTCTCATATTATTGATTTAGGTAAAAGAAAATATTTAGTGATGGAACAGTTGAATGCCGTTAGTGTACGAGATGTTCTAGAAGGTCCAGAGGAATTACCTGAGTTATTTGATTTTGAATCATTTTTTAAAAAGCTGGAATATTTTGTGGCAGAAATGCACGAAAACGGAATCTATCATCGCGACCTACATGCTGGTAATATTATGATACACAAAGTGACTGGGGAACCATACGTGATTGATTTTGGAACTGGTATTGCCACTTTCAGAGGAGATGAAGAGCCGTACAAAGTATCGGTGGGGGTAGGAGATAATATGCCACTACCAAAAGACGAATATATGCTCCGAACAGTGAAAGAAAATGTTAAAAAAGCTAAGCTATTGACAAAATAGTAATAATATATTAATATACATCATGGAAAACGAAAACAGCTATTTAAATATAAACGAAGGGAATGTTGAAAATATGTTTAATAACAAAATAAAATTTGATATTAAATTTATGGAGCAGATTGAGAAGACTGCCTTGGCGATGATTGCTACCACTACTATGCCCGAGGAAATGGAGATTCCAGATTCAAGAGGACAGATTTTGGTTCTGATCAGTCGTGATGGAGTCACCAGAACCAGTGCCTTTGAGAGTCACATGAAAGGCAACAGACTACCGACTGGCCCATTTGAGATCAATGGTCAGAAGTACGCCATTTTTTCCTAATTTTTTCTACCGACCTTCGGATTACAAAAAACCGCTAGTAGGAATTTAATTTCTCTAGCGGTTTTCCTTTTGTTTCATTTTAGAAAGGTAGAGTAAAAGTCATGGCCGGCTTTTCCTCTTTTTTCTCCCAATTTTCGGTGTTGAGTTTAATCTCTTTTATGCCACCAAAATCTTTGTATTTAAGATGTCCATTCTTCATTGCATAATCGTAAATCTCTTTGGTAATACGAACATCATCAATACAGTATTTTATAATCTTATCAATCTCACCGGATTTCCACCAAGCTACCGCGTCCAATCCGTGTCCGCTTTTGCCTTCACCCAAGGTCGCTTCGGCCACCGTGTCCATCTTGATACGACGACCAAGTGAGTTTTTGATTTCTTTTAGAAGGTCTAAACTTTTAATTTTGGTCAGGTCACCCTGATAATATTTATTAAGCAGGGGAATATCAAAATGATCGGAGTTATAACCGATGAGCATGTCCGCCTTTTCTACGATTGGCCAAAATTTATGGAGTTCGTCGTGTTTTAAACTGTGGTAACTATCGCTATCTGAATCCCAATAGCAAAGAACGGAAATATCTAAATCCGCTGGTTCAATATGGGTATCATCAAAAATATTTTGCGTCTCAATATCAAAAACAATTTTTCTCATATTCAGTATATTTAGTTAGCTTTAATAAAGCTAACAATAGCATCCTCGCCGAGAATAGTTTCTACTCCAGTTTCCAATTTTTTAATTTTTATTTGGCCAGAAGATATTTCATTATCACCAATAACAGTAATAAAAGGAATTTTCATTTTATCAGCATACTTAATCTGGTCGCCGACTTTCTTATTGGTATAATCAATCGCGACATTTAAACCTTGAGCCCGCAAAGTTTGCGCTAAATCTTGAGCAAAACCTTTGGCACTAACACTCGCAATACAAATATATAATTCAGTCGGATTCTTATATTTAGGCATCAAGTTGTAGGTTTCCAAAAGGTCGCGGATGATAACATCACCAGCACCAAAACCAACAGCTGGAACCTTATCACTACCAAAAATCGCTAGGAGGTCGTCATAACGGCCACCACCAAAAATTGCTCGTGGGTTAGCTGGATTTTTATCATAAACTTCAAAAACCATGCCAGTGTAATAATCAAAACCACGCATAATAGTTTGATCAAACACCACATTGGTAATACCCAGATTTTCCAAATTACCTAGCAGGTCTGAAATTTCTTTAAGTGACTCTTGAATAACAATACCCTCTGGAATTTCTCTAGAAAACTCGGCAAAGTTTTTGGAATTGAGTAAAGTTAAAAAGCCGTTAGACATTTCTGGCATAATTTCTTTAATACCTTTTTCAAACTCGCCATCCTTCATTTTCTTCTTTTGGTCAATGAGTTTGGAAACTTTTAAGGCATCTACTTCATTTAAAGAAAACATTTCATTTAAAATGAAATTTACAATCTTTCGGCTATTTACCCGAATTTCAAAATCTTGATCTTTCAAACCAAAAGTTCGGAGTATTTCTGAAACGATTGAAAGAATTTCGACATCGGCGTCAACAGATTTTACACCAAAAAGGTCAACGTTAAGTTGCCAATGCTCACGCAAACGGCCACGTTGTGGTTTTTCATAACGGAAAAGGTTGGGAATAGAATACCAGCGGATTGGTGTCGGTAATTCACGGCGTCTAGCGGCAATCATCCTGGCTAAAGTCGGTGTCATTTCAGGACGGAGCGTTACTTCACGGTCACCGCGATCAATAAAAGTATAAGTTTGTTGACTAACAATTTCCTCACCAGATTTAGCTTTGTATAGATCAGCCGGTTCGAGAACTGAAGCGGTATATTCTTGATAACCAAATTTTTCTACTACCTTTTTCATAATGCCAAAAATGTAGTTTTGGACAAACATATCTTCTGGAAAGAAATCCCGGACACCCTTGTAGGAGTCAGTCTCTAATTTGATTTTTTTGTTGTTCATATATATTGTTAGAGTCAGTTCACATGTTTGCTGTCTAATGCAAATGCTCGAAACCTAATTTTAACCGAAAAATGACCTCAAAACAAGCCATATTAAATTTGTATAAAAGAGCGGGGGAGACTCCACTTGAATGCCTCAAGCGTTTTCAAGATGCCAACCCGGAATACAAAAATGAAAAAATGACTTATGCTGGTCGCCTCGACCCGCTGGCATCCGGAGTTCTTTTAATATTGGTAGGTGAAGAATGTAAAAGTAAGGACAAATATCTTGGCTTAGACAAAGAATACGAATTGGAAGTTTTGTTTGGTGTAGCTACTGATACTCAGGATGTTCTAGGCTTAATAAAATCAGTGGCTAGGCCGGGCCTGGCCATTGGTGAAAGCTTAATGGAAGAAAGCCTGTCAAAGTTGATTGGTAAGTTTATTCAAGATTACCCGGCTTATTCTTCCAAAACCGTAAAAGGGAAGTCTTTGTTTTCTATATCTCGAGCCGGAGAGACGGACTCGGTAGAAGATTGGCCGACTAAAGAGGTGGAGATTTATAGTATTGAGTCATTGGGTTGGCAGGAGAAAAAATCGACGGAAATTCAGGAGGAAATTTCAGAAAAAATTAAATGTGTGACTGGTGATTTTCGTCAGGCAGAAATTTCAGCTGGTTGGGACAAACATTTTAAAACTACAAATTTACCGAACTATTCGATTTTAAAATTAAAAGTAGTTTGTAGTAGCGGGGCCTATATGCGTAGTTTGGCTGAGCGAATCGGAAAGGAGTTTGATCAGTCAGCTTTAGCCTATAATATTGTTCGTTCCAGATTAGGAAGTTATAAAATTGAAGATAGTTTAAAATAGTAATTAAATAAAAAACCCGTCTCGAAAGACGGGTTTTATTTTTTTGACTAACTATTTCCGCTTCCTTTTACGCTGGAAATTGAAAGCTTGCTTTGGGCCAATGTACTCCCAAATAATGGAGAACAGGTGTTTTCCGCTCCATTTTTCCTGTTTTACCATTGATTGATTATGGGAAAAAAGTATCGCGTTGATGACATCTTTTGATACGCTTTCGTCCAAAAAATCAAAGATGCCATCGACTGAGGCTTTTCCTCCTAGCTTTTGCAGAACTGAAAAAATCAAATTCCTTTCCGGAACAGACTTCTTGCGATTAACGTTTATTCGGTACATTTTGGCCTCCTTTACTGAACATTTGTTATGTTGCAGTGTTTGTTAGGTTTCTAGCTATATATTAGTTATTTACTAGTTTATGTCAAATGTTGTATAATACTAGGTATTAGTAGTTTTAATAATAAATTATAAGTTTATAAATTATGAAAAAGTTATCTCTATTCCTAGTTTTGTTAGTTGCTGCGGTTTTTGGTGTTAATTCTGCTCTAGCTATTGATCTCGGAAGCTATAGTAATATTTCAATCCCAACCGTTACTGTGCCCGATGTTACCAGTACTGTAAAAGTCCCAACCACTACGGTTGATACTTCAGCTATGGTAAAAACAGCCACTGATAAAATCACGGCACCATCAAAAGTTGATGCTAATGGTAATCTAACTCTTCGCCCAACCGAAGTTTACAATGCCGATGTTAACCTAAGTAACGGAACTTTCACTGCTAATCCAGCTTGTGGAGTGGTAGGAAACGTTGTTGTTAATAATGGTGACGTTAAATTCTTGGGTGATGTTTACATTAAAGGCAGCTTAACTGTTAACGGTGGTAATTTTACTGCTTCCGGAAATGTTAAAGTTTCAGGTAACATTAAGGTTAGTGGAAAAGTAGAAATTCAAGGCAACGCTGCCATTGAAGGATCTGTTACCGCTGGGACACTCAGTCTTGGTCCAAACTCCTACATCGTTGGTCCAGTTTTTGTGACTTCAGAAAATAGTACTATTACTGTCGGACCAAATGGTCAACTTCGAAATACTTTGACTAGTAAGTCAGGTATTGTCGCCATGTCGAACGCCTACGTTAAACTATTTTTGAATGGTGATACTATCGAAATCGATGGCGTTCCATATAAACTTGGAGGTAAAATTATTTCTACCGGACCTCTCGCTAAAGTTGGTCTACCATACGTACCAAAGCCAAAAGCTAGTAGCACCGTTGAAGTAATCAAAAATACTTCTGTCGCTCCAACTGAAATTGATAAAACAGATTACACTTCAGGTACCGATGATGACCGTGGTGCAGCAGTGCAAAAGCAAATAAATTCTATGGAAGGAATCGCTGGTGAGGCTAGTAAATCTACTGTTGATGCAGATGGCAAAATTACCACTTCTATTGGTCAGGTAAATAGCCTCGCTCAACATATAAACAAAGTAGTCAGTGATTTGGGAGGTATCAATAAAATAATCAGTATTGATGATGTTAAATCTTATGTTTCTGAAGTATCAAGCATTGATGAAAACATAGGTGAAACAGAACTTTCTGATGAAGAAGTTAGTTTGGATTATGATGTTCCAGCTTCACTCTTTGGTTTTATTCCAGCTTCATTGTCTACTAGTGTTAATGTTTCTAAGGATAAAAATGTTGATGTGAAATATCCATGGTATTCATTCTTGTTCTCAACACCAGCTAGTGAAGCTGATCTCGAGGCGGATATTACTGAAACCGTAAATACACTTTCAACCTCTTCAACCGAAGCTTTGTCTGCTAAACTACAAGTTTCAATTTTAAACAGCGTCCTCTCAATTTTTGGAGGTTTGTTTAATAAATAAAAGTAGTCAGACTCTTAAGTTAAAACCACTCAAATCTGAGTGGTTTTAATATATGAAAAAAAGCGGCCTCATCTGATTTTGAATCAAATGGGCCGCCGGGGGGATGGGGAATTGCGATTTTGTTAGCGATGTCCGCCGTGATGACCCCAATTACCACCGTGGTGTCCGCCGCGACAGCTGGTCACAAGACCGATTGTGGCGACTACGAGTGCGACGATCAGAGCAATCCTTAACAGTTTCTTTTTCATAGAAACCTCCTTTTTTTCTATCTAATATTATAACAAATATATTATATTTGTCAATATCATCGTATAGGTTCAATAGCTTGGCACCACTTGATGTAATAACATCAAGATATGTCATATACAACAAATGAGAATATGCCCAAGATTAGACGTGAAGCTGCTCGTTTGGTTTACCGTGGTTGGAGTGC
>JBAQFI010000018.1:0-3170 GCA_049287185.1 Minisyncoccia bacterium
GCACTCCAACCACGGTAAACCAAACGAGCAGCTTCACGTCTAATCTTGGGCATATTCTCATTTGTTGTATATGACATATCTTGATGTTATTACATCAAGTGGTGCCAAGCTATTGAACCTATACGATAGCTTTGACAGGTGGCCTATTTTATGCAACAATTGTGTTTGAAGCTCTTTAAACAACACCTATGAATAGGTGTATTTTTTAAAACAATTTTCAAACCTAGGGGGAATTATGGAACAGACAAGAAAGATTGAACAGAAGGAACACGAGGAGTATATCCTTGATAATCCTCGCAAAGCCCGGGTCTTAGCAATAGAAAATATTGCCAAGGTACCTGGTCTCGGAGACTTTTTAAAAAGTCCCGAGATAGATACTGGCGACATTCTGTTTGTTGATTTTAGAGAAATCAACACTCACCTCATGAATAAAACTGCAAAGTTCTATGATGAGGGGGAGACCAGAGAAATCATTATCGCTCTCTCTGGTAGCGGCGACGTTATCGGCGAAATTGATAAAATTCCCCGAAAGGATGAGGGAATACTTGCTTCTCTTATTGATTTTTTTAACCCTAGTACAGAAGAGAAACATCCGGAAGACGTCCTGTCTTTTCTCAAAAGACTCGATGAACAGAAAGTTCGGGAAATTGCTAGCATTGTCAGTATAGTTCCTACAGGGAAAATACTTGTGTATCGAAGGCCACCTGGCTTTAAAGATATGCATCAATGGTTAAACACCAACGAAAAGGAAATAACCAAGAAATTCAATAAGATTGATTCTTAAAAAAACCTTTTCCAAGGGTCGGACGCAAGTTCGGCCCTTTTAATTTCCAAAATCACTCTAAAATTGCTATCATTACGATTAATATTAAATAGATTATCTTTTCTGTCATTCCCGCGTAGGCGGGAATCTAGGAATCATGGTAGGCTTTAATACAAACAGACTGGATCCCCGCCTACGCGAGGATGACAAAAAAACAAATGACTAAACAACACTATAAACACGGACCAAAAAAAGAAGAGAAAAAACACGCTAAATTCGTGAGTATTTTGAGTGTAAATATGCGTGGCATTGGCTATGTTAAGAACCCACTGAATGACAAGAAAGATGCCGAAATCAGTACCCACGATCTGAATACTGGTTTGCCAGGTGATGAAGTCGAGGTTATTCTCCACCCTAAACGCAAAGGTAATGACACTCAGACGGCTGAAGTTTTAAAAATTGTTAAACGGGCTCACACCGAATTTGTGGGGACTTTGGAACTAGAAAAAAACGGTCAGTTTTTATTTTTTATACCGGATAACAAAAAGATTTATTCTGATTTTTATATTTATCCGTCCACTCATATTAAAGCCGAGGCTGGAGACAAAGCTTTGGTTAAACTTATTCGTTGGGACAATCCAGACAAAAATCCAGAGGGAGAAATTGTTCAGATTTTAGGTAAAAAAGGTGACAACACCGCCGAGATGCATTCGATTGTCGCCGGTAAAGGTTTTGACATTGACTTCCCTGCCAGAGTTGAAGCTGAAGCGAATGAAATTAGTAAAAAAGAGAAAAATGCTTTAGCTACCGAAATTGCTACTCGGCGTGATATGCGTCAAACTTTAACTTTTACTATTGACCCAGCCACGGCCAAAGATTTTGACGATGCCATTTCTTTTAAAACCCTATCAAATGGCCAATTTGAAATTGGTGTCCACATTGCTGATGTTTCCCATTATGTTCGTGAACATAGTGAATTGGATAAAGAAGCCTTCAAACGACAGTTTTCAGTTTACCTGGTAGATCGTACTATTCCGATGTTGCCACATGTTTTGTCCGACGACCTTTGTAGTTTGAACGAAAAAGAAGATAAACTTTCCTTCTCGGCTATTTTCGAAATGGATGGTAAGGGGCAAATCTCTAAACGTTGGTTTGGTAAAACTATCATGAATTCCGCCAAACGTTTTGCTTATGAAGAAGCTCAAGCTACCATCGACAACCCTGCAGCAAAATATCATAAAGAATTAAAATCTTTAAATGATATTGCTAAACATTTGCGCGCCGAGAAAGAAAAACAAGGAGCGATTGATTTTGAGCAAGATGAAATCTCTTTTGAATTGGATGATAAGGGAGTGCCAATTCGAATTTTCCGAAAGTCACGTTTGGATGCTCACAAATTGGTGGAGGAATACATGTTGCTCGCCAACCGTGAAGTGGCTGAGTACATTTGGAAATCAAATGAGAAAAGAGAACAAGAATTCCCTTTCCTTTATCGTACTCACGATTTACCAAATCAAGAAAAAATTGAAAATCTCGCTATCTTCGTTAAGGCTTTGGGTTTTGAATTAAAAATTGGTAAAGACAATAAAATTTCTCCAAAAGATTTGCAAGCTTTAATTAATAGTGTCGCTGGTGAAGCCGAAGAAGGTATTATTAAAACGGCAGCCGTGCGCTCAATGGCTAAAGCCATTTACTCAACTGCGAACATTGGTCACTTTGGTTTAGCTTTTGACTATTATACGCACTTTACTTCGCCGATTCGTCGCTATCCAGACCTCTTAGTTCACCGCATGCTCCAAAAAGTTTTGACTAACAAACCAATTTCAAAAGATGAGTGGAATCATTATGCCAAGACTGCTGATCGCGCCACTGAGAAAGAAATTTCCGCAGCTGAAGCTGAACGCGAATCCAAGAAATATAAACAAGTAGAATACATGCAAAAAAATGTGGGGCAAACTTTTGATGGTGTGATTTCTGGTGTCACCGATTGGGGTATCTATGTGGAGGAATTAGCAACTCGTTCAGAGGGGCTAGTAAAAGTTCGTTCATTAGGTGATGACTTCTTTGAATTGGATCAGAAAAATTATTGTTTAGTTGGTCAGAAAACCAAAAAGCGTTTCCGTTTGGGTGATAAGGTTAAAATTAAATTAATTGGAACTGACTTGGAGCGAAAGACGATGGATTTTGAATTGGCACAATAAATAATTTTACGACTTCGATGTTTTCTTGATGCTCGAAAATTATTGTGCTAGAATGCAAAAAGATTAAAAACAAAAAAGGAGGTAGTTTATGAGTACTCTAAGAAAGAGGTTTTTGCTTCGTCTAGATATTTTTCTTGTTAATATTCACTGGGATGAATTTGTTGAAAAATGTTTTTCAGTGAATGTAACGACGGCAGTCTATATCG
>JBAQFI010000019.1:0-5276 GCA_049287185.1 Minisyncoccia bacterium
TTATTAACCTTTGCTCGAACCTATTTTGAACAAAAATCCTAATCGGACTGTTACGCGCCTCGCGGACTCGGCGCTCCCGCCCTCGCCCCGCTTTGACATTCCAGATTTTTTTCTGAGCGCGCGGGGGGTATCTTATTCAGTATGGAAAAGCGGGGCTCGGACGGAAACCATTTTAGGAAAAATGGTTTTAACTTTCCTCAAACAAAACATTTCGTCTCGTCCACTATATTCTGTCGTCCCTGACTAAAGGAATTCATCCTCGGCATACGCCTCGGACATTTCCGCTATGGCTACTCGCGCCTAAGTGTCTTGGACACCGGCTCATCTTTCTGGAACGGCTCAAATGGTGCAAATGAGCCGTTCCAGAAAGAGCCGGCGACTATTTGGGGAGAGGAAGAATTTCCTCTCCCCAGCTTCGGCTTCCTCCTCGCAGTGGTAATTTAGATTATTCAGTGCTTTATTACGTTTCTTTTTCTTTTATTCCCCTGACTCCGTTTCCGTGCCTTCGGAGTCCAGCCTCGCACAACCCCTCTCCTCATTTTCACTTTTGATTTAGTAGTATCGCTTCCGCTACTGGATTTCCTTTGCTTCGACTGCGACGGCGCTCATCCTTTAGCCATGGCCGCCATAGCGGAAATGTCCGAGGCAGACCCGAACCGTGCTTGCCCCAGTCCACATGATTACATGCGGACTATCCCTCCCATGCGTGCACGGAAAAAGTCACTCCCTTAGTTGAGAAAGACCAACGGCTCATATGGTGCATATGAGCCGTTTGAGAATTAGAGCTTAGTGTAGAAAACAGATTTTCCCGTTTTGCCGGCTTGAGTGATTTTTCTTTCTTGTTCCAAGATGTTGAGATATCTAGTTGCAGTGGCATCGGACACGTGCAAGAGATTAGTGACATCATTATTAGAGATTTTGTTTTTCTTGTTTAGAAGTTCCATGATTTTGTCTAGCTTCTTTCTCTTACGAAATTGGATGGTTTCTCGAGCTTTATTAAGTAAATCACGAAAAGAGAAAGATGATGATGAAGAAGAAGATGGAGACGTCGCTGTCGCGACGGGAGAGTCCTTGATTTGAGGTTGGTTTGGTGTTTCGGGAGTTTGGCTCTCTGGCTGAGTAGGTGCTTGATTATCAAGAATGACCACAGGCGTATCTGCCTCGGTTTTAGGGCTTTCTGGGGCTTCAGGGAGGGGGTCGGTGATTTGAGAATCAGCCATAGGAATAGATTCAGTGGTATCTGGAGAAACTGGGTTTTCCTCAAAAACTGGTGTTTCTGAAGGGGTTGCTGTGCCTAGGGTTGAGTTATCGGTCATAAAAATGGTTTAACATAAATCCTACGATAGATATCATGTGAAGTTAGGAAAATTTAGGGTTACTAATTACTAGTTTAAAAACCTCATTTAAAAAGTTTGTGTATACCAATTCATCGATTTTATAGTCAGAAGGATGTGCAGCATAATTTCTTGTTTCAAATAGACGGAGAATTGCAGTTATTTCATTTATATCAATATTAAACATTGCTGATAGAACATATATTAAATCCCTATCAAATATTTCCTGAAGCTCATTACTAATTGTGACATTAAATTCTTTTGAAAACCTTTTATAGAATCCAGATTTCTTTGCGTTTAATATTTTAGATGTTTTATTAAATTCATCTAGTCCTTTTTTCTCTATAATTTTTTGAAACCTGTCAATTACCGCACACCAAACTATAACTGTTGCTGCTCTATAACACTGACAAGAAGCAACCTTTGTGGCTTCCTCAAAATAGCTTTTTTCATCCGGATCAGAAATAACCGCATAGATTTTATTTAATATAGCTTGTGCAAGAGAATTCTGGTTTGAATTAGTTTTTCTTATTAATGGCACCAGTATTGTCTTCTGAATATTTTTTGGTAGTTCCTTCAATATTTTGATATAGCTTGTCTTGCGATTATTCGCAGATGAAATTTCAAGCAGTTTTTCAATTTCGGAATCAATAACATTAATTACTTGGTCATCAACAAGATTAGACCCTCGTATTTTTGTTGATAGGTTATGTAGCCAAACTTTACTTAAAGCTAAAACTTTTTGTTTTATATCGGATTTCGCAATAATTAAAGAAGAATTTCTTTTGATTAATTCCTGTATATTAACAACATCAGATATAAAATTTTCTAATTCTTCTATTATCATTATAAAGAAAGTTCTTTAATTAAATCGGCAGCTTCTTTTTTACCAATAGGTGATAATTTATTTTTTGCTCCAGATTTAAAACCAGCAAAGATCTCTTTGAAGTTTTTTATATTAGCAGCAAAATTTGCTGCGTCATAAATTCCATATGTAACACTCATTTCTCGTAATTCATCGTTGGGGACATCAAATGCTCCCTCCATAAATTGGTGTCTGGTTCCGATTAGTAAGGCAAGACGTCTTTGTTGTTGAGATGTTTTTTTTGCTTTCAAATCAGTGACTTCAATACTTATATTTCCTGATTCATCAATCACAAAAATTTTTGATATGGAAGCTTCATTCAAACTAAACTGTCCAGCAAAAGTTTTAATTCGTCTATTAATATCGCTAGGAAAAATTTCGGTCATGTTAACTTGAGGTTTTTGTGATGTGTTTATTCCAACTATCGGACTATCTTTTTTTACTTGATTAAGAAGAATATTATTCAATAATATCTCAAAACATTTCTCTTGTAAATTTTGTGGACAACTTTTTATAACCTCAGTAATTTCTTTAATTTCTTTTATTAAGTCTGCTTTATTCATGGGTTTAAATTGATTAACTAATAAATGTGGATAACTAATTTTAGACTTTCTATTTTTGTTCTAGTATAATAGAAGTATATAAACTAGAAAATAAATTGTCAAATCACCCATGTTAACAAAAAAACAAAAAATAGTTTTAGAGTACATAGAAAAATATTCTCAGAAACACGGGTATAGTCCATCGCATGATGAAATAAGAAAAAATCAGAACCTTTCCTCAGTTTCAACAGTTAATCACTATATGAAAATTCTCCAAGACAAGGGTTATATTAAACACAAAAAAAATACAGCACGGTCTATCGAAATCGGCAGGAAGGATAGGTTAATAGTTATACCTTTTAAAGGCTATATCGCCGCAGGGTTACCAATAGAGGTTGTCGAGGAATTTGAGACAATTACAATTCCAAGTAGTTATGTGTCTACAGGAAACCTTTTTGCTCTAGGTGTTAAAGGTGACAGTATGATAGATGAAGGTATCTTTGATGGGGACACTGTTATAATTCGAGAACAAAGCACTGTCGAAGACGGAGAGACTGCAGTCGCCTTAATAAATAACAATGAAGTAACTCTTAAAAAGATATACAAAGAAAAAAATCGGATACGTTTAGAGCCAGCGAATCCGAAACTTAAACCTTTATATGTAAAGGAAGTAATAATCCAGGGTAAAGTTATAAGTACTTTTAGAAATATTGAGGGACAGGAAAAAAATTATGCGAAAATAAAACCAAATAATATATACCGTTCTGATTGTGTAGAATTTATGAAAACAATGGATGAAAATTCTATTGATTTAACTGTAACTTCTCCACCTTATGATGAATTGAGAACATATAAAGGATATAGTTTTGATTTTGAGAATATTGCAAAACAATTATTTAGGGTAACAAAAATTGGAGGTGTGGTTGTTTGGGTGGTTGGTGATAAAATAAAGAAAGGTAATAAAACACTTACAAGTTTCAAACAAGCTTTATATTTTCAGCAAGTTGGTTTTAATGTCCATGATGTAATGATTTATAGAAAGAAAAATACTCCATTTATGAGATCTAATGCTTATACTAATTGTTTTGAATTTATGTATGTTTTAAGTAAGGGTTCACCAAAAACTTTTATACCCCTTAAGGTTAAAACTGTAAGGCATGGAAAAGAGATGCTCCCTCATAATAAGGGTGCAGACGGGGTTAATAAAAAGATTTTAAAAGAGCTTAAACTAGAGAAAACTATGACAAATATCTGGGAATATGCGGTTGGGTTTGGCGGCTCCACAAGTGATAAGTTAGCTTTTGAACATCCCGCAATATTTCCCGAAAAACTAGCAGAAGACCATATTCTTTCATGGACAAGAGAGAATGACCTTGTCTTTGACCCAATGTGTGGTTCTGGTACTACGTGTAAGATGGCAAAAAAGAATAGTCGACTTTATCTAGGTTGCGACATATCGGAGGATTATGTTAATTTGGCAAAAAGGAGACTAGAAAAATAGAAAATGTTACTTTATAAAGTTTATCGCTCTCTTTATTAATTCAATATCATCCTTAAATCTACCAATTCCAGTATTACAGCTATCACAAACCCAACCTCTGGCCTCTCCATTGCGGTGATTATGATCAAGAACGACCTTGCATGTAACTCCTGCTATTGTTCTTTTTGCACAAATGGGACATTCAAAAGGTATATCTTTGGGTTTCTTTTTTGCCCACTCAGCTTTTGTTTTAGCAGACATATCTACCCCCTCAAGGTTCTTTCTACAATCTACACAGGATGGTCTTCTGACAGATCTATTATTTATACCGTTTTGATTCTTTGCAAATTTATTAGTATCAACAAGTTTGTGACAAATATTACAAATCTTTTTAGGAAAAGCATCTCCTGCTTTTTTAACGTCAAATATTTGAAAATCTCTATTATTTAATTCAACAGTCTTCCAGACTCGAATAAAAAATATTATTACACCTTTTTCAGTTTTTGATTCAATAATGCCAACATCATTTTTATCGACAAACAAATCATCAGAAATTCTCATGTTTTTCTTTGCGAAGACAAAAACTTTTTTATGTTCTAAGTTTTTCATAGAGTTATTTAACAAAATAATTCAAAGGTTTTTTATAAATTTTTGCGAATTCCTTTAACTGCAAAACATCAAATCGTCTTTGTGCCGATTCTATTTTTGAGACATAGGACTGTGTCCTATCAAGTTTCTCAGCAACACCAACTTGACTAAGGCCTGCCTCAAGACGCGCTTTTATTAATCGCTCAACAATTATCTTATGGTCTTCCGAGTAAATTGCTCTTGGCATATGTATATATTAATATTCCATTGTGTTATATTCCAAATTGCCATATAATACAAGTGGAAATTCTCGCCCCGCTTTTCCATACTGAATAAGATACCCCCGCGCGCTCAGAAAAAAATCTGGAATGTCAAAGCGGGGCGAGGGCGGGAGCGCCGAGTCCGCGAGGCGCGTAACAGTCCGATTAGGATTTTTGTTCAAAATAGGTTCGAGCAAAGGTTAATAA
>JBAQFI010000020.1:0-16093 GCA_049287185.1 Minisyncoccia bacterium
AACGACGGCAGTCTATATCGTCTTGTTCATTGAGGCCTTAATTTATCACGAAACTTTTTGGCTGGTCGTTCTTTTTTTGTCCATGATGCTAATTTTGTTCTTCATCTGCCAATGGCGGTTGAACAAAAAACTAAATCACATTTCTAAACTTGAATTGGAAAGAAGACATCTGGAATATGTGATCAAAAGACATGACGATTAAGTGGATAAAAGAACACACAAAAACTAGGCATTGCTGACATTGCCTGGTTTTTTATTATCATTTAAGTACTTGACACATGGACAGTAGTATGCTAAGATTAAAAGAGATGAGGGTTGATTCGATTAAGTCCCTATTCTTCGGAGGCTGGGCAATTTAAAAAACAATTTAGGAAAGGGAAAAAGGTGAGCAGAAACAAAGACCCGACTTAAAAAGAGTCGACTCTGGTTTGCAAGACCTTATAAGATCAGATCCTGTTGAGTTTTGCAGACAAAAGCCGGCCAATTTTAGCCAGCATGTCAAACGTTCAACCGGGTATAAAGGAGACTCCCATGCAAAATGCAAGAGACAGGCCTTGAATCTGATTTCAAACTGATTTACTAACGGTAATTATTTACAAGTAAATCATAAACTCCCCCGCAAACAACTCGCCAACAAAAGGAGAGGTATGAACAGGGTAAGAGATGGAACTCGCCTCAATTGTTTTGAGGTGATGGCAGCAAAATCATTTAATCAAAAAATAATCTGATCCGGCCAGCAGCCCGCGAAAATCTGAAAGGGATTACCATGAGAACACGTGATTCTCCCTAAGCTTTGAGGCTCTGAATGATAAAAATCATTCGGGCCTCTTTTTTTGTTCAAAATTTTGAATAAAAAAACCGAGGTGAGTCCTTTTTCCCGATCCAAGGACTCACCTCGGTTTTTAAAGCCCGGGTTTCGCTTTGCGAAACCCGGGCTTTTTTCTTTTCTTATACTATATACTAAATACTTGATACTATATACTTCCCGGTTGTAAAATTTGTCATTGTTTTTGAAATTGTGTCCACACCTATATAAATTAAATATTAGTAAAACAGACCGTAGTATTAAACTAGAGTCGGTCTAAACAAAAACAAGTGTAATGCCAAATTTACAACGGGGTTCATTTCGCTACCGCTACTGCCTCATCAAACTGAATTGACAAGATTTTTGATACTCCATCCCCTCCCATGGTGACCCCGTAAATAATTCCGGCTCTAGACATGGTTTCGCGGTTGTGAGTAATCAAAATTAATTGAGAATATTTAGAAAGATTTTCAATCATATCACCGTACTTGCGAGAGTTGGCTTCATCAAGCGCCGCATCAGTTTCATCGAGAATAATAAATGGTGGTGGATTAACCTGTGACACAGCGAAAATAAGAGCGATGGAAGTGAGAGCGCGTTCTCCACCAGAAAGCATAATCAAACCTTTGATTTTTTTGCGTGGTAAATTGACTTCAATATCCAAGCCTTCTTTTTCTTCAAACTCTGGTTCGCTTTCCTCTTCATCGAGGTCTTCGCCTCTTTCCACAGCGGCTAAAGCGTCTTCCAATTCCCCTCTCTTCTTGCGTTTTGGTTCACGGATCAAAGACAACTTGGCCTGACCACCGCCAAACATTAAGGTAAAGAAATGCTGGAACTGAACATTGATTTTATCGATGCCGGTATGGAACTCGTTGTCCAATTTTTCATCCAACTCTTTTATAAGTTGTGTGAGTGAGGCTGAAGATTTTAACAAGTCCTCCAATTCTTTCGCCAAAAAGGCGTCGCGTTCGGTAGTTTCTTTATATTCCTTCATCACATCTTCTCCAGAACCAACTCCGGAATCTTCTAAACGAATTTTCAGACGCTCCAAATTATGACGACGATCTACTTGTAAGTTTCTCGGTTCGGTAGCAATTATTTCTGGAGTGGTAGCAGCACCTTCAGCATTTAAAATTTGAATATCTTTATAGTGCAAAGCGGCAACGCCTACTAAAACCCCAGCTTCGCGCAATTCATTTTGCAGAGCCTCATTTTCCATGTGCAATTTTTCCTCAGTGTTTTTGAGAATCGACATAACGCTATGAAGTTCATTTTGTTCTGCCATAATACGGAAAACGGTTTTCTCGGCATCACGGTTGGAATCTTTTTCTTTTTCAATAGCCACGCGAACATTATTGTAATCAGACTGATAGGTTTTTTCTTTATCAGCCAAAACTTTTAGTTTGTCTTCGGCCGTCTTTTTTACTTCACGTAATTTAGCTATTTCCCCTTCAGTTTCACTAAAGTCTTGGGTTGGGTTTTCCGATTTCTTTTTAGTCAAAAATGAAACAAAAATTTCTCTAACTCTCTCCAAAGCTAGCTTTAATTCAGCAATGTTTTCATTGGCGATAGCCTCATCAGCGACAGCAATAGCTTCCTTGGCAATATTCTCGACTTCAGCTAGTGGCACCTTATGATCCAGGGCTTTAGAAGCTAAATCTTTCTGTTTAGTCAGTAATCTATCCAAAGAAGATATTTCTCCTTCTAATCGGCCAATTTCACGCACTGTAGTATCTTTCTCTCGACGCACGTTATTCAAATCCCCTTCCAGACGAATTATTTCATCAGATTTTTCATCTTTGTTTTGTGATGCCGACAAAACTTTTTTGGCTTCAGCCAGCTCTTGATCTAAGGCGTGCATCTTTTCAGTCGGACCTTTTTTGTCTACCGCTAATTTTTCTTTAGCATGTTTCAAATACAAATCTTCCCGTTTAAAATACTCAGTGTAAAGTTTGATGAGTTCGGCCCGGAGTTCAATAGTCTTTTCAATTTTCTCAACTTGTTTTTTGAGGAATTTTATATGTGGGGCAATCTCACGGCGGAGTGACTCCACTGAAGCAATATTCTCAGCAGTTTTTTCTAATTTTCTTTCACTTTCAATTTTCTTGTATTGGTAGATTTTGAGACCTAGGGCATCTTCTATCATTTCTCGACGCTCCTTTGGATTGGCATTCAAAATGCGGTCAGCTTCACCTTGAGAAATAATATGATGTCCTGAAGCACCAATGTGAGCGCCAGCTAAGAGTTCAGAGATATCTTTGAGACGGGCCGGGGAGCCATTGATAAAATATTCACTAACAGAATCGCGGTGCACAGCACGTTCAAAAACTACTTCATCAAAATCTAGATTTAAAAGTCGCTTGCGGTTATCAAAAACCACTTTAACGGAAGCTCGGTTGGCACGAGAAGCATCTTTACCTCCATTGAAAATTAAATCCTCAGCGCGTTTACCACGCATAGATTTGATGGACTGTTCACCTAAAACAAAACGAAATGCCTCCGCGGCATTTGATTTTCCAGAACCATTGGGGCCGACAATAGCAGAAATAGGTTTGGTGAAATCCAAACCCACTTTTTTCCCAAAAGACTTGAAGCCGGTAATCTCGATACTTTTCAGCATAATTAATAGATATTTTAACAAAATCTAGGATTAAATGAAAGGCCGGCGGTTGTATTACAACCGCCGGCCTATTTTGTTTTATACTAAATACTGTATACCAGATACTAAATACTATTTAAAGCCATTCCTTAACCTCCAATGCTTTCCTAGCGGTCGCTTGCTCAGCTTCTTGTTTAGATTTACCACCAGCTTCAGCAATCATTTCCTTTCCAACGTAAACTGCCACAGTAAAATGTTTATCATGATCTGGTCCAGTCTCTTTAACTGTTTTGTAAACTGGTGTCTCACTATAATATTCTTGGGCTTTTTCTTGAAACAAACTCTTGGAGTCAATCCAAGATTTTTCCTCAACAATTTTATCAATTAAAATAAAAAGATTTTTAGCAATAAAAGATTTGACCGCTTCATAACCTTGGTCCAAATAAACGGCACCAATTACAGCCTCAATCGCATTAGCTAAAATATATTGACGAGCTTTACCAATGTCTTTAGCCTCACCACGAGACAATAACAAAAATTCATTGATGTTAATTCTACGCGCTACTTCTGACAAAATTGTCGCATTAACTAGTGACGCTCGATAAGCGGTTAGGTCACCTTCGTTAGAGTTTGGATATTTAGCATACAAATATTCAGTCACAATCATTTCCAAAACAGCATCGCCAAGAAATTCTAGTCGTTCATTGTGAGACAATTCTAAATTACGGTTCTCATTGATATAGGAACGGTGAGTAAAGGCCTGTTTTAATAAGCCCTTGTCCTTGAACTCAAAACCCAGGGTTTCTTCAAACTTTTTAAAATTTATACTGATCTTGTCTGTCATATAACTTTTGGTTAATTAGATATTACACGCTTTGTCATTGCGAGGAAGTCTTCTGACGAAGCAATCCAGGATTTTATTTCTTTCAAAATTTAAGTCTGGATTGCCACGGATGATTACATCCTCGCAATGACGAAGGGGAGAATATCTGTCTAATAAATTTGCAATGATCTTGCCTTAGTTTCAAATTATAGTAGTTCCCCTATTCTGTCAATAACTCGGCTTCTTCAATAGGTTCTGGGGTTGAATCTTCTTTTTTTACAATTTTTTCAATGGCTTTAGTAAGCAGTGGCAAAATATCATTATAGAGATTTAGATTTGTTATTTCAGACAACTTGAACCATTGGGTATCATCAAGACCGCCGCCTTCTTTTTCTAATTGCAAAGGAATGTAAGGGGCTTTGGCTAAAAAGTATTTTACTTGTTTACGTAACTTACCTTTTTCTGGATGAGAAGCAATGTATTCATTACTACCTAACTCCTCTTCAATTTTGATATCGACACCAATCTCTTCTTTTATTTCTCTTATTGTTCCTTTTTTTTCGTCTTCATTGGGTTCAATTCTACCCTTGGACAAGGTCCAAAAACCAAAAACATCATGAACTAAAGCTAAATAAATCTCATCATCTTTTTTACTATATACCACAGCACCACCAAGTCTTTCAATCGGCATTTGCTCATATGGAACATCTTTTATGTGTTTTTTCTTTGGCGAAACCTCATCTTTACCAGGTTCACCCATTTCTCGATATATTGAGCCGAGAACACCGTTTACGAACTTACTACTTTTATTTCCACCGTAAGTTTTAGCCAATTCGATAGCTTCATTGATGGCTACTTTTGAGGGCACCTCTTTTTTGTCAGCAAAAAGTAACTCATAAAGACCGATACGTAAAATATTACGATCGGTAAAAGAGATTTTATCTAGTGGCCAGTCAGGAGCGGCCTTAATAATAATTTGGTCAATTTCTGGCATTTTTCCAATCACACCCAAAATCAAGGATCGCATAAAGGACAAATCTGTCTCTTCAGGTGCGAACTCTTCAGCATTTCTTAGCATCACTTCCTCGGCTGCTGTAGCGCCAAGAAGTCTGAAATCTAGTTCAAAGAGTGTTTGCAAAACTATTGATCTAGCGATGTGCCTATTTGCCATATTATTTAATTATTAAAAAACTTTTTTCAAAACCGCAAAAAATTATTTCTTTTCGTTAGCTTTTTTAGCTTTCTTTTCTTTCTTAGCTAGTTTAGCGTGAACATCAATAACTACACGGCCTTTATATTTGCCACAATTTCCACAAGCGCGATGATTTAATTTAATAGTTCCGCAATCTGGGCATTTGGCAGCACGTTCACCTTTTAAAGCGTGATGTGAACGAACCATCCCCCGGTGGGATCTATTGTGTCTCATTCTGTTAACCATAATCCAAACATTATACACGAGGAAACCAAAAATGCAACCGAAAATAGTATATAGTATTTAGTATAAAGTATACAGTATAAAGAAAATAACTTTGCCGTAGCAAAGTCATTTTACCAACTTTTTAAGAAAAGAACGGCGATGAATTGAACAAGGTCCGTACTTTTTTATCGCCTCGCAATGAGTTTTCGTCCCATAACCTTTATGTTTCTCAAAAGAATACTTTGGGTATTTTTTGGCGAGCTTTACTATCAAATTATCCCTTTCTACCTTGGCTAAAATCGAGGACAAAGCGATAGCTAGCTCTTTTTCATCTCCTTTAACGATAGTTTCCTGACGATACTTTTTATCAATATGTAATCCTCCATCTAAAAGTATATGACATTCAGAAGATTTAATTTTTAAATCGGTTAAAGCTGACTCCAAACATTTTTTTATAACCACAGCTAGTCCTTTTTTATCTATGTCTTTGTTTGTGCCATGGGCCAAGCTCCACCGCCACTTATTTTCTTTAGCTAATTCTTCAATTTTCACTCGCCACATTTCTCTGTCTATAGCTTTCAATTTTTTGGAATCATTACCACCTGGCACAAATTTTTTATCTTTGGAATATTTAAGTAAAACGTCTACAGATGATAAAAAAGCACAAAAAGTAATCGGTCCAGCCAATGGTCCCCTGCCCACCTCATCAATACCAACGATGTATTTTTTACCAACTTTAGTAGCAAGTTTAAGCCGTTTCGTATTCCAATTTTGTCTCTTTTTAACCATATCGAAATTATAACCTTAACTGTGTAAATAATCACTACTCATTCGAAAAAAAACCTGGATTGCTTCGTCGTCGGACTCCTCGCAATGACGAAGGGTATAATATCTGCACACGTTTTATGTCAAAACAGAAGCTTGGTTTTTTAGCATATTTTACTTATACTTACATCTATAGAACTTACACAGTTGGATGCAGTTCGAGGCGCGAACGAGGCTTGTGACCAAGCTGTACACCTTAGTACTGCGAGGGAATAAACGAGAGAAGCAACAAAGAAATGCGCCGACTGTGTAAGTTATAAAATATGCATCCATTTATACATCTTCATACTCATAGTCATTACAGTCTTTTGAATGCCCTACCAAAAATCGGGGATTTAATTAAAGCGGCTAAAAAAGACAATATGCCGGCTTTGGCTTTGACCGACAATGCCAATCTTTATGGAGCCATTGAATTTTACAAGGATTGTAAAAAGAAAGAATTAAAACCAATCTTAGGAGCGGATTTATATATGGCGGCGCGAACTCGTAATGATAAACAAGGTGGCATTGATAATCGTCGCACGCGCTTGATTGTTCTTGCTAAAGATCTCACTGGTTACCACAATTTAGTTAAACTGGTTACTCTCGCTAACTTGGAAGGTTTTTATTACAAACCGCGTGTAGACAAAGAACTTCTAGAAAAATATCACGAGGGTTTGATTTGTATTTGTCCGTCTTTTTCTGGTGACGTTGCCAACTCTCTAAAATTAAATGATTTTGAGAAAGCTCAAGCCCAAATTGATTATTATAAAAAAGTTTTTGGAGCCGAGAATTTTTATTTGGAAATTACTCATCATCCAGAAATTGATAATCACGAAGAAAATATAAACAAAATTATTAGACTGGCTCATGACACCAAAACTCAATTGGTGGCGGCGCACGATGTCTATTATATTAATCCGGACGATCGCGAAGCCCGCAATACTCTGATGCGAGTTAACACCAACTCCGATTTTGGAGACCGTGCCAACGATGATGATTCTGATTTTTCTTTTATTTCTCAGGAACAAGCTAACGAGCTTTTTAAGGATACCCCGGAAGCCTTGGACAACACCTTAAAAATTGCCGACCAGTGTAATGTAGAATTAAATCTCGGTAGTTGGGTTTTTCCCAAATTTGAAATTGCTTCTGGCTTGCCAGCTGATGACGAACTAAAGAAAATTGCCTACGCGGGTATTAAGAAACGCGGACTAACTGAAACTAAGGAAGTTATTGATCGCTTGGAATATGAATTAAAAGTTATTCGTGATAAAGGTTATGCCCCCTACTTTCTGGTAGTTGCCGACTTACTACGTTTTGCGCACGAGAATCATATTTTGACGAACATTAGAGGTTCGGTGGCCGGCTCCCTCACCACTTATTTGTCAGAAATTACGAACGTAAATCCTTTAGAATTTAAACTTCCCTTTGAACGTTTCCTCAATCCTGAACGTCCATCCGCCCCTGATATTGATATGGACTACGCTGATAATCGTCGTGACGATGTGATTAATTATGCTCGTCAAAAATACGGCATAAACAATGTTGCTCAAATCGGTACTTTCGGTACGATGATGGCCCGTGGTTCGGTCAAAGATGTCACGCGCGCGATGGGTTTTCCATACACACTTGGTGATAGGATTTCCAAATTAATTCCGCTGGGAGCGCAAGGTTTTCCAATGACTATTGATCGTGCCCTCGAGGAAGTGGCAGAGTTAAAAGAAATGTATAAGTCTGAAGCTGATGTCACAAAAATTATTGATATGGCCAAGAAAATTGAAGGTTGTGCCCGCCACATCTCGGTTCACGCCGCTGGTGTCGTTATTTCTCCAACCGAGCTCACAGATTTCACACCGCTCCAGTTTGATACCAAGGGAGAAAATAAAATTATTACTCAATATGACATGCATGCCGTTGAAGATGCTGGTCTTTTAAAATTCGACTTCTTGGGAATTAAAAACCTTTCTATATTAGCGAACGCGGTAGATATTTGTGACAAGATGAATCACGAGACAGTGGATATAAATAAAATTCCGCTTGATGATCCAAAAACTTTTGAGATTTTAGCCAAGGGTGAAACTTGTGGTCTCTTTCAATTAAATGGTGACGGCATGACCAAATATTTGAAGGAACTTAAACCTTCAACTATTCACGATATCAATGCGATGGTGGCACTCTACCGCCCAGGGCCCTTGGAATCTATTCCAGAATATATTAAACGTAAACACAATCCGCGCACAATAAAATATCTCGATCCACGTATGAAAGAAATTTTGGATCAATCTTTTGGGGTGATTACCTATCAGGACGACGTTATGCTTATTGCTATAAAACTCGCTGGTTATTCTTGGCTTGAAGCTGACAAACTCCGTAAAGCGATGGGTAAGAAAATTCCGGCGGAAATGGAGGCTCAGAAAAGTAAATTGAAGGAGGGCTTGTTAAAGAACGGCATGACGCAAGCCAAGGCTGATGAACTGTGGGCACTCATTGAACCATTTGCGGCTTACGGATTTAACAAGGCTCACGCCGCTAGTTATGGTTACGTCGCCTACCAAACAGCCTATATGAAGGCCAACTATCCAGCTATTTATATGGCTTCAGTTTTGACTGCTGACGCTGGGGATGTCGAAAAAATTGGTGAGTTCGTCGCCGAATGTAAACGTATGAATATCCCCGTCTTGCCACCGGACATCAATGAAAGTTATGCCGACTTTACCGTGGTAAAAAAAGATGGCACACCAGATACTATTCGCTTTGGGTTAACCACTATCAAAAACTTTGGTGAAGGTATTGCTAGGTCTATAATTCATGAGCGAAAAGAAAATGGTAAGTTTAAAACACTTTCAGATTTTCTCGAAAGAATTAAAGATAAAAATTTAAATAAAAAATCTCTGGAAGCTTTGATTAAAACTGGAGCCATGGATGCTTTTGGTGAGCGTGGATTACTCTTAGCTAATCTTGAAAGTATGTTGGCCTACAATAAAGAAGTGGCTAAAGGTGATGATTCTCAAGATTCCTTGTTCGGATTATTTGAGGCTAATGGTGAAAAAATTCAACGTTTTACTTTGCATCAAGCCGAACCGGCCAATATGAATGACCAACTCGCTTGGGAAAAAGAACTCCTCGGTTTGTATTTATCAGGCCACCCACTCGACAAGCATCGTAAATCAATCGAAAAGCATGGTAGTGATATTGCTAAAATGAAGGCTGACTTTACCAAATCTCATGAAGTTTTGTTTGCCGGTATTGTGACCGAAGTCAGACCAATCATGACCAAAAAAGGCGATCCGATGATTTTTATGAAAGTGGCAGACTTTAATGACACTATTGATACCGTAGTTTTTCCACGCACTCTAGCTCAATACAAAGATGCGTTAGTGGTGGACAAATGTTTGGCCGTAGTAGGAAAAATAGATAAAAGAAATGATGAGTTGAGTGTGATTGTGGACAAGGTAAAAATACTTGAATAGTATATGGTATACAGTATTTAGTATATAGTATAAAAAAGTTTAAAGCCGAGAATCTGCATTGCAGATTCTCGGCTTGTTGTCACTTTTTTGGGAGATTTTCCTGCCGCCATTTGTACCAAAAATCATCACACATAAAACGTCCTGCACCAGATTCATCAGACCCATCAATCGCAAACATCAGGTTATTTTCTACAGCTGATAAAACCTCGCAAGAACATCGTAATAATTCATTGCGATGATGTTCCTTATATAAATCTGGAGTTAAACTAGCACCAACAGCCGTCCATTCGTCAAGAAAAAGTCCAGTAATCAAACCTGATACATCTGAACCTGTCTGATATTGGATTTTTTCATCATCCTGTTTTTTGGCTATACGTATGTTACTGCCAATAATAAAGCGATGGGTTTTTATTTCATCCTTATCAAGATAATATGGTTTGAAAGGACTACTGCCATGATGATAATCCGACTGAATTTGAAAAATTGGATAAAATACTGTTCTAATTCCAGGTTTTTCTTCAATCTCATTAATTGGTTCTTTTCCGCTAAAAACAACTCTGACTTCTCTGATTTCGTTTCTACAACCATGTACAGAAAAAGCACTAGTCAAAACAAAAAATCGTTCGACATTTTTTGTAGTCTTTTTCATGAAAAGTCTCCTTTTTTATTATTTTAGAGTACAAAACTTTTGACAATATAGCATTTAAAACATCATTACACAATTGAAGAACTGGATTCCCGATCAGGTCGGGAATGACAGATAAATGGACTGTTTTTATGAAGTAAAAACAGTCCATTTATCAATACTATATACTAAATACTTTATGCTATATACAACTCTTGTCCATACCCTCCCACTCCAATAAACTCCGCTTCACCACGGATGATTTTTTCAAATGGGCGACAAGCATAACAACCAGACTCACCTTTTGGGCATTTGAATTCTCGTTTCTCTCTGGCTAGAGCTACTTGCTTTGCCACTTTATAAACTTTGTCGTATGATTCCTCAACACTTGGTAATTTTTTCTCAACCATCTTCCCTTCTTCCAAATACCAATAAGCGGCGCCGGAAATTTTACGTTTCTGTAATTTATTCAAAATTAAAAGATAGATTGGCAATTGCAAGGACTCATCTCCTTCTTCGTGTTTACCGGTCTTGAAATCAATGACTTTTAAACTATCATCAGCTGGAATGTATTCCAACCAATCAATCTTGCCACAAAGAATAATATTATCGTCTTCTGACAAATAAAAATTTGGCGGCATACCATTTTGTCCTTCGGGAAGTTTAATAGCTTTGGCTTCTAGCATTTTGTGATCTACTAAAACCTTCTCAATCATTTTCTTTCCTCTTTCTTTCATAACACATTCCTCTTCAGAGTTGCAAAAACCTCCCTGCTTACCAGTTACTTTTTTCCAGGCTTCTTCATATTGTTCGAGTAGTGGCTGTTTGAAACGGTCTTCGGCTTTAAAATTAATCAGATTTTCTAGAACTTCGTGCACGGCAACACCGAGAGATAAGGCAGGACTGACAATATTGATTTTTCTTCCAGTTGCCGGATTTTTATAAATGTTATGTAAATAATAAGCGCGCGGACATTTCAAAAAATCTCCCATGGAAGAGTGCGAGACCCAGACTGCTGAATATTTATCTTTGGCCATATTTATTTTTATTGTGTCTGCGAATAAAATACCAAACTATTAGTGTCAGCATAATAACTAAACCGATCAATGAATATAGTAGATATTTACCAATTATACCAGAAAAAACAGTTAAAAATGATGTGCCAAAGAAACCCATTTTTAAATCAGGTAAGTTATATAAAGTTTTCATAGCTTCAGCAAAGGGAAATGATTCGGTTTGTCCAACCACTAAAACATATTTTCCAATATTATCCTTGGCAGAAATAGTAATAAGGTAATCTCCAGCTGGTAATAGTTTTTTTGTGTCTGGTCCCTGCCAATAATTATCTCCGGCATAGTCTTCGTAATATTTTTCCCAAACCGAGTCACTGCCTCCTAAGCTCATTTTAATATCACTATCAGGCGAGTTTAATTTAATTACTATAGCTGAAACTTCACTGGCTGCTTCATTATTATCGGGAGTTAGCAGTCCAAGATATAAACTTTGCTCAGTATTTAAGGTAACCTTAAAATAATCAGCACTTGAATTTTTTAACCGACCATAGAAAGCTTGGGATATGTCAGGATTACTAATTATAAAAGGGGTCTCTATAGTGCTGACCATTTTATAAACCAAACGTGGCTGATGAGCCTGCGCAACATTAGCAATAAAAAATAAAGATAGAATACTTAAAGCAAGAAATATTTTAGCTTTCATATAAAGCAATTATAATACAAAAGACCAATAATGCGCCAACTTATCATATTTGACACTGTGTATTTAAAAGTCTATTATTAATTAATTCAAAGATTGTTGCATTTACCAAGTGCAATTCGTGAGAACGAACCGACAGGCTAATTTGAGCAAAAGTGTCCACTGATTAGTGGAAAGCTAGGTGGAACCACGAAGGATACTTATCCTCCGCCCTGGCAAAAATACAAAGCTTTGTATTTTTGCCAGGGCGTTTTCCTTGGGCGAACATTTCTTAATGTTATAGCCTATAAATTATTAGTTTAATATAACCCTAATCCTAGAACATTTAAGAAAATGTTCGGACGGGTAAACAAACATGAACGAAGAACAACTACACAAAGTTAGACACTCCCTCGCCCACCTCATGGCTGGCGCTGTCAAAGAAATCTGGCCGAGCGCTATGATTGCTACCGGTCCAGCTATTGAAAATGGTTTTTACTATGACTTTGATTTTTCTGCGCCAATTACTGATAAAGACTTGGGAAAAATTGAGCAAAAAATGCGTGAACAAGTAAAAAAAGTTAAATCTTTTGATAAAGCGGAAATTTCACAAGAGAATGCTGAAAAACTTTTTGAAGGAAATCCCTACAAATTGGAACTGATTGCTGAATACGCTAAAGATGGAAAAGTTCTGACTACCTATACTTCTGGCGCTTTTACTGACCTTTGTGCCGGTCCTCATGTTGAATCTATGGATGAGATTAAAAACAGTGCCTGGAAACTAGAAAGAATTGCCGGGGCCTACTGGAAAGGTGATGCTGACAATAAAATGCTTACTCGTATCTATGGCCTGGCTTTTGAAAATAAAGAGAAACTTGAAGAATATTTAAAAAATCTTGCAGAGGCGGAAAAGAGAGATCACCGAAAACTTGGTAAGGAACTTAGACTATTTACTTTTGACGAGGATGTTGGACCTGGTCTACCACTCTGGTTACCAAAAGGAACTATTCTTGTGGAAGAATTAGAAAAACTTGCAAAAGATACTGAGACTGCAGCTGGTTATTTACGAGTTAAAACTCCACACATTGCTAAAGAATCAATGTACCTTAAAAGTGGGCATCTACCATACTACGAAGATAGTATGTTTCCTCCAATGCAATATGAGGGGGTAAAGTACTATTTAAAGGCGATGAACTGCCCTCACCACCATAAAATCTTTGGTGTAGAAAAGAGAACTTATAAAGATTTACCAATGCGCCTGGCAGAATATGGTACATGCTACCGTCACGAGAAATCCGGGGAATTGTTTGGAATAATGAGGGTTAGGATGTTGTCAATGAACGACGCACATATGTATTGTACAGAAGAGCAATTTGCTGATGAATTTAGAGCTGTTAATGACATGTATCTTAAGTATTTCAAAATTTTTGGAGTAGATAAATATGTCATGAGATTTTCAACACATGATCCGAAAAAACTTGGTGAAAAATTTGTAAATGAACCTTCTCTCTGGAAAAAGACAGAGGATATGGTTCGACAAGTCCTAATCGAATCAAAAATACCTTATGTTGAAATACCTAACGAAGCCGCCTTCTATGGACCAAAAATAGACGTTCAGGTTTGGAGTGCAATTGGTAGAGAATTTACTCTAGCTACAAACCAAGTGGACTTTGCAGTACCAAAAAGATTTGGACTAACATACGTTTCAAAAGAAGGTAAAGAAGAAACTCCGTTATGTATTCATCGAGCACCACTTGGTACCCATGAAAGGTTTATTGGTTTTCTTATTGAACATTACGCCGGTAACTTCCCTGTTTGGATGTCCCCAACACAAGTAAAAATTATTCCAGTTCGTGAAAATCATAACGACTATGCTAAAAATATTTCAGAACAATTGAAATCATCTGGTGTGCGAGTAGATTTTGACGATCGAGATGAAGGTATGGGTAAAAAGATTCGTAATGGTAAAAATGAGCGAGTGCCATATATGATTATTATTGGTGATAAAGAAATGGCCGATAATATTTTAACTATTGAAAGTCGTGACACTGGGGCTCAGGAAAAAATGACGGCTGAAGAATTTACCCAGAAGATTGTCGCAGAGATTAAGGAGAGAAAATAAGGAGCTACACAAAATAATAGTTCAATTTGCTTTTAAATTATTATCGTGGTACAGTTTTTGTGTGTCTAGTTTATAGAAATAAATTCTATTAAATCTAAGACTGGAGGTAGTTATTTATGGAAAAAAAGAGAGGAATGAAAGGTTCAGTGTTCGGAGACAATGATTTCAAAGTGTCGTCACAGTGTCACCCTAAGCTGTTACCTCCTTGTGTGGCCGTTGCTATCAAGGGGAAAAACATTGGAGTTCGTGATACAAAAGATTCCACCAAGACAACCCTGGTTTTCAACCCTGAAGAATGGAAAGCCTTCATTGCTGGAGTCAAAAAGGGAGAATTCGACCTTCCTACATAATATTTCAAACTCATAATTGAAATATTGCCGAGAGAAAATATTTTCTCTCGGCTTTTTTATTTAACAAATATTAACAAATAAAAGACGTCCACATAAAGTGTACGTCTTTTTCATATTGTCATTTAGCGTTTCTGGTTACCCAGATTTTGCCAACGACGATTTTTAAGCAACTTTTTTGATGAGGACCGGGATGAGAGATTTGTCTTTCATCCAGTTCGGAATTTTTTTGTTTTCCGTTCTTGGTACGCCACCGAGCTTTGTAGGTCCAGGACCTTCTGCTTTCAGCTGCTTTTCCATCTTCTTGGCCATAACAATACTCCTTCTATAAGTTACAAACTTTGATCTATTTGGTAGAATATACCAAACTCAAAGATGTCTACTTAATATTATACCATGGTATGTAAATAAAACAAGCCCCGTTTTGCTTTGCAAAACGGGGCTTGTTTTTAGTTATTAATTACTGTTGTGGGGGAAAAGCATTCATCATTTGAGCGCGATCACGAAGATTTAGGAAATACATGATGACCCCTAAAAAGGCAATGATGGCGAACAAAAGGATAATAATAAAGGTTCCAGTCCAATTGCCAAAGAGAGCTGAGGCGGCCAAATTACTGTTATCAGTAGCACCGACAGTCAAAGCTCCACAAACTTTAGTCACTGTTTTTCCAGCTGAAGTTACAGTCAGAACTGCTGTCTTAGAACCATTGTCAAAATAAGTTTTGGCAAGATAATTTATATCACCGACAAGATTGTCTGTTCCTTCCCATTTGTAAGTGTACTTACCATTTCCACCTTTAACATCTGAAATCCAGACCACAGTATCATTAATATCAGCATTATCAGTATTTGGTGAACAAGCCACAACTAAATCATTATTATTTGTGGTAGCAGTTACATTTGTGTTTGTAACTGGAGCAGTATAGGAGACAGGAGCTACATAAGTAATTGGTCGAGCAGAAATAGAAACAGTGTTTCCGCATTGACGACTAACAGTTTGACCATTTGAGGAAATTGTTACAGTGGCTGTCTTATTACCTAGTAACCAATAGGTTTTAGCAATAGAAGAAGAATAGCCAGTTAGACTATCAGTACCTGACCAACCATAAACATATGAACCATTACCACCGGTCGGATAAGCAGACCAAGTAATAATGTTACCAGAAATTGTAGAGGTTATGTTTGCAGAACAGGAAACACTTAAATTTGAATCATTATTATAATCATCACCCACGGCGACATAATTTCTACAATCTTCATTTACTCTCTGGCTACCAGAGGTCACAGTAACAGAGGCATATTTACGTCCTTCAGAAGTATAAGTTTTGTAAACACGATTATTGCTACCGGATAAATTATTTGTTCCATCCCAATCATAACGATAGCTAC